>CAIVMQ010000014.1 GCA_903907075.1 uncultured Bacteroidia bacterium
ATAAATAATATAATTAGAAGTGATCTACAAGGCAGAGATCAAGTATATGGCATAAAAAAAGGGAGCCATTAAGGCTCCCTTTTCAATTCAGTTGACTAAAGACTAGTTCAGAATAGATTTGAAATTCTGATCGTCGAAGTATTTAGCAAATTCAAGATCTGTTTTAGCTAATTCCTTATAAGCTGCATCTTTCTTAACTGCACTAGCAAGACTTTCGAGAAGCATAGCTGATTTTGCAGTACGAGCGGCAATAACAGCTTTAAGGTAAGCTATACGAGCTGTTTCAACAGCAGCACCATTCAAGGTACGTAAAGCTCCATTATTATCATTGTTAAGCAATTGTGCTAAGGCATGATTAGCAACATTCTGAGAATCGTCAGAGAAATATTTCACTGCAGTTTCGTATTGTCCTTGCATGATCTTAACAACACCAAGGTTATCACGTACTTCTTTTCCTGCACCAGTAGCTGCACCAAAAAGTTCTTCTGCTTTGGCAAGATTTTTCTTTTTCAGTTCAATACAACCTAAGTTATTTTGTACGATTGGATTTTTCGGATCAAGTTTGTCTGCTTTTTCAAATTGAGCAGAAGCACCTTCAGCATCACCAAGGCCAAAAAGAACAGTACCTAAGTTATTGTAACCACGCCAGTCATCAGAAAAGAATTTGATAAAACTGGTAAAGATTGTTTTTTGAACCTGAGCATCAGTAGTAAGAGTCGCTGCATAAAGTAATTCTGCTTGATTAAGCTTAGATGGATCACTTAGTGCAAGAGCACTGATTTCAGCATCTGTACGTCCGATTAGATCAACAGAAGCGGTAATCTTTGAACGACGCAGTTTAGGTAAGATTTCTCCGGCTACGGCAGTAAATGAAGCAGAAAGATTTTTAATCTCACGTTCACGAACTTCAGGATCACCATACATAGAAAGAACACGAAGAATTAATTCCTTATCCTGAATTGTAGATTTCTCCATCAACTCTTTGAATCCGTCCCAATCTTCTGGTGTATATTTTGTATTAACGGCAGTCTTAACTTTATTCTTAGTAAGATCTTTCTCGATAACTTTTGATGAAGTACCCTGACGTTTCTTAGAAAGTGATGTATTGAAATCTAACTTCCCATCTGGAGAAGCATAAGCAGAAATCTCAACACCTTTTAGTTCCTTACGTTCTGCTTTATAAGCTTCAGTAATATATTTACTTAGGTGTTTAAGTTCTTCTTTTGTCATCTCTTTTCCACGAACTTCAGAGCTATTGATCAAATAGATAAGATCAGCAACATATTTATCTGGAACAACACGTTGGAATTTATCGATTGTTGGATCGTAAATACCTGTAGTATTTATTCTTTTTTGGAAACCAAGGATTGAAAGCGGAGAGTTGTCAACTAATGTACTTGTTGCAATCACGCCATTCGCCAATTTAACAGGAACAAAGTCCAGAGACTTTCTACCTTTGGTAGCATGGATCTTAAGGATAAGTTCTGAGCTACGCATTTCAGGTTCAAATGGAACTGATCCATTGTAAGAAACACTACCACCACCAGAATAGCTAATAACTTTATTATTAGCCTTAACCTTCTCACCTTGAAGAGTATAAGACTCGTAGGTTTTTTCGCCAGCTGAAGTTTTCAGAACAGGAGTTGCTACGATTGTTGCTTTTTTCAAGAAATACTTAGCAGGAATACGTCCCTGCAGAGCAACATCTACTTTGCCATTGTGAGCTTCAAGAGTCTCAGGAACAACAGAATAACTTACTTTACCTGCATCCCTTTTCATTTTTTTCAGGGAAGCACAACTCATTACAACAGCAGTGCTCAAAATGAATAAAACCAAATAACTGAACTTAAAATTTCTCATTACAGTAATTAATTGATAAATGAATTGTTAGTTTAGATTGCTTTAACTGCAAAAATACAACCTTTTAATGTTATAAAAAACAGTTTAAGTCATTTCATCATGAAAAAAAAATCTGGAGATCGGATCGGGATATCCCCTCCAGACAATATAATTTCTAAATCATTGATAATCAATTTTATTATTATCAAAATATAAATTTTTAGAATAAAGAATTATGTCTCAAAAATCTGTTTGGCACAAAATAAAATTAAAATATTGTTCGGTAATTGCCTTTAAATAATCTATTTTGATCGCTTGTTTATAATCCCGACCTCATTTTTGAATATGTCCAATGAGGCGATTCTAAAATAATTCGAAATAAACATAAAGATCTCGATTAGTCAAACAGTCAAAGATAACGTTAAATAACCCTTCATAAAGAGCTTACTCCTCACCTTTAAGATTACACCTTGCAAATATCGCTGATTTCATAAAGGAATAATCTAAAATTGTAAACTTATTACCTGAACCTATTGAATAGAATAACGATTCTGACTAGGTAAAACGACCTCTAAAAAACGTAAGTTTAATGGGAGTGCGTATTCTTAAGGATCAGAATAAAATTATGGCAAGAAGGGATAAGTTTTGAATTATCCGAGGAGAGGCTCTTTCTTAAAATTAGAAGAACGCATTATAGCTTGAGAATTTTTTCCAACTCTGATATTTTCAACCATTATCGTTTATTCAAGAGGCAAATTCGATTGTTTAAGGAGTTCCGAAAGGTGCACTAAAAAGTTCATTCATAAAAAATGCCCGGTAAATCCGGGCATTTAAATATGTATTACTCTTGATTTGGTTTCTTCAAGGAGTGCGAATGTCCTGATTCTCTTTCGGGACGAGGAGCACGATCACCTCTGTCGCCATCGCTATGACCCTCTGGCTTTGGAAGTAAAACTTTACGCGAAAGCTTTAGTTTACCCGAACGCTGGTCAACCTCAAGAAGTTTAACTTCGATAATATCACCAACTTTCAATACGGTCTCAGGATTTTCAATCCGTTTCCAATCTATTTCAGAAACGTGAAGAAGGCCCTCTTTTCCTGGCATAATTTCAATAAAAGCACCAAACTGAACGATCGACTTCACCTTGCCACTGTAGATTTCCCCAACCTCAGGGAGTGCTACAATAGCGCGAATGCGGGCAATAGCAGCATCAATAGACTCTTTATCTGGTGCGCTGATCTCAATTTTTCCAAAATCCTCAACCTCTTCGATCGATACTGTTGCTTTTGTATCGGCCTGAATCTGCTGAATTATTTTTCCGCCTGGACCAATAACCGGTCCGATCATATCCTTAGGAATCATCATTGTAACGATCCGTGGAACATTGGATTTATAATCTTCACGAGGTGCACTGATCACCTCAAGTAATTTATCCAGAATATGTGCCCTACCCTCTTTTGCCTGATGTAACGCTTTTGACATTACTTCATAAGATAAGCCATCTACTTTGATATCCATTTGAGTTGCAGTGATCCCTTTGGTAGTTCCGGTAACTTTAAAGTCCATATCTCCCAAATGATCTTCATCCCCTAAGATATCAGATAAGATTGCAAATTTGTCAGATCCCTTATCGGTAATAAGCCCCATTGCAATACCTGAAACAGGACGTTTTAACTGGATTCCAGCATCAAGCATTGCCATTGTTCCGGCACATACTGTTGCCATTGATGATGAACCATTCGACTCAAGGATATCGGAAACGATACGCACGATATAGGGAAATCCTTCAGGAATCATTTTTTTTAATCCGCGGTGCGCCAGGTTTCCATGTCCAATCTCGCGACGTGAAAGACCACGTGGAACTTTTGCTTCTCCCGTACTGAATGATGGGAAATTATAATGAAGTAAGAATCGTTCTCTTCCTTTAAAAGTAACATTATCGATGATCTTCTCATCCATCTTCGTTCCCAGCGTAACACTTGTTAATGACTGAGTCTCACCACGTGTAAAGATCGCTGAACCGTGTGAACCGGGAAGGTAAGACACCTCGCCCCAGATCGGTCTGATCTGCGTTGTTGAACGACCATCCAAACGGATTCCATCATCGAGGATCATTCGGCGCATAGCCTCCTTTTCTACATCATGATAATATCTGGATATCAAGGATTTATTAATCTCTGAAGATTCTTTTCCTTCGCTATATGAAGTAATAAAATCTGATTTTATTTTAGCAAATGATCCTACTCGTAAGTGCTTATCGTTGATTAATGCACGTGCAGTATCGTAGGCTTTCTGATAAGTCTCTTTCCAGATCAGTTCACGTAAAACTTCATCATTTTGCTCATGGCAATATTCTCTTTTGGTAACTCCCACTTCGGAAGCCAGCTCTTCCTGAATTTTACAATGAATTTTAATCTGATCGTGGGCAAACTTAATTGCATCAAGCATCTCTTCTTCAGATACTTCATCCATCTCCCCTTCAACCATCATGATATTATCATAGGAAGCACCTACCATAATATCGATATCAGCCTTGGTAAGTTGTTCTGCGGAAGGGTTAATTAAAAATTTTCCATCGATACGGCATACGCGAACTTCAGAAATTGGACCATTAAAAGGGACATCTGATACTGCTATTGCAGCAGATGCGGCAAGACCTGCAAGACAATCAGGCATTTCATTTTTTCCTGATGAGATCAAGGCAATCATCACAACAGTTTCGGCGTGATAATTATCAGGGAATAGTGGTCGTAACACACGATCCACTAAACGGGCAGTCAGAATCTCATCATCTGAAGGTCTGCTTTCACGTTTAAGAAATCCACCTGGAAACCTTCCTGCAGCAGAATATTTTTCGCGGTAATCAACAGAAAGCGGCATGAAATCTACGTTTTCAGCAGCTTCTGTAGCCGAAACCACAGTTGCAAGCAACATGGTATCACCCATCTTTACGACTACTGATCCGTCGGCCTGTTTGGCCAACTTACCCGTCTCAATGGTAATCGTTCGTCCATCGCCCAGATCAATTGTCTTATTAACAGCTTTGTACATAATTAAAAAATAATTTTATGAATACTAAAAAATGGGTGGGGCTTTAAATATTTTAAAAGAGGCAATTCGAAAATTGCCTCTTTTGGTAGTTTTTTTATTTACGAAGATTTAACTCCTTGATGATGGCACGATATCTGTCGATATGTTTTCTTTTAAGATAATCGAGTAGCGAACGACGCTTGCCAACCAATCCGATTAACGCACGCTGGGTGCCATAATCTTTTCTGTTGAGCTTCAGATGTTCGGTAAGGTGACTAATACGGTAGGAGAAAAGTGCAATCTGCCCTTCTGCAGAACCGGTATTGGTAGCAGTAGCACCATGCTTTTCAAAAATTTCCTGCTTTTTTTCTGATGTTAAATACATGTTTTTTTATTTAAAAATAATACAATTATTGCGCCGCAGTATTCGTGTTCGATAACAACGGATCAACATTAATTAAAAAATTCGGGGCAAAGGTATGAAATTATCTGATAAAAATTATCCTTCTTAGCATTTAAGTTTCGAGAAAACTTAGAGTTACCGTTTATTCTGCGAATAATTAAAGTTTACCTTCGAGGTATTGACTTAAATTTCGGACTTGCGATGGCGAACCCAAGACAAAAAGCTGATCCTGAACACTCAATAGATATTCGTTTCCCGGGTTAAAAACATATTTCCCTTCGGCATTCTTAAGCCCAATAATTGTTGTTCCGGTGGCAGTTCCGATACGCAATTCACCTAAGGTTTTTTCCAGATTTGCCGTGGTTATCTTTCTGCAGTTTACCTCGTGAATACTGATGTCGCGATTTCGTTGCAACAGAATATATTCCATAAACTCAACAACATCAGGCTGAGTAACCAAACGGGCCATACGCTGCCCGCCCATTCTCTCTGGCATAATCACATTGGTTGCTCCCGCACGTTTTAATTTGATATCAGATCCAATCTCTGAGGCGCGACTCACGATGGTCAATTTAGAATTCATACTTCGTGCAGTCATAACAACAAACATATTATCCGCATCATTAGGAGTTGTTGCAATTAAAGCGCGTGCTCTATCGATACCTGCTGTTCGTAAGATCTCCTCATTGGTGGCATCTCCCTGAATAAAAAGAAGATTTGGATCTTCCTGAATACGCGCGATAACATTCTCTCTGCGCTCGATAATTACAAACGGATGATTGTGATCAGTTAATTCCAGCGCAGCCTGTTCGCCATTTCTGCCATAACCGCAGATGATCACATGATCGGCTAATTTTTCTATACGTTTACTCACTCTGCTTGTTTTTAATTTTATTACAAATTCACCATCTAAAAAAAAACGGACTATACTAGAGCCCACAAAGGCAAAGCTACCCAGGCTAATGAGGATTAGGAATGAGACAAACAATTTCCCCGCAGGGGTAAGAGGTTTTACGATCTCAAATCCAACGGTTGAAACCGAAAGAACAGTCATGTAAAAAGAGTCGATCAGCCCATATCCGATAATAAAATGAAACCCTATGAACCCAATCGAAAATACAGAGAGAACTAATCCGATAGCAATTCTGAATGTTCGTGTTGTCTGTTGTTCAAACTGGTTCATGTAAAATAAGTTTATGACCTATCGTGCAATTGAGACATCTGCGCGGTTCACAATAGTTCTTTTGCAACTGAAGTAAAGCCTGCGATTCAAGTGCATTTGATGCGACCACACCCGATTCGGCCCAACGATTAATCCACCTATTCTTCTCTGCAGGCAACAGTTCAAGAATAGCTAGTGCTTTGTCTTTCAAAATTAGTTTATTTTGGTTATCTCCATATAAAAAAAAGAAGGGCACCACAACATTTATTAAAACCAATCGAAAAACCTCATCTCCAAAAACTTTCTTTTTAAATGCTGATAATTTATTAAAGCTATAATGATCATCCCAATAAGGGGAAGCCGTTAAGGTGAATATATTTTTAATCTCATCTAAATCGGATGCCTCCACCACCGTAGAAAATAAATTTCGCGAGCGGAAAATAAGTGAAGCAAATTGGGCAATTCGCAGAGTCGGAAAGTTTGACGGATGCATCCTCATAAATTTCCATAAGTAACCGTCAATGGGTTTTAAACCATACTTAAGTGCCAAAAAACGGTATTCCTTGCGCAAGTCAAGATAATAATCATCTCCAAATAACTCCTCCCCTAACAGTCCTGCCTGTCCAAAAAGCAATGCTTCAAGCTGAAAGAGAGAATCCTGGTGATGCGAGAGGACCGATTGAGGTAACGACCGAGCAACCATCTCAAATGGTTGTGCATTCTCTTTTAATCCAAAGCACCGGGCAACCATGCAGTAAAAAGTCTCGCTCCAATTCTGCTTAGTCTCTGCTAAAACCTTTGTTATCGACTCTATTTTTTGCGTTAACCTTTCAATTGCAAGCCCATTTAGAAAGAATCTGATCCGAAACGGATCAATCTGATAAAGAACTGAAGCACATCCAATCCAATCGTGACTCTTTATCAACATCTCATAATTATGGGCTATCCACTCCGGCCATTTAATCACAAGGGTAGGAATGGCAGAGCCTAAGTCATTATGTACCAATGCATCTAAAACAGCAACAACGTGTAGGATCGTATTGCGGTAAGCGGGATCTGATTCGTGCCCATGGCGGTTCCAATCGGAGGCCTTAAGATGGATCTCAATATTTCCTGCCCATAATGTATCGCCAATTTTTATCCGGGCATCAAAAAAATCAGGACCTGCATTGGTATTATGACGCCCAGGATTTTCGATTCGAACAGACTCCCCTTCATTAGTCCATAAAGAATCTGACTGAAACAACTTATTTTTCCAGATAAACTGGAGAAAGTCCTCCTTCATTATCCTATTTTTTCATCTATGGTAAGATACAAAAAATAGGAATACGTAGATTGAAAAATGAAAGATATAGGTCGATAATTGGCTATTCCGAAACCTTACGCATTATTGTGATCCCATCGCGGACCGGGATGATAAATGTTTCGACGCGAGGATCATTTCTTACAAAATCGTTAAATTTCAGAATCTCCAGTGTTTGCTCATCGGTTGGGGCAACTTTCTGAACCACTTTTCCGGCCCACAGCGTATTGTCTGCAATTATGATACCCCCCTGGGCAACTTTAGGAAATATCAGTTGGTAGTGCGTCAGGTATTTGCGCTTATCTGCATCAATAAATACCAGATCAAAGTCGTTATCCAGGGTTGGAACCACTGATTCTGCATCGCCGATATGTTGTATAATTCGTCCTCTCAAACCCGACTCCTCAAAAAATGAAGAGGCCAGGCTCTCTAATTCATCGTTTATCTCTATTGTATGTAGCATCCCACCTTCTACTAACCCTTCAGCAAGGCATAAGGCAGAATAGCCCGTATAAGTTCCGATTTCCAGAATTAATGAGGGACGAATCAATTTACTTATCAGCGTTAGCAAAGAGCCTTGCAAATGGCCGGAACACATACGTCCATTGACCATCCGAAGCTGTGTCTCACGAAACAGACGAGCCATTAGAGGACGCTCCTCTACGATATGACTCAACACATATTGCTCAAGTAATTTGTCAATCTTCATCACCCTACTTATAAATCAGCATCGATAATTTATCAAAATCAAGGATCTCATTGGCTATAGTGCGGATCTGCTCAGGGGTAATTGCATTAATCTTTTTATAGATTACTTCAAGTCCGTCCATCTTATTATAGATTAAAAAGCTCTTTCCTAAGGTAAGCATAAGATCCTCATGATTTTCTTGAGACATAGCCAGCTGACCGACAAGTTGCTTCTTTGCTTTACTCATCTGAATATTACCCAACAATTTTTCTTGCAGAATTTTGATCTCCCGCTTGATTAGCGTGATTGCCTTATTCAAATTAACCTTGTCGGTACCAAAATAGATCGTAATTGTCCCGGTATCGGAATAGGCAGTATAAGATGACTCGAGGTTATAAGCGATTCCGTTGCGTTCGCGCAGTGCCAGATTAAGACGCGAATTACCTGACTGTCCACCAAGAACACTATTAAGCAAAACGAGACCAATACGGTTGGCATGTTGCACATCATATGCCAATCCACCAATAAGACAATGGGATTGAAAAGTCTCCTTATCCAAAAAAACGTTTTTAGGGGAGTTACTAATAAATTTCTGGCGAGAGAACTCACGAGTATTGGTTGAAAAATGACTGAAGTATCGTTGAGCGAGATGCAAAAACCGTTTTCCTGAAATATTCCCAACAGAGCAGATTACCAACTGATCTGCAGTATAGTTTTTGGAAATGAAAGAGATTATATCCTCACGCGTAAAACCTTTAACATTCTCAGGTGTTCCTAAGATATTCCGACCTATTGGATGTCCCTTAAAGATCAACTCTTCAAAATCATCATAGATCAGTTCCGAGGGTGAATCGTTGTAAGAATTGATTTCATCGATTATAACATCTTTCTCCTTTTTTAGTTCCTGATCTGGGAATGTGCTGTTTATCAAGATATCGCTGAATAACTCCATCGTGCGATCATAATATTCAGCCAGGAAGGAGGCATGAAGGGCAGTCTCCTCCTTAGTCGTATAGGCATTTAGTTCTCCTCCTACATCTTCAAGTCTGCTTAAAATATGAAATGACTTTCTCTTCACCGTACCCTTAAAGATGGTGTGTTCAATAAAATGGGCTAAACCTTGTTCGTTTTGCGCCTCATCTCGTGATCCGGTATTGATAATAACCCCGCAATGTGCAACAGGTGAGTCGATAAATTGGTGAACCAACCTAATTCCATTGGGTAATTGAGCAGAAAAATATTCCATTAATACGATTTGAACAAGTTGCAAAAGTATTGAAAATAGCGTGTCTACAACGAGAATATATGGAAAACTTTATTTTATCTTTCTTCTTGTTACACTCGTTCTCGTAGCCGAGGAAGTTAGAAATATACGTGTAACTAGTTTAAAATTCGTGCAACACTAATAATCTAGCAATAAAACCTTACGAATTTAAAACCGTAACGCAGTGAGAGTAAAGCTATATTTTCAAAATCGCTCCTTTATAAATATTGAATCCGCAGAGCCACCACATAATTACAGCAAACTTTATTGCTTTTTTTTTCAGAGTGTGCTTGGAGAGAAATAAAATTTGATTAGTTTTGCCACGCGTTCAAAAAAGGTGCCATAGCTCAGTTGGTAGAGCAACGGACTGAAAATCCGTGTGTCCCTGGTTCA
The DNA here is from genome assembly GCA_903907075.1 of uncultured Bacteroidia bacterium. Classification (GTDB taxonomy): domain Bacteria; phylum Bacteroidota; class Bacteroidia; order Bacteroidales; family Prolixibacteraceae; genus JAAFHB01. The sequence continues at coordinate 10,084 of CAIVMQ010000014.1, forward strand.
ATTCCAGGTGGCACCACATCTTAGGAAGGCAAATAATTTAAAAAGGGATGATTTTCAATAGAAAATCATCCCTTTTTTTGTTCCCTTTAAGTAGAAACACAGTATTAAATTCGTATACTATCAGTAAGTTACTTAGTAGTCGGAATTGCTATTTTTAACTTTTTGAACACTTCTAAAGCTTGAGCATCGGCAGGATCAATCTCAAGTATCTTTCGGAAATAATCAATAGAACTTGCTTTTAAAACGTCAGATTGTTTCTTATCACTTTTCACAATCCGTTCGCTGTTAAGATAGAAATAGGAGCCCAAATACTTATAACATTCGATCATTGATCGCTTATTTTTTGTTGCATCGCCAGCTTCAAGAATTGCTAATGCTTTCTCGTACGACTCTTTAGCCAGACTAGTTTCAGCCTCAGGATCAAGTAATGAGTTCATCCTTCCTCTCCATATAAATCCACCGGCATATTTATCATTAAGAATGGTAACTTGAGTAAATGCGCTATCAGCCTTCTGGAAATATAATCGTTTAGTAGCATTAACATTCACACTATCGGTAAATGGTATTTTACTGGTTGCCTGAAGAAGAGCTAATGAATCATACTTCGCACGATATATTTCAGCTTGAAAGTAATACTCCTTGCCAATCAAGAAATAGGTGCTCATCTTATCTGATCCGGAACCAATCATTTTAAGATAGGTATTTGCAGCTTCAATATGAAGTTTATTACTCGTATAAAGCTTGGCCAGTTCATCGTACATTTCAGTCTTGGTAGAATCCATTATCAACACTTTATTATAACTGTTGATCGCCATGGTATCTTTTCCAACTTTCTGCAATAGTCGGCCATAATAGACATAATCAGAAGCTAAGTTTTTCTCCGGATCATGAATTTTAAAAAATTTGGACATATACTCTACCCCATTAGCATAATCTCCAGTCTCATAGGCAATATATCCTCTAACACGCAGTAGGACCGATTCATCTTTACTTTGCTTCATCACCTCTTCAAGGAGTTTGGAAGATTCCTCATATTTCTTGTTGTAGAATAGGATAAAGGCAAAACGCTCCCTATCATCAGAGGTAACTTCGGCTCTGCTCATGTAGATTTGATAATTCTTCTCCGCTTCGGGGTATCGTTGAATTGAATAATAGAGATCGCCAAGATTCTTATAGACCAGAATTTGGTCTGAATTGAGTTCTATACTTTTTGTCAGGGCAGTTAAAGCATCCCGGTTAGCTCTGCCAAGGGAATGAATCACCCCCAGTTTTCGATAAGCGAGGGCATAGTTTGGATCGAAGAATATTGCTCTGTCGTAGGCATTTGAGGCTGTGCCATACCGGTGTCTTAGCATATCATAATCGCCAAATAGCACATGAAAAGGGGCATATTTGGAGTTCAGATTCATCCCTTGCGTAAGGTACAGATTACCTGTTGCTGTATCTTTCTTGGAAAGATCAAAACAACCTTTTGAAATTGCATAATAGACCTCTACATTCTTCTTATCCCCTTTACGAGCTTTATCGAAGTAATCGAGTTCGGCAATTTTATCACCTTTAACCATTGATACCTTACCAAGTCCAATTAATGGAAATGATGATTTTGAATCAACGGTTGAAGCCTGCTGATAGTAGTACTTTGCACTGTCGGCCATTTGCAGATAAAGGTAAGTATCGCCTAAGGAGCACAATGTTTTTAAATCATTAGGGGATGCTTTTAGCCTATTTAAAAAGAAACTGCGAGCCTGCTTGTATTGCAGATCATCCAAGAAATATTGTCCTTGATTCGTATTTGGCTGAGCCAAACCTACAACTGCAACAAAAAGAAAACTAAGGCTTAAAAGTAAATTATGTTTCATGTTTATTATATTGTATATTAAATACTTGCAATTAAAAAGTGTTTAAAACTCTTTTCGAATATTAATAACCCGTGATGGTGCTACCGCAGGAAGAACTCCCGATTTTAAAATAATTCGTTGTCCCTTATCGCTTGCAACAAAAGCTGAGAATCCAGTAACCAGTCCGTTTCTTGGTTCTGCATTTATAATATAGATATCCCGTGTCAACGGATAAATATGATCCATTAGGTATGCCTGATACGGTTTAAAGCTATTCTCTGTAGTAGGTCGTGGGCTATCGCTAACTGATAGCACTTTAATCTTCTTATGGAACGATAGGTGCAAAGAGTCGTTACTATTGCTTATCCAACTTGTACCAACAAAGCCTAATACACCTGGATGAGTACTCGTATATTCAATCACATCACGGTTATATTCTAAAGCAAAGACATTTGTTTTAACTAAAGTACCTTTACAAAGCGAATCGACGAGAAAATTAATAATACTCGATTTTTCATTGTCAAACACCGCCTTTATCTTTCCTGCCTTCGAGCCGGGATTTATCTGATTCCACTGATCTATTTTACCTGTGAGTATATCTTTAATTTGACTCAACGTAATTACAGACTCCTTACTAGTTGGAGAGACGATTAAGGCAATAGCGTCAGTGGCAATCTTGGTCTGACGAGGGAATATTTTCTTTTGGTTTAAGCTAGAAATTTCAGCCTTAGTTAATGGCCTTGAAGTAACAATCAACTGAACATCGCCATTGAGCAATTGATTAAAAGCATCAACTTCAGGGAGGTAGTTGGCTTTAAATTCGGAATATCCGTAAATCCCTTTAAAGACGTCTAATTCGGCTTCAATAATTGGGCGGAAAGTCTCATCAGTTGTAATCGTAGATGAACCCGTAGTAGGGGTATTTCGGTATGGATCACCTTTAAAAAACCTACACCCACCTAATAAGATAACTAATAATACAAGGAAACTAATTTGCTTCATCTCGTTTGGCATAAGAAACCAATGAATAAATTCTGAAAGTACCGTAAGTAAGTAAAAGAATTCCAAACCACATCCTTGCAGAATTATTTACTGGGAGCAGTAATCTGTCAGAAAACAAGATCACTACTCCCAGCAATAAATAGACAAAAGCCATTGAAAACTTAAATATAAGAAAAATTTGTTTCCTTAATATCATTTCAGTGATTTCCTATTGCAACACATATTTTATAGGAACGGTATAACTAACCAAAACCGCTTTTCCCCCTTGTTTCCCTGGACTCCAAGCCGGCATCTTATTTAATACTCTAATTGCCTCTTCGTCGCAGCCACCACCGATTCCACGAACCACTTTGATTCTGGTGATTTTTCCATCACGGTCGACAACGAAATTAAGGATTACAGTTCCCTGAATACCATTCTCTGCAGCGAGGGAGGGATACCTAAGGTTATTTCGGATAAATTTCATCATCTCCTTTTCTCCACCAGGGAATTGAGGCATCTGTTCTACAATTACAAAAGGTTGATCGGGCTCTTCTGTGATCTTTTGTGTCGCAATTGGAGCAGCTACATCATCAGAACCTTTATCAAAAGTGACATTACTTACCGCAGCTTTTGTCTCAATTACCTCTTTTTGTAGCTTAACTTCTTCCTCCGGCACTAACTCATCAGGTTTAATAACTGGCGGTGTAAATTTGATCGTATTACGCAATGGTGGAGGTGGAGGTGGAATCTCTTTTAATATATTTTCTTTGGGTTTATCCAATTCAATATTAGAGAGAGCTCTTACGCTCACATCCTTATCTGCACTCTTAGGAAAAATAGAATTTATCAGACTTGGTGCTGAAACGATCAGAATAAAAACGATGCTGGCAATGAGAAGAGCTTTGAAATGTCTTTGAGACGAATTTTTTCTCAGTTCATAAGCTCCATACTCACGGTTCTTGGCTTCAAAAACCAATTCGCACCATTCGTTAGAAAAAATATCATTATTTGCTGCCATTAGGATACAATTTTCATCCGTAAATAATTTAAAATTGAGGTCAGACAGAACGCGAATCTCAGATTCGTTTTACAGTTGTACTGTACCTTCCAATTCTTTTTAAAGCTGGTATTGTTAATTAGGTTACAATTTTTTCGCTAACAACTCCAAATCAAATGGGGTAATATCGACAATCGCATAACGACCGATATTACAAATCGCCATCTCATCTAATGCGTCGATCAGGTTTTTGTATGAACTATCTATAGTTCCTTTAATTAAAATGATTGGTGCCTTTTTATCGGAAATAATCTCATTTTTTTGTTTCTCAAAATCCTGGTAAGAGAGTTTAGTAACCTCTCTTTTAGCTTTAAGATCTCGCACCTTAACCATAATATCATAATTCTTTTTAATTAAAAACTGACGCATCCCTTTTGGAGAAAAATCAGTCTCAACTAATACTGGATCGATATTATTTTCGCGAGTCCCCTCATAATAGAAAACCTTATTCTCTTTCCCAAGCAATATTGTTACTGCCCGGGAAGCTTTAATCTTTGTTTGATCCTCCTCGTTTATTTTCTCTTTGGAGGGCATAGCAATCTCCATCGTCTGAGGCTTACTCAGCGTGGTTGCAAGCATAAAAAATGTAATAAGCAAAAAACCGAGGTCAACCATAGGGGTAAAATCTACCCGGGTTGACATTTTTTTGGTCTTCCCCTTTTGCTTAACTTGACTATCCTGAGATACTTCAGACATGAATTATAAGTTTACGATTATTCATAATCAGGTGTACTTTTAAGACTAGTGAGCAGGTTATACCTGTTCTCATTGATATCCTGCAGACTACCCATTATCTTTTTAATTACCGGATAGGTTGTTGCCTGGTCAGCTTTGATCGCAATCCGGTATTCACCGTTTATCCCCTTGGCCAGACTTACCCAGTTTTTAAACTGATTATCTAATGAATCACAAGGGATTCCGAGTGCATTCTGTGGCAAATCACGCTCTTCAGTTTTCAACGCTAAATAGGACTTCATCAAATTGATAGGAACTCCAAACTTATTAACCAAACTAAACTCCTTTAATTCTGCCGGGGTAAAAGTGGTGTTATAAGCAGCTCCCATTTTCGTTAGCAACTGAACCCTGTTCTCCTGTCCGTCAATACCAAAGAAAACCTTCCCCTTCGCATCGATCAAAATTGAAATGATATTACGATCAGGAATCTTAATCTCTGAAATCGAAGCAGGTGTGCTTACTGCAACAGGCTCTTTTTGCGTAAAGTTGGAGGTAAGCATAAAGAAGGTCAGTAATAAGAACGCAACGTCACACATTGCGGTCATATCAATAGCCGTGCTCTTCCTTTTAATTTTGACTTTTGGCATAATTACAATATATAAACAATTAGCTTAGTGCTTTGAAGCAAATGTCTGAACGATGCTATAACCAGCTTCGTCAATTGAATAAGTCAATTTGTCAATTTTGGTGGTGAAGTAGTTATACATAACAACTGCAAGTGCTCCTGTGCCAATACCAAAAGCCGTATTAATAAGGGCCTCTGAAATACCGGTTGATAACGCAACAGAATCGGGAGCACCAGCATTGGCCATCGCGGCAAATGAACGGATCATCCCAAGTACAGTTCCCAATAGCCCCATCATGGTAGCTACCGAAGAGATCGTTGCCAAAATTGGTAGATTTTGCTCCAAACTCGGAAGCTCCAAAGAGGTAGCCTCTTCAATATTCTTGGTAATATCAAGCAATTTTTGCTCTTTAGTCATACTGGTATCTTTCTCTAGCATCTGATATTTTAACAATGCTGCTCTTGATACACTGGCAATAGAGCCTTCAAAACGGTCACATTCCGTGATCGCTCCGCTAATATCATTCTTAGAAAGACATCCTTTGATCGTTGCAACAAATTTTACTGCCGATCCTTTTCCTCCTGCCTTGTTAATCGTTAAATAACGCTCAAGCGAAAATGCCAAAACTGTTAACAACAGCGTCATAATGAGGGGAACAATCATTCCACCTTTATAAATAACGCCAAGGTAATCACCGGGGATAGGGGCATTAGCAGAATTATTACCCTGGAAATGGCCGCTTGCGCCCATAATCACATTAAAAACAACTACCGCGATAATAAACGAAACCGGAATAACCAGTGCAGAAAAAGCTCTCTGAAATTTTAAAAACCCATTTTGTGATTTCATACTCTAATGATTACTAAGTGTTTAAATAAAAGTTTAAGATAATGGTTTAGAAAAAATTTAACGATGATTAAGTCGTGATTTTTTTTTGAGTAAATTTAGAATCTATATTTGTTTTAAATTATTTTGAAACAAACAACTGATAATCAATTAAAATTTAAAATTTCAACCCCCTTAATCGCAAACTCGAATTCCTATTTACGTATCTTTTCAATAATTGCAAATTAAACCATTAAGAGCATCAAATTTACAACAAAAAAATAAGATCGGCACAACGAAATTCAAACGAATTAAAATAGTTCTTTAGTTCTAAATCGTGGACAAAATTAATAATCCAATTCAATTCACATCAGAGGGGCAAAATAAAATACTCATAAATGGTAAATATTAACATATTTTAACATTTATACAGCTCTCATAAATATTGTCCAATGAGATAAAATCAATTAGATAATCCTATAATAAATCGGAATAAATAATAACTTAGACTCTGATTAATAGCTCTAAAGGTCTCTAAAATAAGGTTTAGAGACCTTTACGAAAAATCTGAATTCTTCACTTTTACAACCAGAACCTAAAAAAGTCTATTCTAGGAAAAGAATGGCTTCAGAGGGAGATATTATCGTGTTCTTAAGGTAAAAAATGCTCAGATATGGGATAAAGAAAATACTCAATTCAATTAAATGAAATTAAAATCATTGAAGAACAAATTTAAATGGGACCGAATAACTTACCATGACTGTCATTCCTCCTTGTCTTCCAGGACTCCATGTTGGCATTTTCTCTAAAATTCGAACAGCCTCTTCATCGCAGCCCCCTCCTATCCCTCTAATCACTCGAATTCGAATGATTTTACCATCTTTACCAACTACAAAATTTACCGTTACGGTTCCTGATATACCGGCTTCTGCTGCAGCGGCCGGATATCTAAGATTGTTTTTGATAAATTTAATCATCTCCTTCTCCCCGCCTGGGAACTGCGGCATCTGTTCCACAATCACGAATGGTTTCTCATTATCCTCGGTAATCTCGCTTTTCGTCGATGTGGCAATAGGGGCCGATAAATCATCAGTCCCTTTTTCGTAGGTGACGTTGCTGATAGCAGCCTTGGCTTCAACAGCCTCTTTTTGAAGAATTGGTTGATCCTCATCCCGAACCAATTCATCTGGTTTAATAACCGGAGGGGTAAACTTAATGGTATTACGCATAGGAGGGGGAGGAGGAATCTCTTTAAGAAATGATTCCTCTTTAGGCTTATCCAGCTTTATTTCGGATAGTATCCTGACACTAATATTTTTTTCCGCAGAGTCGGGACTAATCTGTTTTATGAGCACAGGAAGGGTGACTATAAAAACAAAAACCAAGATAGCTATAATTAAAGCCCAGAAATGGCGTCTCCACGAGTTATTACGTAATTCATAGGCCCCATAGTGGCGATTTTGATTTTCAAAAATCAACTCAATCCACTCTTTTGAGAATATATCATGATTTGCTCCCATACGGATAAATGTTAAATTAACCGGCACGAAAAAATTCAGATCAATACCCAAAGAATTCCAAAATAAAACAGAAAGACATCCCTAATTAAGAGCCCCATGTATGTTTATTCTTATCACACATCATGGCTAATTCAGACCCATTCTTTCAAATCCATTTTCTGAGATATTTAACAAAATAAATAATTCAAGAAAATAAAAAGTTAGTAAAACATCAGAGATCGGTATAACCTATAAAGGATAACTTTTCACATTAAATATAAGCAAAATATTTCAGAATTGGTAATGTTAATTAAGTAAAAAACCGCTTTTAAATTTTTAATTTTAAATCGGTAAAGATATTATGGTTAAAAATCTTTTAAAAAATAAACGAATAATCAACTCTCTTTAGAAGGTTGAAAAGAAAAACTAGGGGGGAGACTTAAAGACTAATTTTAAAGAAAATCATTGATAGGTAAACTAGACTAAAAAACTAGTAGTAAGGAGAGGTATTCGGTAAGCTAAAGAATTTGAAAGGGAATAATTATCGCTTGTTTTGCATGCAGTGGTAAGCCACTAAAGGTTATAATGTCAATTCAGTAATCAGAGAGATTTTTTTTGCGCCAAAATCAATGATCGCGTTATGGGCAACCAAAAAATCAGATCCGATTAGTCCGGCAATTTTTTTATCGCAAAATCTCGCATATTCCTGATTAATATGGAGAAAGTCGACAAGGGCAACTTGAAGAGGTCCAAAATCAACTCCTCCAAGACGCATCGAGGAGATCATGGCAGAGTTGGTCTCAACCAACTCTTTCCCTAATCCTGTGGCGCTCATCGAATCTTCATCATCAAGGATGTAATACCCGTCTAAATTCGAATTAAAGACACTTTTGGAGGCCCCTGTATCGATAACCCACCAATACGCTTCAAGCCCGTCCAATTCTGCCTTGAGCAATGGATGATAGGTATTCTTTTCGAATTCGAGAATTTCAAAATAGATCTCCTGCATAGTCTTTGTTATTTGGTAAAAAAGGGGCTTTCGACCCCTTTTTTTACCAAATATATACTGATATTATTCGTTTTTATTTAACTTATCCAGAACATTCATCACTTCACGAACATGACCTTCACTTGTCCTCATCATGCTCATCTCCTTATCGTTAAGATGTAGCTCCACGACTTGTTCAATGCCATTTTTTCCAAGAACAACCGGTACTCCCAAATAACAATTATCGATACCATATTCACCTTGTAACTGGATACAAACAGGGAATATACGACGTTGATTTTTAACAATTGCCTCAACCATCTGAGCTGCAGCAGCTCCCGGCGCATGCCATGCAGAAGTACCAATCAATTTAACCAGTTCTCCCCCACCCGCTTTTGTCCGCTCAACAATTGCATTTAGCTTATCTTCGCTTAACAATTCTGTAATTGGAATTCCGCCAACCGTGGTATAGCGAGTCAACGGAACCATAGTATCTCCATGGCCACCCAAGAGCATTGCCTGAATCTCCTTCTGTGAAATATCTAATGCCTCAGAAAGGAAAGCACGGTAACGGGCAGTATCAAGGATACCAGCCATCCCCATTACTCTTGTGCGTGGAAACCCTGAGGTAATATGTGCCTGATAAGTCATCACATCCAATGGATTAGATACAATAATAAGGATTGCTTTGGGTGAATATTTTATGATATTTTCAGTTACCGATTTTACGATGCCTGCATTGATCTGAATTAAATCATCGCGGGTCATACCCGGTTTACGAGGTAATCCTGATGTAATAACAACTACATCAGAACCTGCTGTCCGTGCATAATCATTAGTAACTCCCACGGTGCGGGTGTCATAACCAATAATCGGCGCTTTCTGCCAGATATCCAATGCTTTGCCTTCCGCAATACCATCTTTGATATCCAATAAGATCACTTCGTTTACGACTTCGCGAACCGCCAATGTATCTGCACACGTTGATCCTACATTACCTGCTCCTACAACTGTAACTTTCATAAAAATGGGTTTATTTTTCTGATTTACTAAAACTATTCCTATTTAAAAACCGATGCAAATTTAAATAGTTTGTCCTTAAAAAAAAGAGAAATCGTCCATAACTTTATAATTAGACCTCGAATTTAACAGTATGATAAACCAGTTTAAAAATTTAAAGGAAAACACACAGATTCAACTTTGATAGTTATCTATTCGTTACTGAACTCAATCGAAATTTCACAAACCTTGTCTTATAACCCAGCAATCTCTCGAATTGTACTGATTATCTCTTCCGCTAAGTCCTCTGCACGCTCTGCAGAACTGCTTTCCGAGTATATCCTGATAATTGGTTCTGTATTTGATTTTCGCAGATGAATCCACTCCTTATCAAAATCTATTCTCACCCCATCAATATCATTAACCTTGAAGTTCTTATACTTTGCCTTTATTTTCGCGAGAATTTCATCTACATTGATTGTTGGGGTAAGTTCAATCTTGTTTTTTGAAATGGTATAATCTGGATAGATAGACCGAAGTTGAGAACAAGTTCCTCCATAAGTTGCCAAATGAGAGAGGAAAAGACCAATACCTACTAATGAATCACGTCCATAATGGCTCTCGGGATAAATGACACCACCATTACCCTCGCCACCGATCACCGCGCCGGTGATCTTCATCATCGTAGTCACATTAACCTCTCCAACAGCAGATGGGGTGTATATCCCTCCATGAAGGTTGGTTATATCGCGCAATGCCATCGAGGATGACAAGTTAGAGACGGTATTTCCCGGGGTATGTTTTAGAACATAATCGGCTACCGCAACCAATGTATACTCCTCATTGAACATTGTTCCATCTTCGTTAATAATTGCCAACCGATCGACATCTGGATCGACAACAAAACAGAGATCTACATTTGATTCTTTTACAACTTCAGAGGTCTCTTTAAGATTCTCAGGAATTGGTTCAGGATTATGCGGGAAATGACCATCAGGCACACAGTTAATCTCTTTAACAATATTAACTCCTAGCGCATTGAGCAACCTAGGAACGCTTATGCCTCCCACGGAATTAACGGCATCTACTGCTACTTTAAAATTTCTTTTCTTGATTGCATCTACATTTACAAGGTTTAGATTAAGCACATGATTAATATGAAAATCTGTATAATCCTTGAAGATCTGAATACCTAAATTATCAACGTCGGCATACGAAAAATGTTCCGCCGAAGCAATCTCGAGGACAATTCCCCCTTCGTGTTCATTTAAAAACTCACCCTTTTCATTTAGTAATTTCAGTGCGTTCCACTGTTTGGGGTTGTGGCTTGCTGTAAGAATTATCCCACCGTCGGCCTGTTCGGCAACCACCGCAATTTCTGTTGTGGGGGTCGAGGAGAGTCCCAGATTGACAACATCAGCTCCCATTCCTACTAAAGTTCCAGTTACAATGGAGCTAACCATCTCACCAGAGATTCGGGCATCGCGTCCAACAACTATTTTCAGTTTGCCGCCATCTTTTTTATTTCCCTTTATCCACATTAGGTAGGCTGATGTAAACTTGACCAGATCCATCGGACTAAGTCCCTCACCGGGCAATCCTCCGATTGTTCCCCGTATTCCAGAAATTGATTTTATAAGCGCCATCGTTGTTTGAATCTTTGGTTAATCGAGTGCAAAGTTGTTAATTTGAGTTAATTAATCCAAGGATTATTCTCCCTACTCTCGATTTAAGTTCGCTATTGCGATTTTTTTTCCGACCTTTGTACCCGAAATATTAATAAGTCAGAGAATTATCAGATGATTATCAGAAGAGGCAGAGGACAGGAGCGCACAGATAAGCGTACCGTCGAGAAGAGGGAGCCTGGAACAAGGCCCCGAGTAAAGAAAGGAGAATCAGGCCCAACAGATCAAGGGAGAAAATCCTTTGGAAGTCGTGTAGAGTCGAAAGATCCAACTTCAGGAAAAAGATTAGGTAAAACTAAAGTCTTAAAAACAGCATCCGGATCAAAACCCCAATCAACAAGTGGTGGCAGGTTCATAAAAGAACGAACATCCGATATCTTCCGAAGAAATGTGATTGAGAAAAGGCCCGAGCGAAAATTCGACGGTGCTGAATCTGATCAATATTTAAATAAAACAGGTAAAGTTCTTCGCGGTAGATTAGGGATTCAAAATCTAAATAACGAATTTAACTCAACCCCCAAGAGAGCGGATAAAAAAGCAACGACTAAAAAAGAACCCGGCGCAATGCGCTTAAATCGTTACATCGCAAATGCAGGACTTTGTTCTCGTCGGGAAGCAGATACCTTTATTGCCACTGGTTGCGTTACGATAAATGGAAAAATCGTTTCAGAAATGGGGCACCAGGTATTACCGGGTGAATCGGTGAGTTTTAATGGCCGTATAATAACTGCAGAGAAAAAAATGTACGTGCTGTTGAACAAGCCCAAAGGATACGTTACCACGCTCGAAGATCCACATGCGGATAAAACAGTGATGGAACTAATCGCGAACGCATGTCCTGAACGGATTTATCCTGTTGGCAGACTCGACAAAAGCACAACAGGATTGTTACTATTCACCAATGATGGTGATATGACTAAGCGGTTAACTCACCCTAAATACAATCGCAAAAAAATATATCATGTCTTTCTTGACCAGCGTGTTACGAAGAATCATTTACAGGAGATTGTCGATGGCATCACACTCGAAGATGGCTTTGTCGCTGCAGATTCAGTTAGTTATGTAAGTGAGGATGACAAGAAGCAAGTGGGTATTGAAATTCATTCCGGTAAAAACAAAATCGTTCGTCGAATCTTTGAGCATTTGGGATACAAGGTGGATAAACTCGACCGGGTCTATTTCTGTGGATTAACAAAAAAAGATCTACCACGAGGAAGATGGCGCTTCCTAACCGAAGATGAGGTTACACTACTAAAAATGAGTTCTAAATAACAGAGAGAAAATACTTCGGCTTTACTGATTCCGCAAAACTCCATTCAATTCACTCAGGATATCTAATCAAAACATCTTGAGTATTCGAATAGAGTTTTGCGGAATTTATTTTTTAAAATGCTGATTGATAACCGATAATAGAGGTAGTACACAGAGATTTAATCCGATTTTAGGCTGCCTTATTCATACCTTAGCGCATCAATAGGATCGAGTTTCGATGCTTTAATTGCTGGAAGAACTCCTGCGCTGAGGCTCACAAAAAGGCACAAGGCAACCCCTGTAAACATCCATTTCCACGGGATAATAAATGAACTTCCGATAAGCATCGAGACCCCATTTCCAGCCAAAATACCTAAAACAATACCCAGCAAGCCACCCAGCTGACCAATAATAACCGATTCAATCATAAATTGCTGTTTGATTGATCGGGAATTGGCCCCCATGGCCTTATGGATACCAATTTCACGAGTCCGTTCAGCTACAGTAACCAATAAAATATTCATAAGACCTATAGCGGCTCCGAGCAAAGTAATAAATCCGATTATGGTTGCTGCCAGAGTTACATATTTGATATTATCAAGCAGGAGATTTACAAGATTATCACTCTTTTCGATCAGAAAATCACTATCATCCATAATGTTAAGCCCTCTTACATTTCGAAAAACTGCCTCTGCTTCACCTATAGCCGCCTCAAGTAAATGAGTGGTCTTTGGCATCACACTGACTCTAAAATTCATTTGAGGCCTTGGGAAATATTGCCTCACATTGGTAAATGGCAGCAAAACAATCTGGTCACCTGAATTTCCAAAACCGCTCCCCTTATCTTTTAAGATCCCTATAACCTGATATTTGCCGCTTCCTACGGCAATAAATTTACCCAATGGTTCCACTTCGCCAGGAAAGAGTTTTTTAATCACGCCACCCCCAAGCAGTGCGACATTATCACCTTCGAAAGATTCCCGAAGAGTAAGGTTTCTGCCTGACTCTAACTCATAACCTGCAGTTTGAAGGAAATTTTCATCTATCCCACGTACGGTAATATTGGGATTGCTCTTTTTGGTCTCATACTTTACCGTCGCAACCTGAGTTGCATTAACAGAAATAGAGACTGTAGCAGGGAAGGAATAGCGCTCCCTAAATTCCCGAGCCTGGGTATAGCTGATATAGCTATAGTTTTTTGATCGATAATTGGTATTCCCGATTTGGATATGCATGCTTCTGCTCTGAAGGCTAAAAGTATTGGCGCCCAAACGGGTAAATTCTGTCGTAATTGAATTCTTTATCGAATCAATTGCCGTTAAGATCCCCACTAAAGCTGAAATCCCAACTGCAATAATAAGAATGGTTAACACAGAACGGACCAGGTTTCCACGAATCGACTGAAAAGCAATCCGTATATTTTCATAAACCAATGGTTTAATCCAAATTACCATGAAACGATGATTAATAAATCCCAATTTTTCTGCTAATTTAAAACTAACTATCGATTATAATGTGAACAGGACGAGGAAATTTTCATATTTTTGTGCGGCAATAAAAACAAACATGCTATTTCATTTATAATCATTAAAAAGAACCGTATGGCTTATGACATCGATATGATTCGCCGGGTCTATTCTCAAATTCCTGAGCGTGTTAACAAATTACGCTCTCTATTAGGCAGACCAGTAACTTTAACCGAAAAAATCCTCTACTCCCACCTTTCAGGAGAATTCCCTGAGTTACCATTTGAAAAAGGGGTATCGTATGTTAATTTCGACCCCGATAGGGTTGCAATGCAAGATGCAACAGCTCAAATGGCGCTGCTCCAATTTATGCAAGCTGGTAAAAATGTTGTCTCTGTCCCTTCAACGGTGCATTGCGATCATTTAATCCTTGCCCAAACAGGTGCTGTAGAAGATCTGAAAAAAGCAGAAGAAACGAATAAAGAGGTCTATAGCTTTCTCTCATCGGTATCAAAAAAGTATGGGATTGGGTTCTGGAAACCCGGTGCCGGAATTATTCATCAGGTTGTTTTAGAAAATTATGCATTCCCGGGTGGGATGATGATCGGAACTGATTCGCATACGGTTAATGCAGGAGGACTAGGCATGATCGCTATTGGCGTTGGAGGTGCAGATGCGGTTGATGTAATGACTGGAATTCCTTGGGAACTTAAATTTCCAAAATTGATCGGCATTCATCTTACAGGCAAACTAAGTGGATGGAGCTCGCCAAAAGATGTGATTTTAAAAGTAGCAGGAATCCTAACCGTCAAAGGGGGTACCGGTTGCATCATTGAATATTTCGGTCCTGGTGCCGCGAGTATCTCCTGTACAGGAAAAGGTACAATATGTAATATGGGTGCCGAAGTTGGTGCAACAACCTCAACCTTTGCCTTCGACAAGAGCATGAGCGACTACCTCAAAGCCACTGACCGTGCAGATGTTGCAGAGATGGCACTGAAAATAGCCTCCGATCTAAAAGCTGACGATGAGGTATATGCCCATCCGGAAAAATATTTTGATCAGGTAATTGAGATTAACCTTTCTGAACTCGAACCACATATTAATGGTCCTTTTACACCTGATTTTGCTACACCGCTATCTAAATTTAAAGAGGTAGCCAAAGAAAAGGGATGGCCTATGGAGATGAAAGTTGGGCTTATTGGGTCATGTACAAACTCGTCATACGAAGATATTAGTCGTGCTGCATCCATCGCACGACAGGCCCGAAGCAAAAGCCTTAAAGTTAAAGCAGAATTTACCGTAACGCCAGGATCTGAACTTGTGCGTTATACGGTTGCACGTGATGGATTTCTGGATGCTTTTGAGCAAATGGGTGGTGTTGTACTTGCAAATGCTTGTGGTCCGTGTATCGGACAATGGTCAAGACATGATGCGGCCAATTTACCTGAAAATTCCATTATGACCTCCTTCAACCGAAATTTTGCAAAGCGTACCGACGGAAATCCAAAAACGCACGGCTTTGTAGCTTCACCTGAAATCGTAACTGCATTTGCAATCGCAGGAACACTCGATTTCAATCCTGAGACCGATTTCTTAGTCAATGAGAAGGGAGAAAAAGTAAAACTGGATCCTCCAAGTGGAGACGATCTGCCACAAAGAGGATTTGCCGTTGAAGATCAGGGTTTAATACCACCATCGACAAATCATCAAGGAATTGAGATAACAGTAAACCCAACATCCGACAGGTTACAACTTCTTGATCCCTTTGCTGCGTGGGAAAAACATGACTTGAAAAATCTCAAGTTGCTAATTAAGGCGCGTGGTAAATGTACAACAGACCACATCTCGATGGCTGGCCCTTGGCTTAAATACAGAGGTCATTTAGATAATATTTCTGAGAACCTCCTTATTGGTGCAATCAACGATTTTAATGGAAATACAAATTCGGTAAAAAACCAGTTAACGTCTCACTATGGAACTGTGCCAGCTACTGCAAGGGCATATAAAAAGGAGGGACTTGGATCTGTTATTGTCGGAGATGAAAATTACGGAGAGGGCTCCTCTCGTGAACATGCAGCTATGGAACCGCGCCATCTCGGTGCCAGAGTAGTAATAACCCGCTCATTTGCTCGTATTCATGAAACAAACTTAAAGAAACAAGGGATGCTTGCCCTCACATTTGCAAATCCTGAAGATTATCAAAAAATTCAAGAGGATGATTCCATCGATATTATAGGACTTGAATCTTTTGAACCCGGGAAATTATTACAACTCAATTTGCATCATGCAAATGGAACATCTGAACATATCAAAGCAAAGCACACATACAATGAAGCACAAATTGAGTGGTTTAAAGCAGGATCGTGTCTTAATTTTATTAAAGACAACCAATAATATACCTCTTAATTAATTAAAAAAGGCTGGAATTTATTCTGGCCTTTTTTAATTAATCCCAAATCAGTCTCAAATTAACTCTGGAATTACTGAAATTGTGACTTTACGAACAATTTTATGGGAATTAACATTTTTTAAGCCTTTTTATTGTTAAATCAATACAATGTAACTATACCTTTAGATTTCATTAAAAAACTTAATTCTCACCTAAGAATTCTCAGAATTGATGATATTTAGATTCAAAATCATTTCCGACAAGGCAGAAGATTTTGTATTGCACATCGACGCAGATGCAAAAAGCACTTTTTTCGAATTGCATGAGGCTATCCAGTTTGCATGTAAATTTGATTCGGCTGAACTCACAACGTTTTTCCTTGCCGACGAGGAGTGGGATAAAGGGATAGAGATTGTAATGTTCCAAGATGATTCAACAAACCATAATCACGCTCCGGATATGAAGCATACTTCTCTTGAGACTTTACTTAAAGAGCCTGAAGATAAATTAATTTATACCTTTGATGTAATAAACCAAAAATCACTCTACATCCAACTAAATGCCATATTAATGGAAGAAAAACTAAAATCCCCTATTGTATCCTACGATGGTGGAACTACGCCCAGTCAAAATCATTTAAATCGATATAATCTTGATTTATTGGCAGATAATGATTCAGAGTTTCAGAATGCATTTACCGATTTTGGGGAACTTGAAGATTTTAATACCATATATGGTGAAATAGGTGAAGTAATCTAGTCGTGACAAATTTTACAAACACAAAATCAAGCTAAATCAGAAGAAGTTATTTGCACGATACTATAAATAGGTAGCTATATTGAATCTACTCTTTTGCATACCCTTATAGATTATTCAAAAGTTCAACATTCCCATTAAAACCATTAATATCTATAAACTGCTCCTTATTTAATGCCAAAATCCCTAATTATTCTACTCGGCCCTACAGGAGTAGGAAAAACTGAACTAAGCCTTAAGATTGCCGACCATTATCAGACCGAGATTATCTCGTGTGACTCAAGGCAAATTTTTAAAGAGATGTCTATCGGCACTGCAGTCCCCGATCCTGAAAGCCTTGCCAAAATAGCTCACCATTTTATCCAATCGCACTCGATACACGATAATTACAATGCCCGAAAATTTGAACTTGAGGCACTTGAGAAACTAGAAGCACTTTTTCAACAAAATAATTGTGTCGTTATGACAGGAGGATCAATGCTTTATATCGATGCATTATGCAAAGGGCTAGATGATTTGCCTGATATAGATCCTCAATTACGTCAGCGGTTGATGAATCGCAAGGAGATCGAAGGGATGCTCCCGATGCAAAATGAGTTATTACAACTTGATCCAGTATATTACCACGAGGTCGATCTTCAAAATCCCAAGCGTGTGATGCATGCCCTTGAGATGTGTATAATGACTGGTAAGCCATACTCCGACTTACGAACAAAACAGCCTCAAATCCGTCCTTTTAACATTATCAAAGTTGGACTGAATCGTGACAGAGCAGAACTACATCACCGAATTAATGGTCGTGTTGATCAAATGTTTGATCAAGGACTCGAAGCCGAGGCACAGAAATTACTCCCTTACCGTCATCTAAACTCCTTAAATACGGTAGGATACCGCGAGTTATTTGACTTTTTCGATGGCGAGATTACACTAAACCAAGCGAAAGATAAAATTAAAGCCAATACCCGAAAATATGCACGTAAACAATTAACCTGGTTTAGGCGGGATATTGAAATCACCTGGTTTACCCCGGATATGGAAGAACCGATCATCTCCTTTCTAAACGAAAAACTTGCCTGATAACCTCAATTATAAAAAAGAATCCCTCATAGTCTTAAAACTATAAGGGATTATCTGGAGAAATAAATTTTGATTAGTCTTCGTCTGGATCCTCATCATCCTCCGGCACATCGTCAGGGATATCATTAACATCTTCATCGACATCATCATGACCTTCGAATTCTTGTAAAGCAAAATCATCACGAAGAATTCCCTCATCATTAAAATCGTCATCATTTTCGACAATATTATTTGCCTCTTCCAGAGTCATACGAACGAGGTAATAAAACTCATCCGTTTCATAAGGTAACGCAGATACAACTTTCCCTTTGGCATTAATGTAAGTGATCAAGCTTCCAGAGAATCCATGAGGATAAGTAAGCTTAATTTGTCCCTGAACATCGAGAGGAAGCTTATCATAGTCCTTTACAACGCGTGGTTTATTGATTTTTGCCATATTATATCTAGATTAAATGTGTCGCTAAAGTATTGCATTCTAAAATATTAAACCTAACAAAGGCAATTAAAAACCCCTTTAATTTGGTGTTGCAAAATAATAATTCACTTGATTAATTAAATAGTTTTTGTAAAAAAAACTTAAAAAAACTCACTTTGTTCTTTTAACCGCTAATATATTCGAAAATTCCATTCAAAAACAAAGAATAAATGGTTCATCTTTGCTCGATCATTCGCAGTTTGGGCAATAGTCCTAAATTACCTATATTTGCCATTCTTATACTATCAAGAAGCAGATTTAATATGAATATCTCTTTCAATTGGCTTAAAGATTATCTCAATCTGGAGAGCTCTCCTGCCGAAGTCGCGGCGATACTCACTCAACTTGGACTTGAAACCGGAAGCATCGAAGAATTTGAATCGGTCAAAGGAGGATTAAAAGGACTCGTTGTAGGAGAGGTTATTACCTGCCAGAAGCATCCCAATTCTGACCATCTGAGCGTTACTACCGTATCTGTTGGAGCAGATGAAGATCTGCCCATTGTTTGTGGAGCAGCCAATGTTGCTGCAGGTCAAAAAGTGATCGTTGCAACCGTAGGAACTGTATTATACAATGGAGAGGAGCAATTCACGATTCAGAAATCTAAGATAAGGGGCGAAGTATCGATGGGGATGATCTGCGCAGAAGATGAGATTGGAATCAGCCATGACCACAACGGAATCATGGTATTATCCTCAGACGCTAAACCTGGAACCCCCGCGAGTGATTACTTCAATATTCAATCTGATTTTGTCCTAGAAGTTGATCTTACCCCCAACAGAATCGATAGTGCATCGCATATTGGTGTAGCCCGCGATCTGGCTGCATTTATAAGCCAAAAAAAAGCAATAGACTATACTAAGCCAGACATTAAAAATTTCAAGTCGGACAATAACAGCCTCCCGATTTCAGTATCAATTTTAGATCCAGAGGCTTGCCCAAGGTATGCAGGAGTAACAATTTCCGGCGTAACCGTTTCTTCCTCACCAGAATGGCTGCAAAATAGACTAAAAGCAGTAGGGTTAAGCCCAATAAATAATATTGTCGATATCACCAATTATGTCCTTCACGAGACGGGTCAACCGCTGCATGCTTTTGACGCAGCTGCGATTAAAGGAAATCAGGTGATCATAAAAACGGTTGCTTCGGGAACAAAATTCACCACCCTCGACGGTATTGAAAGAGAGTTGTCTGACAAAGATTTAATGATCTGCAATAGTGACGAACCAATGTGTATTGGTGGAGTATTTGGTGGATTACATTCAGGCGTAAGCGAAAGCACTACTCAAATATTTCTCGAGAGTGCCTATTTTAATCCGGTTTCAATCCGCAAAACGGCTCGTAGATATGGATTAAATACAGATGCCTCCTTTCGTTTTGAGCGTGGCGTCGATCCAAATGGAACGTTATATGCTTTAAAAAGAGCAGCATTGCTTATTCAAGAGGTTGCTGGAGGAACAATATCCTCTGAAACCATTGATCGTATTGCAAATCCTGCTATTCTGGAATTCTTTACCATTGAAGTTAACTGGCTAACCATTAACAGGCTAATCGGCAAAGAGCTTCCGAAAGAGACCATCAAACAGATTTTAACCTCACTTGAGATTGAAATTAAATCGGAGACTTCTGATGGTTTAACACTTTCAGTTCCCCCTTATCGTGTAGACGTAAAAAGAGATGTTGATATTATTGAAGAGATTCTTCGGATTTACGGTTATAACAATATCGAGCCCAACAAAGCGACAAAAGCTACCATTCAGCATACGCCACATCCAGATAAAATAAAATTACAAAATCTGATCTCTGAAACATTCACCGCCAGAGGGTTTAACGAAATCATGTCTAACTCGTTAACCAAGCTCTCGTACTACGAGAAATTGGAAACTTTCAAGAGTGAAAATACGGTTCAGCTTTTTAATCCTTTAAGCTCAGATCTCAATGGTATGCGCCAGACTCTAATTTTTGGTGGTCTCGAGTCGATCTATCGCAATACCAATTATCGCAATTCCGATCTACGGTTATTTGAATTCGGCAATGTGTATCAATTTGACGGAAGCAAAACGTATGCTAATCCTGTTAAAAACTACAGTGAATCGGAACATATCGGGGTATGGATTACCGGCAATAAAGAGGCTGCGAATTGGAATATTAAAGAAGAGACGACCTCTTTTTTCACCCTTAAAGCAAATATCGAAAATATCCTTTTTCGACTGGGTCTTGAGCCATCGAAATGTTCGATCGAATCGATCTCAACGGATATTTTTTCTGAAGGTCTTGAATATCGATTTAACAATGTCCTTATTGGTCAGATTGGATATGTAAACCATCAACTTCTGCGTACGATGAATATTGGCAGTGTTGTATTTTATGGGGACCTCTGCTGGACAGCTATTTTAAAGGCAATCAAGAACGTTAAAGTTAGCTATACGCCACTTCAGAAATATCCGGAGGTGAAGCGAGATCTCGCCCTGCTAATCGACAAAGAAGTAACATTTAGTACTATCAGGGCATTGGCTTTCAAGGCTGAACGTCAAATACTACGTAGTGTATCTATTTTTGACGTTTACCAAGGGGCTAATCTTCCTGAAGGAAAAAAATCGTATGCCGTGAGTTTTATCCTTCAGGATGACGAGAAGACACTCAACGAAAAGCAGATCGAGAAGACGATGAGTCGGTTAATTAGTATTTACGAACGTGAAGCTGGTGCACAAATCAGATAGCAAAACGGCTGTATTAAAATTAGAACTGTAACCCTTTCTTTTATACCTTCATATCTTGGATGTACCCTCAGTCATAACCATAAAACAGGTTCGTTCGAAATTAGACATTCAAAAAGTTGTATTGTTGGCAACCACAATCTGGAATGAATTTTATGTCCCTTTTATTGGAGAGCCACAGGTGGAATATATGCTCTCCAAAATCCAATCTACCGTTGCTATATCCCAACAGATTAATGAGGATAAGATCGAATATTACCTTGTCTATAAAGGAACTGAAGAGCAAGGATACTTCGCCATAAAGCAATTAGAAGAAGAGATATTTCTCAGTAAGTTTTATCTCAGAAAACAGAGTCGGGGAATCGGTCTTGGCAGGGTATGTTTAATGTTTATCGCAGAGAAAGGGAGATCAAATGGCTCCAAATTAATCAGATTAGTAGTCAATAAAATTAGTAGCAGCGTTAAGATCTATGAAAAAATGGGCTTTATCAATGATGGTCCATTATTAACCGTAATTGGAGATGGCTATTTTATGGACGATTATAAGATGAGCTATAAGATCGAAGCAAAATAATTTCCGACCTACTTGCAACCAACATTTTATTTCTAGTCAAATAATTCTCTTAGGCTTCCGAAATAGTCCGATTCCCAACCCTCCGTGATATTTTCGTAAGCGTCGTCAGGGATATTTGTTTGGTGTACCTCTACATTGGTACCATTTTTATCGGGATGAAGTTTAATAGTTACGATAGAATCTGATTCCTCTCCAAAAAACCAGTTTTGTACTATTTTATGGTCGGAAATAAATTCAATATTTTGTCCGACAATTTCGCCATCCCATAAAGAGAATTCACTGCCCGGCTCAGTACTCATTATGGCTGGCTCTCCAGACCAGATTTCGATCATCGCAGAGTTTGTCAAGGCATTATAAATATCTGCAGGGGAGGCCTCGAGTTTAAAATATTTTTTAAATTCTTTCATTGTCTATTCGTATTTGTGTTTGAAATATAACAGAAAAACATTGGATTAATAAAATTCTTATGTTAGAATCTATATGCAAATCCGATTGTAAATAATTCTTCAAATTGCAATTTTGGTTTTCGCCCTATTACCTTACCATCTTGGTCAAAAAGAGGGAATTTAGTATTGTAGTCATAAATCAACTGTGTCATAATGCGCACATTAAGAAATCGGTTAACTTGCATCAGGAGTACCTGCTCCCATTCAACTGCGATTTTCCGAAGCGGATACTTATAATTATTAAAGAACTCACCTTTAGTTTCGTAGCTAATATTCTCCGTTATCCTTTTATGCCAATTTGCTTTCACGATAATACCAGGCTCCCAGAGTTTTTTAGTCCCGGGTAGCAATCCATATTTCGACGGAGAGATTAACGCAGTATCTCTGATATAAGTTGTTTTAGAGGTAAATGGAGAGAGAAAAAGGGAAAAATCTCTAGTCGGCTTATAGTCGAGACCTAAAGAAACTGTAAGAAATCCGGGAGCCATAAATGCAGAAATAGGATTTACTTTATCAGGGAAAGTATATCCATTTGCAATCTGAGTTCTAAAGTTTGACTCTGCTGAATAATACCATTTCTTGAATGCTGAATATCCGAACCTACTTTGGAACTCTATCTTATCATCGTTTTTTTCCATCCCTCTCGATTTGCTCTGGTGGATACCATAACGAATCTCAGCACTATTTTCCCATTTAACCTTCTTCTTTGAATAATTTGCGTTGTACTTACTAATTATCAACAACGCCAGAGCGCTCTCGCCTCCCTTTGCCCAATTCGATAAGGAAGTTTGGGTGAAGCCTACAGTACCATTACCAACAAGAGTCCAAGGGGGATAAATAACCTGCTTTAGATTAACCTTTTGCAAACTCTTCTCGGGGGCCTTGGTCTCAAAGGTAATCGTATGTCCTTGAGATTCTGAAAACCTTGTCAACTTGACCCCATCGTCGATTACCAGTTTTAATTCTCCTTTGCGATTATTGAGAACAAGGACACTGAGCGAGTCGTTTTGGTCGTTTTTAAGGAACATCCGAATAGGCTTCATCCCTCTGTTTCCAGTCCAAATCTCCGATCTCTTATTGTTAAGACTTGATAAACGTATCAAGGCTGAATCATTCTCAGCGTGTGTCAATAGATACTTAAGAGCCAAACGGACAGAATCATTCACAATTCCAATCGTATTGGTATTGTAAGCCGCAAGTAGTGTCATATTCTGATCGGCTATTGCCTTTCTATATGAGTTGATCCGATTATCAATCTTTTGCAGAATAATCTTCGTGCGATAGCTTAATGATATTTTCTCCCTCCAAAGATTGCTAACCGAATCGTTATAACTTTTTCTGTATTTAATAAACAGCTGATTAATTGTTGAATCAATAGCCGCGCCAGTCATCGTAGGTGGGAAAATCAATGCTTCTAACTTGACGCTCAGATTAGCAGCAAAATCTGGTGGCAATAACTTCTTTTTCCCGATTAACAATGCCGGATCGCCCTCTGGAACATTCGGTGCTTTTAGAAGCTCTACTACCATAATCGCTTGAGGAACGACGATATTGGTATTATTTAGACTGTCAAAAACAATTTTCCGCAAGGCCTCAGCACCTTTCTCAATATCGGCAGGACTAATATAACCAGCGACTTCATTGGTATTTCGGATATCCTGGGGCTGCCTCTCAACCATATACAATACGTTTCCATCACTTAGTAACTTACTGATAGAAACTATTGCGCTATCTAAAGGGGCATTTTCGGCATAGTTCAACACCCCTTTTATTGGACTTTTCAATTGACTATCCGTTAGATGCCATTCATTGCAAGAATAGAGAAGCTTATTAAGAAAATCAACGCTCCACGTTAATGAGTCTTGATTCTGATTTTCGCTATTTTGAATATCTTGCAAAACCAGCTTGTCGGTATTTGCTCCCTGAAGATTAATTGAAAACAGTAGTATGAAAAATATTGAACCTGTTATCGCTATCCTAACCATGATTATAACCTTTGTAGTTTAAAAGCCAAAAATAGCTAAAACCGACAGATATCGGCAAGGTTTTAACTTAATTTGTGAGGACTAATCTGCCGATGGTTCAAGTTATCAGTTGTATTCTAAATTTTATACCTGCTATTAATTTACAAAATTCGTACATTGCATTAAATTTTTAGCTTTCGATAGCTAAGCAAAGCATCGCTATTAACATCGAATTCTAAAGTATTTTATCAATATAACAGCACAAGAAAACTAAATTAATATCGTTCTAATTTAACTAAAATCATACTAATTAAATAATCCTAAAACGTAATGAAAAAAACAATTTTCGCACTTATCTGCTGCTCTATTTTAGCATTAAACTCAACACTTACCTCTGCCGCAATCAGACTACCTGCTATTATTGGTTCTCACATGGTTTTGCAGCAGAAGAGTGATGTT
Source organism: uncultured Bacteroidia bacterium (assembly GCA_903907075.1). Classification (GTDB taxonomy): domain Bacteria; phylum Bacteroidota; class Bacteroidia; order Bacteroidales; family Prolixibacteraceae; genus JAAFHB01. Next base: position 34,837 of record CAIVMQ010000014.1, read on the forward strand.
AACCTGTGGGGCTGGTGTGGTCCCGCCGAAATGGTTACCATTAAAACTAGCTGGGATACCATAACCTATCATACCAAAGGTGGGTCATCGGCAAAATGGATCACCAAAATCAAGACTCCTGCGGCCGGTGGTCCATATACCATTACAATCAATGAAACGACAATACTTGAGGATGTGATGATTGGGGAGACGTGGCTTTGTAGCGGTCAGAGCAATATGGAGTGGAGTGGTGATCAAGGCCTTAAACAATGTTTGGAGGAGATGCCAAATGCTACGAATCAGAAGATCCGCTTCTTTTATGTTCAGAAATCAACTTCTGAATTTCCACAGGAGAATTGCTCTGGAAGCTGGAAGGTATGTTCACCCGAGGAGATGAAGCACTTTAGCGCAGTAGGATATTTCTTTGGAAAAAAACTGCAACAAGATCTTAGCGTTCCTATCGGTCTTATCAACAGTAACTGGGGCGGTACTGCAGCTGAAGTCTGGACCCCTAAAGATGAAGTAGAAAACAATCCGGAACTTAGTAACGCTGCAAAAAAAATAGCCCCTTTGGATTGGTGGCCGAACCTGCCCGGATTGGCATACAATGCGATGATTAATCCAATTACAAACTTTGAAATAGCTGGTGCAATCTGGTATCAGGGCGAGAGCAATGTGCCTACCTACGCATCGTACAAACAGCTATTGTCTAAGATGATAGGCTCATGGCGCAAAGCATGGAATAAGGAATTCCCCTTCTATTACGTGCAGATAGCCCCATTCTCCGGTTATGGCCATAACGAATTATGTGCCCTCCAACGTGAAACAATGACCAAATGTCTCTCGATTCCCAAGACAGGAATGGTAGTGATCTCAGATCTTGTCGAGGACATTAAAAATATCCATCCAATCAATAAAATTGATGTCTCTGCTCGACTTGCGACTATTGCTCTTGCCGAAACGTATGGCAAGGGTGGATTAAATTATAAATTTCCGATCTATAAAGCAATGACGAAAGAGAAAGATAAGATCAGAATCTCTTTTGAAAACGCCGATAATGGCCTTATGGCAAAAGACAAGACCATTACCGAGGTTTATATCTCAGGTGATGATCGTCAGTTCCAGCCGGCAATAGCTAAGATTGATGGCAATACGCTGGTTGTATGGAATAAAGCGATTAAAGATCCTGCAGCTGTGAGATTTGGCTTCACAAATATTGCGATGCCAAACTTATTTAATAAAGAGGGTTTACCTGTAAATTTATTCCGTACCGACAATTGGGATGTTGCTACGTCACCGGAAAAACAATAATATATTAGAGACGTTGGATCCAACGTCTCTAATATTAAAACATCCTTGGAATACCCAGCTGTGTTTTTCCTGATGTGTGATATTTGACATTCTCATTTGCCTGTGGGTGTTCTCCCACGACAGACCACGACTGATGATTTTGCCCCTGAGGAAGAAGCAGAATATTTTCATTCGCCTTAGTAGTTATTGCAGCAATCTTTCCTTTAGCCAGTTGGATTTTCTTGCGTAGGTCTGAATGAATCGTTGCTTTATCCCAAGGCAATTCGAGTTTACAACTATTCCCATAAAGACTTTTGATCGCAATCCATTGCACCTCTCCGCTCTTAATTTCTGATGAGACAACAAAACCACCCTGCGCATGAAGGGTAAACCGCGCGGTCTTATCCGTACCTATCGCTGGAAACAGCCTTATCGTCCCATCATAACTCTGAAGAAGTGACTCATTTATTGCAGTTGCCAGTACCGACATAGCCTCCATAGACATGTGACGGAATGGCCATGCAGGAAGCGGAACTTTCACGCCATTTGGTGATCCTATCACATTGACAGGATTAGTTTTAAAGTAGGAAGTTCCATCTCCGTCTTCCTTTACTTCAGAGCTTATATGGCCCCACCCGTTTACAAAAAACTGCCAATGTGCAGGGAACTGTTCAAGGTTTCCGGCTAGCTCTTTGGTTAGTCCCAGACGGGCCATAACGATCGGAGCCGGATCCCAACCCATGCCTTCCGAACCATATAATAGGGTTGTTGCGGTCATCACATTAAACAGCTGCTCCCCCTTTTGCGCCAGGCCGATTAACCCGGAGGGATAAACAGGGGAGCGGGGAACTGCAGGAAATATTCCATCATAAATTCGAAACTCACCCTTTCTATTTTGGGTAGTATCGCCGGATAGGAGAAAAGCATATTCCGGATCATCCGTTTTATACCAGGTGGTCAGCCACTTTTTTTCCTTAATACCCCACCCTGCAGCAATAATCTCATCCCCTGGAACAGGGATTCCGTGATAAATCCCCTGATTGATTTTATTTCCTGTTTCACCTTTAACAATCAGCCCTTCAGACGCTTTTACAACGGGAATGGGAGCTAAATGGGCGAGAATTTCGCTCCATTTTTTAGCATCCGGAATTTCTGTATCAGCCGTTCTAAGCGCTTCCAAGGCAGTTTTGAAAATAGCTCGGGCATAAACCAGTTCAGTCAGGCCATCATGCAATACGACTGAACCCTCATATCCGTTACCTTCCCTTGCGTGATACAGACCATCATTCTCCTTTTCAAGTAGTGACTCAATAAACCTTGCAGCTTCAAGAATGAACGGCAGTGCCTTCACTTTTAAAAATGTTTTATCGCTAGTAAACTGATACTGCCGCCAGAAGTCGAGTGCAATTTCGGCTACCGGAGTGTGATTATCTTTTACATTCGCATCCATCCGGTTATAACCATTCCGGTTTGTGACATCAGAAATAAACGCCCCGTCAGCGTTATAAAACTCTTTTGCATCTTTTTTAGCAAACCGGAGTGAGTTAAACCGGTAATCCAGGTAGGGCGCAACCAGATCGTGGTATCCGGCAGCATTAAGCGGCCAGTAAATCTGTTGCTGGTTCCAGTGAAAATAGAAGTTCCATTGCTGCACATCATGGTTCCAGCTCCACAAGCCGTTGTTAAACCTTCCCGGATATTTACCCCCCTGCGAGGCATTGGCATAATACATGGTCAATGCCCAGAGATTATTTAAATAATCATCACCGTAATCCATAAACGAGCGGTTCCATACCGATTTCCAGTAGTCTGTATTTGATTGACTGAAAGTCTCCATCCCCTTTTCACGTGCCGTGGTGAGCTTCGTCCTAACTTCTGCTATAGGATCATTCTCTGGTGAAGTGACAGCAAATGCAAGCCGGACACTCTTTTGCCTGTTTCCGGACAACTGAATCGAAGCACTTCGGGAGTGTTCCCGCGAATAACTCACCCTCAGATTATTAGATTGTAATACTGTACCGCCCACTGCGAATGTTCCGCCTGATAATTTCTGGGTAAGAAACACGTTATTCTCATCGGCCGTCGCTTCGGTCCCCGGCAATCCAATCGTCGCCTCCCTCCTCATGCGGGTATACCACATCGAGAAGGTTCTCGAGCCAAAGTGATCAACCGAGATCTTTACTGGTACATCTTCGGTGAATGAGTTCTTTAGATCGCAAAAGAGAATTCCGGACTTATGATCGATAAAAGCCTTCAAATTGAGGTCTCCAAACGGAGATGAACCGGTTAAGCTCAGTGAGGCATCGGCAAGATTCAGCCGTGCTTTGAAATCTGTAAGATACAGGGTATTAAAAACAGGCTGTTTAAAATCTATTTCAATGCGACAAGCCTGCCTTTGAGTAGTATAATAATCATATTTCTCATCCCAGGTTTCAAATTTGCCGGTCTTCGAATCATCCCATAAGTCACATTTATTCAAGACGATAATGATTTTCGAATCCTCGCACCACGCCAATGCTGCAACATCGCCGTTTCCTAAGGGGATACCTTGCATCGGATCGATCGGAGGGCTTTTGTACACGAGGTCGTATTGCGAAATACGTCCCGGCCAGTCGATATTCCAGGATGCTGTTTTTGGGTCAAAAGCAGATTTTATGCTTTTAGAAGTGTCGGTCTTGATGGCGCCGGAACCTTTTGAGGAGGCAAAAGTTGGGAGGCAAAACAAAAGATAAAATAACACAAGTGATGATACCGGAGAAAACCGGGCGAATTTTAAACGTAGAAGATCGTGATTTTTTATCATATATTATGAATTTAGTGCTAAATTAGTTTTTTTGGTGAAATTTGGTGATTTCGTGTTTTAGTGGCTAAATTTATTTTAAAACTTCTAGAAAAGCAGGGCTTTAAAAAGGTAAAGATGTGTCGCACCGATAGTTTCGTATTTGTTGCTATCTTTGCAAAAAATTCAGGAAAAATTACAATGGCACATAAATCAGGATTTGTCAATATCATCGGAAATCCAAATGTAGGCAAATCAACGTTGATGAATGCAATGGTAGGTGAGAAGCTTTCTATCATCACCTCGAAAATGCAAACTACCCGACACCGCATTAAGGGGATCGTAAATGGGGAAGATTTTCAAATCGTTTACTCAGATACCCCCGGAATATTAAAGCCGATGTATAAACTGCAGGAGTCGATGCTAGGTTTCGTAAATACGGCCTTGGTAGATGCTGATATTTTGCTTTATGTTACCGATGTCGTTGAAGATTTTTCAAAAAATGCCGATTACCTCGAAAAAATAAGAAATTCTGAAGTTCCTGTCTTAGTTTTAATCAATAAAATTGACCTTACCGATCAAGATCAACTTATCTCTTTAGTTGAGAAATGGAGGGATCTTATTCCTAAGGCTGAGGTGATGCCGATATCAGCTAAGGAGAAATTTAATCTGGACTACGTATTTAAACGTATTCTTGCAAATCTTCCTGAAGGATCTCCGTTTTTCCCAAACGATGAATTAACAGACCGCAATGAGCGTTTTTTCGTTCAGGAGATTATCCGTGAGAAAATACTCTTATTCTACGACAAAGAAATCCCCTATTCAGTTGAAATTGAAGTAGAAGAATTTAAAGACGAGCCAAAACTACTGCGGATACGAGCCGTAATTAATGTGGCTCGCGATACGCAAAAAGGGATTATCATTGGTCATCAGGGGAAGGCGCTAAAGAAAGTCGGAACTGAGGCACGTCTGGATATGGAGGAGTTTTTTGAGAAAAAAGTATTTTTAGAAATGTATGTTAAAGTAGCTAAAGACTGGCGTGACAAAGAGAGCCAGCTTCGTAATTTTGGCTACGAGATTCAATAAAAGGAAAATCTTACAATGAGCAATATAGTCGCAATAGTTGGCAGGCCTAACGTTGGCAAGTCCACATTTTTTAATCGCTTAACCGAGTCGCGTGCCGCTATCGTTGATGATATGCCGGGTGTTACACGGGATCGCAATTACGGAAAATCACTCTGGAATGGAGTTGAATTTTCCATTATCGACACCGGAGGATATGTTTCTGGTTCTGATGATGTCTTCGAAGAGGAGATCCGCCGTCAGGCAAATCTGGCTATCCAGGAAGCAGATGTGATTGTATTTTTAGTCGACGTTGAATGTGGTCTCACAGAACTCGATATCTCAGTCTTTGAACTGCTGCGTCGCAATCCAAAACCGGTCATAACGGTAGTAAATAAAGTAGATAATCATCAGCGCAGCTTAGATGCCAATGAGTTTTATGCCTTAGGTATCGAGAAAATGTTTTGTGTTTCATCGGTCAACGGATCAGGAACGGGCGATTTACTCGACGAAATCGTTGATATGCTTCCCAATAAAGTCGAAGAGGAGCTCGATGAAAAGATCCCGCGTATTGCTGTGGTAGGCAGACCTAATGTAGGTAAATCTTCTATTATTAATACCTTAGTAGGAGAAGAGCGTCATATTGTTACCGACGTAGCAGGCACAACACGTGACGCGGTAGCGCAGAAATACAATAAATTCGGTCATAATTTTGTACTTGTCGATACCGCCGGATTACGCAAGAAAACCAAGGTTGCCGAAGATGTTGAGTTTTATTCTGTGATGCGCTCGGTGCGTACCATTGAAGATTCAGACGTATGCGTCTTGGTACTCGATGCCTCCAGAGGCGTTGAAGGACAAGACGTGAGTATTTTTCACCTGATTCACCGCAATAAAAAAGGGATAGTGGTTGTTGTCAATAAGTGGGATCTTATTGAGAAAGATAACCATACCATGAAAAAATTCGAAGAGGATATCTTAGAGAAATTTGCTCCTGTGGTCGATGTTCCTATTGTCTTTACCTCGGCACTTACTAAACAACGAATACTGAAAATCCTTGAAGAGGCGATGATGGTTTTTGAAAACCGTAACCGTCATATTGCGACCTCAAAATTAAACGAATTATTACTGGGTGTGATCGAGGCCTATCCTCCTCCTGCCTACAAGGGTAAATATATTAAAATTAAGTATATCACACAGTTACCAACAAAAATACCTAGTTTCGCATTCTTCTGTAACCTTCCACAATACATTAAAGATCCATACAAAAGGTATCTGGAGAACAAGATCAGAAGCAACTTCAATTTCAAGGGCATACCTATCCAACTCTATTTCAGACAGAAATAGGCCAGTTAGGGTTTGGAGAATTAAGCAGGACGTTGCGTTAAGTAATAGCAAGAAAACTTAACGATTTTACGACCAAACGTGAATCTATCGGCAGGTGATTTTTAAAATCGCACAAACCTTTAGAATCAAATATTCAATACAATAGGCAATAATCTCCAAATATTTAGTAACTTGCGCAACTTTTCCCGCTCAGGGAAATGTAATTTTTAGAACATAAATAAGACGGGTAATTGGTTCATTAAAGAGCTGTAACGCCCGACACAAAAAAAAGATCATGCAATTTAATGAAATGGGACTCGACCCCAGAATCCTAAAGGGGATTCAAGAAATGGGCTTCGAACAACCTTCGCCAATTCAGGAACAGTTTATCCCCTTATTCCTGGAAAACCCCACCGACATAGTGGGGCTTGCACAGACCGGAACGGGTAAAACCGCTGCTTTTGGTCTTCCAATCCTGCAAAAAATCGATCCAAAACTCAGAGTTCCTCAGGCACTTATCTTAAGCCCAACGCGTGAACTTTGCGTGCAAATCGCACGTGAGATCTCTGAATATGCCAAGTACCTTCCCGATATTGTGATTACACCGATCTATGGGGGTGCCGATATCAGTGGTCAGATCTCTGCACTACGCAAAGGAGTTCATATTATTGCTGCAACTCCTGGTCGGATGCACGATATGATTCGCAAGAATAAAGTCGATTTATCGAAGATTACCATCATGGTTCTTGATGAAGCCGATGAGATGCTCAACATGGGTTTCCAGGAGGATGTGGATGCTATTTTAGAGCAGACTCCAAAAGAGAAAAACACCTTGCTCTTCTCGGCAACAATGCCTAAAGAAGTTGCTGCAATTGCGAAAAATTACATGCATAATCCGGTAGAGATCGCGGTAGGCAAAAAAGGTAGTGGTGCGGAAAATGTAGAACATATCTATCACATGGTTCATGCGAAGGATCGCTATTCGGCCCTTAAACGGGTGATGGATTTTGTTCCTGAAGTTTATGGAATCGTCTTTTGCCGTACTCGTATTGAAACCAAAGAGATTGCGGCTCAGCTAATCACAGATGGTTACAGCGCTGAGGCTCTTCATGGTGACCTAAGTCAACAGCAACGTGATTTTGTTATGGAAAAATTCCGCACCGGCGGCGTACAGATGCTTATCGCTACTGACGTGGCCGCACGTGGACTTGATGTGAACAACCTCACCCATGTTGTTAATTATAACCTCCCCGACGATATTGAGAATTATACCCACCGCAGTGGCCGTACCGGTCGTGCCGGAAAATCGGGAATCTCAATCTCTATCATTCACATGAAAGAGCAAGGGAGAATTCGGATGATTGAAAAAGGGATCGGAAAGAAATTCCTCCGCATGCCTGTTCCAACAGGAAAAGTGATCTGCGAAAAACAGTTAATGTACCTGATCGATAAGCTTCAAACAGTGACTATTAATGAAGAGCAAATTGAGCCGTTCTTAGCTACTGTGCATCAAAAACTCGAAGCACTATCGAAAGAAGAACTTATCAAGCATGTCGTTTCGCTCGAGTTTAACAGATTCCTCGAATATTACGGCAATACACCCGATCTTAATGCTCCCGACACACACGATTCTGGAAGAAGAGAGGTTCGTGAAGGTCGTGAGATGCGTAGAACCTCCTCAGAGGGGATGACACAAATCAGACTTAATGTAGGATTATCACAAGGACTTATCCCCAAAGATATTATCACATTTGTTATTGATGCCACCGGACGCAGAAATGTAGAGATCGGAAAGATCGATCTTTATAAAAATCATGCAACAGTCGAAGTAGAATCATCTTATGGAACTACCCTTTTAAGAAATAGCCGTGGGATGAACTTCCGTGGTTCATTCTTTGATGCTGAAGCAACAAGCGGCGGCGGACGTGAAGGCGGTGACAGAGGTGGCGACAGAGGTGGACGTTTTGAGCGTGGCTTTCGTAAACCTGAAGGTGGAAGAGACGACTTTAAACGTCGCGACCGTAAGAAGCGTTTTTAATTTGAAATTATCCACGGGTGACTTACAGCCGTTCTGAATACTGGACTGAGCCGTGAAAAGATAAAGAACCGCAGAGTTAAATTACTAATTTGTAATCCTCTGCGGTTCTCTGCGTTTAGCCAAACTGCTTATTCCGTTATGATAAAAGCCCATTTAACCGAAGCCAAAAATTAAAAATAAAAAATACCTCGAATGACAATCCCATCTTCAACGGAGCCACAACACGATATTAATCCAACTCAAAGGAGAAAGATTCGTGTGGCCGTTTCGTTATTTTATTTCTGCATGGGTTTGTGCTTTGCAACATGGGCAAGCCGAATACCCGATATCAAAACATCGCTAGGACTAAGCGATGCTGCCTTTGGAACCATCTTATTCGCACTCCCTGTGGGTCAGTTCCTCATGATGCCCTTCTCCGGTAAATTAGTAACCTATTTTGGCAGTCGTAATGTTATTCTCTTTGCGGTCCCTGCCTATACTGTTGGATTAACAAACCTGGGGCAAGCCTCGGTTGGATGGCAACTAGCTATTGGACTCTTTATATTCGGAATATTTGGAAATATGTGTAATATTTCAATCAATACACAAGGAGTATCAGCCGAAAAGCTATATGAAAGACCTATTATGTCGGCTTTTCATGGTGGCTGGAGCGTAGCCGGATTTACCGGTGCACTGATTGGATTAACGATGATGAATCTGAAAATAGAACCTACAATCCACTTCCTGGCTGTTAGTGGATTAATTCTCGCAATTGTCATTCTATTTAATAAAAACCTTGTGGCCGGAAAATCAACCGTTAACAACCTTGGTCGGAACAAGCGATTTTTCTCAATACCAGACTCGGCATTACTCCAACTAGGGATCATCGGATTTTGCAGTATGGCCAGCGAAGGGGCTATGTTTGACTGGAGCGGCATCTATTTTAAGGATGTAGTAAAAGTTCCATCATCACTCGTTATTCTGGGCTATACCTCCTTTATGATTATGATGGCCTCAGGGCGTTTTGTCTCCGATAGACTGGCGAACCGTATCGGCCGCAAACTGCTGTTACAGTTCAGCGGAGCCTTTATTTCAACCGGACTATTAATCTCAGTTCTATTCCCCTATCTTATCCCATCAACTATTGCATTTATGATGGTTGGCATAGGTGTCTCAAGCGTAGTTCCTGCAGTTTACAGCGCAGCTGGAAGACACACCTCAGTTGCCCCCGGTATCGCTTTGGCTTCGGTATCGAGTGTAAGTTATCTTGGATTTCTCATGGGGCCACCCTTGATCGGATACATCTCGGCTGCTGCGGGACTTCGGTATTCGTTTACCGTGATAGGGATATTCGGATTCTGTATTACCCTTCTGGTTTCCAGAATTAAAGCACTCCATTAAACCGAGATCGAAAAATTCTGTACACCATATAAATATGAATGCCAATAAATTACAAATAAATTCACTATTAATAAACTAATTCAATGGGTGCCGTTTAAAGTAGTCCACCAGATTTTTCGGTCGATACTTCGAATCTTTTAAATACCTCTCAAGTACTGAGAAATGAAGAGACTCATTGGTAATCCCTTTCCCGGCAATGAATTTATCTATGGGACGGGAATAAGCCGGCTGCAAGGTATAGAAACCAACATAAGATTTGTGCAGTACCTTTTCAATATCCTGACTTATTTCAATGGGATCAAAATTCAAGTCACACTGCTCCCCCTTTTGAATCATCCAGGTAAGAGCAATATCTGATAATCCACAATCCGGATAACCCCCGCCAATATCTGAGTGGACACCTGAAAACCAAACTTGTTCAAGCACCTGATTTCCGGCATCGATTTGTTGATTCCATAAGGTAGCTTTAAAATTCTTCCTTTTCTCATCAATGGCAATAGCGTGAAAAGCATTTTCAATTCGCGTCGACAAGGTCGTATCGTGAAAGCCATTTCGCCTGCTTAAAATCCCATTTAGGAATAGGGGATTACCCAATGCCCCAACAGTATCCCAGACACCAATAAATTTAATCTTCGTGTATTCTGACACGGCAAAACTTTTTCGAAATAGTGTGGACTCCACCTGGCGAGGCTGATGTTCAAGCCTTCGCGATTTATAGATTCCGTAAGCCTTTGGGATCAGATCGATATTATCACTTCGCAAGATCCCTGAATTTCTAATCAGACCCGCCAAACTTCGTACAGTAAAGGCTCCACGGCTAAATCCAAAAAAGAACAATTCATCACCCGGTTCATACGTTCGAATTAGAAAACGATAGGCTTGCAAGATATTTTCCGTTATCCCTGTACCGGTCGCTCCATCGTAGATTCGTTCCAGCGGACCACCCTCGCTCCCTATACCCGCATCGTAATAAAGCAATTGCCTGTTCCCATCTTTTGAAAGTGCAGAGAGCGCATTGGCCATCTTAACCACATTAGTTTGACACAACTTACCCTTGAAAGTCTCATCCGGGGTATTCCATGTCCCATCACAAAAAATTGCAATCCGTTTCATTTTCGTTTCGTTAGGTAATTAATTTTTCGAGTATCAAATTAGTACCTATACGTCCTTCCCTCTTATAATGTTACAAATCACTGGATAACAAAGTGATTATCATTTCTGATCCGAGGCAAAGGAGGTGAAGGTAAACCGCATCCCAACAAATGGAGTCTATTTTTTAAATAACATCGATTCCAATGAACATTTTCGAACTTCAGACCTTATCTTTGTAACCACCTTATTACAATGATCTAGCTTTTAGTAACCTGAATTGAATACGGATTTAGAAAATATATTTAACACTAGTACAGCACCAATGCAAACAGATTCAACACAGCATAAGACCGCCTCCAACTGGATGGAGATTGTCTCTAAATACAATTTCTCCAATCCCTTAATGAGTTGGTGGCAGATCATTAACTCGGTCATCCCCTATATCCTGTTATGGGTTGCAATGGTTTGGAGCTTAAAGGTATCCTATTTTTTAACGCTATTATTATCCGTTTTTGCCGCCGGATTTATGGTGCGGATATTTATTATTTTTCACGACTGTGGACATGGCTCCTTCTTTAAATCGAAGTTACTGAGCCGTATTGTAGGAATAGTAGCCGGACTTTTGACTTTTACCCCTTACCACAAATGGACGCATGAGCACCACGAACACCATGCCACAGTGGGTAATCTGGATAAACGGGGTGTAGGCGATGTGAAAACGCTTACAATTGAAGAGTTTCTGAACCTTTCACCGTGGGGGAAATTCAGCTACCGCTTTTACCGCCATCCACTATTTTTGTTTGGCATTGCACCATTCCTGGTTTTTATAATCCAAAACAGGTTACCCAGACGAACAATGACCAAAAAACAACATCTTTATTTGCATCTAACCAATCTAACATTAGTTGTTTTAATAGGATTAGTAATGTGGGCAATTGGTTGGGAAGCTTTCCTAATGATCCAGCTACCGGTCATCTATATTGCTTCAGTTCATGGAGTTTGGCTTTTTTATGTGCAACATCAATATGAGAATGTGATGTGGACACGTGCCAAGGAGTGGAATTATAAGGAGATAGCCCTGGGCGGAAGCTCCTATTTTAAACTCCCCAAAGTGCTACAATGGTTTACCGGAAATATCGGATTTCACCATATTCATCACCTTAGTCCCCGAATTCCGAATTATAAACTCCCAATTTGTTACGAAGAAAACAAGGTATTTCAAGAAGTCAAACCAGTTACATTTTTCTCGAGTCTACGATCTCTCAAGCTCAGATTATGGGATGAGAAACAAAATAAACTGGTCGGATTTAGTGCGTTAAGATACTACTCCAGATAATCAGAGGTTCTCCTTTAAATTTGCACAATTAAGTTTCATATTGGATATCCTACGCTATTTTAAATAGTGCAAATTAGTTAATTACCATATTATTCTCCACGCTGAAGGATATACAAGGTACTTTTCTATGGCTATGCAAAATCTTCGTATTTTTGCATCTCTATGGAGAAACCGTTTCATATATTTGAACTCACCCAAGAGCTAGTCGAGAATATTCTATCAAGGGAATATGATCCACACTTTCATGATTTCGAAGAGCTAATCATTGCAACCTCAGGAGGCCTTGAGCATTTTATCGATTACAAACTCGAGTTCGTACAGGCGCCAATAGCCTGTTACATCTCTATGGGGAAGATGCACAAGATTATACCCAGCAATGACTTACGCGGATGGGTTATCAATTTCAAGAGTGAATTCATCCCCGATTCTAAATTAAGTTTCTATTCTAATTTTTTCACCTCCACCAATATTCCGCTCTCATCAAACAGTTGCTTAAATCGATTTACTACCCTTTGCGAAATAATCTTTAGTGAGAACAATCAGGAACAGGTCGATTACACATCTATCCACCATCTTGTCAACGCACTTATTGCAATGATCGATGCGGAGCGAAAAAGAAATCTCCCTGTAGAAAATAGTGCCAAAGGATCGCAGGTGAATAGCTTTAATAATTTTCTAAAGATCCTAGAGTTAAATTACCATCACAATGAGGGGGTCTCATTTTATGCCGACAAGATGAATATGTCGGAGAGGAATCTGAATATTATTTGCCAGAATAATTTTCACAAAAGTGTCACCGAGATTATTGAAACACGCAAACTCATTGAGGCAAAACGAATGCTCCTTTATTCTGATAAGACCGTTTCGGAGATTGGATATCAATTAGGATATAACGAGAAATCTTATTTTACGCGGGTTTTCCATGCTAAAATGGAGATCACTCCAAGTAGGTTCCGTGAAATGACCCGAGCCATTATTTCCTAAAAGTACCACAACCTTTCTAAATTCTGTTACCACCGACCTCTGTGATTGGTGCACCTTTGCATTTTCTAAGGAGTATTAAATAGAACATAATAAGGTCATTAAAATCACTAAAAATTATTTTTCATGAGCACACAGGAAACAACAAAATGGGCAGTAGACCCAACACACAGCAAGATCGGGTTCAAGGTAAAACATCTTATGATCTCTAATGTATTAGGCAGTTTCAGGGAATTTGAAGGTGAAGTTACCACTGTTGGTAACGACTTCTCAAAATCTGAAATATCATTCTCACTAAAGACAGCCTCTGTCGATACCGAAATCGCCGACCGTGACGGCCACTTAAAGAGCGGCGATTTCTTCGACGCGGAGAACTTCCCTACTATTACCTTTAACGGATCGGGATTAAAAGATCTGGGTGATGATCTATACGAGCTTACGGGTGATCTTACCATTAAAGGGATTACCCACCCAACTACATTATCAGTAGAGTTCGGAGGTGTAAATGCTGATCCATGGGGCAATATAAAGGCGGGTTTTGCGATCACCGGAAAAATCAAACGCAAAGAGTGGGGCTTATCCTGGAATGCGGCACTCGAAACCGGAGGAGTACTTGTTGGCGAAGAGGTAAAAATCAACTGCGATATTGAATTAGTAAAAAAAGGCTAATCCCATCAAATTTAAACTGGAATCACGGTCATTGGCATAAAACCAATGATCTGTGATCCCTTTTTTAACCCTATTTTTCTATCTTCGTGATTAAATAAATAAAACAATGGACAGACGGTCATTTATGAGATCGCCAATGCTGTTCCCCTTATCAGCAAACTTAATGGAATACGACACCTTAAAAAATATCATCTCCTTTGGCGAAAATACCGCTAGAATGCCGGTACTCTTTGTGGGACATGGTAGCCCCATGAATGCCATCGAGGAGAATCAATTTGTCTATACCTGGCGTAAACTTGGTGAGTCGATACCCCGACCAAAGGCTATTCTCTGTATCTCGGCCCATTGGGAAACCAAAGGAACATGCGTCACGGCAATGCAAAAGCCTCAGACTATCCACGATTTTGGTGGATTCCCCAAAGAGTTATTTGCCGTTCAATATCCGGCACCCGGGAGTCCTGAGCTCGCCCTGGAGACCAAACAGTGCATCAAGAGTGTTACCGTTGGACTCGATCAGCAATGGGGTTTAGATCACGGCGCCTGGAGTGTGATCAAAAATATCTATCCCAAGGCAGATATTCCGATAATTGAGATGAGTCTTGATTACACGAAGCCGCCACAATTTCACTACGATCTGGCAAAAGAGCTCTCTGCCTTAAGAGATAAAGGGGTGCTAATTATTGGAAGCGGTAATATCGTCCATAATCTCCGCATGGTAGCCTGGGATAAAATGGGTGAACCCGAATATGGCTTCGACTGGGCGATTACGGCAAACGATAAAATCAAGTACCTAATTACCACTTCGAATCACAAAGAACTGATTAACTTTTCGGCGCTCGGCAGGGATGTGCAGCTAGCTATTCCTTCACCCGAACATTATCTTCCGCTACTCTACACCCTCGCCCTTCAAGATCATGCTGAGCAGGTAACCTTTTTCAATGATAAAGCGGTGATGGGATCACTAACGATGACTTCGTTAAAAATCGG
>CAIVMQ010000015.1 GCA_903907075.1 uncultured Bacteroidia bacterium
ATGATGATAGGAATTTATCACGAATTTCAGCATTTCAAATCGACACGTAACTAAAAAGCTTGTAAAATATAGAATACCAATGATTTCAAAGAACGATTATAATTTTTTAGTGGACACTCATGATATATTATGAAAAGTTTATTGACATTGGTATTGGTTTTATTAATCAGTTTTGGAGTTAAATCGCAGGAAAAAAATGGCGCTGTTTATATTAAGCATCCCGCAATTGATAACACCAAAAAATTTTTAGCGGCTTTTGAAAAAGGTGACAAAGAGGCTTTGGGTGCATTTCTTGCAGACAGTATGGTTGCAATTTATAATGGGAGTGGAGAGCCACAAAACAGAGAATTTTATTTAAAAACTTTGGACTGGTGGTCAACTGAGTTTGAAAACCTTAAGGTTGTAGATGATGCTCCGGCATTTCCTGATGCCATTGAATATTCCAAAGGTGGAGTTTGGGTTCAAGACTGGTTATTAATAACTGGAACTCATAAAAAAAGCGGGATAAATCTTAAATTACACATGCACGATTTGTACCAGTTAAATAAAGCTGGTAAAATTGCTTCTTTACACTTTTATTTTAGTAATGAACAATTTGACGCCATAAAATCCAGTGGCATGACCCAGGAAAATGGAATGATATATATAAATCATCCGTTAATCACAACTGTTCGAAAATTGGTAAATGCGTATTGCTCGATGAATATTGCTTCTACGTCTGAGTTCTTCACTGAAGATGCCAGGTTTAGTAACTCGATGATGAAATCGGGTGAATCAATTGATTTGGCAGCCAGGTCTAAGATATGGGAAGGTGATTTTGCAAAGTGTGATAATATTAATTTAAAGCAGTCTGGCTATCCTGATTGCATGTATTTTTCAAAAGAAGATGAATACGTAGTTAATTCATGGTGGGTCTACTCCGCTAAATCAAAATTAACTGGTAAAAAGCTGGAGTTCCCGTTAATGATGTCTCATACTTTTAATAAGGAGGGGAAGATAGTTCGAGAAGATGCTTATTTCAGCAATAATCATCTTGAATAAAACTCAGCCCGAAAAGATATTCGCATTTTAATAGAATGACAAGGAAAAATTATTATTCTACCTTATCGTTTTTAAACTCTAAAAAAGGTCTCTGGAAATGGAGGCTTTTTTTATGAATACCAATTTTAAAGGGAGTGTAATCATAACTTCGTTCAAAATATATTAAATTTATTTATCAATCAAAAAATCAGTCAGTTGCACTTTTTCGCTCTTGGCTGATTTTTCGTTTTTAGTGTGTTTGTGGGCGGGCATGTAAACCAGGATGTTCATTATTACGGCTAGAATCAAAGTTTAATTCTCTTTTTTATCAACTTGTTTTAATCTCCGCGATAACGAATCAAAGGTAAATGAGATTTTTTATTCTATTTTTACCCAGTTCTAACTTACAACTCATGAAAATATTCTTCCTTCTTTTTGTTGGATTGTGCATGCTTGGGTTGAATTCCCAATCGCAGATCAGAAAGAATTACTGCGCGGTTAAGCCTGGAACTTCAGAAGTAGAACTAATTCGGATTGCTGCCAATATAACTCCTTCAGAGCCGCAATTGCGGTGGCAACAGTTGGAAATGACTGCTTTCTTCCATTTTGGTATCAACACTTTTACCGACAGGGAGTGGGGCGAAGGCACTGAAGATCCGAAACTGTTTAATCCAACACAACTGGATGCCAGGCAGTGGATTAAAGCGTGCAAGGATGCCGGATTTAAACAGGTTATTATTACAGCCAAACACCACGACGGGTTCTGCCTATGGCCTACGAAATATACCGAACACTCGGTAAAAAACAGCCCTTGGAAGGACGGGAAGGGAGATGTGGTTAAACAAGTTGCCGATGCGTGTCACGAGGCCGGTATCGGTTTCGGAGTCTATCTCTCTCCCTGGGACAGGAATAACCCCAGTTATGGCGACTCTCCGAAATACAATGAGATTTTTTTAAATGAACTCACCGAACTTCTAACCAATTATGGTAAAGTAGATGAAGTGTGGTTCGACGGTGCTTGTGGAGAAGGTCCGAATGGTAAAAAACAAGTTTATGATTGGCCCGGATATTATCAGCTTATTCGCAAGCTGGCTCCTGAGGCCCTTATCGCCATTGTCGGTCCAGATATCCGTTGGGTAGGAACAGAGAGCGGTTATGGACGTCAATCCGAGTGGAGTGTGGTTCCTTTAGGGGAGGCGGATGAGAAAAAAATTGCAGAGACCTCACAATCAAATGTCATTATCGCTCCAACTCTTGATTATCAGAACCAAGATTTAGGCAGCCGGATGAAAATCAAGGATGCGAAAGGGCTCATCTGGTATCCTGCAGAAACGGATGTTTCAATTCGTCCGGGATGGTTTTATCACACCTCACAAGACGAAGAGGTGAAGAAACCTGAGAAGCTTTTGGATATCTACTTTAGCTCAGTGGGCTATAACAGCGTATTACTGCTCAATATCCCACCTGATCGGCGAGGGTTATTACATGATAATGATGTAAAAGCGATGAAAGGGCTGCGGTCTCTTCTTGATACTATGTACGCTCTTAATTTCGCATCTAACGCGAAGTTAAAATCAGATGGAAAAAATGTTCAGGGGATCACCGATCATCAACTGACCACTTATTGGATAACCAAAGGGGATAAAGAATCGGGTACCATCGAGATTACTCTCCCGCATCAACAAACCGTTGATGTTCTATGTCTGCAGGAAAATATAACCCTTGGACAGCGAATTGAGAAATTCCGTCTCGAATACAAAGATGGCGAACAGTGGAAGGAAGCAGGAAAAGGGACAACCGTTGGCTATAAAAGACTGGTGCGATTTAACCCTGTAACATCCTCCGCGTTCAGGTTGATCATTGAAGCATCACGCTTAAATCCAACAATCAGTGAACTTGGTATCTATAAATTACCTTTACAAAATCCTAAGTAATTTAACTAATGGCAATATTTGTACTTGTTTTGTTGCGAACCATGAGTTTAATTCTTATTTTATGTTTAATATCCATGAGGTAAGTTCGTATTTAATGGGATATTTTCTTTAGTTTATTAGGGTTCGCTAAACTAAAGTTAAAACTTAACTTATTGAAAATTAAGTTTTAAAACTGTTAAAGCTAGGTAATTCTGGACAAGATGAAACTACACCACTATCAAAAGCATGCAACATGCTACTTGGGTAAGCACCTTAACTATTTTGGTCATTACAATCTTTTTGTGCAGTTTTGTCCCTTGCAAAAATTGACCAGGTTTTTAATCCGCCTGTAAATAGAGCACTTAACCGTTTTCTGCAAAAACTTTTGTTTTATTTAAAATATAGGTTTAAAGGGCTTTACGTATTATTTCTACTAATTGTATTTGTGGTAATTGCAAAGAAATATAGAATTTAAATGTGGTTCAACATTGAGCGTAGCATGTTAATTAACAGTGGGCATGCTTTGACTCCAATAATTCTGATCTAAACTAACGTAAAGTTTTAAAAATTCAGTCTAAATCGAATCCCGGCAAGGGTGAAGATACTGTTTAGTTAAACATTGCTCGATTACACGTAGGGAACTTTACCAAAGCATAAGCGATAGGTTCAATCAGGTCGAAAAATTAATTGATGATTTTGCCAAAAAGTATCCAGTATAGATTATTGAATGTGTTTTAATGCACTGTAAATTAGTTTAAATAATAGAATAATAATTCAAGGAGGAGAGATTTATGAAAAGATGTTTTTCATTATGTTTTTTAATGATGTTTGCGTCAGTTTTAGTGATGGCAGAAAACGGGGTTACTAGTAAAGAGATTGTAATCGGAGTTTCAAATGCACAGGAAGGGCCTTCGAAGTCCTTAGGATTACAGTATTCATTAGGGGCAAATGCATACTTTAAATCTTTAAATGATGCGGGAGGAATAAACGGAAGGAAAATAAAAATTATTCAATATAATGATGGTTATGAGCCTGCACAGTGTATTTTAAATACGAATAAACTAATAAAGGAAGATAAGGCTTTTGTTTTATTCGGTTATGTAGGAACACCTACTTCCATGGCTGTCCTTCCAATTGTTCAAAAAGAAAAAATTCCATTCTTTTTCCCATTCTCAGGCGCCCCTGGACTAAGAGATGTTTCAAAGGCTTCGTATGTTTTTAATCTTAGAAGTAGTTATGAAAAGGAAACCGAAATGATGGTCGACTATTTAGTTAAAAAAGGAAAAAAGAAGATAGCGATATTTTATCAGGATGATTTATATGGGAAAGCGGGAATGGATGGAACTCTAAAGGCATTAAACAAAAGAGAGATGAAATTAGTTTCAGAAGGATCTTATGTCAGAAATACAATTGAAATAAGTAATGCACTAGCCTCTATAAATAAAGGGGCTCCTGAAGCAATTATTATGATCGGAACCTATAAGCCGTGTTCTGAATTTATAAAAAGTGCAAAAATAATGGGGATGAATAATGTTGATTTTTTAAATATTTCATTTGTCGGAAGCACCAAACTTTTAACTAAACTTGGAAAAGAAGGCGAAGGTGTAATCATAACAGAAGTTGTACCCTTTCCTTGGAATAAGAATATAAAAGCTATAGCTGAATACCAAGATGCTATGAGAAAACAAAACGCTGAATTTGAACCTGAATTTATTAGTCTTGAAGGATACTTGGGAGCCAAAATTCTGGCTGAAATGATTGAAAAAACGGGTAAAGATTTAACCAGAAAAAAATTAATCCAAACGATAGAAGCCGTTTCAAATCTAGATATTGGAATAGGTCAGGATATAACTTTTTCTAAAACTGATCATGAAGGATTTGAAAAAGTATATATGACAGAAATTAAGGATGGTAAGTTTATTGAAAAATAAATAATCACCCGTTTACTAAAGAGTGAATTGCTATTTTCCCTCCATTTGATTTGGATTACTGCCAGATTATTTTCACTGTTTTTTGATAGATAAGTATGTCAACTCAACTAATTCTGATTGATTATAATAACCGAGTTTTTAGAGCTATCCAAAATACAGAAAATGGAGAGACCTCTTCTGAGACAATGTTTCATTATAAACAAATTGGAACCATTCTAACCTGCGACTATTCAGGGGGGAAAATAAGTTTCGGTCAGCTTATTGGGGTGGTCAAGGATAATGGAACTATTAGCATGGCTTATCAGCACGTAAATGATAAGAATGAAATTAGGACCGGAATTTGTAATTCAAAACCAGAAATACTAGCTAACGGAAAAATTCGGTTGCACGAAAATTGGACCTGGACCTCTGGAGATTTGTCTAAAGGATATTCTATACTAGAAGAAATATAGGTTTTAAAGGATATTTCTTTACGAATAGATTCGAATACTGGATGATTGACTGCCTAACTTATTTGGTGAGACTTCTTGATTTTGTAAATAGCAGCCAACATTACTTGCTTATTAAAAGTATTTGTTTAACATTACAACTCACTAAACATAATTAATCATGAAAACATTATTGACATTCGCATTGGTTTTCTTAATAAGTTTTGGAGTTAAGTCACAAGAAAAACCAACCCCGCTCTATTTGTTATTTGAGTTTATGCATGTTGAAGGCCAGCATGGAAACGATTATTGGGATGTTGAGAATTTCTGGTCTGGTATTCACAAACAGCGTGTTGCAGATAAATCTATTATCGGATGGGATTTATGGTCGTTAACCCCTTCTGGAACAGAACAGGGGTCTCAATTTTTAACTGTGACACTTTTCTCGAGTCTTGAGAATATGTTAAAGACGATACAAATAACTGATATTATAGCCTATGCTCATAAGGCTTATCCTAAAATGACCGAAAAAGAATTAAATACAATGTTCGACAAAACGGTTAAATCAAGAGATATTGCTAATCAGGTTTTCTTAAAACAAGTAGACAAGACTATAGGAGATTTCACGATGAAAGTTGGCACTGTTGGGACTATTGATGTTATGAAACAATTGGACAATAGTTATGAAAGCGTAGAATCTGAGATTTTTAAACCATGGCACCAGGAGATGGTTTCAAAAGGAAAGAAGGGGAACTGGGAGTTACTACGTGCAATCTTTCCAGCAGGCAGTGAGGCAGGAGTAACACATATAACCATTGATATGTTTAATGACGTTTCACAGCTTTCGTCTTATATGGAAAGCGCTAAAGGTGATGATATGGATATGAAAACAAGTCTCGCCGTGATAGCCGGGATTAAAACCAGAGATTGGAAAGAAAAAAAGATGATAACCTTGCAATTAATGGTCCGATAATTTAAAGATCACTTAAAATCTCACTTGAAATCGCACTTATTTTGTGTTAAGCGAAATAAGGATCTTTATACGTATTAAATTATATCTCATCGAACAAAGAAGTAATGGAGTCCTGCACCTACTTTTAATAACGGACCTGCCCACACAGGCATTTATGCGGTGGTGTAACTGAAAACCAAAAGAGTAAGAAGTTAATATTAAATGACATGATGTAACCGTATTGTTGGACATCCGGCGGACCCTGAGGCATTTGAAAAGTATTATGCTGAAATTCACGGCCCTATTGCCTCAGCGATGAATGGGATAGATAAAATGGAGTTTACCAGGTTCCTTCCGGGTCCCGATGGTGTTGCACCTGCCTATTACCGGATGGGTGAACTTTATTTTTCGACTCCGGAGCAAATGCAGCAAACTTTTGGTTCACTTGAGGGACAACCAGCTTCTGCTGATCTTGGCAATTTTGCCTCTGGAGGTGTTACTTTTATGATTGGGGAAGTTGAAGATTAAATGGAACTTTGAAGTTTAGACTTTAATAATAGTGGAGTCCAGAACCCACTTTATAAACGGGGCACTACCTAAAAGTCTAATGAGTAGGGACTAATTAAACAGCTGAAATGAAACTAAACAAAATTTTACTGGGTGGAATTGCTGGAGCAGTAATTTTCCAGGTGGTTTGATATATGGTTTTCAATGTAATTTTCAAAGATTACGTTATCGCAAATTATGATCAGTCTATTGTTAATCCTAGCTTTAACCCGTGGGGCGCTGAAATGATTGCCGCCCAAATTGCTATGGGTTTCTTCTTATCCGTTATTTTTAGTTGGGCTAATACAACTGGAGTTGTGAATGGGTTAAAAACTGCTGCAATTATTGGCTTACTTCTAAATACAGCAATTAATCTATGGCTTCATAATTCCACAAAGATGTTTAACAGTTTCAATATTGCACTCATTGACATCCTTATTAATGCTGCGCTGTTTGCCATTGCAGGTGCTGTCGCTGTTTGGGCAATGTCAAAGGTTCAGGATTAACCAGATTTTGCATAAAAACCTGAAATCTTGCATTCTATTCTTATTTTAAAATTGTCAAAACCGCTTAATTTCACGTAATAAATTTGTCAAATAGACAATTTAAATACCATGACCGGAAGCTCCTCATTTAAACAGAGGAGTTTCCGGTCATTTTATAGTGTAAATCCACTGTTCCTCTTTCGTTAATTTTCATTGTGATTTGATCTTAAACAAAATAGATGAGCCAAATTTAACATAAAAGGCAGTGTGGAGTTTGATATGACTATTGTGGACTCACTATGAATTTCGAGAAGGGGATATTTAGACCCAATTTAAAATTTGGCTGGAGAAATAAGAAATAGGTGCCGATTAACGTTTAAAACTTTTGGGATAAGGATATTAGAATAGTCATTTCGCTGGCAATAATTTAGCCGCCATTATAAGACAATTTGGGTTGCCAGTTTTTTTACATTTTAATTTGACAACTCTTTTTCTTTGCCAATTAATTGGATTTGTAATTGATCCACAAAATCAATATATTTTTCACGACGAATAGAAGTAAACGATTCACTATCCCTAAATATTTCTCCTTTTATAGCAAGCTGAGATTTATTTAATGTCTCTTCAGGTAATAAATCTATAGATAATTTAAAGAGTTCAATAATAAGGGGTAATGTGCAAATCCCTTTTCGAGTGGCAATATAAAGTGTGCTTTTTTTACTTCCGTTTGGATCTAATTTGAATTTAATTTGCTTTTACGTAATTAAAAATTAATTATGTAAATTTTATTGATCTCCATGTTGCTTTTTTATCGAATTTCTGAAATATTAGCATAGTGTCACCATTTTAGATTAACCTATTGTAACTAACTGTAATTGATTAGAAGAAATTATTTGTAAGGTAGGACCATTATTTATTACTCCATTTTAATCTCCTTTTTCCTTTATACACCTAATATTTACTTAGTTTTGTCTTTTGACCCAATTGCTTATTAAATGATAGCACCCGATCATCTTTTTTATTCGTTGCTAAGTAAGGAAGTGTATGCTTCCGGAGTGGTTAAATCATTTCCTGCAGGCTCAGTGATCGTAAATATAGAGAGCTATATCAAATCAATTCCAATTGTTCTTTCGGGTAGTATTAAGGTGTGTAGGACTGACCAAGATGGGAGGGAGTTTCTGCTTTATTATATTAAACCTTCAGAGAGTTGTATTATGTCTTTTCTCTCAGGGATACATAACGACACGAGTAAAATTAAGGCCATCGTAGAGGAGGATGCCGAAGTACTCTTAATTCCGGTTGAAAAAGCCAGCGCATGGATTAGAGAGTTTCCGGAATGGAGCGATTTTATATTCACACTCTACCAGAAGCGTTTTGAAGAACTTCTCGAGGTCATTAATTCCGTCGCATTTCAAAAGGTTGATGTTCGTCTGCTCTACTTACTCAATCAGAAATCAGCGCTATTTAAATCCCGTGAGATATCGGTAACCCATCAGCAGCTCGCCAATGAACTGGGTATATCGCGCGAAGCCGTTAGCCGGGTGCTAAAACAACTGGAGAACGACAATCGTATTTCTCTCTCTCGAAATAAAATTACTCTTCTGTAACTTTGATCACAAAAGGTTAATTTCTTTTCGTGCAGTTTTGCCAACAGATTTATAACTCAGAGGCTATAACAGATCTGATTTACACTAACAATTTAAATTCACGTCCAATGTTTGAATCATTTAAAAGTTTATTTGCTATAGAAAAGACCGATTATGTCCAACTCATGAAAGATGGTGCAGTTATTCTGGATGTTCGCAGTGCCGGGGAATTTGCTGGTGGGCATATCAGGGGTTCACTAAATATTTCAGTTGACAAACTAGGCACCAATCTTCATCAGCTAAAGAAGAAGAACAAACCGATTATTACCTGTTGTGCCTCAGGAATGCGCAGTGCTTCTGCTAAGAGTATCTTAAAATCAAATGGGTTTACCGATGTTTACAACGGTGGGTCATGGGTTAGTTTGCAGAATAAAATCTAAGCAAGGCCGATTATTTATAACGCATTATTCTAGAATTTAATCATCAATTTCATAATCCAATTCGGGTAATTCTAACGCCTTAACATCAGGTATGGCACTGCCCGCAATCCCTTTGACAGATCCATACATGTCGATGGTATTGGTGATCACCTTTTCAATCTGTTTTTCACGCTGCTTCCAGATACGCTGCATAGCCCGCTTTTCGCTATCCAGATCGATCTTCATCTGCGTAAACCCTTCAACAATTGCCTCCACCTGCATCGTGAATGTTTTACTCGTGAGGTAGTCGTAGAGCAGGTGCATCTTGTCCCCCCGGTTCTCCTGTGAGGTGACGGCATTGCTGACCAGGATAAGGGTCTCACGAAGTGCTACGCTGAGCGACTTAAATTCTTCATAGGTACAGATCCAGATCCCCTCCCTAAGTCCCATACGTTCCATATCTGAAGGCATCGCTTCGGTAACAAGTACTCCGATATCGGCACTTTTTTCACGAATATCGTTCTTGAATTTCTCGATCCAGCTGGGCTGAAACTCCTTGGTTCGTTTGCTCTCATAATAGATCGTTCCGCAATTCTGACGCGTTCGCGTATGAACTACTTGAATACAATCTCCGCCACGCGCTCCCTTTTTTATCTCCTCAATTGTGTCGAGTGGGTAGTTCGTTGTTAGCCAATCCTCAATGGCGAGCTCCTGAACCTCACCCTGCATCTGCATAGAACCCTGTTCCTGCTTGCGCTTCATCTCTTCGGTGAGCTTTTTCTGATCGTCGAGCTGCTTCTGAAGCTCCCTCATAGCCATCTCATTTCTATCCTGCTCGCTCTTACGGATCTTCTCTTTCTCCTCAATAAGTTGATGATTCAACGTCTTTTGAGCCTCTGCCTCAATAGCCTCTTTCATCTCACTCTTCTCACGAATAAGCTTCGAGATCTCAGCTTTACTTCGACTAAGCTCCTTAAGTTTTTCAGACTGTTCATTAAGCTCTTTCTGAAGCATCTTATATTGTTCGGCTTGCTCTTGCTCGAGCTTGGCCTTTATCTTCACCTCAATCAATGCGCGCTCTTCCTTTATTTTGGCCTCTAACCGATCCTGAAATAGCTCATTTTCCTTCCTTTTCTTCTCTTCAAAGGCAATCTTATCCAATTCTAAGGCTTTGGTCTGAGATTCATATTTCTGCTTCTCCTCAGCGAGCTTCGCCATGTAGCTTTTCTTAATATCCTCTTCGAGCTGATGCGAGAGGACATCTTGCACATCAATCTCCGTACCGCAATTGGGACATTTTATTTTTGATTCCTTTTCCATTTTTATACGATTAATAACTAATGAAGTTAGGTTCTTAAGTAATATTAAGGATCTATTGTTGTATTTCCATACTGGACTGGTTTTGCAATGAACAGAAATAATAAAAATGCCACTAAGCCAATAAAACACTAAATACAACTAAAGAATGCCTTTGATGCCAATTTATCCGACAACCTGCGGATTGGTGTTTTGGTGGCGAAAAGAATTTTTATCAACTTAAGGGTTTAATACTAAATACGACATCTTTTTATTCTTATTACTTTATTTTGAAGGTAACTTAATAATTCTCTTCCATCTCCTCGAAATATCCTACCGGATGGTTACATGCGGGACAAATCTCCGGAGGATGTTCACCATCATGCACATGGCCACATTTGCGGCACTCCCAGCGTGTTTTGCGCTCCCGCTTAAAGGTCGTCCCATCCTCCATTCGTTTAAGTAATTTTTTAAATCGTTTGGAATGCTCACCCTCGACTCTGGCAATAAGGTAAAAGATGGCTGCTATCGCCGGAAATCCTTCCGATCGCGCTGTCTCTGAGTAGTGAAGGTAAAGCTCTGTAGACTCTCTATCCTCCTCGACTATTGAATTCTGAAGATTGATAAGGGTTAGATCAGATAAGCCGGTGATAAATTTTGTTTTAATTTCTACCGCTCCACCCTCTAAGAATTTAAAAAATTGCTTTGCATGTGACGCCTCCTGCGAGGCGGTTTTTAAAAAGATGGCTGCGATCTGCTGATAACCTTCTGCTTTTGCCTTCTCGGCAAAAAGCTCATACCGATTCTTTGCCTGACACTCACCTGCAAAAGCCTGAAGCAAATTCTTTTCGGTTTGGGTTCCTATAATGCTTTTCTTCATGGGGGAGGCTTATCTGTTAGGATTTTTATTCGTAGTGCGTTTGATTGACAAATTTACACTTAAATGGATAACTGTACTAAGAAAAATAGATACCCGGCTTGTTTTCTTAATTGTTTTTATCCACCATTGATATTGCGGTGCACCTATAATTATTTCGCAGCGCTGCTGCGTAGAATTATTCTATGAGGTGAATTTTTATGCTCTAACGAAATGAGGGAATGCATAAATATACATTCCCTCATTTTTGTTGATTAGCTTTTTGATCTAATCTCTATCGTACGATTGTTTGAGAGCGGTTAGGGCCTACAGAAACAATGGTAATTGGGACTTCGAGTTGTTTTTCGAGATAGGCAATATAGTTACTCAGAGCCTGTGGGAATGCGCTTTCGGTGGTTATTCCGGTAAGAGGTTGTTTCCATCCCGGTAGCGACTCATAGATTGGTTCTACGTTCTCATCCAGTTCATAGGGGAACTCCTCGGTCAGGATTCCGCTGATTTTATATTTTGTGCACACGGCAATCGAATCAAAATCGTCGAGTACGTCGGCTTTCATCATAATTAATTCGGTTACACCGTTGATCATAATGGCATATTTCAGAGCTACCAGATCGAGCCAGCCGCAGCGCCGTGGACGACCTGTTGTTGATCCATATTCGTGGCCGATATCGCGGAGTTTTTGTCCTGTCGCATCGTTTAACTCGGTAGGGAAGGGGCCACTTCCAACACGGGTGCAATAGGCTTTAAAGATTCCATATACCTTTCCGATTTTATTAGGGGCAATCCCCAACCCTGTGCAAGCTCCGGCAGTTATTGTGTTAGAAGAGGTCACGAAGGGGTAGGAGCCAAAGTCAATGTCGAGCATCGTTCCCTGAGCACCTTCGGCAATGACCGATTTTCCGGCTTTAATCTGATTGTTTATGAATGTTTCGCTCTCGATTAGCTGAAACTGGCGGATAGTTTCAATCCCTTCGAACCATGTTTTTTCGTAATCAGTTAACGCCTCCTGATAATCAAAATGGTAGTAGTTACTCAGTAGATCGGTATGCTGTTTTACACGTGCACTATATTTCTCCTTGAAATTGTGGAGAATATCTCCAACCCGAAGCCCATCACGCCCAATCTTGTCGCGGTATGCCGGACCAATACCTTTGAGAGTCGATCCAATCTTAGCATCCCCTTTAGCTGCCTCTGATGCAGCATCGAGCAATCTGTGTGTGGGCAAGATAAGGTGTGCTTTTTTTGAGATGA
Organism: uncultured Bacteroidia bacterium; assembly: GCA_903907075.1. Classification (GTDB taxonomy): domain Bacteria; phylum Bacteroidota; class Bacteroidia; order Bacteroidales; family Prolixibacteraceae; genus JAAFHB01. Next base: position 12,705 of record CAIVMQ010000015.1, read on the forward strand.
AGAGGGTTTTTTTTAGATCAAAACCCAGCTTAAGTAAGGAGTCAATCTCTTTTTTAAAAATAGATGGGTCAATCACAACACCGTTCCCAATTACATTGATCTTATCATCTCTAAAAATTCCTGATGGGATCGTATGTAAGACATGTTTTATGTTATTGAATTCCAGGGTGTGGCCTGCATTAGGTCCTCCCTGGAAACGGGTAATTACATCATACGAGGGGGTTAAAACATCTACGACTTTACCTTTTCCTTCATCTCCCCATTGAAGACCAAGCAATACATCTACCTTCATTCTAATTGTATTTGATTAACTAAATTCTATTTTCTGGTTCTTAATTTTCCCCGACGCAACACTAATAAACAAAGGTTTAGTTCAACCTACCTGTCCTTTTAAAATTAGAGTACTTTAATGACTTTATTATTGGCTATAAACAATCGTTTTAATCTACTTTTAAATGGATAAGAAGAGTTTATTATTCCTGTTAATGCACTTAATTTTAATTGTTTAACGACACTATTCCTTAGTTAAAATCTTTTAATTTAACGAAAGTGTTGGTCGGGCCAAAAGCCATCAAAGGTACAGAATATTTTCTGAAACAGCGCAAAAAAACCTCCCGGTTAGGAGGTTTAATTTATCATTGAATAAGTGATTTTACGAATAAGGTTCTCCATAATCTTTACACTGAAGGAGAAAGATGAATGAAGAGCTGATTTGAACTAATTTTGCGCTTAATCTTCCAGCTCCCCATAGAGATAGAGCGAGTGATGCGAGAGTTTAAAATTATGCATTGCACACGCATCTTTAATGATCTCCAGAATTCTTGGATCATGAAACTCTTTGACATTGCCGTTGCGCACATCAATCAAATGATCGTGCAATCTTGAGGCTAGCGTTTTTTCAAACTGTGCAATATTTTTACCGAATTGATGTTTGATCACTAACTTGCAATCCAACAATAATTCAATGGTATTGTACAATGTGGCACGACTTACCCTGTAGTTCTTATTCTTCATTGAAATATACAATGTTTCAATGTCGAAATGGCCATCTCGTGAGTAGATCTCATCAAGAATCGCAAAACGCTCAGGGGTTTTTCTATGTCCTTTTCTTTCTAGGTATTCTGTAAAAAGTGTTTTTACAGATTCACGACTGTTAAGCATACTATTCATACTTAATCTTAGTTAAGATAGAGTACAAATGTAGAACTATTTTTAAGAATTAAACATTTCTTTCAAGAATTAATATGCAGGAACTTAAATTTCTTTTCGTTGAACAGTGTCCACCCCTTTAATGTCTAACAACTTTGTGATTAATTTCTCAAGTAGTTCGGTGTTTTGGATATAGAGGTGTAGGTTTCCTTCGAAGATTCCATCGTGAGCATCCATGTTTATAGAGCGCATATTGATCCCATATTCATTGGAGATTACATTCGTTATTTTATTTGCAATTCCCTGATGATCAAATCCTCTGATGTAAATATGGGTGAGATAATAGAGCATTTTCGATTTCGTCCAAGTTACTTCGATGATATCGTCACCATGGCTTGACATTAGTTTAACAGCTTCCTCGCACGACTTGTTATGGATCATGATTTGCTGATCTTCGGATGCGAATCCAACGACATCATCTCCTGGAATTGGATTACAGCATGTAGCGAGCTGGAATGTTGCTTTTTTCTGATCTTCGTTTAATAAGAAAGGTTTTTTCTTCTCGATAGTTAGGTTCTCATCTTTCTTCTCACCACCAAAAACAAAGGAAAGCTTCCAGAACTTAACAAATTTATTTACCGATTTTTCAAGTAGGGTAGTTTCAAGATTCTCCAGAGTGACTAATCCCATGCCGATTTCGGCATAAAGTTGTTCTTTGGAGTGAAGGCCATAATGGTTAATTAATTTTTTCAAGGTATTGGAGGCCGGTTTTACATTTAAACTCTCCAATTGCTGGTTTAGCTTTAACCGGCCGTCTTCGATATGTTTTTTTTGTTCTTGTTTAAAGGAGTCTCTTATTTTTGATTTTGCTCGTGCGGTAATAGCACTTTCGATCCACGAAGGTTTAGGTGTTTGTTTATCGGATGTTAGTATTTCCACCTGATCGCCACTCTTAAGCACATGGCTCATAGGGACAAGGATGTGATTCACTTTAGCTCCTATACAATGATTTCCCAGTTGGGAATGGATGTCGTAGGCGCAGTCTAGTACGGTAGCCCCCTTGGGAAGCATTTTCATATCTCCTTTTGGGGTAAAGATTACGATCTCCTGAGAGTAGAGGTTTAGCTTAAATTCATCGAGGAAATCCAGGGCATCCGATTCCGGGTTGCTGAGTAGTTCTCTAATTTTCATGAGCCATTTATCTAGCTCACTTTCGGAGGCACCCTCTTCTTTATAGCGATAGTGCGCGGCAAATCCACGTTCGGCAATTTCATCCATTCGTTCTGTACGGATCTGAACTTCAACCCATTGACCTTGTGGGCCCATCACGGTAACGTGGAGCGCTTCATACCCATTTGCCTTGGGGATCGTAATCCAATCACGAATACGGTCGGGCTTGGGGGTGTAAATGTCGGTGATTAGCGAAAGGATATCAAAGCTTTGTCGTTTTTCTGATATCCCATCCTTAGGTTTAAAAACAATCCGGATTGCCAAAAGGTCATAGATTTCATCGAACGTTACATTTTTATTCTGCATTTTATTCCAGATCGAATAGATCGATTTGGGGCGTCCACTGATTGTAAACTCAAAATGCTCGGCATAGAGTTTTTCCTGAATTGGCTTGGCAAAATCAAAGACCAGGTAATTAATCCGTTCTTCTTCGCTTTGAAGTTTAATTTTTATCTGCTGGTAGATTTCTGGATTTTTATATTTCAAACTCAGATCTTCGAGCTCAGATTTAATGGCATATAGCCCCAGTCGGTGGGCCAGAGGGGCCAGGATATAGAGTGTTTCGGAGGTGATCTTAAGCTGCTTTTGGTAAGGCATCGAATCGAGGGTTCGCATATTATGCAACCTATCGGCAAGCTTAATTAAGATTACCCTCACATCATCAGAAAGGGTAAGGAGCATTTTTCTGAAGTTGGTAGCCTGATTGGAGTCAAACGATCCCGAGAGTTTCGTCAGCCCATCAACCAGAGAGGCCACCTTCTCTCCAAACATATTTTCAATATCGTGAAGATTGTATTCGGTATCTTCTACCACATCGTGGAGAATAGCTGCTAGAACAGACTTCGTTCCTAGTCCAATCTCGCTTACTACAATCTTCGCAACTGCAATTGGATGAATGATATAAGGTTCGCCGGATTTTCGCCGGATTCCCATATGTGCCGTATTGGCAAATTGAAATGCCTTACGAATGAGCTGCTCATTTTCGAGACTCAAAGGTCTGGTGAAGGACTTCAACAGGTCTTCAAACAAATCTTCAATCTCTCTTTTCTCTATTTCGGTCTGCAAATCCATCCTTTTTTTATTACCTCAAAAGTAATTTTAATCTTAATGATCCGGGTATTTCTATCCGATTAATTTTTTCCCTTTTCTATTTTATCAGTCACAATTTCTACTGTTTCTACCATTGTTCCCCACGAAAATTTCTCCTTCTCCGAAATCACGTTGCCCGTAAAAAAGTCATTTTTATCATTCTCGTAAAAGTCAAATATTGCATCAGCAATAGACTCTGCACCAGGGTTTACAACATATCCCACCTTGCCGTGAGGGATTATTTCGCCTAATCCGCCAACATTGGTAACCAACATTGGCTTATTGTAATGAAAGGCAATCTGAGTTACTCCACTTTGGGTGGCAGACTTATAGGGCTGCACCACCATGTCTGCGGCTCCAAAATAGTTCGCAACTTCACTGTCGGCGATAAAGTCGGTATGCAATATTACAAAGTCGTCTAATTTTTTCTCCTTTATAATTTGCAGATATTTCTCTGATGAGGTATAGAACTCACCTGCGACAATTAGTTTAACAGGGAATTTACGTAGTTTTTTATCTCCAAAAGCTTCCAATAACCAGTCGAGTCCTTTATAATCACGTATGAAACCAAAAAAGAGAAGGTAACGGAATTCGGGGCTTAATTTTAATTCCTTTAACGCATTTTCGCGACTCACAATCTTTCCGAAAATATCATAAAGAGGATGGAGCGTGTATACGATAGGTGCATCGGCTCTAAATCTCTTCAGATCGTTAAGAACGGTCCGCGACATAGTGATAAACCCATTGCAATTAGTTGTAAAATACCTGGTAAGTATGGTGTCGAAGAAATGTTTCTCGTGAGGAATAATATTATCTGCAATGGCAATAACCTTTGTATGGTTATTTTTCTGGGCTATTCTGGCAATTGTTCCAAGGCATGGGCCCATAAAAGGGGTCCAATAACGCAGTAGAAGAACGTCTGGTTTTAACCGTTTAATCTCCCGGCCAATTTTTAACCAGTTAAATGGATTTATCGAGTTAACTTTTATCCGGATATCCAGACCTTCGGGAGCAGGCTGATCAGACATCTGAGTCTTGCCGGGAAATAAAAATGAGGGGTATTGTAACGAAAAGGTGTAAATAATCACCTCGTCTCCATTTTCAATCAGAGCTTTTGCTAACCTTTCATTGAAAGTTGCAATGCCGCCACCCCGAAACGGCCATGTAGTACCCAGAAGAATAATCTTTTTTCTCAAAACAACGATATTTTAACACAAAGGTAGAAATTTTCACTTAGATCATTAAGTTGATGCGTATTGGTTGGAAATATAAAGTCCAATTGCTATTCGAAGGTGACGATCCAATTTTCTCTGTTTTTTATTTCTTCCCCTTTTACATTATCCCGAATCGATTATCTTTGACGAACAGAAACAATTATATCTAATGCAGGAGAGACCTTTAATCTTAATAACTAACGATGATGGGATATATGCCAAGGGGATAAACGAATTGATTGAAGTCATTCGCCTTTTTGGAGATATCGTTGTTGTGGCCCCTGATAGTCCACGCTCTGGCATGGGGCATGCCATCACCGTGGATCATCCGTTGCGCGTTACCCTTCTTGAACAGGATGCCGGGCTGGTGATCTATTCGTGTACCGGTACTCCTGCCGATTGTGTTAAATTGGCATGTAATCAGTTATTGGAAAAGTTGCCTGATTTTATCATCTCTGGTATTAATCATGGAGCAAATACTTCAGTCTCAATCTTATATTCTGGAACAATGGGTGCTGCACTTGAAGGATGTATTCACGGTGTTCCATCGATCGGATTTTCATTAAACGATTACAGTCCTGATGCTGATTTCTCTAGAGCCAAGATTGTGGTGGCACGGATTTTTCAAACGGTTGCTCAGCATGGTCTTCCGGAAGGGGTCTGCTTAAATGTGAATATCCCACAAGGGGAGTTTAAAGGGATAAATTTTTGTCGCCAAACACGGGGTAAATGGGTTGAGGAGTATGAGAAACGTATAGATCCGCATGGTCGTAGCTATTTCTGGCTTAAAGGGTATTTTAACAATGCCGAAGCTGAAGCTCTTGATACAGATGATTTTGCAATACTCAACGGATTTGTCTCTGTTGTGCCTGTAAATACAGATCTTACGGCTTATTCCTCGTTCCCGCACATGCAAAAATGGAAATTCTAAGCTTATGCATGTTGATGACAGATCGCTCTTCTTTAATAAAATAAGCTATGGGTTAATAGTTGGTTTTATTACTCCATTGGTCTCGTTTATACTTTATTATATGTTTCGTTTTGGTCAGCATACCTTTCCCGATTATATCCATTTTCTTCTTGAATCAAAAAAAATGGTCAATGTGTTTGCTCTCTCTGTCTTACCTAATCTTGCCCCATTTATGCTATTTATTAACAGCAGCAGGTATAGTTCAGGAAGAGGCGTTCTCACAGCAACAGTGATCCTGGGTATTCTGATTTTTGTTTTGAAATTCATTCTCTAAAGTATAGATCTTCATTTTTGTGCTCTAATTCTTTACAATCATAAGTTTATAAATTAAACAAGCTAATCAATGAGATACTTTATATTGGCAGGAGAGGCTTCTGGTGATTTGCACGCTTCCCATTTGATGCGTGAATTAAAGGTAGAGGATCCGAAAGCCGATTTTTGTTTCTTCGGAGGAGATTTAATGGCTGCCCAAGGGGGAGTGCTGTTAAAGCATTATCGCGAGATGGCTTTCATGGGTTTATTTCCGGTACTGTTGAATCTGGATAAGATAAAAGCCAATTTTAAATTAGCACAACAACAACTGCTCGAATATAAGCCTGATGTACTAATCCTTGTTGACTATCCCGGATTTAATCTCAGGATGGCTCAATTTGCCAAACAACACGGAATAACGGTTTTTTATTATATCTCGCCTAAGATATGGGCGTGGAAAACGAAACGGGTTCATAAGGTGAAGAGTTTTGTAGATGAGATGTTTACGATATTCCCATTTGAAACCGATTTTTACAACAACTTTGATTATCAGGTTCGATTTGTGGGTAATCCTACTATCGACGAATTAACCTATAGAGCCAATCAGCAACAGAGTTTCGCCGAGTTTATTGAACAAAATAGTCTCGAAAATAAGCCGATCATAGCACTTCTGGCGGGTAGTCGTCGGCAAGAGATCAAACGAATCTTGCCCGTATTAGCTGACGTGTCTATCCAGTTTTCTAACTATCAATTTGTGATCGCAGGAGCTCCCTCGCAGTCGATGCCTCTCTATGCCGATGCATTGAAAGGCATAACCATACCCGTAGTGTTTGGCCAAACATATGAATTATTGCAGCAATCAACAGCTGCTCTTGTCGCTTCCGGAACCGCAACGCTCGAAACAGCATTTATTGGTATTCCTCAGGTCGTGTGTTATCGCATTGAGGCTGGTCGATTCGGAACCTGGGTGAAAGACCGAATAGTAAAGGTCCCGTTTATATCATTGGTAAACCTAATCGGCGGTCGCGAGATCGTTAAAGAACTTTTTCAACAATATTGTACTGTTACCACTGTAAGTCGTGAGCTAAATCAAATTCTTACCGATCATAATTATCGCGACCAGATGCTTTTGGGATACGCCGACGTGCTTACCTCGCTGGGTGGTCCGGGGTGCGCTCAGCGTGCCGCTAATTTGATGGTTGATTTATTGAAAACAAAATATGATAATCGATGATTGCTCTGTTTAAAAAAGAGATCACTCAGTTTTTTGGTTCTATAACCGGAACCATGGTATCTGTAGTCTTTTTAACCATTACCGGACTTTTCCTATGGGTGTTTTCAGGTAACTATAATATTCCGGAAGGTGGTTACGCTTCCTTAGCCGGCCTGTTCGAAATCGCTCCATGGATTTACCTGTTTTTAATTCCTGCAATTACCATGCGCATGTTCGCCGAAGAGCAGCGAAATGGAACGATGGAATTACTCCTCTCGAGGCCTGTTACCGAACTTCAGCTTGTGCTAGCCAAATTAGCTGCCTCCTTAACAGTTGTCTTACTTACGCTGCTGCCAACATTGATCTATTTTTATAGCGTTTATCAGTTAGGAAGCCCGGTGGGAAGTGTCGACACGGGTGCTACGTGGGGCAGTTATATCGGACTAGTATGGTTGGCAATAATCTATCTTTGCATAGGATTATTTTCCTCTTCATTGACAGATAATCAGGTTGTTGCATTTTTAATTGCAATTTTTATATCGTTTTTCTGGTATTCAGGATTTGGATTTATTGCTCAGCTGCCACTCTCAACTGAAATCGTGGCTGCGATTAATGCCTTGGGAATTGATGCCCATTACGAATCAATGAGTCGCGGAGTGATCGATAGCCGCGATCTGCTCTATTTTATTCTGATGGCCGGTTTCTTTATTTTGATAACCCGCATTGTCCTCGAATGGAAAAGAAGGGCCCTCAAACGCTCTGTTAACCACCTCTTAATCTATCTCGCTATCATTTTTGTTGTCAGTTTAATAGCCGAAATAAAATTCTTTCGTATTGATCTGACCGCTGAAAAAAGATATACCCTTTCGGATCAAACCCTTCAATTGGTGAAAAAGGTACACACCCCAATCGAAGCTGAATTATTACTCTCGGGAGATCTCCCTCCCGGATTTATTAAGTTGCAATCTGCTATTCTTGAAAAGCTGCGCGATATGAAGACATATTGTGATCAGCCATTTAAGATCACATTGACAGATCCTTATGAGGTTGATCATAAGAAGAAGTATTTAGAAGATCTTACTGCAATGGGCATTGCACCGGTAAACCTCAGGATTAATACCGATCGGGGAGTATCGACCAAGACTGTCTTTCCCACATTGATTCTACGTGGCGGAGGGCGCGAATTAGCTGTGAATCTATTGAAAAATGATCCGTTTCTGCGGGAAGAGGAGAATTTTATCCGCTCAGAGGAGTTGATCGAATATGAGTGTGTTAGAGGATTGAAATTATTGATTCAGCAGCAGCGCGATAATATTGCTTTTCTAACAGGAAACAGTGAGCTTGAAGAGGTTCAGGTAAGAGATATTTCATTGAATCTTGCCGAAAATTTCAATATTCATCGAATCACTGTCGACCAGCTTTTAGCTACGCCCGATAGTTTTAAATGTCTGATCATTGCAAATCCATCAACCCCTTTTTCTGAAAAGGATAAGTTCTCTGTTGATCAGTATTTAATGCATGGTGGTCGGATTATGTGGCTGGTCGATCCAGTAAGTGTTAGCCTTGATAGTCTTTCAGGCGGAATGTCTACATTAGCATCTCCGCGTGATCTAAACCTTACGGATCAGTTTTTTCATTATGGGGTCCGCATAAATTCTGATCTTATTCAGGATGTAGAGTGTCAAAAGATTAAAGTTAATACGGCATTATTGGGGCAGCCACCTAAATATGCCATGGCTCCCTGGTATTTCTCTCCACTGCTAAATCCGGCTCAAAATCATCCGATAGGAAAAAATGTGAATCGTGTATTGTCCGAGTTTGTAAGTTCTATAGAGCTTGTAGGTGATTCAGAAGCGGTAAAGTCGACGACTATACTTACCTCGTCACCTTATGCCAGATCGAATAATAGTCCAATGATTGTTAATCTTGGTATGATAGACGCCCCGCCAGCCCGTTCCCTTTTTAAGCGTCAATTTATCCCGACAGGGATTTTATTAGAGGGGACTTTTAGTTCAGTGTTTAAGAACCGGATGATTCATGCACTGGGTATCTCTTCGGATGTTAAAGTTATTGTAAAAAGCAAACCAACCAAGATGATTTTCATCTCTGATGGTGGAATCATAGCCAATAAGGTAACCTACACAGGAGGTAAATATATCCCACAACCATTGGGATATGATAAAAACACAAATATCACCTTTGGGAACAAGGATTTCCTGGTCAATTCGCTCTATTATCTGTGTGATGATTCTGGACTGATGCAATTAAGGTCGCGTTCAATGCAAATGAGGCTGTTAGATAAAGTAAAGGTTCGTGAAGGGAAATTAATTTGGCCATTAATAAATGTGGCCCTACCTGCATTATTGATTTTACTGGGTGGTATCGTTTTTGGATTTCTTAGGCGGAGACATTACTCTAAGTAATAATCTTAGCCCTTGGATCTGAGCTATTTTTAGTCGCCCGGGTGTGGTGCTTTTGAAATCAGAATACGAACAAGAGTTGCTACCTATTTTCTTTAGCAAGAAATTAATTGTGAAAGTAAGGTTTCAATGACTGCCGATTTCTATATCACTTCATTTATTTTTATTTAGTGATTAAAAATTTGCAAATAATTATCTTTGAGAATTGTAAAGTGACCGAATAGTTGTAAATTCGTCAACTCCTACAACCGGGATTTAAACTTCTACCGGCTCATAAAAATAGGTTTATTATATTTGATTAGTCATTAATTTAAGCGCATATACCGATGAAATTTGTTGTTTCAAGTACCGAATTGCTCAAGCATTTAAATGCAATAAGCCGTGTGATTAGCAGTAAAAATACGTTGCCCATTCTTGATAATTTCCTTTTGAAACTCGAAGGAAAGACTTTGTTGATTACTGCTTCCGATTTGGAGACCACCCTAATCACTAAGATCGAACTCGAGAATTCTGCTGAAGATGGGTTAATCGCTATTCAAGCAAAAATCATGCTCGATACCTTAAAGGAGTTTCCTGAGCAGCCCCTTACTTTCAATGTTGATTCTGAAACTATGGGTGTTGAGATTCTTTCATCAAATGGTAAGTTCTCAATAGTTGGACAGAATGGCAGTGATTTTCCGGTCTTGCCAAAACTTGCGGAGAATCATAATGAGATTAGTCTTCCGCATGACCTGTTGCTAGCTGGAATTAATAAAACCCTCTTTGCTACTGCCGATGATGAATTACGTCCTGTGATGAACGGAATATATGTCGAACTTACCCCGGAGGAGGTTTCATTCGTCGCATCAGATGCTCATAAATTAGTGAGGTATAAACGGAATGATGTTAAATATAGTGAAGTAGCCTCCTTTATTCTCCCTAAAAAGCCCGCCTCATTGCTGAAAAGTCTCCTTCCGCGCGAAGATTCTGATGTTAAGCTCGAATTTGATGAGAAAAACGCCTTCTTTACCCTTAATGGATTTAAAATGGTTTGCAGATTGGTCGAGGGTAAATATCCAGCCTATAATTCTGTTATTCCATTAAATAATCCGAATGAATTGGTTATTGACAGGGTAGAATTTTTCACTACCCTAAAACGGGTATCGGTCTTTGCAAACCAGGCGAGTAATCTTGTTCGTTTGAAACTAACACCAACAGAACTTATTGTTTCGGCCCAGGATATTGATTTTGCGATCTCAGCCGTTGAAACAATCAAATGTGAATACGATGGACAACCAATGGAGATCGGTTTTAAGTCGACATTCCTGGTTGAGATCCTTTCAAATCTTTCTTCTGAGGATGTGAGATTAAAGCTATCAGATCCCTCCAGAGCAGGGTTATTACTCCCCGCTGAAAAGGAACTTGAATATGAAGATATTCTGATGTTGTTGATGCCAATGATGATTAATGCGTAAGTTCTTAATTTATAGATAGTAAAAGCCTGGTGGATATTAATTCGCCGGGTTTTTACATTTAATAATAGTAATATACCGTGAAACTAAACCTTAAAAATCCTATCGTTTTTCTAGATCTTGAGACTACAGGAATAAATGTAGTTACCGACCGAATCGTGGAGATCGCATTATTAAAGATATTTCCCGATGGTCATGAGGAGGAGAAATTTCAACGAATCAATCCGGGTATGCCTATTCCTGCTCAGGCTTCAGCAATTCATGGGATCTATGATGAGGATGTAAAAGATGCCCCTCTGTTTAAAGAGGTGGCTAAGATCTATGCTAAGTTTATTGAAGGGTGCGACCTGGCAGGGTTTAATTCTACTAGGTTTGATATCCCTTTGCTATCGGAAGAGTTTCTGCGTGTTGATATCGATCTGGATATCAAGAAGCATAAATTTGTTGATGTTCAGATTATCTTTCATCGCATGGAAAAACGAACATTGGCTGCGGCCTATAAATTTTATCTCCTGCAGGATCTTGAAAATGCCCATAGTGCGATGGCCGATACTAAGGCTACCTATGAAGTTTTAAAGGCTCAGCTGGATCGATATGCTGGTGTTGAATTCGAGGATAATGGCAAGAAGAGCACACCTGTTGTTAATGATGTAGAGGCTTTGGCTTCATTCTCGGCCTTCGATAAAAGTGTCGACTTTGCAGGGCGAATTGTTTATGACGAGCATGGTATAGAAGTTTTTAATTTTGGAAAGCATAAAGGTAAGGCTGTTGAAAAGGTGCTTCAAGAAGAACCGGGCTATTTTTCGTGGATGATGCAAGGTGAATTTCCCCTCTACACCAAAAAAGTGCTTACGGCAATTAAACTACGGGAATTGAATAAAAAGATTTAAAGCGCTATCTTTTCTGTTTAAAGGAAATCTAATACAACTATTTATTGGGATAAATCATGAAAATTATTTGCATCGGCCGCAACTATTTAAAACATGCCAGGGAGTTGGAAAACGATATTCCAACAGAACCTGTCTTTTTTATGAAACCCGATTCAGCTTTGCTCCTGGATAATCGACATTTTTATATCCCTTCTTTCTCTAATGATGTTCATTACGAGGTTGAATTGGTTATTAAAATAAACCGATTAGGAAAAACTATTGAAGCTCGGTATGCCCATCGTTATTATGATGAAGTTGGGTTGGGAGTCGATTTTACGGCCAGGGATCTACAACGACAGCTGATCGAAAAGGGATTACCCTGGGAGAAGGCAAAGGCCTTTGACGCATCTGCAGTATTGGGTGGTTTCGTACCCAAAGAGGAGCTGGGCGATCTAACTAATCTTGAATTTTCTCTTCGGAAGAATGGGGAGGTAGTGCAGTTGGGGAATTCAAAGGATATGATATTTTCTGTTGATACCATTATTGAATATATCTCAAAGTTTGTCACCTTAAAGATCGGAGACCTGATCTATACCGGCACTCCTGCTGGCGTAGGTCCAGTTGAGATTAATGATCATCTCGAAGGTTTCATCGGAGAGAAGATGATGTTTGATTTTTTGGCTAAATAGCAGAAAATAATTATTTCTGTTTTATCCAATACAGGCTTCATCAACAAACCAATGGAGATCTTTCTCTGGCCTGATATACGCGGCAGGATAGCGGGAAGCTGCCGGAGAGTCATGTATAATTTCATTAAAAATCTTAGATTTAGAGGATCCACTAACTAAAAAGGCTACCCTTTTTGCATTGTTTAAAATCTTCCCGGTAAGGGTGATACGCTGTTGGCCTGTTTCTGGGTGTAGTGCAATGGCTGTTATATGTTCAGAATTTAATAATTCCATCTTACCTGGAAAAATTGATGCTGTATGTCCGTCATCGCCTAATCCAAGAATGATTAAATCAAAGGCGGGCCAGCCATTGGAGTCAGTGATATTTCTTTTAATTTCTATTCCATAGTTTACCGATTCATTGTCAGCCTCAGATTCTCCAATAATTCGATGGATATGTTTAGGATTGACCCCAATTTTCTGAAATAGAAGGTTGTTAACGACTCCAAAATTACTCTGAGCATCTTCAGGTGGAACCATTCTTTCGTCGCCCCACCAAAAGTGAACATCTTTCCAAGTTTGCTCCTCGTTGAATTTTTCAGCTAAAATTGAGAATAGCAGCGATGGCGTTTTCCCGCCTGAGAGTGCCAGATGAAACGTTCTCCCTGCCGATTCTTTGATCCAATCAATAAGTTGTTTTGCAAAGGCATTGGCCAGATCATCTGATGTCTTACTTGTATGAATAAAAAGGTTCACGTGTTGCAGTATTTAGTATAAGTATGGATGTATGGATGACGGTAATCTTTGTTTGATCGTGTAAAATCGCGTCCTTTTTTAACGGATACTTACCTTAAGTATATGTTATAGTGATTTTCTCTTACGTTTATAATTCACAATAGAGGCCATCGTCGGCAAGATTTTTACAGGGGAAGCGCCAGGTTAACTCGCCGTCTATCAGCGCATCTGATTCGTGAGGGCCCCAGGTGCCTGCAGGATAGCCATAGATGGGTATCGATGGATCGTTGGTCCATGCATCGAGGATTGGTTGAATGAAATTCCAGGCTGCTTCAACGGTATCACCGCGTGAGTAGAGTGTTGCATCTCCCATCAAACAATCTAGAAGCAGTCGTTCATAAGCTGCAGACATAGGCAGGGCTGCAAGATCAGAATAGTGAAAATCCATGTTTACCTGATTAACCTTAAAGCCAGCGCCGGGTTCTTTCATCCCAAATTTAAGCAATAACCCTTCGTCAGGCTGTATACGGATAATTAATTGGTTCGACAGGTTTTGGTTCATCCCGTTTTGATCGAACAGATGATGCGGAGTGGGTTTAAATTCGATTACGATTTCTGTTACTCTGGTTGGTAGTTTCTTTCCTGTACGGATAAAAAAGGGAACTCCTGCCCAACGCCAGTTATCAATAAAGAATTTCATAGCCACATAGGTCTCCGTGTGCGATGACGGATTAACTCCCGGCTCTTCGCGATAGCCGGCAGTAGGAAACCCTTTTATCGTCGAACTCGTATACTGCCCACGCACGACTTGGCTTTGGAGTTCTTCGGGTTTAATGGGTCGTAAGGATTGAAATACTTTCATCACTTCGTGTCTGATGGCATCTGCCTCAATTACAACCGGAGGTTCCATCGCCACTAATCCAACCATTTGAAGCAGGTGGTTTTGTACCATATCACACATGGCCCCTGAACTTTCATAATATCCACCACGCCCCTCTACACCAAGACTCTCCGCAGATGTAATTTCAACTCGATTGATGAAATTACGATTCCATACCGGTTCAAAGATCCCATTTGCAAATCTGGTAACCATTAAATTCTGAACACTCTCCTTACCCAGATAATGATCTATTCTATATATCTGGCTCTCTTCATAATTTGTCAGAAGATTAATATTCAATTCTTTAGCACTACTTTGGTTGTGACCGAAAGGCTTCTCAATAATTAACCGTTTAAACCCGTCAGATTGAGTATTTAAACCTGCACTAGCCAATTCCTGAGGAATAACCTGATAAAGCTGTGGGGGAGTAGAGAGATAAAACAGGTAATTTGAAGGGATTGAAAACCGATGTTTCAACTCTTCAAGTCTGATCTTTAAATCGGTATAATCTGCAGTTGCATTATAATCAATAGTTTGATAGAATATCCTATTTAAAAATTCGTTATCTGCACCGGTGGTTGTCGGGATGAATTCCGTTATTCGTTCACGGAACTCTTCATCATTAAGAATAGTACGGCTGGCACCCAAAATGGCAAATTCCGAAGGTAAATGATTATTGATATATAATTGATGTAAGGCAGGGATCAACTTTCTCTTAGTCAGGTCGCCTGAAGCGCCAAAAATTACAATTATATGTGGATCAGGAATCTTCATAAGTTCAATATTTTTCTTTATTTAAAACAAGAAGACGCTTAAGGCCTACGATTGTTCAATTTTTGCTTTTAAAAAGTTAAAATTTTTCTGTGCTAATTTGTTTTTAATCCCTAAAACAACCCCAGACGATTACCACGTTTTTAAATTCCAGATATTCAAGTCCAATGGGATAGTAATCTGATTTGGTGTTAAAGATACCTTTAAATATTCCATGATCGAGTTTAGCATCGTTTAATTTAATTGAAATATCTGTTGCGAATTCAATATTGCTGAATGGAATCATTTTGAAAATTGCCTCTTTGGCACACCAATGGATTACATGCATTCGATTAGAGAATTCAGATCCATTTCTGCATGCTTCCGTTTCTTCGTAAGATAGAAACCGACTCGCTACTCTTTCTATATTCCTGGTTGACAATTCAATATCAATCCCTGGAATCGCACTTTGATGCAACATGATGGAAACATATCCCTTGGTATGGGATATGCTGATTTGAAACTCCCCCGTTTCAAGGTATGGTCTGCCATCACCATGGTAGTTGATGCGTGGTGCTTGTTGATATAATTTGCTTAGCAATACCCTGGTAGCCAGCCACTCTTTTTTGCGGTTAAGTGTAGAGATTTCCGAATAAGTTGTCTTGTCAGCTTCCGATAATTTGGCTAATTGGATTAACTCCTCGAGCTCCTCTGAAATTTCCCAAAGTCCAATCTGCCCCTCTTCAATATGTTTTAAAAGTATTAATGGCATCAGTTAATGGTTTTCCATTCTGTTGTCTTTATTAGTTGGAGAACATCCTGGTTTAAAAACTTAATTACCGGCTTAAGGCTGTCGGTATTTGGAATCTCTTTGATATAGAGTGATCCGCGAAGAAAATGGTGTATACTGTCTGTGAGATAGAACTGCATTGGGGAAGCGGCATTTCCTTTAATGGTATAAATTGTGCCAAATACCCTTTGCGAAGGGTTGATAAAAAGTTGCTCCTCAATAGAGCTCGCTTTTTGAGAATGTTTATAGGCCAATGTGCGCGATTCCTCAATGTAAGTCTCCAGGTTATTATTGATTTTTTTATAACTCAGATGAATTTGAGCATGGTTTGCCGGTATTTCTATAGTTAGCCAATTTGGTTGGTTCGGGTTTAAGAGGTCGTTTTCAATAGAAGAATATACCGGAATTTGAAAAGAATAGGGTGTTGGCCTATCGAGCTGTCTATATTCCTTTGCCGGGAACTCAATTCTGAAATATCCTCTTGGTTTTGGCGCATAGCTATCGTGGCAAGCTTCCAGAAGAGATAGGGCAATTAAAATTATCAATAGCTGAAAACGCCTCATGGATTATAATTCAGATCTGTAAAAATAGAATGTGTATGCCGATCGAAATTCGGTTGTGAAATTGAAATTTGGTTTCTCAGAGATTGTCTGATTACCTTAGGATTATTTCCCTTTTTTAATTCAAATGGATTATCAATAATAGCTTATAAATGGATATCTTTTCTTTGCGAATTGTTTAAAATGGTGATACATCACCCTCTTTATCTCCGAAAGAGTCGTTGGTGTCTGCAGATTCACCAGTATGGATTTGTTCGGATGATTTAGCCCCTTCAATAGGTGCCCCATCTCTTTTTCCAAGCAATTGAATCGATTCGGCATAGATCTCCGTGGTATATCTTTTAGATCCATCAGGAGCATCATAGCTCCTGGTTCTGATCTTTCCATCGACATAAATCTGGCTCCCTTTATGGATATAGTTTTCAGCGATAGTTGCCAATCCTCGCCAGCAAACAATGTTATGCCATTCGGTGGTTGTCACTTTTTCGCCACTCTTATTGGTGTAACTTTCAGAGGTCGCAAGTGTGAAATTTGCCACTGACACATTGCTTTCAAGGTGTTTAACATCAGGATCTTTACCTACATTCCCGATTAGGATAACTTTATTGATTGACATTGTTTAGAAGATTTACGTTGGAATATCTAAGAATCGTTAATTTAATTTGTGTTTTGAATCATCAAAGGTAAAAAAATAGGTCGGAATTAAATCCTATAACTCTATTTTGCAGCCACTATTTATCCATTAAATAATTAGTAATTAATTTTGGAAGGGGATATTCAGCAAGCGCATTCTCATGCGTCATTATCCATTTTTGATTTTTTATTGGCTTAAGCAGCACAATTTCAATAAATCTTACATGTAATTTTTGGTGAGATAACAGATGGATTATCTCATTACTTATCGAATGGATAACTATTTGATTGGGATCAAAGGTTGATCGAAACTGATTCTGTTGAAGTAGCTCCTCGATGGATACTGATTTTTCAGATTCAATAAGGGGCAATTGAAAAAGATTTTGCCAGATATCTTTCCCTTCCCTTTTTTCGAGGAAAATATCTTCTTTGTGTTTTATATATAGGTAGTTAAAATAACGGTGTCTGATTTTTATTTTATTGCTCTTTACCGGCAGTTCATTTATTTCATTGTTCGACAGTGCAATACACTGATTCTTAAATGGACAACTGTTACACCCTGGATTTTTTGGGGTGCATTGTAAAGCGCCAAATTCCATAATAGCCTCGTTGTAATTTCCCGGATTGTGTGTGTCGATTAATTGATCTGCCAGTTCACGGAACTCTTTTTTCCCTGTTGTTGAATCAATAGGTGTTTTAATTCCGAATATTCGGGACAATACACGATATACATTTCCGTCGATTGCGGCACATGGTAATCCAAATGCGATTGATGCGATTGCCGAGGCGGTATAATTCCCCACCCCCTTAAGTTTCTCTATCTTATCGTATGTATTTGGGAATTTACCGTTATGCTCAAGTATGATTTGCTGTGCGGCGAAATGCATATTTCTTGCCCGGGAGTAATAACCTAGCCCTTGCCAGATTTTGAGCACATCATTTTCCTGTGCTAAAGCTAAGGATTTTATAGTAGGAAACTGCTTTGTAAATCGCAAGAAATATCCTATTCCTTGGTCGACACGCGTTTGTTGAAGGATTATTTCGGATACCCATACAAAATAGGCATCCTTATTTTCTCTCCATGGAAGATCTCGTTTATTCTCTTGATACCAATCTGTCAATATTTTATGAAATTTAGCCATTCTAAAACCGATTTTAAATTATTTTTACAAAAAGAACAAAAAATATTGATTAGTGTGTTGTTGGTTAAATCAAAAGCTATATATTTGTGCACCAAAATTGAATTAAAAAGGTCAAATCATTTAAATTTTAAGTAATGACAAAAGCAGATATCGTAAATGAGATTTCAAAGAACACCGGCGTTGAAAAAGTAACTGTGCAAAAAGCTGTTGAAGCATTTATGGACACCGTTTCGGGTTCTCTTGCAGAGGGTAATAATGTTTATCTTCGTGGATTTGGTAGTTTTATCGTAAAAAAACGTGCTGAGAAAACAGCTCGTAATATTTCACGTAATACCACTATTATCATCCCAGCTCATAACATCCCTTCTTTCAAACCGGCAAAAACTTTTGTTGGACGTGTTAAGAATAACGTTAAATAATTAAGAATAAATTATGCCGAGCGGTAAAAAAAGAAAAGGACATAAGATGGCTACCCACAAACGTAAAAAACGCTTGAGGAAGAATCGCCACAAGAAGAAGAAATAATTTATTGTGGTAAGAAAAAATTTGAACCTAAAGTGCTTTTGCACTTTAGGTTTGTTGTATTTATTAATATTCATTAAACGTTAAGAGTAAAGATCGTGAGCAATGAACTGATTATTGATGTATCGCCCTCACATGTTGAAATTGCTTTACTCGAAAACAAAAAACTGGTAGAACTTAACAGGGAAAGCAGTGACCTCAAATTTTCGG
>CAIVMQ010000016.1 GCA_903907075.1 uncultured Bacteroidia bacterium
CATAATATTGGTACGATGGTACTGCGTAAAGTGGGAGTCCCGCACAAAGCGGGATAAAATCCGGCCGCCGCCAACCTATACTAACCCCGGATTCATCACTGAGTCCGGGTTTTTTTATGCGCTACAATTTTTTTGTCTTTCATTAATTAACTTATCCACCTCTTCCTATTTGGCCAGAGAAGTTAAGGCTGATCCGTCAGTAGACGAACCGATGGTACTGTCCGTCCCCTGACGGATACTAATCCCAGATTCAAAACTGAGTCTGTTTTTTTTTGTTCCATTCCAGATTCAGAGCATGACTCCTTCAGGTCCCGAACAAGTTGGACCCGGACTAATCCATAGATAAGCTGGACCCAGATAATAACTATAAAATTATCTCTTTAATTCCTTTGAAGTAGCTAATGCAATCACCCGCCCCTGCTGTCCTACTGCTGTGTAAAAATGATAAACCACCCCTTTCCACTTAATCACCCAAGGTTTATGAGCATATTCTTTGTCGTATGGCTCTGAGGTGCTAACAAGGTCCTCTCCGTCCCAATCTGTCCAGTTTATTAGATCATAAGAACAAGCAAATCGTTCAAAGGCACCCGGTTTCCAGAATGCTCCAAAATAGAACATGACGTAGATATTATTGATTCTGGTTATTTGAGCGTCTCCACAGATCCCTTTGTGCTTTGTGATGACCGGTTCATTCCCGAATCTTTTCCATGACACCATATCCTTGGATACAGCCATGCCAATACTTTCGTAATCGGCAGTATCCCCTTTTGCATTGTAATACATCACAAATCGATATTTTGTTCGTTTGTTTTTGTCTCTTATGATAAGACTTTTATAGATTGTTTTGGATTCAAACCAACGACCATCTTTATCCATTGGATTTAATATAGGCTTTGGTAACCTATCCCACTCTTTAGCTTCGGTAAGTGTCGACGTATTCGAGAGTCCAATCCCTAAAACACCTGCTTCATAACCCGATGAACCACCACCTAAATACGACATCCAATATTTGCCATTGTATTTCTCAACACTGTAATTGCCTCCCCATTTTGTGTTTACCAATGATACATATCCTGCTTTTTGATTTGCATCCCAAGAATCAACTGTAAATCCAAGAATTTTTCCCTTTGTAGTCCAGTTTAATAGGTTTTTACTCTCTGCTAGCCAGGTCTCATAACCTTTCCCATCAAAAACAATATAAGTCATGTACCAAAGATTTTTCATTCTGTAAATTGTCGGACTGTCAACAAGTTTCGTGGAGTCAGGATGCTTAAGGACTATTCCGTATTTATAAGGAGTCTTTACTTCATTGTAGATTTTTCCCATTGTTTCCTGACTAACCATTTTGGCATGCACTTGTTGGGCAACCGTTATTTTATGACTGGAGAATAGAATAGTTAAAATAATGTACAGGATTACTGAATGTAAAATGCTGCGATCATTTTTCATAACTGAAAGTCCATTAGGTTTTTAATAATATTAAATAGGTTAGTTTTTGTAAATTAAATCCTTAAAACTAGCTCGTGAAATAAGATTATTTTCTTTGTTTTTGAGTAATTATTAGTTTATTAAAAACTAATTTTTTATCTCTGTGAATTTTAAATAAGATCGGATTTCTTAGCATGCAAAAGGCTGCCTCAAATACTGAAACAGCCTTTTTTAGTCTTAATTTAGATCTGGAAATCTTTTATTGTTTAATGATCTTATTGACAGTGCTTCCTTTATCAGTTACAACTTCAACGATATAAAGTCCCTTTGTCAGATTAGAAAGGTCTAGAGTAAGATTATCTGTATTGTCACTCGTATTCCGAATCATAGATCCGGTTATCGTAAAGATTCTCACAGTTTTGATCTTTACATTAGAGGAAATATTCAACGTGTTTAATACCGGATTGGGGTATAACGATATTTTCTCAGCATCGGCGATATTATTTAGTAAGTTATCCTGTGCGATTGTGGCACTCTTAAGTGGTACCAGGGGTTTTACAACAGATGTGAGAGTAACGGAATTGCCGGTTGCATTTGTGTTTGTTCTTCCTTTGATTGTTACAGCATCGATATAAATTACATCCGTTGTATTTGATCCTTTATTCTGAATCCTGAATCTGTAGTTGCTATTAAAGGAGGTTGAATTTAGTGTTACGGTTGCAACATAAAATCCTTTATCTGTAACAAATTTAGTTCCTGAAGCAGTAGTTGCTGAAGTAAAGGTGGCAAGTGTGCTAAAACTGTTTCCTCCATTGCTATTAGAACTTAAGACGAACGTCTTATTAGCCTCCATTCCTGTGGCTGTAAAATAAAACTTTACCTCAACCTGGGTATACCCGGAAAGTGCTAAGGTAGGGGTCGTTAAAGAGGTATTTGAAGACCGGATCATTACAGAGCCCAAGCCTTCGTAAGCATAGGTTGCGTTGCTAGTCCGAACACCATTGGTGGCGCTTGATGAAACATAGTTTTCTAAATTGGTCTCGAAATAAGTTCCCAAGACAGCAGTTTCAACAGAAACCCCACTGGTCGCTACAGAGATTATATTTGATGATTTGGTATTTCCTGCGGCATCCTTTGCTGCGACATAGATTGAATAGGTAGTTCCTGCGGTTAATCCAGAGACGGTATAAGTTCTTGCGGTAAGAGTAGCAGTGTTATTTATTGTTCCGTTTACAAACACATCGTACCCGGTAACTGCCACATTATCCGTAGCAGCAGTCCAGCTAAGAGCTATTGTCGCCTGTGTTTTTGTACCTGCGGTAAGAACTGGTGCCGTCGGTGGGTTCGTGTCGGGTCCCGGTGCATATACCCCGACAGCATTCCATGCTTCTGTGGTTGCTATTACCTCGGCAGTGCCCACGCCATATAGATCGGTAGCTGCCTGAATTGCACCTGTTCTTGCTGCTGCGTAATTTGAAGAAGCAGTAAGGTAAACGGTTAGATTACGATAAGCGATTTTTGCTGCTTTATCAATGCCAATTCCTGTTACAGTATAGACGAATCCATTGTCATTTGTTCCGGATTCTCCCGTCGTGAGGACATAAAACCATTTGTTCTGAACACCTGAATTATAGTGGACACCACCATTGTCTCCAGAACCTGTATACCAATTTGTCCCCTTATAGGTATCTGGATCTCCGAATTGATTTGGATTTGCCATATTGCGGAAAGCGCCGCAGTTCCCATTAATGCCGATGTCACAGCTCATCATCCAGTCATTAGTCCCCTTTGCATAGTTTTCTATACATTCACCAAATATATCCGAAAATGATTCATTTAAGGCGCCCGATTCCTTGCTGTAAGTCAGATTTGCAGAATAGGTGGTAACACCATGAGTGATCTCATGACCGCAAATGTCAAGCGATACCAGTGGACGATAGCCCTGTGAAATATCTCCATCTCCGTAGGTCATACGCGATCCATCCCAGAAGGCATTAACATATTTTGTAGAATAATGGACGTAGGATTTGATAATTCCTCCTGTATTGTTAAATGAATTACGGCTCATTTTGGTTGTATAGAAAGACCATGTTTCTTCTGCTCCCCAATGAGCTTGAATAGCAACAGAGTCAGTCCATGTGTTTGGATTCGCGGAGGTGATAGAAGTCGCCGAAGTATAGCTCGTTCCGTTGTTTAGCGAGTAGGTCTGAACACCGCCACCGCTGGATGTCTGACTTAACTTGTAAATTGACGCTGTTAGATCAGCCGTAAAGCTTTGCGTTCCGTTAAAGAGAGTTGCTCCGGATGCGGCAGTATTTGCATTGTGAATCAGGTGATTGGCTTTAATGAAGACGCCTGTTTTAGCGTCGATAAAGACTTCTGCTCTGTAAAGAGGTTCTGCTGCAAAAATATCGTATTTCCAGGCAAGGGTAAGACCCAGGCTGTCATCAGCTGCACCTCCAATAATAACCAGTTCTCCTGTTGGATATTTATAGTCTGGATAACCTGAACTAACACTCTTGTCCCAAGCATATACTTTTGCTCCAACATGCGAGATGGCATTCTGTAAACCTTGGACTTCAGAGATGGCAGGGGTAGCATCGAAATTCGTGATCCCTTTGAATTCGCCCGAATAATTTTCAATAACTCCTTTTCGTGAATGAACTGAGTAAATAGCTCCTTCAACTTTAACCCTCTTAAAATATTGTTGAAACTTATCATGAACAAAGCCTAATTGATCAGTATCAGAATGACTAGGCCGCAGTTCATCATCACTTTGCATCTCAAGATTCTTTTTAAATGCAGAACCGGCATTACTTCTCGGTGTTTTTGCTTCCTCTTTTTGAAAACGTTGAAATTCTTTGGATCTCTTTCCATTCTGTCCAAAGGAGGAAAGTACGGTGCATAGTAGTAAGGCTGAAAAAAGGATAAGTTTCATTTTTATTGATGCTAAGTGATGGTGAAAATTATAATTGGTAAAATTAATACAGATTTAATCGTTTTGTACCTAACTTTTTAATTTATTTATACAGTAATATTGATTTTTTAATATCCCGTAAAAATATTTACTCTAAAATTCTACAATGATTATTTCCTGAGATCTTTATCCCTTGGGTAATGAAAAAAATAGATGCAGAATCCTTTTCATCAAGCGTTTTATGGGTGAATAATTCCTCAAAAAGATTTACTTAATAATCAAAATACTAATTTTTTTAAATATCTATCCTTTAAGTTATTTTTCCAGTAATTTTTCGCCGTGATAATTTAAATCTATTCCAATGAAAAATAGTATTCTTATATCGCTTATTGCTCTCTTTTTTTTGTTTGACATCATGTAATCCTAAGGTTCAGGTTGATTATCAGCTTAAATCAAAAGGTAAATACATGGGTAAATTTGAAGGTTCGCAATTAGATCGGATTGCTTTTCCAATAGGAGGAATAGGTGCAGGGATGATTTGTCTGGAGGGAACAGGCGCCTTTTCGCATGTTTCGGTTCGCAATACAGTGGAGGTATACAATGAACCGCTAATGTTTGCTGCGTTATCACTCAAGGGTGTTGAGAATGGGACTAAACTTCTTGAGGGTCCTGTTCGACCTGGAAATATTTTGGTAATCCGAGCACCGCAAATGGAGGCGAACGAACCTCCTATGGACTACCCCGATTTAGAAATTCGGATTTTGAAGCACGTTTCCCATTTGTAACCATTCATTTGACAGATCGGGAGATGCTTGTTGCAGTGAAAATAAAAGGTTGGAGTCCATTTATTCCCGGTGATGCCGATAACTCAAGTCTCCCTTTCGGAGGATTTGAATATATATTTAAAAATACGGGATCTAAAAAGGTGGAAGCCTTATTTTCATTTAATTCGGTCAATTTTATGCAAAAGGGGGATGGAATCTTAACTCTGTCTAAGGAGTTCATTTAAAAGTCTCCGTGAAAAAATAGTAGCGCATAAACATCTTAACTTGCTGCATTTATTGTCCGAAGAATGTGGAGTATCTTATATCTTAATATTAAAATGAAATTGATTGCTGTTATTTTTTGAGAGCGACCTTTTCACTTCCTCCGCTCTCTTGGTAGTTCCAATCCCTGACAAGGTTGACTTCCATCTTAATTAAGTCTATCTATTGATAGTGATATTATTATTCTTTGGATTGTAATTTATTATATGTTTGTGAGCACTTACGATTTAGCTAATATTTCTATCTATGAAACTAACGTATACATCCTTTTTGTTAATACTGGTTGTATTATCTCTTTTCGTCATAAGTTGTTCGAAGGAGAAAATAGTTGCAAATCCAGATGTAGCAACAGTTAGCGGTGCCGATTTAACATTAAAATGTCTAAATCTGTCATTTGTCCAGCAAGGGAATAAGTTTGTTGGGACTGGTGCTGTAGGTAGTACCGGGCAAGGTTTAGCAGTATCACTTAGTGGAGATGGTAATACCGCAATTGTTGGAGGCGCTAATGATAATGTTGGTATTGGAGCCACCTGGGTTTTCACACGCCAAAATGGAGTATGGCACCCACAAGGGAATAAGTTAGTGGGAACCGGAGCTACAGGCAATGCTTGGCAACATTGTGCAGTATCAATAAGTGGCGACGGTAATACCGCAATTGTTGGGGGTAATACCGATAATAGTAATGCTGGAGCTGCCTGGATTTTTACACGCCAAAATGGAGTATGGTGCCAGCAAGGGAATAAATTAGTGGGGAAAGGTGCTGTAGGTGGTGCTGGGCAGGGTTATGCCGTATCAATAAGTGGTGACGGAAATACTGCAATTGTTGGAGGTTATACTGATAATGGTGGTTTAGGAGCTTCCTGGATTTTCACACGCAAAAATGGAGAATGGCGTCAGCAAGGCAATAAATTAGTAGGGAAAGGTTCTATAGGCAATGCTGAGCAAGGTGTAGGAGTATCACTTAGTGGAGATGGCAATACCGCAATTATTGGGGGATATATGGATGATGGCGGCATTGGTGCTTCGTGGGTGTTCGAACGTACAAAAGGAATGTGGAGGCAGCAGGGATCTAAAATAGTTGGGGCAGCCGCTGTAGGTAGTGCTGGGCAGGGTTATGCAGTATCAATAAGTGGTGACGGAAATACTGCAATTGTTGGAGGTTATACTGATAATGGCGGTTTAGGAGCTTCCTGGATTTTTACGCGCCGAAATGAAGTTTGGCGCCAGCAAGGGGCTAAATTAGTAGGGTCTGATTTTATGCAGATTACTTATTGTGTGCAGCAGGGAGTTTCAGTCTCATTAAGCAGTAATGGCAATACTGCAATAGTAGGTGGCTTTGGGGATAATGTTGCAATAGGAGCTTCCTGGATTTTCACACGCCAAAACGGAGAATGGCATCAGCTAGGGAATAAATTAGTTGGGACTGGAGCTATAGGTAATGCTTGGCAAGGTTATGCAGTATCAATAAGTGGCGACGGTAATAGTGCAATTGTTGGAGGCCCTAATGATAATGGTGGTATCGGAGGCACCTGGATTTTTAACAGATAAGTTAAAGGATTCACAACAAGAGTGCGATGTACAGCAATGTTGTGAAGAATCAAAAACATAGGAACGCCTGTAGTCAAATGATTACTGGCGTTTTTAATGGTACGATCTATAAAATATTTAGGATTTGAATCTCCTGTTATTGGTAATGGCTTAATTATCAATTCGTACATTTAGTTTGTCATTTTAAAATTGGGACTGGTGCAATATACCGGTCCACCACTCACTTGGAATTTCACTTACTTTGGTTGTAATTACCATTCAGAAAATTTGATAATTATTTCACTTATTTCCGGATCGTTTTGATGAAATTCTGTTGTTCTACTAATGAATTCATCTCGCTTGAAATCACAAAGATCTTTACAAAAGTATCCTTCGTACCACATCTGGCAACTGTTACAGTGCGTTCGTCTTCACTGTACCACTGGTGTTGCTGAAATTATAAGCAACCGTGTGTGTTCCCGGATTGCTCTTTGCAAAACTGATCGCTCCGGTTGTACTGTTGATAATTAATCCTGAAGGAGCTGAATAGTACCTGCCACCAGTAGTAGCTGAAAGTAAGATTATATTAGCTGAACCTGAATTACTGCAATTACTGGATGAACTTCTATTGTAAACAATGCCTAAAGCTGTTGGTGCCTCGCTTACGGTTATCACAGCCCTGTCCGTCATGGAGGCCTGGCAATCTGTTATTGCATTGACAGCCTTAACTGCATCGGTGCCTTCCAGAACTTGATTGGTAAAGCATTTGGAGCAATACTAATCATCGTTCTGGAGCTTTCGCAGTTTCCCGAAACCAGGCTTATATAATAGTTGCCGGTATTTAGCCTCGTGGAGCCCGAAAGGGATGATCTGCTTGTTGATGTATTATACCATTTATAGGAATATGTGCCATTTCTGTGCTGCAGATCAGCCTCGGTTGCTGAACCGCAGAAATTTTGTGCTCTTACGGCCGGCGCTTCAGGGGCCTGAGGTTGCAGATTGATAACCACATTGACTGATTAAACCTAATGCCGGTTTATTGTAAAGGAGACATTACATTATCATCAATCAAATCACAACCCACTTAATTCGCACTTAATGATACCGCTATCATAATTAAAGCGATCATATAATAGACCAGAACCTTCCTGTGTTTGTCCTTGTCAATGCTGCTGGAGTTCGAAAATATGAGTCCAAGATTTGCAATCAGAAGTGCAAACAGCATAAGGACAATATGTTCGATTGGCCAAAATCGTTTTGATGCCATTTTAAGCGCCCCCTCCATCCCAGCACTCTCACTTCCGGATACAGCGGGATTCGCGAAAAGAATAAGCCCGAAGATAAGCTGTAAGTAGAGTGTGACTATAAACCCGTAGGAGAGATATTTATCAAGATCAACATAGGGCCTATTTTTGAATACTCCTCTAAGTGAGCGAATCACCAGCCATATTGCTATTATTGAAAAGGTGCCTGTGATCAGGGTATGAAGGCTCTTCATAATATTGGAACTCTCTAAAATAAGTAGATTCAGCGTCATACTAATTCGTTTAGTCGTGATTTCTAATTGATCAATTCTTGTGTAGCATCTGCAAGCATTTTTGCCTGTAAGATACGATCCGCCATGCCTATCCCATTTCTTAGATTTCCACCGATAATAAGTCCGGGATATTGGTTCTGAACCTCTTCAATTGCCTGAAGACGATCTTCGGTGTCGGCTTCATATTGAGGGATAGCCCATTCGTGATGTATGATCTTAAAGAGATCAGGGGCAAATTCATCTGTTTTCATCACCTGACAGATCTCTTTTTTAATAATCTTCTTGATTTGAGAAATCGGAAGTTCACAGATTTCCGATCTGCGCACTCCACCCATGAAAATGGAGAATAATGCCCCATCTTTAGGTGCCCTATCCTTAAACAAAGCCGACATAAAGAGTACACCCAGAATATCACGATTCTCCTTAAATGGGATTAATCCCCCAAAAGCATCAAGTTTCATTCCGCTCCACTTGTTGAATCCAAGAATTACCTCTATCGTTGGGGCGTAATAGAGCGAGGTTAGATTGACCATTTTAGTTGGCTCCACAAATGGCAGCATCTTATTCAAATGATAGGCACCCACCGTGGTGATAACTTTTTTTGCTTCCAGTTCGACAGGTGATCCATGGGTATCATTATAGGTTATGCGAAAATGATTACCAGTAGGGTGAACCTGGATATTTGAGATGCCAAGCGTAATATATTGATCTTCAATTTTATTTTTTAATGCTTTAATAAGTGTGATTAGTCCACCTTTCACCGAGAATACACCTCGTGACACCCCCTGCTCTTCGACTGTTTTGGGCTCGAATTTCTTCCGAATCGTTCCGCCTATAAAACTTCCATATTTTTGTTCGAGATTATATAACTTGGGTAATGCAAACCGAGTAATCAGTCGATTGGGATCGCCCGCATAAACACCCAGGATAAACGGATCAATGGCATAGTCTAGAAAACTCTGTCCCATACGCCGTTTAACCAATTCGGCTAACGATTCATTGGGGATCTTTCCCGCAGCGCGAAATGGCTCTCCTAATATTCTGAATTTATCTTTAAGGGTAAACAGGGGAGTCGTTATTGCCGCTTTAAGACCCGAGGGGAGTGGCTCCCATTTTCCATTTTTAAGGATATAGCGTTTTTTGACATTCTCATTCGCCTCCTCAAGCTCACAGTCATCTTTTAAATCTTCGAAAAGTCGTAATACCTCCACATTGGTGATAACGCCTGAATTGGGCCCTTCTTCATAAGTAAACCCATTTTCGGTTACCGAATTTATTACACCACCTACTCTATCCCCTTTTTCAAGAATACAAAAGTCGACCCCTCTTTTTTTCAGATGATGGGCTGTTGTAAGACCGGTTATCCCTGCTCCTATGATTACGACCTCATGCATAATTATACCGTTTTGGAGTAGATATTTTCTTCCTGATTATAGGCTGGATCTAAAGCCATTGCTATGTTGCGTGCAAATATAAATCCCTTTTCGTGGATTGTAATTTGTGAGTCATTCATCTCCATGAGGTCATCGCTGATAAAATCTTTAAAGTTGATCGGATCGAATCTGACAAGTTCTTTAATATCGCGGCTAGTCATCTGAAATTGAGATGCAATTTCTTCGAATACCAGTACCCCATTGCACATGATACTGTTAACGATAGTTCGGATTATTTGTTCTTCCCGGCTTAATTTGTATCCCCGTTCGATGGC
>CAIVMQ010000017.1 GCA_903907075.1 uncultured Bacteroidia bacterium
TATTCGTATATTCCGTCTAATGGTGATGTTGTTGAAGTGATGATGACATCCGATCTGGGTGGCGTTACGGGTAGTCCGGCCACATCTAATACTATTTTAATCAACATTTTGACAGCTCCTCCTGTTCCGATAATAGGGATAGCAGTCCAGCCAAGCTGTACTGTTCCAACGGCAGCCATACCAATTTCGGGACTACCTACATCAGGAGTCTGGACTATAACCCAGAATCCGGGGGGAGTAACGACCACAGGGACCGGGGGAACTACCATAATCGCTGGACTGTCAGCCGGCACCTATTCATTCACCGTAACTAATGCCGTAGGGTGCATCTCAGGTCTATCAGCAACTAATATTGTTAATTCAGTCCCAAATACACCTGCTGCACCGATTTTGGGGAACGTCATTCAACCCACTTGCGCAATACCAGCTACAACCATTTCCATATCCGGGTTGCCCACTACAGGAACCTGGACCATAACCCGAAATCCGGGTGGAGTAAACACAACAGGGATAGGAGTATCAACGACAATCGCTGGACTGGCAGCCGGCACCTATTCATTCACCGTAACCAATGCCGCAGGGTGCTCATCCGCGCCTTCATTAAATAGTACAATTAATCCGGCACCGGTGACCCCTTCTGCACCTCAAATGGGAATAATTACTCAGCCAACATGCGCAATCCCAACTGGAAGCTTTCCAATTTCAGGACTACCAACCACAGGAACCTGGACCATAACCCGAAATCCGGGTGGAGTAACCACAACAGGGATAGGAGGAACGACTACAATTGTGGGTCTTGCGGCAGGTACTTATTCATTTACAGTAACCAATGCCGCAGGGTGCACATCAGCGCCTTCACCAAATAGTACAATTAATCCAGCTCCGGCGACCCCATCTGCACCGCTAATTGGAATAATTACTCAGCCAACATGCGCCATCCCTACAGCCAGCGTATCAATATCCGGCTTACCCGCTTCAGGTGCCTGGACAATAACCCGAAATCCGGGCGGAATACTGACTAATGGATCAGGTACAAACGCGACTATTAATAATATTCCGGTTGGCACGTTTACCGTTATTGTTTCGAATGCAGCAGGGTGCACCTCCCCCGCATCAAGCTCAATTAATATCTTACCTATCCAGCAAGTCACACCGTCATTCAATCTTATTGGTCCACTTTGTCAGACAGATATTCCACCTACGCTACTTGGAATTTCAAACGATGGTTATACCGGAACATGGAATCCGTCAACCATCTCGATGAGTGCTATAGGAAATTCGCTGTATACCTTCACCCCTACTAGCGGGCAATGTGCCAATCCGGCCACTTTGACTATAACCATCACAGCACCTGTCGCACCTTCATTTACACCTATAGAACAGCTCTGTCAAAATAGTGCGGCTCCAGCTTTACCGGGAACCTCGCTTAACGGTATCACTGGAAGCTGGATTCCTGCTACGATAAGTACTCAATCAATAGGCACATCAAAATATCAATTTATACCACAATATGGTGAGTGCGCAGCCAAATACGATTTAAATGTTACGGTAATTGCGCCCATCGTACCACTCTTTAGTGATATTGACTCGATATGTCAAAATTCTGCCGCACCTGCATTAGAGACGACCTCATTAAATGGAATTACAGGTACCTGGAATCCGTCAGCCATCAATGTATCCATTGTAGGAACAAAGACCTATCGCTTTGCTCCAGCAGCAAATGAATGTTCAAATCAAATAAGCATTCAAGCAACTATATTTTTGCGAAGTACTCCAACCTTTGATCCGATTGCCCCAATATGCCAAGGGGAAATCGCTCCAATTTTGCCATTGGTATCACTCGAAGAGACACCCGGAACCTGGAGTCCGGCAACAATAAATACAGCAACACCCGGAATAACCAGCTATATGTTTACCCCTAAACCGGGAGAATGTGCACGAATTATCACATTGCCTGTAACTATAACTCCGAAAGCAGTTCCGCTATTTACCCAAATCGGTCCGCTGTGTCAAAACAGTGTGCCTCCACAATTTTCGGAAATATCGACGAATGGCGTTATAGGAACATGGTCACCTGCATCAATAAATACAGCGATAACAGGTCCTTCAACTTATACTTTTACTCCGAATATCACAGAATGTGCTATTCAAAAAGATATGATTATAACTGTTGATCCGAGTGAGACACCGCTATTTGATGCGATCGGACCACTATGTCAAAACAGCGTACCTCCAAAACTTGAGCTTACTTCCTTAAACGGAATTGCCGGGATATGGAGCCCCGCAACAATAAGCACGGTTAAAGAAGGAGCGTTTACCTATACGTTTACCCCTTCCTCCAATGGTACATGTGCCAATACGTTTGATCTGAAAATTACCATTAATCCACAGATAACGCCGGCATTTACTATTCCAACATCCTTCTGCATAAATAGCGTACCTTCATTATTATCAGATCGATCTGACAATGGGATCGCCGGTAGTTGGTACCCCCCAGCAATAAAAACAGATTTAAGTGGGAAGGTCATCTATACGTTTACCCCTAATGCAAATGAATGTGCGATTTTGCTACCCATGACGATTGCGACCAACGCCAAAATAGATCCGGTATTTGCACCTATTGACCCGCTATGCCAGAATTCAATCTCAGCTTCGTTGCCAAATCCATCCGCAAATGGAATAATAGGGAAATGGAATCCACCAACCATCGCTACGCAGCAACCGATTGTTTCGACTTATAGCTTCACTCCTCAATCCGATCAATGTGCGAACCCATATTCACTGGAAATTTTGGTTCATCCAACTAGTTCATCAACTACTCAACTATCGATTTGCAGGAATAAATTACCATACCTCTGGAATGGGAAAAGCTATAATCTTGGAGGAACGTATCAGGTAAAATTGGCAAATAGCAATGGGTGCGATTCTATTGCTTCGTTAGAACTAACGATTATCGAGGTTGGTACCCCAACTTTTGATTTGATAGGGCCGTTAATTCAAAACACCACCGCACCTTTATTGCCGGATATTTCTAAAAACAACATCCACGGCACCTGGGAACCTGCCACGATCACCACCTCAAAAGCCGGGAAACTTACATACACCTTCATCCCTGATCCGAGTGAATGTGCCACAACAATGAGCTTAGATATAACAGTTGTAATTCAGGCAGTTATATCTTCTGAGGGCACTCTTCCGGGTGCCTCAGAGATCCCGGCCGGATCGTGCGAAAATTTAAATCTTAGTGGTTCAACTTCTGCAGGTAAGATTGCGAAATATGAGTGGTCGTTACTCGACCAGGGTGGTATCCTCGATCCGCTTAACACGATAAATACCACCTTTAAACTATCTCCGACCTATGCAGGGCAGCTGCCGGCAGATTTCAGGGTTAGGCTTTTGGTAACCGATTCTCTGGGTTATACCGACAGCGATACGGTAACTATTCAGATCAATCCACCGCCAGTTGCAGCACTCTTCTCTTCAGGTGAACTTCAAAAAGATGGAAGTATGCTGGTCGATGGATCTATCTCAACCGGAAGTGAGATCAACTTTAAATGGTCAACCACCGAAGGGGCAGTCATTGGGGCCTCCAATCAACCCACGGCGAAATTCTTCGGAGCAGGAATGTACCGACTGACAATTACCGATGCTTATGGTTGTCAAAACATTAAAGATTTTATGTTCCCAATTGAGTTATATACCATAAATGCAGTGGATGATTATTACCGTATTTCGTGGGATCAGGATACGATACTTCATATTCTTGACAATGATCAGAGCTCTTCGGTATTTATTCCTGGTTCTGTTCAGGTGAGTAAACAACCTAAATTTGGTGTTGCCACAGCAAATCCGGACAATACAATTACCTATAGTCCAACGATTAGAAAACCTGCTACTGAGATTTTCGAATACAAAGTTAGCAACCTCGAATTAACGGATGCAGCAACAGTAACAATCGATATTTTCGATAGTAAAATCAAGTTTCCACAAGGATTCTCACCAAATGGCGATACCTTCAATGATGTATTAATATTTGAAGGGCTCGAGCCATACAGGCCTGTCGGACTTTATATCTTTACCCGTGCCGGGGAGCCTGTATATCAATCTGCCGATTATCAAAATGACTGGAATGGAACGTCAAAAGATCAGGGAGCCGTTCCTTCTGGCACTTATTATTACATTCTAAAACTGGGACAAACAAACCGGGTAATAAAAGGATTTATCTACATCGGCTATTAGGTCAGAGTCTGTATTTAACGCTGGATTATATTAAAAATCACACCGTTAGTAGGTTTTATAGGAGGATTCATTCTCAAAATACTTAATTAGAACGAAATCAGGAATAAACCCGGCAAGCCATTTTGCGCAATAGCTCATTCCGGCCTCTTCCGAGAGGGTGTGACCCAAAAAGATCACCGCCTTGCTCTTTCCTTGCAGCTGTGCGTCATAGACATATTGATAGGTCTCCCATTCGGGTGCCTCGCCGGCAATAAGAACCTGGGTATTTTTATCTTGCAGCAGACGAATATGATCCGTTGAACCTGCGGCACCTGCTGAAAGTGCTACATTGGTAACGAGCAAATCAGGGTCACCAACAACACGGAAAGCACTGCCCGGGAAGATCCGCTTAAGTCGGTCCACAAATGCCGAAAGTTTTTCAGGTTTAAAGGCAAAGTGATCGTATGATGATTCGCTCCGATTATTAACCCATCCCAGTTTTACAACCATTCCGGCATAAATTCCGTCAGGCTTCATGCGATGAATATGATCGTGAAACCGAAAGATTATCAGCTTATGATCATTGATAAACTTTATTTTAGCTTCATAAACAGGATCTTCTTCAAGGAGTTTTGTTTCATCGAGATGGTTGTAAAAAGTAGGCTCATGGGTTATAATCAAATTACAATTAGCAGCGACAGCCTGTTTTAGAACCTTCATATCGGCAAACATACAGGTCGCAATACCGGTAACAGCATCATCAGGATTTCCCGATTTAAACGTATCCACAGTTTGATCGGACCATGAACACCCCACATTTTTCTTTATTAGATCTAAGATTTGTGTGGCAGTTAACACTTGCGGATTTGGCTGACCAGATAGCGATTCAGATAACGCAAGTATAATAAGGGCTAATCCCGTAAATTTAATCTTCATAAGTTGAAATTTATTGAATGCAATCGTTTTTTCAGTTCGATGGGGCACTTCGCGTGCTAGCCTAAACATGGGATGAGACAGAATCTATTTTAGAACGTGGGTCTGGGCTCTACCTATTTGATAAGATGAACCTGAGGCAAATCGGGATTTTCAAATATCCAGTTATACAACTTCTCATTCTTATCAACGCAGGCTACGGCCTGAATAACGGCCAATTTATTTTCAATGGTTATGGGCAGATCAGATGCATAATTTCGCATCCTACTCCCAAAGATCGAGATTGACATTTTTTTGTTCCCCTTGACCAACAGATAGTCCCACGACTTGTTCTCGACTACAGTTGTCAAGGCAGAATTTGCGCCAGAGAACGCCTCCACGTTACTAATCGCGGTATGCCCTTCCCCTTCTATAATAATAGGGTGGATATTTTCAACTTTTTCACCACAGTTTGCAATGATTGATCCTTGAGCAATCTGCCAATTCCGGTTTTGGGAATTACTCCCCTTTTTATGAATCCCAACAGCCACACAATCGAAATTAAAATTCGTGAGTTGCCCATACGATTCACTGTCAAGCAGGATGCCGCCATACACACCGAACGTAAAGAGATCGATAAGCTGTGCATTATCGGTATGGTTTATGGTATACGTAAATCTCTTTCTGGACACCACCTCGTCGACCACTGCACGGGTAACCTGACCACCGATGAAGCGTTGAATCGCCGGATTAACATGGCAATGCAGGATACGTGGAATATCATAGCAATAGTTAATTCGAATGAATTCTCCGCCGAGCGGATAGCCGTAGCAGTGTTCAAAAACCATCAGCTCACACGGGAATTTTTGTTCTGCATTAAAATCCATTGCCAGATATTCGCCATAAAAGGTGAGGCACGAAAGGAAGACCCCTTGGGTCATACTGGTTTTTGAAACCTGAATAGTAGCCGGATAAGGAATAATATATTCCGGTTTAGTGATTGACTGCTCGGGGTACCAAAATTGAATCCCTTTGATTTGAGTTCCGGTTTCGACAGTTATAAAAATACGGTTTTGGTCGGTTATTTTAAATACACTTCCGACAGGTTGCTTTTTTGACGGGTGGACAGTCCCGCGCGGAGTGGGGCCATGAACACCAATAAGTGAGACATTTTTCTTGAGTATAATCCCCCCTTCAACGGGATATGGCTCATCCGACGGTTCGACAAAAAGGGCCGCCCCTTTCTCCGAAGCCCAGTCGATAGCCTTCTGAAGATTTGCCCTGTTTACAGCTGGCGTATTTCCGGGTTTTACCCCAAAATGTTGAATACTTACCGATTCAGACCCTCTGACAGAAGCAAAAAAACTACACAAAACGCCAATTAAAATTGCGATTTTTTTCATCTTTTAAATTACAAGGTTTTATTCGCTAATAGTTGATTATAAAAATTTAATGTTCTTAAAATCCTCTTAGATAAATCTCAATAGTTACCCTAACTAACATATCGCCACAAGCAATTCATACAAAACCTCTGTTACGAAATACGTTTTCCTTACATTAAAGATGGTTCGTTCAGCTGTTATTACTTAATATTAATTGTCCTACCTGTTTTTGCAGATTCGCGTGCAGCAGATAATATCTTAACCACCATAACATTATTTGTCAAGGAGTAGAGACTGTAATCGTCAACTTTTACCCTCCCGGTGATTGCATCCGCAAAATAGACAAACGGATCTTCATATACAGCAATGTCTTTGGAAGTAATCTCAATGGTTTTTTCAGCACTCATCTCCTTACTGCGTATTCGCATCATTTTATTATTAACTGCTACAATAGATCCCGTTTCGCCATAGATCTCCATATCTTTTCTGTTAAACGGCCAGTTCCACGATGCCTGAATAATACATTGCGAATTCGGATACGTTACAATAATCGTGGCTTCGTCTTCCACTTTGGTATAAATCTTGGGCTTGAAGGTTTTGGTAACTGCCGTAACCGACAGCGGCATCTCACCATGAGTCAAATAGGTCATTAGGTTAGCTCCATAGCAACCAAAATCGATCAGTGCACCACCCCCATTTAACACAGGATCCGTAAGCCATGCCAAAAAATCCTTACTCGTGCCGATCTCCTTGGGCCCCATGTGCCCGTCATGAATAACAACCTTTCGCAGAGCACCTACGAAATTACTGTCATTTACCAATTGATACGATTTAGCCGTCGATGGATACCAGGAGGTCTCATAGTCAGTAAGTAGCTGGATATGGTACTTATCCGCCAGCTCTACCATTCGTGTGGCATGTTTCACATTGGTCGCCAACGGCTTCTCTACCATGACGTGAATTCCCCGTGGAGCACACGCCTCAACAACAGACATATGATCGAAAATAGAACCAAAAGCTACTGCCGCCTCAGGCTTTACACTATCGAGCATATTGACAAGATTAGAATGAATAAGCTTCGGATCAAAGCCATACCTTTTCGAGAGCCGTTGTGCCAGGTCAGCATTGGGTTCATAAACACCCACTAACTCAAAGTCGGTCTTTCCCTTTCGACCCAAAATAAAGGAGATATGTCCGTGCGACGCTCCCGCAACAACCAACCGGATAGGTTTGGGAGCTGCTGTTTGCGCATAAACCATTGGACAAAGAAACAATGCAACTAGAAGCGGTAAAATTGTGCTGATGAGAGTTTTCATATCGTTTAGTTGTTAAAATTAATTAGTTAGAATTTTCGTTTTTTGCAGCTTGACTCTTGATTTCAATTTTTAAGTGACAATCTTAATCAGATTCAATATTAGCTAAATTATAGTTTAAGTATGTAGAAAAATAGTCGGGTGTATTATTATTTTTGAGAAAATTATTTTTAGATACCGATATATATTACGGTGCGCTGCACCTTAAATGTCTATTATTCACAATATGGGCTACAATTATTTCGCAGCTCTGCTGCTTTGAATATTGTCGAAATACATAAACATGTCGAACTTATTTTTCAATTCTGAGGCCTTGAATCTTCTTTTTATAGTGAAGGCTGCCGTAATCTATTTATCGAATCATATTGGGCAAAGAGAGATCTAAATTTATACTCAACCCCGCATCGAACTCTGTAGGAGTTCCCCATGAATAACCTCCGGTTTCAACCGGAGGTTATTCATCCCACAGATTACCAATCACTTACGATCTGCTTCTCCCCGTCAGCATACCTGCTCGGTGTAAATTTGAAATAGTTTTCAAATTTCGAACTATCGAAGAAATAGGTGCGATCGAACTGGTAACGCATCTCATACAGCTCGTTCATAAACGGGATAAATATCCCTAATAATCTCGCCATACAAGCCGGGATAAGTTGATATTTCTCACTGCTGTTCATCTCTTTGGCAAGGTATTTTAGGCTGTTAATATGGCAAACTTTCAAAATAATGGCTTCCAGTTTAAAGAAGCTGGTCAATGGCATTGGTAATAAAAATAATCCAGGCTAGGTTATGCTGGCTTTATAGTGACCACAGAATTTATTGAGACTCTAAGAAGAAGGAGATGCTCTTCTTCTCTCTAATTTCTAGTCCTATCACAAGCTACAGAAATAAAAGAAAATTAACTAAGCGCCTAAAAAATGTTAAAAAATAAAAACACCCAATATTATTTTCTCGTATATTTAAAGAGGTAAAAAAATCTTCCCAAGTAAAATTACCTAAATCCTCAAATGTATGAATCAAATTACCGGTTCATTCTATAGGGTCATATGGTCTGCAAGCAAAGCCTTTGTCCATTTTATGGAACTCCAAATGGCGGCTAATTTAGTCAGAGCCGAACAGAAATATCTGAATAATCAAACTATACCCATAATCAAGAGCCAAAATTCAAGTGGCAGTATTCCTATGAATTGCCATTTTAAAATTTAGGAATACATTGACAATAAATATACTTCTTGGGGCTAACGCCTTGTAAATTAAGAAAGACCTATGTTAAACTTACTTAAATTAAACAACAACAAAAGTATGAAAAAACTCAAAAGTGGTTGAGCTTTCAGTTCTCCTATATTAAACCAAAACAGGAGACATCCCTTCATGAAGATCCAAAAAGTGAAGGTATTAAAAAAATATTGTTGAACATATGATCAATTCAAAATTTGAATTTTAACTTAAATTTAAAACCTTATGCGTAAAATTTTCTTATTGACTGTAATATGCATTGCACTGGTGGGCAGTGCAATTGGGCAGCATTCAGTAACAGGAACAGTTGTTTCGGCATCTGACGGACTTTCGATTCCTGGAGTTGCGGTATCTGAAAAAGGTACTACCAACGGCACTCTGACCGATGCAAACGGTAAATATGCCATCAAGGCATCTTCATCAAAATCAACTTTAGTTTTTTCCTTTATTGGAATGACAAAAGTAGAAGAACAAATTAACGGACGATCTGTTGTCGATGTAAAGATGGCAGCTGAAAACATCGCCATTGACGAAGTCGTAATAACAGGTTTGGGTATTAAACGGGATAAAAGGTCCATCGGATATGCCGTGCAGCAATTAAAAGCTGAAGATGTGGTACTATCGGCTCCAGTCGATCTTGCCCAGGGTCTTCAGGGAAAAGTTGCCGGACTAAATATCACGACAAGTAACGGTTTGAATAACGCTTCCTCCCGTATCGTTATCAGGGGTAATAACAGTTTATTCGGCAATAACCAGCCAATCATTGTTGTAGACGGTGCAGTTTTAGACAATAAGGCATTACCTCAGGGTAATACTGAATCAAGTCTTGGAGGCTACACTGACTGGGGTAACTATATGAGTTACATGAATATGGATAACGTCGAGAGTGTTTCCGTATTAAAAGGACCGAATGCTGCTGCTTTATATGGTGCAAGAGGTGCCAACGGAGTTATTTTAATTACCTCCAAAAAAGGTGTTGCTAAAAAAGGGATTGGGGTTGATTACAGCTACACCAATACAATGACCAATGCAACCAGGTTCCTGGATGTACAGAATGAATATGGAGGCGGTTTTGCCGGTGCTCTATGGAGTTCAAGTGTTAAGCTTCCAAAAACAGCATCAGGTGAAAACTATGTGCCAACATTATATCCTTCAGGATGGAACGGAAATCCGTATGCTGTTGGCGGATCAGGGGTTGAATCTATTCATGGCCCGGTACCGGGTGGTTATAATACCTGGGACATTTTCAGCTGGTTTGGCGCAAGCTCCTCATGGGGTCCGAAACTAGATGGTTCGATGGCACGTTGGTGGGATGGTGAGTTAAGGCCCTATTCGCCACAACCTGACAACAGGAAATATATGTTCCAGCAAGGTTCAGAAGCTACGCATAATATCGCCTTTTCGAGTGCTAATGATTTTGGAAGCATCCGCGTATCAACCTCATTTACCGATGGAGATTCACCGGTTCCAAATGTAAACCACAAGAACAACAACTTCTCGTTGGGCTCAAATGTAAAAATATCCAAGATGTTAAGTGCAGAAATTTCTGCTTCGTACAACCAAAGTTCAAGGTTAAACTCCCCTGAAATTGGAACCAATAATTCCTGGTCCAAATTTATGATCTATGGGATGTCTCGGGAATATAAGCCATTAGAGAAAGGACTTTATAAAAACAAAGATGGCTCTCAGAATATTTTCCCCGGTTCATACCCACATGCAGAATACAGTAATAATTTATTCTGGTCAACATTCGAACACAACGAGACTTTG
This sequence comes from uncultured Bacteroidia bacterium, assembly GCA_903907075.1. GTDB lineage: Bacteria > Bacteroidota > Bacteroidia > Bacteroidales > Prolixibacteraceae > JAAFHB01. Next base: position 10,832 of record CAIVMQ010000017.1, read on the forward strand.
AAGAGGGATGAATTCCTAAGTACAATTAAATTGAATGCAGAAATCACCCCTTGGCTAAATGCCTTCGTAAGAACATCTGTAGATCTTTTAGGCAACAGATTTGAAAGGAAGTTTACTACACCTAATCCGGATAAGGTAAGTGGTGGTTATTTTGCCAAAACAATTTCGAAAGATAAAGTTTTGAATACAGACGTTATGCTTACTGCTCATAAAAAAGACTTTTATCTTGAAGGATTTGACGCGAGTGTATCAGCCTTGTATAACACATACAACAATAATTCGTCAGGTGTAACAGGTCAAAACTGGAGTCGGTTTGCAGTTCCTAATGTATATTCACTCTCTAACTATGTGGATAAAGTGAATACCGATGCATCTGAATCAAGATATGATGTTCAATCTTATTCATACCTTGGTTTAATAAATCTAAGCTACAAGAATTATTTGTTCCTTGATGTTACAGGACGGAATGACATCAATTCAACATTACCCAAAAATAGTAACTCATATTTCTACCCATCAGCAAATGCCGCTTTTGTATTTACCGAGGGTCTTGATTTAGGTGCTATTGAGAATACGTTATCGTATGGTAAACTCAGACTGGCATATGGCAAGAGTGCAAATGCAACGGAGCCTTATCAGTTGGATGCAGCATTTAATGTGGGCAACTTTGGTGGACAGGTAACAAACACCTATCCTTCAAATATTCCCCCGATCAATTTGAGTTTCCAAACTTCCACTTCGCTTGAAACGGGTCTTAGTCTTGGATTCCTGCATGATAGGATTAACCTGGATGTTACCTATTATAATATCGCCTCTGAGAACCAGATCATGAGTGCAGCCTTACCTGCCTCTTCCGGCGCAACTCAGGTAACCTTTAATTCGGGTAAATTAACCAATAAAGGGGTTGAAATTATCGTAAATGCATCGCCAATCAGGACTAAAGATTTCTCATGGTCAACGACTCTGAATTTCGCGCAAAACACCAATACTATTGAGCAGTTAGCTCCCGGTGTTAAAGAGCAATGGCTGGGTGATGTATTTGGCACCTTAGGTGCTGTAATGAAAGTTGGACCCGGACAAAAATACGGAGCTATTTACGGTACTGATTTCAAACTCGATGAACAAGGACGCAAACAGGTAAAAAACATATTGGATCAATCTACTGGAGCAGTGGTTGGGACAGAGTATGTTATCACCAATGAGCAGGTCGTAATCGGAAATGCAGCACCTAAGTTCACCGGTGGTTTCAGCAATACATTGAGATACAAAAGATTCAGTCTTTATGGTTTGATCGACTTTAAAGTAGGTGGTGATATTTATTCTGTAGACCATGCAACTGCTGCTGGAAGTGGATTACTTCCAGAAACACTTAAAGAGCGTGATGGCGGTGGCTTACCTTATACCTACCCTGATGGTAGTGTAGCAAATCATGGTATTATCCAGGAGGGATATAATATCTCAGATAACAGAGTAAACGACAGGGTCGTGAATTATATGTACAAATGGGGTAATGAGTATGCCGGTTGGTCGCACTTAAACCGTCCAAGAAGTTTATCTGTTTTCGAAAATACCTGGTTTAAATTCAGGGAAGTAGCACTTACTTATGATCTTCCGGATAACCTGGTGAGCAAAACAAAATTATTCCAGGGTTTAACATTATCACTTATCGGAAGAAATCTAGGGTATCTCTATGCCTCCTTGCCTGACCACCTTAATCCCGAAGGAATTAACGGTACCGGAAATGCACAAGGGCTTCAATGGGCTGCTTATCCGAGTTTCAGATCATTCGGTTTTAGTGTAAAAGCAAGATTTTAACCTCTAAATTTACGAAAATGAAATTACTAAATATCAAGAATAAGACTATCCTATTGATGTCAATAGCTGCAATAGTCATTATTTCCTTTTCTTCTTGCAAGAAAGACTTTGGAGACATTAACAAGTCATGGGATAAAAAAGTCTATGATCCAACTATCCCTGCCTTATACAACGGTATTGTTGGAAGTTTAATGGATGGTTACGGAGCATTCCTTACCTCTTGGATTTATCAGAATAGTCAGTTAGCAGGTATGTATGCTGCATCGGGGTATCGCATGGACAATTCGGCCAGCGCTTACTGGAATAGTTATTACAATACACTGGCAAACTCTGTAAAATTGATGGAATTGATCGAAGCCAATCCGGATGTAGCAAAAATGACTAACGTGAAAGCGATGGTCAAAACGTTAATTGCTTACAGAACACTGCAAACTACCCTAATCCATGGTGATATGCCTTATTCTGAAGGGGGTAAAGCATTTACAGGCTCGGCATTCTTCAGGCCAAAGTATGATGCACAGGCAGATATTATTAAAGCTGCACTTACTGATTTAAAATGGGCTGTAGATAATTTCACAACTGGTGGTGTACAGATATCGTTAGGGGGAGCCGAAACATTATTTGGGAATGATATCGCAAAATGGACAAAATTTGCGAACTCAATCAGACTCAGATATGCAATGGTTTTAGCTGCCAAAGACGCTTCTACAGCAAATACAATTATTGCAGAAGCACTATCAAAACCATTATTGGCACCCAATGAAGTAGTAGGCTTATATCCTTCTGCTGTACCCAACTTAGTAATTGACAGAGCTGGATGGTATCGCGGTAACTCATACATCCGCATGGGCTCAACAATGTGGGATGCCATGTCAAGTTCGGCCGCAACAGATGGTTCCGGAATTTACGACTTACGGTGTAAAATCTTCTTTGAACCGAACAAAGCAGGAGAATGGAAACCTTTCCCTCAGGCACCGCTTTCTGACACTCCTCCAGAAATTGGGAACAGCGCTGAAAATGACCCTTATGACAACGCAAGAATAAACACGTGGGTCGTTCCTGGAAATTACAGATATGCCCCCCTTAATTTCTATTATGTAGCCGATAAAACATTCCCTATGCTTATTATTACCGGTCATGAAATAAGTTTCATCAAGGCTGAATTATATAGTAAAGGAATAGGCGGCGTAGGTGCAAATCAGGCAACTGCAAAAACCAACTACGAAGAAGGAATTACTGCATCAGTTAAATTCTGGTACGACCTGGCCAATAATTCTTCAATCTGGGTCGTGAATAAACCAGCTGCAGCTCCTACTGCACCTGAATTATCAGCAATGCTATCCAATCCGGGTGTCGCTTTTAGTTCAAATCCAGCCACTGCACTTTCACAAATTTACAAACAACACTGGATCGCATTGTTCCATCAACCTATGGAAGGATGGAATTTGGCCCGCAGAACAAATTATGCTACGCCAAGTGTCACGATCGCTTCCAGCAGTCCAGGATATAATGTATTCCGTATCATTTATCCACAGAGCGAAATTGATGGTAATTATGATAATTGGAAAGGGGTTACCGGTGGTACCGATTCTCCAAATGTAAAACCATGGTTTATGCAATAAGCCGCTGTTAAATAAACAACGATTTAACATCTATATTAAAAAGCCGTCCTTCCCAGGACGGCTTTTTTTATATCAGCCGATGGTGAGGTAAACGATTTATGAACCCTTTACAGTATTAAACACTTGATCACGATCGGTGAGGTCGGGAGGAAATAACTCATCCCCCTGTTTACTTTTTGAGGATTTCGACATACTAACCGAATGCCGTTGATGAAATCGCACAATGCTTTGGCTAGTCCAGTGCCTATTGAACCACCTGCCCCAAGAATGATTGGATAGTTTTAGCTGAATTTTGAATTAAAGGGTTCGTAACACGAGTAATTTATTTCTTTTTAGTGCCTCTGTTGGGAAAAAATTAGTCAGTTCATGATAAATTAACATAAAAGTTACGATAAATTTAAAATTAACCCCTTAACTGTTAATAAACCATAAATAGATAATAAAATATTTTATTATCTTGCGGAACTTTTTTAATTTTTTGAATATTTAAACTTGGGTAATGCCACAAAATATTAAACCACGTACAAGTAAAGTTTCATCTGCTGAACTAAACAAGATCAGACAGAAGAAAAGGATATTGAGTTTACTCCGTACCGATGGTTACACCTCTGCACCTGTACTGAGTAAATGGCTGAAAATTAGCCTGCCTACCTGTATTGTGTTGTTAAATGATCTGACTACTGCAGGGTATGTCAAAAATTTTGGTATGGGGGAGTCCAGTGGAGGTCGCAAACCGAATCTGTATGGTTTACCTGAAGATCGATATTATGTAATCTCATGTGACTTTGCCCGTTTTTCGGCATATATGGCCATTCTTGATTGCAACCATAAGTTTGTCACCCCAATTATTGAAATAGATACGAATATTGATGATCCGGACCTAATAAATAAACTGTATAAAACGGCACAACAGCTAATGAAAGTCCATCAGATCTCAGATGATAACGTATATGGTCTTGGAATAGATATGCCGGGGTTGATCAATTCAAAAACGGGGATTAATTATACGATAAAAGATACCAAACGGCAAAATATCGAGCGTGAACTAAAACAGAAATTCAATAAAATTATCTATATAGACAATGATGCGCGTATGCATGCGTATGGAGAATTTCATTTTGGGGCTGCCAAAGATTATAAGGATGCCATAATAATTCACTGGAGCTGGGGATTAGGACTGGGGATTTTTATCAATGGTCAACTTTGCAGCGGCAAGAGTGGCTTTGCGGGTGAGTTTTCTCATATTCCAATCGTTGAAAATGGCGAACTCTGTATTTGTGGGAAACGAGGATGTCTTGAGACTATTGCTTCGTCAAATACGATTATAAAAAGGGTGAAACAAGGGATTGCCAATAAAGAAATATCCTCATTAATTAGGCAGTTTGAGAATAATCCTCAGGATATTACCCCTGAAGATGTAATCAATTCGGCTCGTGAGGGGGATGAATTTTGCATCGCGATCCTCAATGAGATTGGCAAAGCGATGGGGAAAGGGCTCTCGTATATCATCCAGTTGCTAAACCCCGAGATAATCGTATTAAGCGGACCACTGTCAAAAGCAAAACAATATGTATTATCACCCATTCAACAATCACTTAATCGGTATTGTCTGGAGAAGATCTCGGAGAGTACACTAGTCTTAATTTCCGATATGGGAGACCGGACAGCACTTCTGGGAACCTCGGAGATGATCTTTCAGAAGGTCTTTACAGAAATGAATTTTCACTATCGAACCATTATCAGTACTTAAATCAGTTAAAAATATAAACCTAAAAACCCATCTATGAAGAACATAAAAAGTGGATAAACAAAGACCTTAATTCTCGAGTTTTGAAGCAAGACACGAGAAGAGACTTCGTACAAATCCACAGATACGAAGTAGTAATAATCAATTTACTGTGGAATAAATGTTAAATAATCAATTCAGAATTTTAACTAAAATTTAGAAACCTATGCGTAAAATTTTCTTATTGACTGCAATGTGCATTGCACTGGTGGGCAGTGCAATTGGGCAGCATGCGGTAACAGGAACAGTTGTTTCGGCATCTGACGGACTTTCGATTCCTGGAGTTGCGGTATCTGAAAAAGGTACTACCAACGGCACTCTGACCGATGCAAACGGTAAATATGCCATCAAGGCA
>CAIVMQ010000018.1 GCA_903907075.1 uncultured Bacteroidia bacterium
CACTAGTGTCTCGTTAAAAGAGACTGAGTGACAGTTGTTTATATCCTAGCTCTTTGACATTTTTGTAATCTATATTTGTAAGTAGCTCTTTTACAGGCGTTTTGTCGAGTAGAGATATGCCTAGAATTTGTAAAATTTAGCTTCGCTGATTTTCAATTCGTAAATTGGTCGGTCAATTCTTAGCTCTTTTCCAACGATTGCCACTAAACAATAGGCAATAATTGCGCAATAAAGTTGAGTTTTTACAGCATTTGGAGTGTGACCCCAAAAGGTTTTCACCTTTAAATGCTGTTTTATCCACTTGAAGAAAAGTTCCACTTGCCAACGATTTTTATAAAGAACTGCGATTTCGGTTGCCGTTAGTTCAAAATTGTTTGTCAAGAAAACAAATTCAACTTCTGTTTCACTATCGTAATACTTGATGCGACGGATCTTCTCTGGATATCGGCTGCGTGACCTGGATGCTGCAAAAACTCCAATCTGATCGTATTTGACACCAGACTGCTTATCCACTTTTTGGGAATACCGTCTGTCGAAGTTGAGGTTATCCCTTGCTCGAAGAACGAAATAGGCTTCCAGTTTATTAATTCTGTAAAGTCGTTCAAAATCATTGTATCCTCGGTCAAATATGTAGTAACTACCTCTTTCGTATGGAATTTGATCCATTGCCTTGACATCATTGACACTTGCTGGTGTAATGTAAATAAAGCTGGGTATCTGGGTTTTAACATCATAAAGCGTATGCATCTTGATGCCCCCTTTTGCCTTTCGGAACTCAGCCCACCAGAATACACTCAAACAGAGATCAATGGTTGTAGAATCAAAAGCATAAACATTGCCATCAACGTTTACTTCAAAGTCACTGCAAACACACACTTTTCGAGCATAATCGATCAGATGACAAGCAAATTCTTCGTACAGTTTATAATTTCTACGAATATTAGCCCTGGCAAGTGTTGGGCGGGTAACGTTTAAGCCAAATCCCAAATGATATGATTTAGCCTTATGAGCATCAAGGGCAACAATCAAATCCCGCAAACTATCACGAGCAGTAAGTTGTCCGAAAACCATGCAAAGCATCTGATGCCAACAGGTAAAAGTACGAACGTGCTTATTGCCATCATATTTTTCAACAAGGCGGTCGAACACCCGACGAGGCAAAAACTCAGTAATCTGAGCGAAAACGTATTTCCCTTGGTTCATTTTCTGAAGAATTTGAATCCAAAGAAAATCAATTGAAATCGTCACGCTACAAAAACCGCTGCAAATAATTGATTATCAAAAATTTCAAAGAACATTTTTTTATTTAAACGAGACACTAGTGATTTATAAATTTTAAATATTGAAATTATGAGTTTTAAAAGGTTTTTAGCTGGACTTATTTTAATAGCTGCTTTTACCCAATGTAGTGTGCAGAATCAGCTGAACCATCAATTCAAAGGAAAATCTAAGGCTGATCTGGTGCAAGCCAATGGCAACCCCTTTCGAATCGAGAATGACGACAAGGGGCGAACAGTCTATGTTTATTTAAAGCGTAAATTCCTAAAGGCAGCACCAATAAATACCGGGCAGTTTCAGTACGATCGGTTTGAGAGTCCTAGAGCGACAAAACGTGAAACGTATAAGTATTATATTAATGCATCAGATATTGTTGAAGAGGCAACCTATGATCTTAGCTATGAGCGATAGTTTTCTGTTTTCTGAAATTTGCTAAATCTCCATTCTTTACTCAGATTTTTTTATATATTTGCAACCGCTTATGGCATTCTGCCCAGATGGTGAAATTGGTAGACACGCCAGCTTGAGGGGCTGGTTCCGGTTACGGTGTGCAAGTTCGAGTCTTGTTCTGGGCACCACAATTTAATATATAAAGCCCGTTGAATTTCAGCGGGCTTTATATATTTAGTCGTTAACGATATATTATCTGTTTGCAATCATTTCTCTTCTTAAAGGAATCAGAAATATTTGTTATCACGGTTTGATTTTGATTCTATAAATTTCGGACAACTCTTATTCTCCAAGAGGGTGTTTCGGAATCAACTTCCGACGATCTTCTAATTTTTAATGCTTAAGTCAATGAAAATAAGTTTATAGGTTTTTTATATGTGCATATTATAACCATTAACTATCTTTTTACCTTTGGCTATCTTTTTGGCTCATTTAAAATTAATCAAAATGGGAATTCGTCTTCTTGGTATTCTAACCTTATTGACAGCTCTATTGTGTTGTAAAAATAAACCGACAGAATATCGCAAAATCTCTGGATTTACTCAAGGGACAACTTATCACATGACCTATGAAGATTTAATTGATCAGGATCTGGCCCCATCTATTGATTCGATTTTCAAGATTTTTGACCTCACATTTTCTGCTTATATCCCTAATTCTATAGTCTCTCGCATTAATAATAATGACTCTACAGTCGTATTGAATGATCTATTTATTGAGCTCTATACCAAGTCAGTAGAGATTAGTAAGGATACCCATGGGGCATTAGATCTAACTGTTGGGCCTCTTGTGAATGCCTGGGGATTTGGTCCGGAAAAGCGTCTTAAAATGAACGCCGCTAAAGTTGACAGCTTAATGCAATTTGTGGGGATGGATAAGATAAAAATTCATGGAAAGAGGTTGATTAAACAACTTCCCGGGATTAAAATCGACGTTAATTCTATTGCCCAAGGTTATTCTGTAGATGTTATTTACAGGTATTTTGAAAACCTTGGGATAAAAAATTTCATGATTGAAATTGGAGGTGAGGTGAGGAGCAAAGGGAATAATCCTGATAACGAATCCTGGCGAGTTGGCTTAGATAAGCCTTCGAAGGAGAAGAGTATTCCGGGTCAGAATTTGCAAACGATCATACTTTTGACTAATAAAGCGGTCACCACCTCTGGTAATTACCGAAAATTTATCGAAGAGGATGGTCATAAGTATTCTCACATTATCGATCCGCATACCGGATATCCCTATAAGAATAGCTTGCTAAGTGTCACTATAATTGCCAAGGATGCCCTAACCGCCGATGGCTACGACACACCGCTGATGGTTCTTGGTTTGGAGGGGGCTATGGCAGTCCTAAAGCGTCATCCTGAACTTGATGCTTATTTGATTTATGCAGACGAAAATGGGGATTATCGGGTAGAATACACTCAGGGCATTGAGTTTGGAAAAGAGAATTAGAGAGGGGTGTAAAATCCTAACTATAAAATCTGATAAACTGTGATTAAACGCAAAGATATAGAGCCGATAAAAAAAGGGAATCCCAAGTTGGTTCGAGCCTGGGTGATGTATGACTGGGCTAATTCTGCATATCAGCTAACTATTGCCTCTACTATATTTCCGATTTATTACAATGCCGTGACCCGTCATGGTACCGATTTCATGGTCTCCTTTTTTGGTTTTAAGGTACTCAACACCGCTCTCTATTCGTGGGCTATAGCTGTTGCTTACCTCCTTGTTGCATTAGGATCACCACTCTTTTCGTCAATGGCTGATTATACCGGTCGCCGAAAAGGATTTATGCGAGCCTTCACACTTATTGGAGCCATTGGATGTGGCATGCTTTTTTTCTTTGATAGTAACCATCTCGAGCTGGGAATAATCGCATTTGGTTTAGGGACTCTGGGGTATGGAGGAAGTATCGTTTTTTACAACTCATTTTTGCCGGTAATAGCAGAGCCCGAAGATCAGGATCGTATTAGTGCATGGGGGTATTCGATGGGTTATTTGGGAGGCGTAATCTTGCTGTTGTTTAACCTGCTGATGCTTATGAAGCCTGAGTTATTTGGGTTTTCCAAACAATCGGATATGCCTGCTCGGATCTCATTTGTAACTGTTTTTATATGGTGGATTGGATTCTCATCACTAACATTTAGACATTTACCCAAATATGTTTTTCGAAAACGTATGACTCAAGGGAAAATTCTCACAAACGGATACCACGAGTTACAAACGGTGTTTATTGAAATTCGTAAATCACCCCGCTTATCTATTTATCTCGTTGCCTTCTTCTTTCTGATGATGGGAATGCTAACCACGATGTTTATGGCCGCATCTTATGGTGAGAAAGAGCTTGGCTTAACTGAAAGTGTCCTTATTCCAACCATATTAGCTATTCAATTAGTTGCCATGTTCGGTGCCTGGTTTTTTGCCCGACTATCAACCAAAATAGGAAATCTCAAAGCACTAAGTATTTCGGTGATGGTTTGGATCGTAATTTGCATTTATGCCTTCACGATAAAAGGGGCAGTAGGATTTATTGGTGCAGCCCTATTTATTGGGATTGTGATGGGTGGATCACAGTCTCTGTCCCGCTCTACCTATTCAAAAATGCTTCCCAAATCAACCACTGATCACACCTCATTTTTTAGCTTCTACGACGTAATGGAAAAACTCGCTACTGTAGCCGGAACCTTTAGTTTCGGAGTTATCGAAGTGGTAACGGGAAGCATGCGTTATTCGGTATTATCTATTGCGCTATTTTTTATTATTGGATTATTTTTTCTGCTCCTTCTCATCCGTAGAGAAAAGGCATCCGTCCTTAATCTTTAATTCTTTGGAAATTAATTACACTGGAATATCAACATTTCATTAAGATTTTGTTCTTTTGAATATATTTTCAAATTAGATTATAACTTTATATCGCAAATTTTTCACCCCAGCCCCTTGTCATCCTTAGAATATTATTTCAGGCTCTTGTGATTGATTATAGAACAAAAGAAAAAATTAGACATTATTTAAGCATGAAGAGTTATCTGAATTTTACGCTAAAAGGTTCCCAGTTTCTACCCTTGTGGATCGCGTTCTTCTTTTTTTTTATGATTCCCTATTATTTGCTTCAAGGCGAATTTGCTCAGATTACAGGCTCCGATGTTCCTGTTGGCGGCCCTTCAAAAATGTTTTTTCTCTATCTCACCTGCGTAGTATCAATGGGCTTTACCTTCATCCTTTATATGATTAAATTGGTCGTTAAGAATTTATCACTTAATAATCTGGAGGTTAGGTGTGATTATCATACCAATAAATATATCGGAATAATAATTTCTGGAATTGTACTCTCAATTGTGACAATTGGAATTTATGTCCCTTGGTTCATCCGAAATATCCAACGTTTTTTTGTCCATGGCGTAGTTTATAATTCCCATAAATTTGCTTTTAAAGGCAAGGGGGGTCAACTTTTTCTCACCTTAACATTGACCATTTTTTTACCTTTCCTGTTCGTTGGTATTATTCTCTTTAGTATTATTAAATCAGAGATCGATCTGTGGATCTATCAACTGATTGTAATATTCAGCCTTGTCCCGAATATCTATTTGATTTATAAGTGGATGGTTGATGTTCGCTATAAAGATTACCGAATTAAATGGGACACTAAATTTTTCCCTTCTACTGGTAGAATAGCTTTGGAACTTATTTTAGCAATATTAACCTTGGGGATTTATTTCCCAATGGCTTACCTGAGACTTTATCGTTATTTTACAGCTCATACCAAGAGTAATCTTGTGGATGGCAAACAAATTACAATGGGTTATGACGGAGATCTAATTGCCGATTTTCTATTTATCTGGGGACAGATTCTTTTAACTTTACTTACCTTGGGTATTTATTATCCATGGGCATTTACCCGAATCGCTCATCGGGTTTTAACCCAAACCTATCTGACGACCCAATTAAGTTAATTTTCGATCGCTATAATTACTGTTTGTCCAGATCAGGCTAACCTTATTTGCCCTTAATAAACGACAAAATCGCGTTGCTTAATTCTTTTTTTAGAGGCAATTTGGGATCTGAATAGGTGGCAATATTCAACTGTCTATCGGATGGAGCTTGCTTTAGAATGTGATTCATCTCTTCCACAATTAGTAGCTTTGCTTTGGGTTGTGCTCGCAAGAGCCGCTTTGCATCGTCGATGCTTACCTGGATATCTGTTGTTCCCTGTAATAGCAGTATAGGAATTTTTAGTTTTGCAATCTCTTTTTGCGGGTCGTATTTAATCCAGGAGATCATATAAGGCTGAACAGATTGCCGAAAGAGTGAATTTAATTCCACGGGGGTATTATCAACGGTTTTTCCCTTTGCCAAATTGTCAAGTATGGAATTAACCGCTATTGAGATTGCAGGGGGTTGATTCTTTAATTGTTCTCTGATTATCTTATCTGCACACTGCCCTGCCCCCGCAACAGAGATAAATTTAGACACATTCGGATTTTGAGAGGCAATCATCCCAATTAACGAACCCTCACTATGACCTATAACAACAATTGTATTAAACTTAGCCTCGTTTCTTAAATAGTTAATCCAGTCTTTTGCGTCATTGATATAATTTTCAAACCGAAGATCCGACTCCTTAACTCCTGCATCGCGGCTTTTACCAATACCCCTTTTGTCGTATCTTAGGGAGGCAATGCCATTTTTAGATAATTCGGATGCCAACATCTTAAGGGAATTGTTCTCCATTCCCATGTTGTTGCCGTCTCTATCGGTAGGACCGGATCCGGCAATGATTAACGCAACGCTTCTCGAACTGTTTTGACTGGTGAGCATAAGCGTTCCCTCGAGGTTTCCTGTGACTGTTTTAAGGGTGATTATCTTCTCTTCCTGTGAATAAAGATTCAAAAATCCCAGCACTAAAAATACTGTTAAATAGCTGTTTAGCTTCATCTGTTTGGGCTTTAGGTATTTAAAGAGTTTGATTCTTCTTAAATATTATCGGTCAATATGTTACTTATTCTTAGGAACAATTTTTTGGTATATGAGATATGAATAGATGATAGGGACTACAATAATTACAAATAGGATTGGGATCAGCACGAAGAATGGATCTTGAATAATCAGTAGCGCTATTACTCCTGCAATTCCACCCCAGAACCATAGTTTTCCTGCCAATTTATGAGTTCGAGTCCAAACCTCGTCATTGTTTAATGTCCAAGGTACCTTAATCCCGATAAAATAATTTGGTCGAATTGTTCCCATATAATTTCCTAAAAGGGTAAACAGGAGGAAAACAAAAATAGGGATGAATAAACCGAGCTTTTCAATGCCATGGATTTGATTATAGCAGATTACCGTGGTTATTATCCCAAAAAACAGCCCCAAAATAACACGTAGTTTATAATAGGTGACATTGAAAATCTCATAATTGCTTTTACGGGGATCAATCAAAGGCAAAATAAGCATTAACAAATATATTCCAGGTGGCATAACCAGATAGGTCAATTTTGAACCATACCCATTGGGATCTCCACTTAACTCAAAATGTATCGGCATTTGATCCGGTAAGGAGCTCCAGTTTATTAATAAATACAAAATAGGCAAGATAGCCATTGCCAGCAAAATTAATTCTCTCAGGATATTTTTGCGTTTCATCTAATTGAATTATAGTTGTTTAAATTGAATCATCCATTTTACTATTTCATCAAATACGGAGGTGTTAATTGAATACCGCTGGTACTGTCCATCCCGTATGCTAACAACCAGGCCGGCTTGCTTAAGTAAGTCAAGGTGATGTGAAATACTGGGCTTAGTCATCGTAAATTGACGTGCAATCTCACCTGCTGTAAGATCCTGCTTATTTAATAATTCAAGTATTTGCCTTCTGCTCGGGTCGTTTAATGCCTTAAAAAAAGAATTCACGGTATAATGATTGTATAGTTAGGCAAATATCTAATTAAATAGTTCCAAATCCAAATAATAGTCCCGCTTATTGAAGTCCTTTTTGCTTATTTTATTCTGGATGTGATTTCATTCCGATTACAGCCTCCTTTTTTGAAGGTAAGGAGGACGATTCGAGCATCTTGTCTTAAGGAGGAATTTTCTGTATATTTGAAACAGATGAAATTTATGTTTAGTCACACGTTGCTGTTGTGCAATTAATACCTTTCGATATGGAATTTACCAGAGATCCGCGTTTGGCGGTATTGTTTGATGCTGATAATGTTCCCTACTCTAATGTGAGAGGGATGCTAGCCGAAATTGCGAAATATGGTACGCCAACGTTTAAGCGGATTTATGGAGACTGGACCAAGCCCACGGTTGCGGGGTGGAAAACTGTTTTGTTAGAGAATGGGATTACTCCGATACAGCAATATAGCTATACCACTGGGAAAAATGCAACTGATTCAGCCATGATCATCGATGCCATGGATATTCTTTATACCGGGAGGGTCGATGGGTTTTGTATTGTGTCGAGTGACAGTGATTTTACCCGTTTAGCTACTCGATTACGTGAGGCTGGCATGAAAGTATATGGGATAGGAGAGAAGAAGACTCCAATACCATTTATTGCGGCATGCGATAAATTTATTTACCTAGAAATACTTAAGCCCACAGAGCCTGTAGTAAAGCAGATTCAAATCTTTAAGGCTAAATCTAAATCGAAAACAAAAGATCCTTTGCCTGTTCCACAAATAAATCCTATTGAGATTGCCAATAAAAGTCTTGCAAAGATTATTTTTGACAGTATTAATGATCTGGCTGATGATAACGGCTGGGCTTTTTTGGGTGATCTTGGTAATCTTATTCTAAAGAAGCAGCCCGATTTTGATCCCCGAAATTATGGGTTTAAAAAGTTAGTGCCATTAATAAAAAGCTTTGATGAATTTGAAATCGATGAACGGGAGACCGGAAAAAAGAATACAACATTGGTTTTTGTGAGAACTAAATAAAAATCAAGAAAAACTATTTTTATATTTGTGGGCTCATCTTTTCACCTTATTTAGGTAATGAAAAAAGTAAAATTAAATATTCTTGGGTTGTCATACAGTCAGACACAAACAGGAGCTTATGCACTGGTTCTCTCAGAGGCTGATGGCAATAGGAGAATTCCGATTATTATTGGGTCCGTTGAGGCTCAGGCTATTGCGATACAGCTGGAGGGACTTAAGCCTCCTCGCCCTTTAACACATGATCTGTTTCTCAATGTGGCTCTGGCATTTGATATTGAGATTGCAGAAGTTTTTATCCATAAATTAGAAGAGGGAATTTTTTATGCGGAGATCGTTTGTGAACAAAATACCAATCGAATACGGGTAGATTCCAGAACTTCTGATGCCATTGCACTAGCACTTCGTTTTGAGTGCCCAATATATACAACTGAGGAGATTATTGAAAAGGCGGGTATTATCATGGAGTTTGATGAGAATGGCGATGTAAGTGATGAGCCTGGCGATTCTGAATTATTAGGTAAAGCAATTTCCCATACTGTTGATTATTCGGATTGTTCATCTGAGGAACTTGATGAACTGCTTGATTCCGCTATAACTGACGAAGATTATGAAAAAGCCTCTGAGATCAGAGATGAGATAAAAAAAAGAAAGTCTTAACTATGAAGCAATATCTTGATCTCTTAAGTCATGTCCTTGATAATGGGAGACCTCGGGCAGACAGAACAGGAACCGGTACAAAAAGTGTATTTGGATACCAGATGCGTTTTAATCTTGAGGAAGGTTTTCCGGTTGTAACAACGAAGAAACTACATCTTAAATCTATTATTCATGAACTATTGTGGTTTCTTACGGGAGATACGAATGTAAAATATTTGCAGGATAATGGTGTTCGGATTTGGAATGAATGGGCCGATGAGAATGGCGATCTAGGTCATGTTTATGGCTATCAATGGAGGTCGTGGCCTACACCCGATGGAAAATCTGTCGATCAGATTTCTCAGCTTATCCATGATATAAAAACAAACCCAACCTCGCGAAGGCTAATTGTTAGTGCTTGGAATGTCGGAGAGCTCGATAAGATGAATTTGCCGCCATGTCATTTGCTTTTTCAGTTTTATGTTAATGAGGGGAGGCTTTCGTGCCAGTTATACCAGCGAAGTGCCGATATTTTTTTGGGAGTACCTTTTAATATTGCATCCTATGCCTTATTAACGATGATGGTGGCTCAGGTTACAGGATTGAAACCTGGCGATTTTGTTCATACTTTTGGAGATGCACATATTTACAATAACCATATGGAGCAAGTTGATTTGCAGCTTTCTCGAACTCCGCTGACTCTTCCTTACTTGAAAATTAATCCTGACGTAAAGTCAATTTTTGATTTTAAGTATGATGATTTTGAACTTGTCAACTATCAGTCGCACCCCCATATTAAAGGCGAGGTATCTGTTTAACGAGATTTACTATGATCTATTCAAATCTCTCAATGATTGTTGCTATGGCACAAAATCGTACCATTGGTAATGGAAATAAGCTCCTTTTTTACCTCCCAAATGATTTAAAACGGTTTAAGAAAATTACCACCGGTCATGCCGTGCTTATGGGAAGAAAAACCTTTGAATCGTTGCCCAATGGAGCACTTCCCAACAGGCGAAATATTGTTATTACAGCTCAGCAGAGTGCCATTTTTGAAGGTTGTGAAACCGTTCATACAATTGAGCAGGCAATTGAGGCTGTGCATAATGAAGAGGAAGCATTTATTATTGGTGGTGGGACTATCTACAACCAATTTTATCCCAGGGTTAGCAAATTATATCTCACATTGGTACATCAAGATTTTGAGGGGGATACGTTTTTTCCTGAACTAGATTTTAATGAATGGAATGTTATTTTGCGTGAAGATCTGGTTGAAGAGAAGAACAATTTCAGCTACTCAAATATTGACTTGCAAAGAAGCTAATCGGCCTTCATTTGTTTTTGCAGATTGAAGGTTTCTCGCAACAGATAATTTTTCAATGTTTGTATTCTTACTTTAAGGTTGCATATTTACTTCGCTTATTACCAATTCCTTTGTATCGAATTTTAAATCTCTTTTCCCAGTTTTAAAGCGGAATAGAAAAATAAAGGCAATTGCTAACAGTAGCGCATAACCGGCAAAGGCGAACCAAATACTGCGCCAATCTTTAATTCCGGAAACGGTAAACAAGTCAATAACTTTTCCACTGGCGACCCCTCCGATAAAAGCACCAATTCCATTGGCCATAATCATATAAAGCCCTTGTGCACTGGCTCTTATTGTCGGTTCAGTTTCAGTTTCAACATATAATGAGCCGGATATCAAGAAGAAATCAAATGCGATTCCGTAAATGATCATTGAAAGGATTAATAGAAATAGTCCCTCTGCTGGATTTCCTAATCCAAATAAGGTAAAGCGAGCAACCCATGCAAAAATACTTATCAGGATAACTTTTTTTATTCCAAAACGGTTTAGAAAGTAGGGTATCGTGAGGATAAAAAATGTTTCTGAGATTTGAGAGATCGACATGAGTAATCCAGGGTGTACAACAGCAAAGGAGGTCGCATATTTGGTATTGAAATCGTGTAAGAAAGATTGTCCAAAGGTGTTTGTTATTTGAAGTGCAGCTCCTAGAAGCATCGCAAAAATAAGGAATATTGCCATCTTTCGCTTCTTGAAAAGGACAAAGGCATCGAATCCCAACGAAGAGAATAGCGTGCGTTGCCGCGTGAGTTTTAACGGTCGGCACGATGGCAATGTAAATGAATAAATGGCCATGACTAACGAAGCGGCTGATCCCAGGTATAGCTGAAATGGGCTAAGTCCCCAATGCATAAGGTCTACGATCCACATCGCAACAATAAATCCAATGGTTCCCCATACTCTGATCAAAGGGAATTTAGTAATAATATCTAATCCGTTATCTTCAAGCGTATAGTATGAAACGGTATTGCTCAGCGATATGGTGGGCATATAGGTCATCGCATAGCATAGGATTATCACATACATTGTCTGCGAATCTAACACTGAGGCAGCTAAAAAAAGGAGTATTGCACCGAAAAGATGGCATATTCCCAAAAGTCGTTCGGCATTGATCCAACGATCTGCAACGATCCCCAATAAACCTGGCATAAATAGCGATGCAATTCCCATCGTTGCAAAAATGCTCCCTATTTGACTCCCGGAAAAATGGAGGGTGTTCCCCAGATAACTTCCCAATGAGATAAGCCATGATCCCCAGATAAAATATTGCAAAAAAATCATCAGCGTAAGCCGAAACCGAATCCCCATAGTTGAAATTAATCTGTTTTAAATGTCAAAAATATCTTACCATCTCATTGTCCGTTAAAGACCAAGGTCAGGCAGATTTTCTGCTGTTAATCTTCAAGAACCAACATCCTTCCAAGATTTTCAAATCTATTGTGGTAGTCGTCAATCGAACATTGGATTACCTCATAAGCTTCGTTGCGATCGTAGACATGGGTTATGACCGATTTTTTTTCCTCTCCGGGGAGATCTTTATAGGTTAGAAAATAATGTTTCAGTCGCGTGATAATCGTCTCAGGAACATCTGTGAGATCTTTAAAATGGCCATAAACAAAGTCATTATTTAAAACAGCTATAATTTTATCATCTGCAAAGCTGCCATCGATCATGCGAAAACCTCCAATAGGACGCGCCGTAACAAGGATATCACCATGGTGGATCGATTTTTCAGTAAGGACAACAATATCTAGTGGATCACCATCCCCTTTTACCGCCTTAAGACCTGTTTTATCCATACAGAATTCCCCAACTTTTTTTCCGCAGTAGGTCTGAGGGATGAATCCATAAAGGGCCGGAACGACATTTGAATATTGTTGCGGACGGTCAATTTTTAAATAACCCGTATCTTTGTCTACCTCATATTTAACAGTATCTGTTGGAACAACCTCGATAAAGGCTGTAACTTTTTCCGGTACATGATCTCCAATATGTACGCCATGCCACGGATGTGACTTGTAACGCAATCCCATGAGCCGGCCTATTGGATCTGAAAATTTATCTGACATAATTATATTTTTTAAAGATTAACTAAAAAATTATTTCGAATACTTTCTTTAATCTATTTTTAATCAAATGATTATGAGAAATTAGCTAAGGTATATTCTTAGAGGCGAATTGGATTTCTCTTCTCTTAACCGTCCGTAAATGGTTAAACAAAGAAAGTTAAATTTTTTTCACAATGAGCTCAGAAATGGAAGAATTTTTTAGGCTCCCCAGCCTTCTCTGTCGAGGCTACGGTATTGGATTGCCTCGCCAAGGTGATCGGCCAGAATCGAGGGTGCTCCTTCAAGGTCAGCAATGGTTCTGGAGACTTTTAAGATTCGATCGTAAGCTCTGGCAGATAGGCCAAGCTTCTCCATGGCATTTTTTAGCAGCAGATGGCCTGCCTGATCAGGGACACAATATTTATGAAGTTGTTTTGTACTCATCTGGGCATTGCAATAGATCTCTGTTTCCATAAATCTCTCCTGTTGGATTTCACGTGCGGCGATTACCCGTTCTCTAACCACCTGACTCTTCTCTCCGGGTTCCATATCTGTTAATTCATTGAATGGCACAGGCACTACTTCGAGATGGATATCGATGCGATCGAGCAGAGGTCCGGAAATTCTGTTGAGGTATTTTTGGACGATACCCGGTCCGCAGACACATTGTTTTGTAGGGTGGTTGTAAAATCCGCAGGGACATGGATTCATGGAGGCAACCAACATAAAACTACACGGATATTCAACTGAGAATTTTGCCCGCGAAATGTTTATTATTCTATCCTCTAATGGCTGACGTAATACTTCGAGCACGGTGCGTTTAAATTCGGGGAGTTCATCTAGAAATAATACACCATTATGTGCAAGTGATATCTCTCCCGGTTGAGGAAATGTCCCTCCGCCAACAAGGGCTATATCTGAAATGGTATGGTGAGGGCTGCGAAAGGGACGTAATGTCATTAAAGAGGTATGTTGTTCTATTTTACCTGCTACCGAATGTATCTTAGTTGTCTCGAGAGCCTCTTTAAGGGTGAATGGCGGTA
>CAIVMQ010000019.1 GCA_903907075.1 uncultured Bacteroidia bacterium
ACACATAGGCACATAGGACACATAGTTTTTTTAGTGTTCTTTCGAATGTGGTCTCTTGTGCCTATTGTGGTAAAAAAAATAGAAACACATAGGCACATAGGACACATAGTTTTTTTAGTGTTCTTTCGAATGTGGTCTCTTGTGCCTATTGTGGTAAAAAAATACAGTAGACACATAGGGTTTAATTTTCTATTCTAAAGTAGTTTAATAGTTTTTTTATGTCTAATCGCACTTCCGGAATATTACTTCATCTTACCTCGTTGCCAGGGAAATATGGTATTGGCTCACTTGGAGAGGAGGCCTATCGTTTTGTCGATTGGCTAGCAGCATCGGGACAGAAAATTTGGCAGATACTTCCGTTAGGACCAACTGACTTTAGTCATTCTCCATACCAATGTTATTCCGCATTTGCAGGCAATTCAGATTTAATTGACCTTGATGAGTTGATTAAAATAGGACTATTGCAAGGTGAAATAGCACCACCAACGAAAGCATTTCCCTTAGAGAGTATTGATTATCATCGTGTGCGAAAATTCAGGGAGCCTTATCTTCAGAAATCTTTTATCCGATTTCGTGAGATTAAAGGTTTCAGTTGGAATGAATATCATCACTTTTGGAATCAAAATAGTTGGTGGCTCGAGTCATGGTCTCTGTTTTATGCCTGTCGTAAAAATCTAAAGGGAAAAGATTGGAGTTACTGGGAGGAGTTGTTGGTAAAACACAACCATTCAGCACTTCATAATTATTACCACACTTATATTGAGGATGTTGAATATCAGAGATTTTTACAGTTCGTCTTTTATAAACAATGGTTTTCATTAAAAAGATATGCCAATAGTTTAGAGGTTAAGATATTCGGCGATATTCCACTTTATGTCTCCTATGACAGTGCCGATGTATGGGCTAATCAGAAGTTATTTCTTTTAGACAAGCAAAGGAAACCACTCGTGGTTGGAGGGGTTCCTCCTGATTATTTCAGTGCTACAGGGCAGTTGTGGGGTAACCCTTTGTATGATTGGAAGAAAATGGAGCATCATGATTTTGAGTGGTGGATTTCTCGTATTCATTTTAATCTTAGTTTGTTTGATTTTGTTCGGATTGATCATTTCAGAGGTTTGGAGTCGTTTTGGGCTGTTCCCTTTGGAGAGAAAACGGCAATAAAGGGGGAGTGGTTAAAAGCCAACGGAGATTTAATGTTATCACTTTTACAGAGACAAATTGGCCATTTACCTATTGTTGCAGAAGATTTAGGCATCATAACTGCTGAGGTTCATCACCTTCGAAAGAAGTATCATCTTCCAGGCATGAAGGTAATGCAATTTGGATTTGCCTCAACTGGTGATAATGAACATCTTCCGCATAATTTTGAAACCGATTTTGTCGCATATACCGGAACCCACGATAATGATACCACTGTAAGTTGGCTTAAAAAGATAAAGGGGGTGGAGCGGGATCATCTACGACATTATTTTGGCACTACAAGTGTTGATCATTGGAAAATGATCAGAGCCGTAATGGGGTCTGTTTCTATGATGGTCGTAATACCTTTGCAGGATCTTCTCGGTCTTGATGCCTCAGCACGCATGAATACCCCTGGAACAATAGAGAGTAACTGGATTTGGAGATTCTCCTCTATAGATGTTCTTAAAGAAGATGGCGAGAAACTTAAAGCTTTGACTAAACTATACAACAGATAATACTGCTTCAATAAATTTTGCGGGCTGTTCCGCATGAAGCCAGTGACCGGCATCGGGAATATCTATAATCTTTGCGTCTGGATAGATCCGTTTGATCATGGGGAGGTCTTCATCCGATATGTAATCAGAATTAAGACCACGTAAAAATGTTACCGGATAACCTAGTATTGGACGTCGATCATCAAACCATTCACTACTTACACCTGTGGTAATTGCCAGAAGTGCTTGTTTTAGTATAGGTACATTAATTTTCCATTCAAAGAAGTCGGCTTTATTGCGATGAATGTTTTTGATTAGAAATTGGCGTAAGGTAGAATCCTTTAGTTTGTCTGACATGAAGTGATCGATCTCTTTCCGCGATTTGACTGCAGCCAGATTAAGTTGTTCCATCAATCCCAGAATTAATTCGTGCTGGAGAACAGTTTTATAAGGTCTTTCAAGTAGGTTGTAACTTTTTGGTGCGATGTCGGCAACAAGCAGGCTTTTTACCAATTCGGGATATTCGGCAGCAAACATCATTGCAACCTTACCACCCATGCTGTGTCCTAAAATAATTGCCTTTTCAATATGATGATCAACAAAAAACAGATGAAGATCATCAACCATCTCTTCATAGCTATGAGAGGTTGTATGGGGTGAATGGCCGTGGTTTCTTAGGTCGGGAACATAAACCGTAAATCGCTCCTCCAATTTTCGGGAAATAGAAAGCCAGTTATCTGAGGCTCCATATAAGCCATGTAGGATAATAAAAGGGTATCCATGTCCAGATTTTCTAAATTTTAAAGTAACCGACATTACTTAAGGCAATCTTTGTATTTGAGAATAGTTAGTTCTAATCCCAGATATAGTGCATCTGCTATTAATGCATGCCCAATCGATACCTCTAATAAATTGGGGATTGATTGTTTAAAAAATTTTAAGTTGTGAAGACTAAGATCGTGACCTGCATTAACCCCAAGATTTAGTTCTTTAGCTCTTTTTGCTGCCAAAATAAATGGTTCCACGGCTTGAATTGGATTCAGTGGATAGGCAGTGGCATAGGGTTCTGTATAAAGTTCAATGCGGTCTGCTCCAAGAAATGCAGCTCCTTCAATCATTTTTACGTCAGCTCCAACAAATAGTGACACCCTTATTCCAGCCGCTTTTAGCTCTGATATGACTGTTTTAAGCAACTCCTTGTGCGTAATAGTGTTCCATCCGGCATTGGAGGTTATAGCCTCGGGTGCATCAGGGACTAAGGTAACCTGGTTGGGGATTACTTCAAGTACCAAGTCAAGAAATGATCGGTTGGGGTATCCTTCGATATTGAATTCTGTATTTACGATTGATTTTAAGTCTTTTACGTCTGAATATCGGATGTGTCGACCATCGGGTCGCGGATGTACGGTGATACCTTGGGCGCCGAATTTTTCACAGTTTATAGCCGCCAGCTTAACATTCGGAACATTTCCTTCGCGGGTGTTTCGCAGTGTTGCTATTTTATTTATATTTACGCTTAAACGGGTCATAGTTTTATTTCACTTATTTGGTGTGCAATTTACAACTTTGAATCGATTTTTATAACAAAATTATGCAATAATCGTGATAGCCGAAAATCTGATTTCAGAATCTATTCCGACCATTTCGCCAGATGAGACTGGTTCGAAAGTGCTTACCCTGATGGAAATATTTCGTGTTTCGCACTTACCTGTAGTGGTCGAAAAAGCCTATTTGGGAGTTATATCAGATAAAGATATTTACGATGCAGAGAACTTCGACGAGAAGATCGAAAACATTATGAATACTTCTCTTCTTCAACCACATGTTCATTCCAATCAACATATATTTGAAGTCGCGGAGGTAGCTTTGGGATGTGGTGTCTCTATTGTACCTGTGCTTGATAGTGAGCATTCTTATTGCGGTTCAATAACACGCACTGATCTGGCCTTAAAGCTTGCAGAGCTTTTCTCTTCGCATGAACCT
Source organism: uncultured Bacteroidia bacterium (assembly GCA_903907075.1). Lineage (GTDB taxonomy): Bacteria > Bacteroidota > Bacteroidia > Bacteroidales > Prolixibacteraceae > JAAFHB01. The sequence continues at coordinate 3,660 of CAIVMQ010000019.1, forward strand.
GGTGGAATCTTGGTTCTTGAGCTTACCGAAATCAATTATTCTCTCTCCCAAATAGCTCAGATTATAGAGGGTAATGATGCCCGAATCCTTAGTCTTTATATCCATAAGCCATCACCATCTTCGAAAGAACTAGACGTTACCATTAAAGTTAATGTAGTTGATCTCTCAGGGATTATTCAAACTTTTACACGTTACGATTACTTGATCAAGGCCACCTATATGGATCAATCTCAGATTGATTCACTCTTTGATGACCGGTATGATCAATTTATGAAATATATAAACATATAAATTTTAGATTGTTAAATGAGGATAGCGGTCTTTGGACGAAATATTAATCCCGGTTTTTACGAAAGTCTGATACACTTATTCGGGATCTTAGACTTTAATAAAGTTGATGTTACGGTATATCAACCTTTTTTGGAATATTTGCGACGCGAAATATCGTATTATCCAAGTGGTATATCAACCTTTTCGAATCACAAAGAGCTTGTGGATGTCGATTTTTTCTTCAGTATTGGCGGTGATGGCGCTTTTCTTGAAGCTATTTCTTTAGTTCGTGACTCCGGAATTCCGATGGTTGGAATCAACAGTGGAAGGTTAGGCTTTTTAGCAGATGTAGCTCAGCAGGATTTAGAGAGTTCGCTGGAGAGCTTTTTTGAATCAAAATATTACCTTCAACCTCGCTCTTTAATTAAGCTTGAGAATGATGCTGGTTTATTTCCAGATTTCCCATATGCCTTAAATGAATTTACTGTTCACAAACAAGATACTTCACAGATGATTACGGTGCATGTGGAGGTAGGTGGCGATTTTCTAAATTCGTACTGGGCTGATGGGCTTATTGTCTCTACTCCCACGGGATCTACGGCCTATTCACTCGCAGTAGGTGGTCCAATCATCACGCCAACTGCCGCAAACTTTATTATTGCACCTATTGCACCTCACAATTTAGCTATTCGACCTGTTGTTATTTCAGATAACGAGGAGATTAAACTTCGAATTGAGGGACGCGGTGAACGCTATTTGGCCTCATTAGATTCACGTTCAGATGCCTTTGGTGCCAATATCGAACTGCGCCTAAGCAAGGCTGGCTTCCCAATTAATGTGTTACAGTTTGATAATCAGTCTTTTTATAGTACCTTGAGAAATAAACTCATGTGGGGTATCGATAAACGGAATTGATAAAATCAATCAGTACAATTCAAGGAGCTAATTTTAATGAGTTAAAATTTGTCCGAATAAAGGGAAATTAGGGTTAATCTATTACTTTTGTAACCTTTAGTTAAAATTAGGTTGTAACGAGATAGACCAATTTTAAAATAAACTTAGTGAATATTGTTGCAAATGAAAAAGTTGATAGTAGTCATAATGCTTATTTTGTCTGGTGGTTGTGTTTTCGCACAGCATACGGCAGACTTAGGTGTGCAGCTTTCAGCAGCGACTTATTGGGGTGATATTCAGAAACAAAATAATGCAAAATCCGTCACTCCTGTTGTTGGTATTTTAGGACGTTGGAATTTTAATAAGCGTTTAGCCATCAGAGGACAGCTGCTCACAGGTAATCTGAAAGCAGAAGGGATCTTTAATAATACCTTGATCGGTCAGTCTGGTGTGAATGCATCAATGTTTCCAGCTACTCCTGATTTTGCCTACAATTTTACCCGTTCGTTTCAAACAGTTGAGTCCTTATTTGAGTTTAATTTTCGGAATTATAGATTTGGCAAAAAAAATAAAGAAGCTTTTACCCCTTTTGTAGCTGTTGGGTTAGGTGCATTTTATTCAAGGGCTCCTCGAAAAGGCTCCTTTATACTTGATCCGAATGAGATAATTAATCCACTTACGACATTACCCTATAATCCTGCTCAATATCCTCCTTTTGTAAATCCCTTAGTAAGTCCACCTAAGAGGACAAATGGTTTTGATGTGTTAACATTAACAATTCCAGTAAGTGTTGGTTTAAAGTTTAATATCACGAAGCGTTTAGGTGGCATCGTAGAGGCAACAGTGCGTAAAACATTCTCTGATAATATTGACAATCTGAATGATCCCAAAAGGCTGGAGGAAGCAAATGCAATATCAATTAATAATAGTTCATTTTTAACTTATGCCGATGCGCAAACGGGATTAAATAAGAATGATTGGTTTGCTACACTATCTGTATCGTTAACCTGGCAGCTTTGGAGCGACAAGGGGAATTGTGCTATTTACGATAAGATCAAAAGAACGAAATGATCATTGATCAGGTAAACAGAGATAGAATTCCCCGTCATGTAGCAGTGATTATGGATGGTAATGGGAGATGGGCTGAACTTCACGGCAATGATCGTATATACGGTCATCGTCAAGGTGTTGATGCTGTTCGCTCAATAGTTGAAGGGGCAGGGGAGATAGGGATTGAATACCTTACCTTATATGCTTTTTCAACTGAGAACTGGAATCGTCCAAAGGAGGAGGTTGATGCGTTAATGTCTTTACTCGTTGATGCTATCGTTCAGGAAATTGATAATCTGAATGAGAAAAATGTGCGCATGAGAGTGGTTGGAAATATCTTTTGTTTTCCTGATCAGGTTCAAGTAAAATTGAGTGAAGCAATAGAGAGTACCTCTGCAAATACAGGTTTAAATCTGGTACTTGCGTTAAGTTATTCAGGCAGATGGGAAATTCTTGAGGCGGTTAGAAAAATTGTTCGTGATGCCCAAGAGGGTGTTATTTCAGAGGAGGATATTAATGATAAAACATTTGTCAATTATCTATCATCTTTCGAGATTCCTGATCCTGAACTATTAATCAGAACGAGTGGCGAATTCAGAATCAGTAATTTTTTATTGTGGCAAATAGCCTATAGTGAATTTTATTTTACACCTATCCTATGGCCCGATTTTCGTAAAGAAAATTTATATGAGGCCATCGTCGATTTCCAAGGCAGAGAGAGAAGGTTTGGAAAAACAAGTGAACAAATCAGAAGCTAAAAATGTATAAAAAATTAATAATTATTTCCTTGGCATTGTTGGGTACATTCAACCTTTTTTCTCAGGTTGTTGCTGATAGTACCAATTTTTCAATTCATTACGATTCAGCCAAGAAATATACACTGGCAGGTATTGAAGTCAGTGGGATACGCTTTCTGGATACTGAAGTGCTTAAGAATCTTTCTGGGTTTTCTATTGGCGACGAGATCACTATTCCTGGTGATCAGATTACTTCTGCGTTGAAAAAATACTGGCATCAGGGATTATTTTCTGATGTTAGAATCTCCGCAACCAAAATCGTTGGGGATAGAATCTGGCTTGATATTTTCCTACAAGAGCGACCGCGTCTTTCTCAGAAGAATTATCAAGGGGTCACTAAAAGTGAAAAGGAGGATATTGAAAAGAAAGTTATGCTTCTTGTTGGAGGTCAGGTAACCGACAATCTTATAAATACTGCGAAGCGTCAGATATTAGGAATTTTCCAAGGTAAAGGTTTTTACAATTCCGAAGTAGATATTATTCAACGAGATGATCCTTCGAAGGAAAATCAGGTTCTTCTTGATATTAAAGTGAATAAGAAGGTGAAGGTTAAGATATCTAAGATTGAGTTCGTGGGGGTTAAATCGCTTACTCCGAAGCTGCTTGAAGCTTCAATGAAAAAAACTAAGGCAAAGAAACTCAGAAACTTTTTCTCATCGAAAAAATTCTTAGAAGACAAATTCGAAGAGGATAAGATAAACCTGATTAAAAAATATAATGAGAAGGGTTATCGGGATGCGATGATTGTTGCAGATTCGATAAAAAAAGACACCATTAACAATACTGTAATTCTGAGATATTATATCGAGGAGGGTAAAAGATATTATTTCAGAAATATCAGATGGGTCGGAAATACGGTCTATCAGGATAACCAGTTAAATAGGGTTTTAGGGATTAAGAAAGGGGATATTTTTGACCAGAAGATGCTTGATAAACGTCTTACCGAAGATGACGATGCGGTCTCGAATGAGTATCTTAATAATGGTTATTTATTTTATAACCTTAGTCCTGTTGAGGTGAATGTACAAAATGATTCGATTGATTTTGAGATGCGGATGGTTGAAGGTACCCAGGCTACAATAGATAAAGTAGGTATCAAAGGGAATACCAAGACTAATGAGCATGTTGCTCGGCGTGAGCTTTTTACCCGTCCCGGGCAATTATTCAGCAAGGAGAATATTATCCGCTCTGTACGTGAGCTTTCTCAGATGGGTCACTTTAATCCAGAAACGATTAAACCTGATGTTGTTCCGCATCCTGAAGATGGTACTGTAGATATTAATTATGAACTCGAGGAGCGTGCAAATGATCAGATCGAACTTTCTGGAGGTTGGGGAGCTGGTATGTTTGTTGGAACTGTGGGCTTGAAATTCTCAAATTTTTCACTTCGCAATATCCCCAATAAAAAGGCATGGAAACCTCTTCCTACTGGTGACGGACAGGCAGTTTCTCTGCGTGCTCAAACCAATGGAAGTTATTATCAATCTTATAGCTTTTCATTCACTGAACCTTGGATGGGAGGCAAAAAACCTAATTCGCTAACTTTTTCAGTCTACTATTCTAAGCAAACCAGTGGTAATCAGTCATATAACTATACCGGAAATTATTCCGGATACGGTAGTGCTTATGGAGGCGGCTACGGCGGTGGTTATGGTGGTGGTGGTTATGGTGGCGGTGGTTATGGTAGCGGCGGTTACGGAGGAGGCTATTATAATCCATATAATTATGTGATCACTCAAAAAATGGGTGTTATTGGTGGTTCTCTTGGTTTGGGTTATCGTTTAAAATTTCCTGATGACTTCTTTACGATGTATCACGAACTATCTTATCAGCTTTATGTGTTGGATAACTGGCAGTATTTCTTTTTTAAGAATGGTACTTCTCATAATTTTAGCTTTAAAACTGTATTTGGAAGAAATTCAACCGATAATCCTTTGTATACCAAAAGAGGATCTAATTTCTCCTTTATGGTACAATTTACACCTCCCTATTCACTCTTTTCGAACAAAGACTATTCTAGTCCCTTTCTTACCCCTGAAGAGCGATATAGGTTAATTGAATTCCATAAATGGGTTTTTAAGGGTGATGTTTTCACCCCATTTAGTGCTAACTCAAAACTGGTGCTGCGTTCAAAGTATGAAACCGGTTTCTTAGGCTATTACAATAAGAATCTCCGTTCGCCTTTTGAAAGTTTCCGTGTCGGGGGTGATGGAATGTCTGGATATAGTATGTATGGAAGTGATATTATTGGCTTAAGGGGTTATCAGAATAACTCTTTAACACCTGCTAATGGTGGTAATATATATGAGAAAATTACCCTAGAACTTAGGTATCCAATTACCTTGAGTCAATCTGCTACAATCTATGGTTTAAGCTTCTTTGAAGCTGGTAACTCATGGTTTGATTTTGTGGACTATAATCCATTTAATATCAAGCGTGCAGCGGGTCTTGGCGTTCGTATATTCTTACCAATGTTTGGGCTGATGGGCTTTGACTGGGGTTATGGCTTTGATGATGGTTATACCAAAGGATCAGGTGGCAGTCAGTTCCACTTTATTATGGGACAACAGTTTTAGTCAAATGCGAATTTTTTTGGTCTGGTTTTTGAAGGATTGTATAAAGTTTATTAATTTGGTTTGTAGCGGGCATATTCGCTTTACTATTATGGTTAAGAATCTCATATGCAAGTATTCTTACCACTCTAAACAAGTAATTTCGCAATGAAAAAGATAATACTCGTTTTTATGTTTTTGGCCATTTCGGCTGGTGTTAGTTATGCACAGAAATATGCCTATGTCGATACCCAATATATCTTGGATAATATCCCTTCCTATAAATCAGCTCAGGATCAATTGGATAAATTTTCCCAGCAATATCAGAAAGAATTAGAGACTATTCATGCCGAATTAGATAAAATGTATAAAGATTTTCAGTCGGAGGTTGTTTTGTTATCCGACGATATGAAAAGAAAACGAGAAGATATTATCATTACGAAGGAGAAAGAATATAAAAAATTACAACGTCAGTATTTTGGTGCTGAGGGTGATCTGTTTCAAAAACGACAAGGGTTAATTAAACCTATTCAGGATGATGTTTTTAAAGCGATTCAAGAGCTTTCAGAGCAGGGTGGTTATTCGATTGTTTTTGATAAAGCAGGTAGCTTATCGATGATTTATACCAATTCAAAGTATGATTTAAGCGATCAGATTCTTCAGAAACTTGGATATAAAAATTAAAAGTATATATTTGCCAACAAATTCATAATCAAAAAAACATGAGAAATTTTTTAAAAGTAATAGTTTTGTGTTCCCTTTTTTTTGCGGGCAGTTTGTCTGCTCAGACATTAAAATTTGGTCATATCGATTTTCAGCAATTACTCTCTGTGATGCCTGAGAGAGACTTAGCGAAAGTTGCTCTTGAGAAAGTTCAGGCTGATCTTGAATCCAAGCTTCAGATGATGCAAAAAGAGTATAGTGAAAAAGGTAAGGAATATGTTGCCTTAGCTCAGGCTAAAGATGCTAATGAGGCTCTTGTAAAAGCAAAACAAGACGAAGTTCAAAGCATTCAGGAGAGAATTCAAACTTTCCAGCAAACAGCTCAAGAGAGTCTTCAGAAAGAAGAATCAAAACAGTTTCAACCTGTAGTTGAGAAAGCGCGTAAGGCAATTACCGATGTTGCAAAAGAACAAGGGTTACTTTATGTTTTTGAGGTTAATGGTGTTTTGTATCATTCAGAACAATCTATCGACCTTGCCCCTTTTGTAAAAACCAAATTGGGTATTAAATAGACTTAACTATTTTATTTGATATAAAAAAAGGAATCCTAGTCGGTTCCTTTTTTTGTTAGTGTAAAATTCGAATAACCAAACAATCGTGTCTCGTTACTATTTTCTCACTATTTTGTTGTTGAAGCAATTTGTAAGATAGTTTTAGTACTTTTAAATCGATATTAAAAGTTATCAGGTGGAACAGAAATATCAGCCAATAGGTATATTTGATTCAGGATACGGAGGATTGACTATTTTAAAATCAATCAGGGAACAGATGCCTCAATATGATTTTATCTATTTGGGCGATAATGCTAGAACCCCTTATGGTACGCGCTCATTTGATGTGGTATATGAATATACTCTTCAAGGAGTATCAACGCTTTTTTCGATGGGATGCAATTTGGTTATTCTTGCCTGTAATACTGCTTCGGCTAAAGCATTGAGGACGATACAGCAAAAAGATCTCCCCGGATTTGATTCATGTAGACGCGTTTTAGGGGTTATCAGGCCTAGCGTGGAGCAATTGCCAAAATATACTAAGACGGGGCATATTGGAGTACTGGGAACCACTGGGACCGTGCTTTCTGAATCCTATCCTTTAGAGATTGCAAAGATCATGGGAAATCACCTTGTTGTTACTCAAGAAGCTTGTCCAATGTGGGTTCCTCTGGTAGAGAATGATGAAATGTCGAATCCTGCAGCTGACTACTTTGTTCGTAAAAACATAGAAAATCTTTTGACCAAAGATCCACAGATTGACACCATTATTTTAGGATGTACCCATTATCCGCTGTTACGTTCAACGATTGATAAGTTTCTTCCACAACATGTGAAGCTCCTGGAACAGGGACCAATTGTAGCAGAGAGTCTTGTCGATTACCTTGTTCGTCATCCTGTTATGGATCAAGTGTGTTCACGAGGAGGGTCAATTCGTTTTCTTACTACAGAATCGACAGAGAATTTTGAGCCCAGGGCAACCCTATTTCTCGGTGCTGCTCTAACAGCAGAGAAAATTCAGCTTTAGGTTATCGATAAGCTTTACCTTATTGCGATGAATTGATAGGGATTAATAGAATGGCCTATGTTTATTCGCTAAACCCTCTAATTTTAACTCTTTATATTGGGTTTAGCTTAATGCAATATCATAATACTCTCAATGGTTACTCCGATTGATGCCCCTGGTGGTTTCCTCGGTCGCGATGTCTAAAGATTTTCTTCTTTAGGATACTTCCCGATTTTTTTGGCTCATTCGATCTGCCTGATGGTCGGTTTCCGTAATGTTTAGGGGCGCTCGGATCATAAATTGGAGCTTCGCTAAATTCTGGAGGGAGAGGTATTTTTATGATCTCGCGTTCGATAAGATCTTCAATGCGTTTAAAATTATGCTGATCGAGGTCCGAAATTAGTGTTACTGCAACTCCGGAACTTTGAGCACGTGCTGTTCTTCCAATACGATGCACATAATCTTCGGGATCACGAGGCACATCAAAGTTCATAACCATATCTATTCCGTCGATGTCGATACCCCGTGAAACAATATCTGTGGCAACAAGAACCTGTGTCTCACGGTTTTTAAACCGTAACATCACCTCTTCACGCTCCTTCTGGTCAAGATCGGATAACATTCCATCGGCCTTAAATCCCATTCTTCTCAAGTCACGAACCAGTCCGTTGACATTTATTTTTCTGGAAGTAAAGATAATTACACTCTTATAATCTGTTTTTCCCTTTAATAGGGAGCGAACCAGGGCCACTTTTTGATTCTCATAAACCATATAGGCTGTCTGAATGATATTCTCTGCAGGTTTCGAGATTGCAATATTTACGCTTTGCGGTTTGTTGAGTATTCCTTCGGCTAATTTCCTGATTTTTGGAGGCATTGTAGCCGAAAACATTAAGGTTTGACGCTTGGCAGGCAATTCTCGAACGATCCGCATAAGATCATCAAAGAATCCCATGTCAAGCATACGATCTGCTTCATCAAGGATCAAATGTTTTACGGTGCTAAAATCGGAGTATTTCAAGTTTATATGCGACAGTAATCTGCCGGGTGTTGCTACGATAATATCGGCACCCTGAACCAACGCAGCTTTTTGCTGATCAAATGCTGCACCTTCGCCACCACCGTAAACTGCCAAGGAGGTTGCACCAGAAAAGTATGAAAATCCTTCAATCTGTTGGTCTATTTGCAGAACCAACTCTCTTGTTGGAGCAATAATCAGGGTGTTTATACCCTTGCCGGGATTTGAGGCAATACGGTTAAGGACGGGTAAAAGGTAAGCCGCAGTTTTTCCGGTCCCTGTTTGTGCACATGCAATAAGATCAGCTCCTGACCAGATTACAGGCATCGATAATTCTTGTACCGGAGTACATTCTTCAAAGCCCATGGAATCAAGACCATCCATGATCTCCGGGACAAAATCAAACTCTCTAAATTTCAATTTATTTTAGAATTAAATGAAAATCAATTTGTTATTCTATATACAAAACTAATCCTTTAAGGTATTCCCCTTCCGGATGATAAATATTAATCGGATGGTCACCGGGTTGCGAAAGCTGATGTAATATCCTTACATTTCGTTTTGAAATTGCTGCTGCTGAAAATACTGCTTCTCGGAAATTTTGCTTGGTGACCACTTGTGAACAGGAGAATGTAAATAATACTCCACCTGGACGTATTTGCTGAATCGCTCTGGAATTTAACTTCTTATATCCTTGAAGAGCTTGGCTTAAGGCACTTTTATGTTTTGCAAATGCCGGCGGATCAAGAACGATTAAATCATATTTTTCGTTTATGTCCCGCATAAAATCAAATGCATCGGCCGTAAAAGCCTCATGACGTGTATCTGCCGGAAAGTTAAGTTCCACATTTTGATTGGTAAGCTCAATTGCTTTAGCTGATGAATCTACCGAATGGACCAGTTTAGCACCCCCCTGCATGGCAGAGAAAGAGAAGCCACCAGTATAGCAGAACATATTTAGTACATCTTTGCCAAAGGAGTAATCGGCTAATAGTTTTCTGTTCTCACGTTGATCAATAAAGAAACCTGTCTTTTGCCCCTCTTCCCAGTCAACAATAAACCGATTCCCATCTTCCATTACTTCTTTAGTGATCTGTTTACCAAGTAGATAACCGTCGATAGGCTCTATGGCAGCTTTAAAAGGGAGTGTTTTTGCGCTTTTGTCATAGACTGCTTTAAGCTTTTTTCCCAATACAACTTGCAAGGCCTGAGCCAATAGCTCCCGAATCAACCACATACCTACAGTGTGTGCCTGAATGACTGCTGTTCCATTATAGAAATCAACGATTAACCCCGGCATACCATCACCTTCGCCATGGATAAGTCTGAATACATTGGTCTTCTTGCGGGTGGTTAAACCAATCTTGTGTCTTAGGCTATAGGCTGCTTGAAATTTACTGCACCAAAAAGCAAGATCGGGGGTGATATCATGGAACGAGAATATTCGAACTGCTATAGATCCAATTGCACTATGACCAATACCTAGGAACCGATCATCGCTTGCATGGACAATTACAATATCTCCCTCTTCTACAGTTCCTTCGATTCGATCAATGGCACCTGAAAATATCCATGGGTGGAACCGAAGTATTGACTCTTCTTTTCCCTTTTTTAAGACTACTTTACTAAATTTCAACATGATAGATATAAAATTCTTGTGAAAGATTACGGTTTAATTAATCTTCCTGTGAACTTTCGCTTATTTCTGATTCTAGAAGAACCGGTTCAATAGGTGTAATAAGTAATTGTTTATAGATATCACACGAAACCCACGCATCTGTGGCGCCATATATAAGTTGTTGTTCGGTTAGCTCCTCTGCATCCCAGTTTGTTAATCGTTGAGACTTGGAGATCTTGAATCCAAGAACAATTGCAGAGAGTTTCTTTAAGCTGAAATTCTCTATCCCATAATCCTTTACAAGCTCCTGTAATTCAATAAATCCACCTGGTTTAAAATGTACAATTCGTTGTAGGATTTTAATGTCATCTCGAATTGCAACTCCGACTTTCACTATTTTATTCGAAGCTAAAATTTTAACAAGTCCAAGTGGCAATCCTATTTTGTTAATTCGGAATAAGAAAGCCTGTTCTGAGGTCGCTAATTGAAGAAGTGAAACAGGGAAAACCTGCCCTTTTTTAAATGCGGGCCGTGTTTCTGTATCAAAACCAATTATCGATTGATTATTCAGATATTTTAACGCTTTGTCAAGTTCATCGGGTTGCTCAATTACGTGAATAACACCTTCAAAAGAAGAAAGTGGTAATTCTGCTAATTCATCGTTGGAAATACTTTTCCTCATTTTATTGACCTCCCTTTGACTAATATTTTGTTCTTCGTTAAACTTTGTATATTGAAAATTAATTCGATCTCATTTTTATTCTGCTGGCTCAACAGTCTCCTCCAGATCAGCCATTCCATATGCCAGATTGTGAAGTGCTCTAAGTCCGTTTACTAATCGCTGTCCCCAGTATTGCTCGAAATTATTCCGGCATTCCCATAAGGCATCATTCATCACTTCTAAGGTGCCCATGCGATAGGATAATATAAAATCTTTTAAATCTTGGTATATATCGGCAATATTCTCCGATATGCTAGCCTCTAAAGCCTCTTCACTGAATTGCATCGAAGGGTCAAAAACCTCCTGGTAAGCATCGAACTGTCCTAGTTTAGCCTCTAATTTATGCAATATAAAATTATAATCTTCCTCACTTACATGTTTTTCTGGCAAATCGTCAGACATCTCAATATCCGGTACTGGAAGCAGTACTGTTTTAAGGTATAATAGCGGAAATAATTTCTGCACTTTAGTAATAAAACTCTTTCGCTCAAACTGATCAACAGCCTCAATGAAAGAACAATACTCATTAGCAACAGTGGCAAACTCGATTACATTCTTCGAATAGACCACCTCTGAAAAAGGTTCTTTACTCATTTCTAATCCTTTTGTCTTGAAGAATTTCGTGCAAAGGTAATCAAAATCCAAATAGCGCAGGGTATTGTTCCTAATCTTGGCTTTTAACAGTGTTTGATAATAGCCCCTTTGAAGTTGTTTTTAATTGGCTATTATCCAGCATCCAACGACATATTTTTAGTATTATTGGCTCCGGTTCATTGATCAATCTGATAATTTGCTCGATTGGACGACTTTCATTTTTTAGGTTTTCGATAATTTTAACTGATATACGTGTGTAATCGGCAAAACTTATTCCTGAACTATGAATTCCGCTGCATACATCACATGTACCACATGGTTCTGAGTGGAATTGTCCGAAATATTCCAATAAGGCGACACTCCTGCATTTCTCATTTCTGGAGGCATATTCAATGACTGAATCCACCTGGTTTTGATATTTTTCTTTTCTGTTTTGATAATTGTCAACCCCAATATGGATCCTAGTTGGTTCTAATCGCTCTATTTCAAATACGATAACTGGCGTTTTTCGTGCAGGGATATAATCGATTATATTTTGCGTCGAGAGCATTTTAAGCAGTTCGTAAACCTTTTCTGCTGAGCAATTTAAGCGACGGGCAAGCAAAGTCTCATCAATGTTTACAAAATCAGTAAATACACCTGTGTATGAGCGAAGTATGAGTTTTATAAAAGAATCGCTCTCCGAATTATTATGCTGAATTTTATAAAGATCATCTCTGCGAATGGTAAATAAGATTCGTGAGAAATTATCTGCATTTTCATTATAGCTAAGGTATCCTTCCCGCTCTAGGAGTTTTAAACTATGATAGACCATACTAACCTGAAGCTCAAATTTGCGCGAAAAATCTTCGATCCTGAAACTAAATACTGCCCCTTTACCGCTTCCTATAGCGAGCATCAAGTAATTGGATATTGAGTTGTAAACTTTTCGAATGATTTCAATGGCAGGAAAACTGTCAGTAACCATCTTATGTAACCTGCGTTTATCCGTATTGTTATAAAGTAAAACGGCAACTGATTTATTCCCATCGCGCCCCGCTCTTCCAGCCTCCTGGAAATAAGCTTCTAATGAATCCGGCAGATCGAGATGTATAACAAACCGGACGTTAGCCTTGTCAATGCCCATGCCAAATGCATTGGTTGAAACAATAACGCGACATTCGCCGCTCATCCAATTGTCTTGCCGCTGGCTGCGCACATCTGTTGCTAATCCTGCATGATAAAAGTCTGCCTTAATAGCATTGGCCTGAAGTAACTGAGCAATTTCACGACACTTTTTTCTGTTTCGAACATATACGATGCCTGTCCCTTTTGCTTTTTTTATTGTATCGGTTAAATAGCCGATTTTATCCTCTTTATCCCTAACGATATAGATGAGATTTTCTCTGCGAAAACTTTTCTGCAGTACATTTTTTTTTGTGAAGTGAAGTTTTTCTTGAATGTCATCGACAACTTTTTCGGTAGCAGTTGCAGTAAGTGCCAGGACAGGGACCTCGGGAAAAAGTTGACGCAGATCGGCTATTTTAAGATATGATGGTCTAAAATCATATCCCCATTGCGAAATGCAGTGAGCTTCGTCGACTGCTATCAAGTTTATTTTCATTCGAATAAGATACTCTTTAAACTTCTCAGAACCAATTCGCTCAGGTGATATATAGAGAAATTTATAGTCACCATAAACGGCATTATTCAAGGTGATATCAATCTCTCTAAGTGTCATTCCTGAATATATCGCTAAGGCTTTGATATTTTTTGAGCGCAGATTTTCAACCTGATCTTTTATCAATGCTATTAGAGGGGTAACAACGAGACAAATTCCTTCATTAGCCAGAGAATAGATCTGGAATGTTATCGATTTTCCACCGCCTGTAGGCATTAGAGCAACAGTATCTTTTAGCAAGCTTACCGATTGGATAATCTCCTGCTGAAGTGGACGGAATTTTTCGTAGCCCCAATATTGTTTTAAGAGTTGGTGGTGAATATCCATAATTTACAAACAGCCAGGTTGATATTTTTTAGGCACGGTAAAGTTATTTTAAATCGTTAATTTTTTTTGTGTTGTGAGGTGTAATTTTAACCGTTACAATTTACATAGCCCATTCTTGGATTCAATTGATTTTCTTATATTTGTAGTGCTAAGTCTCACTCAAAACCATCTGCCATGTCATTTATTTCAGAAAAAGTTATTCTCGAAGGTTTGACTTTCGATGATGTGTTGCTAATTCCTGGTTATTCGGATGTTCTCCCTAAAGAGGTTGATTTATCTTCTCAGTTTTCACGAAATATCCGTTTGAATATCCCCATTGTTTCAGCCGCAATGGATACCGTTACCGAATCAAAATTGGCTATTGCAATTGCTCGTGAAGGTGGGATTGGCGTTATTCACAAAAATATGTCTATCGAGGAGCAGGCAAGACAGGTTATGGTTGTTAAGCGTTCAGAGACCGGTATGATCATTGATCCAATTACAATCTCAAAGCTTAAGTTAGTTGGGGATGCACTCAGATTAATGGAGACTTTCAAGATTGGTGGTATTCCGGTTATCGATAATGATAAACATCTGGTAGGAATAATAACCAATCGTGACCTTCGGTTTGAGAAAGATTTTTCGAGGCCAATTGCAGAGATTATGACGTCTGAAAATCTCATAACGGCCAAAGTAGGAACGACACTTGATCAAGCGACAGCTATTTTTAGAAGCTATAAAATTGAGAAACTTCCTGTGATAGACAAGGATAATAAACTGGTGGGTCTAGTTACCTACAAAGATATTACCAAAGCAAAGGATAAACCGTTTGCATGTAAAGATGATAAAGGTCGTTTGCGTGTGGCTGCTGCAGTAGGTGTTGCAAAGGATACTCTAGAGCGAATAGAGGCGCTTATAAAGGCGCAAGTAGATGCTGTTGTAATAGATACTGCTCATGGCCACACCAAAGGTGTTCTGGAACTGCTCAAGCAGGCGAAAAGTCGTTTTCCCGATACCGATTTTGTTGTGGGCAATATTGCTACGGCTGAGGCTGCCTCTGAACTTGTTTTTGCTGGAGCAGACGCAGTCAAAGTAGGTATTGGCCCCGGTTCAATATGCACTACACGCATTATTGCCGGAGTTGGAATGCCTCAGCTATCTGCTATTTATAATGTCTCGAAAGCATTGCGAAATAGCGGTATCCCCATAATTGCAGATGGGGGATTACGTTATTCAGGCGATATTGTAAAAGCACTTGCCGCCGGAGCTCAATGTGTGATGGCTGGGTCTCTTTTTGCCGGTGTTGAAGAGGCTCCCGGCGAAACGATAATCTTCCAGGGACGGAAATTTAAATCCTATAGAGGGATGGGCTCTGCCGAGGCGATGATAAAAGGGTCGAAGGATCGCTATTTTCAAGATATGGAGGATGACATTCGGAAGTTTGTCCCTGAAGGGATTGTAGGTCGCGTTTCTTTTAAAGGATCGTTATATGAAGTAGTTTATCAGCTTGTTGGAGGTATCCGCGCAGGTATGGGATATTGTGGCGCACATACGATTGAAAAATTACACGAGGCTAAATTTGTTCGGATCACAAATGCCGGAATTGTCGAAGGGCATCCTCACGATATTACGATCACCAGCGAATCTCCGAATTACTCACGAGAATAATTTGGTGTTTCGGTGTTGTGATTTGGGCACTATTTCAGTGCGATACTAGTTCGCATCATTCTCTTTTTTCATCCCCTTAAATTGACTTTTTTCCCTTTCAGATTCTCTTGTTTTACTTCAGAGCGTAAGAATCATCCCAATTTTGTGTTAAGATCATTTTAATTCTCGCTAATTTAAGGTAAATTTGACGCCTGTTGTTACTGAACGCTATTCCATTGGGTGGTGAATTAGTCTGATTTTAAGCTCATTTTTTAGAATAGAAAATGATTTGAATTTTCAATGAGTAGATATTTATTTTTTAGTGTGTTTATTTTAAGCATTTTAAGTGGATGTTCTTTTTTTTCTAAGTCATCTTCTGGAAATCTTATAGTAGCCAAGGTAGGAGATAAAACCTTGTTGAGAAGAGAGCTTGCCTCTGTTCTTCCCCGTGGTATCACCAAGCCTGATAGTATTAATCAATCGACATTTTATATTCAACGCTGGATCAGGCAAGAATTGATGTTGAAGATGGCCGAAGAGAATCTGGTAGAAGAGCAAAAAGATGTTCAACGGGAATTAGATGAATATAGAACCTCACTAATTATCCATAGATATCAGCAGCAGCTTATCAGTCAAAAGTTAGATACGGTAATTTTGCCGGGTGATATTCGTCATTTTTATGATATTCATCCAGAGAAATTTATTCTGGTACAAAATATAGTAAAAGCGATATACTTAGAAGTTCCTAAAAAGGAAGCAAAGGTTGATCAATTAAGACGGTGGATGGTCGCTTCAGACGATAAATCGCGTATGGATTTGGAAAAATACAGCTTCCAATATGCCACTAAATTTGATTATTTTAATGAGCTTTGGATGGATTTTAGTCAAATAAGATCCAGAATGCCTGTTAGCTTCTCAAGTGCCGGAGATATTCTTCGACGAAATAGTTTTATCGAGTCATCTGATGAGACTAAATATTATCTTTTAGCGATAAAAGATTATCGTTTAATTGGTGATAAGGCCCCTTTTGAGTTTGTAAAGGACCAGATCACAAATTTAATTCTCAACACCAGAAAAATGGAGTTTATCGAGGAGCTTCAGAAAAATATTTATCAAAAGGGTAAAAGCACCAATCAATTTAAAGTTATAGACTGATATTAAGAGATATAAAATGATAAAAAACACAATTAAAATTGCCCTTGTCATTGGGATTGTAATTCTTGAACCTTTTGTTTCAAAAGCACAGGATAAAGTTATAGATCAGATTTTAGCCGTTGTTGGAAGTAATCCGATTCTTAAATCTGATATTGAGACTCAAGCGATTCAAAATCAAGCCCAGGGTCAGGCTGTACAAGGTGATTCTAAGTGCATTATTTTAGAGCAATTACTTGAACAGAAACTTCTACTTGCTGAAGCCGAGCTCGACACATTAATCGTTGTTGGAGATAATCAGATTAACCAGCAGATGGATCGCAGGATGAATTATTTCGTTGAGAATATTGGTTCGGAAAAAGAGGTTGAGAAATATTTCAGCAAGTCAATTGTTCAACTCAAGGCCGAAATGAGTGAAACGATTAAAGAGCAACTCAAAACAGAGCAGATGCAAGCTAAGATAATTGCCAAGGTAACCGTTACCCCCTCAGAAGTTAGGCAATTTTTCCGACAAATGACCCCTAAAGAGGTTCCTGAAATTGGATCTCAATTGGAATATGCCCAGTTGACAATGCTTCCTAGTATTACTGAGAAGCAGGACCTTGAAGTAAAAGCTAAGTTACGTGATTTTAAGAAGAGGATTGAGAATGGGGATAATTTTGCCACACTTGCAATTATGTATTCTGAAGATCCGGGTTCTGCTAGAAATGGTGGTGAAATGGATTATGTCGGAAGGGCTATGCTCGATCAAACATTTGCTACTGAGGCATTTAATCTAAAGCCTAATCAAGTATCTAAAGTTGTTCGCAGTGAATTTGGATATCATATTATACAATTAATCGATCGTAAAGGGGAGAAGATAAAATGTCGCCATATTCTTATTCGTCCGAAAATAGATGCCAAAGAGCTTGACTTGGCTAAGCAACGTGTAGATAGTATAGCCGATTTTGTGCGTACCGGTAAGATATCTTGGGATCAAGCTTCTTATATGTATTCATCAGATAAGAACACTAAGAATAATGGTGGATTAGTTACTTCCCAACGCACCGGCTCTTCCAAGTTTGAGATGTCTGAATTAGATCCTGACGTAAGTAAGGTTATTGTCGATATGAATATTGGGGATACTTCACGTCCATTTCTGACCCTTGACGATAAACAACGGGAAGTGTATAAAGTGATTAAACTGAATAACAAAACTAAATCACATAAAGCAAATCTTCAGGACGATTATCAGAAAATCAGTGAGATGTTCTTAGCCAAGAAAAAGGAGGATATTTATCGGAAATGGATTGCGAAACAGCAGTCTAAGACTTATATTCATGTCGATGATTCTTATGCAAATTGCAACTTTAAATTAAAATCCTGGAGGAAATAACCCTTTTATTTCGCTTGAATATTTAGCCTAAGGTTGTATGAGCCATACCACTAAAACGACTTTTATTCCGTTACTCTTTGTTATTACCCTTGTTTCACTTTTTTTTATTCAGGCGACTCAACCGCAGGAGGCGAAGAAGAAAAAGAGGGTAGATATTGAGAATGCCGACCTATACACCTACGACGTGGCTATTATTGCTAATGCCCAGCGACTTATTGGCAATGTGAGATTTCGTCATAATCAGGCGTTGATGTTTTGTGATAGTGCCTACTCCTATAATGACAGCAATCGATTTGATGCCTTTGGTAATGTGCATATTATCCAAGGAGACACCTTGCACTTGTATGGTGATAAGATGTTTTACAACGGAGATACCAGGCTTGCAAAGTTTGTTAGCCATGTGAAATTGGTTGATAAATCAATTACCCTAACTACTGAGGCAATGGATTTTGATCTGAGTACCAATATCGGCTATTATAATCATCACGGAAAAATTGTCGATACAACCAATGTTTTAACCAGTATAATTGGTCGATATTATTCAGATGATAATATGTTGTTCTTTAAAGATTCAGTTGTGCTTTTGAATAAGGATTTTATTTTAAAAGCCGATACTTTAAAGTATAATAGCCAGACTGAACGTGCCTTTATTGTTGGCCCAACAACTATAAAAGGGACTAAAAAAGATGGTGTTCTTTATTCCGAACGGGGTTGGTATGATACGCGTAAAAATGTAGCAGAACTTTATAAAGCATCCAAAATAACCAATAAATCACAGGTTCTCGAAGGAGATACCCTATTTTATGATAGAGCTACCGGTAATGGTCGGGGAAGACACAGGGTTACCCTTACCGATACAACCAACAAAGTTGTGATCCGTGGTAAGGTTGGTGTTTATAACGAGACTTCCAAAATTGCTTTCGTTACTGATTCTGCAATGTTTATTCAATTTGGCAAGAAAGATACCATGTATATGCATGCCGATACATTGCGGACAAAACCCGATACTTCAGATGTTACACATAAGGATGGTAAATATTTCATGGCCTATCCGAATGTCCGTTTTCATAAGCCTGATCTTCAAGGCAAGTCTGATTCGTTGAGTTATCGAATGGTAGATTCTACGATGTTTATGTTTTATGATCCGATGGTATGGTCTGGAAAAAATCAGATGACTGCAGAAAAGATACAGTTTGTGTCTAAACAACCCGATCCAAGCATTGCCCATCTGGAAAACAACGCTTTTATTGTAATGTCTGAAGATTCAATACGGTTTAACCAGATTTCAGGAAAATTGATTATCGGTCAGATCTTTGAAAATAAACTTCGAATTGCAGATGTTAATGGGAATGCACAGACGCTTTATTATTTAAAGGATAAGGATAGGTATTCTGGGATGAACAGGCTTCTTAGCAGCAAGATTAAGCTTCATCTTACCAATAATAATCATATTGACAGTATCCGATTTTATCCCAAACCCGAAGGGAAGACAATTCCGATTAAAGAGATTTCAGATCAGGATAAGGAGCTAGAGGGTTTTGTGTGGCGGGAATTTGAACGGCCAATAAGTCCGAATGATCTCTATCCTATTGATGAAAAGCGTAAAAAAAATGCAGGTCCTATAAAAAAACCTGCATTAAAGAATTAAATATTTTATTTTTAGTACTCATCTTCATTGAAAAAGAAATCATCCTTGCTGGGATAATCAGGCCAGATATCTTCAATTGACTCATAAATTTCCCCTTCATCCTCCATCTCTTGCAAGTTTTCAATTACTTCCAATGGTGCTCCCGACCGAATAGCAAAATCGATCAACTCATCTTTCGTCGCAGGCCAGGGTGCATCTTCTAATTTAGAAGCTAATTCTAATGTCCAGTACATAATATTTGTTTAAGATTTAGTATGCTTTGATCAAAGCGCGATTTTAACACAATTTTTTTAGATATAAAAGCGCAAAGCATTTTTTTTTTATCCTTTCCATGGAATTTCTTGAATACCTGTATCCTGAGCTACTTTTCGGGACAAAACATAGAGGTAATCTGAAAGTCTATTGATGTATTTTAAAATCTCACTAGGCATTTCAATTTCTTCAGCTAATTCGTAGCTTTTACGCTCTGCTCGTCTGCAAACAGTACGGGCAATATGGCAAAAAGATACCGCATTATTCCCTCCAGGCAGCAAGAAATTTGTGAGTGGTGGCAATACATCAAGCATTTGGTCCATCCTTTTCTCGAGTATTGATATCTGTGACTGTGAATCATTCCAAGGTATCGGATTTTCAACTTTTTCTGTGTCTGTAGCTAGTAATGCTCCAATAACGAAAAGATTTTGCTGGATTTCTATCAGATCGGCAATTTCTTCTGAACCGATATCCTGAGACCGGATTAGCCCGATCCACGAATTTAATTCATCCACAGTGCCATATGCCTCTAATCTTAAATCGAATTTTTTTACTCGTGTACCTCCGATTAATCCGGTGGTACCATCATCTCCTGTTCGGGTATAAACGCGCATTTTTAATTTAGTTGAATATTAATAAATCGGTGTATTATTGACATAGTCAGTTTCTATTTTACCATCTTTTAGTTTAATGATTCGATGGGCGTGCATGGCAATATCTTCTTCATGAGTTACTAGAATTATCGTATTTCCGGCACTATGGATAGCCGCAAAAAGTTTCATAATCTCTTCGGAAGTTTTTGAATCTAAGTTTCCTGTTGGCTCATCTGCAAGAAGAATAGATGGCGTATTTACTAAGGCTCGTGCAACAGCAACACGCTGGCGCTGACCTCCTGATAGTTCATTAGGTCGGTGCTCCATTCTATCGCTTAATCCAACACTTGCTAATTTCTCGGTAGCCATTAGAAGTCTTTTCTCCTTTACTATTCCGGCATAAATTAAGGGTAGCATTACATTTTCGAGTGCGGTATAGCGTGGTAGTAGATTAAATGTTTGAAATACAAATCCGATCTCTGTATTTCTAATCTCTGCAAGACGATCGTCGTCAAGTTGACTTACATCTTTTTCATTGAGTGTGTAACTTCCTGATGTGGGCGTGTCGAGGCACCCAATAATGTTCATTAATGTAGATTTTCCTGATCCTGAAGCACCCATGATCGCAACATATTCACCTTTGAAAATATCAAGTGTAACAGATCGTAAAGCTAGAACAGGCTGTGTTCCTACCTGGTAGTTTTTGACAATATCTCGTAACTTGATTAATTTCTCCATGTGTTATTTTTTGCTTTGCAAATTTACGAAAATGATTCCAAAAATAATTCTTTTACTTGCTTAGCCCACAAATTTCAAATCTGCTTGATTTCAGGTTTAGTTATTAATATTTTATCCCCCTCTTTTAATCCACTCTTAATGATAATTGATTTTTCGTTCTTATTACCCGTAATCACTTCTCTTAAGTGTAATTTTCCAAATTCAGGAATATACACAAATTGTTTTCCATCGATAGATACTAAGGCCGACCGTGGAATAACCAGCACATTCTGCTCCCTGGTAATAATTATTTCATTGTTAGTGGTCATTGCTGGTTTTATGCGGTTTTTATCACTTGCAATACCAATAATAACCTTAAATACCTTAGAATCAAAACCTGTCATCTCTTGCCCTACATTTGATATCGAAGAGATAATTCCTGTTTTTACACTATTTTTAAGTGCATCAATATATACCCGTACACTGTCGCCAACCTTAATTTTAGAGATGTATATCTCTTCAATAAATGTTTCTGAAGCTAAGATCGATAAGTCGGGAAGGGTGGCAATAATCGGATTTTGCATGCTTACCCATGAGTTTATAGTTAGTTTTCTACTCCCTCCTCGGCCATAGGTACGGCCATAAATGAGCATTCCATCTTTAGGTGCCGTTATTCGCGCAGCATCAAAGGCGATCTGATATCTCTTGTCCTTATCTGTTAGCTTATTGAGATAGGTTTCGTTCCTAGTTAATCGGATTCTATACGATTTTTTGGTTGACTGATAGGCTCGCTTTTTCTCTTCGAGCTGCCGTTGGGTTCTTTCATAAATCATTTGTGCTTTGCGTTGAAAAGCAGGTGATTCATAAACCGATTGTTCCATTTCTAACTTCTTATTCTCCAGATCAAAACCAAATTGCTCAATTCCATCTCTAAGGGAAACAAGATCTACTGCACTGTCTATCTTAGCATCATTAAAATTGAAAATCACCTTTTTAAGAACTTCCATATTCGACTCCTTAAGCTCTTTTATTCTTCCCTGATCCAGAAGTGCGACATAATCCCCTTTTTTTACAATAGAACCTTCAGGGATAAGATCCGTGATTTTAGAGTCGTAGATCTCTAATGTTCGGTCACCGAAAATATCAGGAATGGTTATCAGTACCGCTTTCTCACTCTGAATCTCCCCTTTGCAGGTAATTATTGCCTCGAAATTCCCTCGTTTAACCCTGAAGATATTTGCAGGTGTTTTAAGTCCCTCCCAGAGAATAAATGCAATGCCAACCATAGCAAACGCACAAATGAGTATTATCCTTTTTCTTGTAAATTTAATATGGCTCATTGATTCAGTATTTTATCAAAATCAGTGGTCAGATCTGTTCCGGTTTCGAAATCAAATAGGGTAAGTTGTCTGATCTGATAATATGAAATCCAATATTTACGTAGAGAACTGATATATGCTCTTCGGGCATTTTCGAGATCGTTTCGTGCAAGGTTTAGTTTAGTAACATCCAGTTTCCCAATTTTAAAGCGGCGCATTGTTACATCAAAGCCCATTTGAGCAATAGTGTCTGCCTTTGCGGAGTTCATAACCTGATTGGCTTGAAGATCAAATTCCATCACATTCATAACCACTGATTGCTCGAAATCTATCCGCTCTTGTTTAACACTGTTTACGACTACTTCACGGTTTGATTTTGCCATTAGAATCTGACCTTTGCGTTTGCCCCAATCGAGGATTGGAACTGATAATCCTAATAGTGCAATATTTTGAAACCTATTTGGATTTTGATAGGCATTCGAAACGGCTAACCCAGTTTGATTTAATCCTGCTGTTACGCTCACATCGGCACTTAATCCGTTCCTGGCTTTTATGAGATTTACATTATTGTCTTCCTCTAAGATGCGCTGATTCTGAGAGATGATACTCGGATTGTTATTCATCGATTTTTGAATCGCCTCATCAGCATTTATTTGAAGTGCCGCAGATATATTGGTTGGCATAATGCATTCAATCAGGGTATTCTTATCTAATCCAAGAAATGAATTAAGATCTGATCTTGCTCGAATCAGCCCTTGATTTGCTTTTATTAATGCGAGCTTCGAATTCATCAGATTTAATTCAAAATTCAGTAATTCATCCTGAGTTACTGTGCCTACCTGATATCTCCCTTTTCCAATTTGATAGAGCGTATCTGAATTAGCCAGATTGGTCTTGGCTATTTTAATCTCGATCTGGGCATCAATTAGGATAAAGAATTTATTCGCAGTCTTAACAGCAATATCTTCTCTCGACTGAATAAGGTTCTTTTTAGCCATCTCAAATTTCATCGGTTCAATCTTTGATTTCCAACGCATGGCATTGTACCCATTTACTCGCTGGCTATATCCAATACTGATCGCATTTGCTGAAAAAGTGGTCAGCTCCGACCCGATGAAATTCTTAGACATACCTAAGTCCGAACTTACAGATAAGCTTCCTCCTGTAAGGGCGATGTTTTGACTCGCTTTTAATGATGCACTTGAGGTGATATTTTTTTGCTCACTATATTCCCATGTTTGGTTTTGAGGTACATAATCCTGACGGATTGAATTACTGTACGCAAATGGGTTAGCTCCAACACCCAGGAATGGAAGCCTGTCGGCCCTGTAATATTGAAATGCCCAATAACTGGCACGATACATGTTTTGTTGTTTAAATGCATCTATTGATTGCTTTGAGGCCAAATTTATCGCTTCGGGAAGGGTCAATTTAGTTACATGTTCCTGCGCAACGACAATTTTACAAATTGCAATTAATGTTATCAGAACGATAATACGGTTCATAGGTGTGATTTATTGTCTTAATGATTCAACTGGGTCTTTCTCAGCTGCTTTCTTGGCCGGCAGATAACCGAAGATAATGCCGATAAATACGGAAACCCCAAATGAGATAAAGATTGAAAATACAGAGATTATAGTCTTAATATCAAACATCGTCTGGATTATCTTCGAGAGCGCAACACCGAGAATTATCCCTATTATGCCACCTGCAACACTAATTAACGTCGACTCAGATAAGAACTGGAATACAATATCTTTGCGTGAAGCGCCAATTGCCTGACGTGTTCCGATCTCACGGATACGCTCCATCACCGAGGCAAGCATGATATTCATAATACCTATTCCCCCAACGATTAGGGAAATTCCTGCGATAGCACCAAGAACAATATTGAAGATATTCTTCGTTTTTTGCTGCTGCTTCAGCAGTAATTCAGGAATGCTAATCTCAAAATCTCTGATGTCGTTATGTTTTCTGATTAACATATTTCCTGCAATCTTTGCAGTTGAGGTTAATTGTTGAGTCTCTTTTACGCGAATTATAATTTTATCCAGTTGATTGGTATCCTCAATCTTAGGAGCGATCGCATTACTGCTTGAAAGACTGGCTTGTTTTACTTCGTCACTCTTGATTAATGCCCTATTGCGAAATCGAAGCAGCATTGTTTTTACTGGGATAATAATGCTGTTGTCGGTGCTGCTTATCGCCATTGTTCCACTTCCAGTTCCTGCAAAACTTCTTTTTTCAATTACTCCAATGACCAGTAGCCAGATTTGTCCACATTTAATAAACTTTCCAACAGGATCAATTTGGTTAAAGAAAACATTCTTGATGTTACTACCTATGATGCAGACCGGATTCCCATCTTCGATATGTTGGTGATGAAAAAGTGTTCCGCTTTCAAGTTTAATATCAAATAAATTAAAATAAGTATTATCTGTTCCATCAAGTTTTATTGGACTACTGATATCATTAAGAATTGCAGTATAATTGAAGGTGATTATCGGACAAACATCTTGTACTGTAGGGATTACCTGTTTTATTGATTCAGCATCAAGCAGAGTAAGCCCTTTTGAAAATTTCTTTTTCGATCCTGTAAGTTGGTTTCCCTCGGTCGCAGCGCTGCTCTTGGTGTCGTTCGAACTTGCCCGGTCAGCTTGAAGTATTGGAGTAACAATTATATTATTGACCCCGACCATTTTAATTTGCTCAAGAATCTCCTGCTCTGCTCCGTTCCCGATAGCCAACATACTAATTACTGCCGCAACGCCAAAAATTATTCCCAAAGCGGTGAGCAGTGATTTTACTTTATTAGCAAAAATTGCCTCGACTGCAATTAAGACATTATAGGAATAGCGGTTATAATAGGCTCTTATCTTCATACGAAGTTCGTTTGCATTTAGTTATATACAATGAGTATACTGTAAAGTTAATTTTCAAATTTCAATTTTTTTTGGCTAATGGGAGATTTATTCAATTTATTGCCCAGAGATGCGGTATGTTTAAACGTTACTTTTCTTAGCTGTTTTAACTGAATCTGCTGGTGCCGCATTAACCGGCTCATCACTTATTTGCTTCAATTCATTGTGTTTGCGAACTTGATCCCTATAGATTTCCCAACCTACAGTTTCAATCTCTTCGGGTTTTTCAGGCTCATTTAAAAGTAGTATTCCGTCTTTCTCAACACCTTTATTGACAATCACATAATTCTCATTCTCATCTCCTAGGTCAATGATTTGCCTAACCACCTTATTTTTTTTGATATAGACATATTTTGTTGAATCTGTTTCAAATACAGCTTCTAAGGGGATATATAACTTATCATTGTAGGCTCCGGTCTGAATCAAATTACCTGTGGTCATGGCTGGTTTTAACTCACGGTCACTGCCGAAGACTCTAATGTTAACTTCAAAGACCTTTGAGTCACTTTTAGGCATTGGCTGTCCAATATTGGCTACAGATATTACTTCACCTTTTAATTCTTTTGCCGGAAATGCATCGATACTTAAAGCTACAGGCTGACCCACTTTTATTTTTGCAATATCAATTTCGTTAATGTAGGTCTCCGATATCAATTTTGTCATGTCAGGCAAAGTGGCTATAATGGGATTCCAAGGGGTTAATACCGATCCAATTTGTATTTTTATTCCAAATCGATCTTTGGCATATAAGACCATTCCGGGTTTAGGAGCCTTAATAATTAAGGCATCATAAAGTTTAAGCAGATTGTCAACCCGTTGTTGCTTGAGATTAAAATCAATATTTCGTCGTTCCATTTGAGAACGCAATTGTCGTTGCCTCATTTCGAGCCCTTTAATATCTTGTTCCAGCTTCCGCTCAACCTTGCCAAGATCCATTTGTGCTTTTTTTATGACCGATGGAGACTCGTAAACCGATTCTGCCAGAACGATTTTCTGCTCTTCAACATCCGATTTTGAGTTAACAATGATATCGCGATAGTTGCTCAGACTTAAATTTGAATCAAGCTTTGCGTCTTCTATCGTTGAGGCTGCAGTCTCCAATTCTAACCTAGCAGCTGTCAGTACCTCTTCAATAACTTTATGGTCTAGCGTGGCAATATATTGCCCAGAGTCAACAACACTACCTTCCTCAATTAGATCGGTAATTTTAATCTCGTAAATCCGTACATTCTGACTCGAGAGCACTGCAGGAAGAATAATATTCTCTGAATTTTCTGACTTTAGTTGACCTGAGGTGTGAATCTTAACTTCTACCTGCCCTTTCATCACCTTACAGGTTATCTCTTCGACATTCGATTTTTTGCTGCGGTAAAATATAATCGATACAATCAGTAGCAATATTGCAATTATACTTAGTACTTTTTTTATCTTCATAATCTTTGGTTTCAAACCTGAAATTTGAGTAGCTGCTAATATTATTGCCCTTAAATAGATACTAAAATAACTGCGGCAATTTTCTTTTCTGTGCTTTGATTCTCGGAGATAAAGATACGAATAGAAATGATTATTCCTTTACTTGTACGTTAACGGTTATTGACTTTTTGATCAAAACCGATGAATAAAATTTTCCTTCTGTAATCCTGCTTTTAGTAGTACTAATCCTGTTTCAAAATGGTCCAATGTGATTTGTACATTCTTATCTTCAGTAATCCCTCTCCATATTTTTTCCATGGCTTGAGAATGATGTATCCCTCTTACAATTATTACCTTTGGTGGGTGACTGCATTGAACGTGTTTCTTTAAACTGTTTTCTGTCCTTTGCGGATTCCAAGGGTCATTAATTAAAACGAATTCGGGATTTTCCGTTACAGCCGAGTAATCAGAAAGGTACTCGATATTGGCAATGTTGCTTTGCTCAAGAAGATTTTCTGTAACTATTTTTAATTCAATAGATTCTATTATTTGCCATACCTGGATAGAGGGGATCGCTAGCCCCATTGCTCCCAGATGAACTCCAAGAGAAGGACCATAACTGAGTACAGTTTTAGGTTTGAATTCACGAATTAAACGAAATAGTAAGTTGCAATACTTTTCAGGGAGTTCTAATTGACGGTAGAGTTTTCTGTATTTTTGTTTCTCAATATTCGCATTAGAAAAGATGGAAAGGGTCGTAGGATCTTTCAATTCGTGCAACGATTCGCTTGATTTCTGTCTGAGTATTTTTAAAATCGTATATTCCGGATATTTTTTCTTATCCTCTATAACTGTTGTGATTAATCGAAATAAGAATGGGGAATGAATTTGATGTCCGCCACGATGGCGTGCAGCTTTTAAATAACGTAAACGGCTTAAAGTAAGCATTGTGCTATTTGATGGATTAAGGTGGTAAAACTAAGAAAGAATTGGTAAAGATTTAGTAGCAGTTTGTAAAACTGTAATTTTCGTGTAAGTTTGTTTTATGGCGGGAATATTAGCACAGGATATTAAATTTCTTCCGGGAATGGGCCCGCGAAAGGCGCTTGTTCTAAATCAGGAACTGAAAGTTTTTACACTTGGTGATCTGATCTATTATTTCCCCTATAAATATGTAGACCGAACAAAGTTCTACACAATTAAAGAAATTACCACTCTGCTTCCCTATATTCAGGTAAAAGGGAAACTTATGGGTATGGAGGTTATTGGTATTGGTCGCAACCAGCGATTGGTTGGTTATCTCAATGATGGTACCGGAGTTCTTGAGTTAATATGGTTCCAAGGGATTAAATTTATTACCCAGACTGTTAAGACTGGCGTCGAATATATTGCTTTTGGGAAGCCAACAGAATTTAACGGTCAGTTTAGCATTGTTCATCCTGAGCTAGATGAGTATGTTCCTGATTCAACAAAGAAAGAAGGATATATTCAGGCATTTTACAATACTTCAGAGAAGCTTAAAAGCAATTTTATACACTCAAAGAATATTTTAAAGTTTCAATATGCGGCACTTCAGCTAGCGCGTGGAACAATTTTTGAATCAATGCCTGGATGGCTGGTTCAGAAACTTGGTATGCTTGGGCTTGAATCGGCATTAATTAATATTCATTTCCCCCAAAATCCTCAGGTCTTACGAGATGCTGAATATCGACTTAAATTTGAGGAGCTGTTCTATATTCAGCTTAAATTACTTCATCTAAAAGCTGACCGCTATAAGAAGTTCAAGGGACATGTATTCACTAAGGTTGGGAATTATTTTAACGATTTTTTTTATAGTCATCTGCCTTTTGAGCTTACTAATGCACAAAAACGGGTAATCCGAGAGATTCGAAAAGATATGGGCTCAGGTCGACAGATGAACCGACTTTTGCAAGGTGATGTGGGAAGTGGAAAAACAATGGTTGCCTTAATGTCTGCTCTTATTGCAATGGATAACGGATTTCAATGCTGTCTTATGGCCCCTACTGAAATACTTGCTAATCAACATTTTATTTCTATTCAGAAATTTCTTGGAGACATGTCGGTAAAGGTAAAACTACTTACGGGATCAACTAAGAAAGGGGAGAGGGCAATTATTCATTCTGATTTGCTTAGTGGTAATTTAAATCTGATTATTGGAACTCATGCTTTGTTAGAGGATATTGTTCAATTTGAATCGCTGGGCCTTGTAATTATTGATGAACAGCATCGATTTGGTGTAACACAACGGGCAAAACTTTGGCGTAAAAACTTTGTCCCACCTCATGTGCTGGTTATGACTGCAACTCCGATTCCCCGAACATTGGCTATGACTGTTTACGGGGATCTTGATGTTTCAGTTATTGATGAGCTACCGCCCGGACGGAAACCAATTAGAACAGTCCATTATTTTGAGAATAAAAGGGCTCAGACTTACGATTTTATCCGAAATGAAATTGCTGAAGGTCGCCAGATTTATATCGTTTATCCATTAATCTCAGAATCTGAAAAGTTGGATTATAAAAATCTTGAAGAGGGCTATGAACAGATTATCAAAGCATTTCCTATGCCCGATTACGCCATTGGAATGGTGCATGGACGGATGAAACCGGCGGCTAAAGATTTGGAAATGCAACGATTTAAGAATCGTGAAACTCAAATCCTTGTCGCGACAACAGTAATTGAAGTTGGTGTTGACGTACCTAATGCTTCTGTGATGATTATTGAGAGTTCGGAACGTTTTGGATTATCCCAACTTCATCAGTTACGAGGACGTGTGGGACGGGGTGCTGAACAATCTTTCTGTATCTTATTAAGTGGATTTAAACTTGGCGCTGAGAGTCGCAAGCGGATAGAAACAATGGTGGCTACAAATGATGGCTTCGAAATCGCAGAGGTTGATATGCGTCTTCGAGGACCCGGCGATATCGAAGGGACTCAACAAAGTGGAATAGCTTTCGATTTAAAAATAAGTAATCTCGCCAAAGATGGACAGATTCTTCAGTATGCCCGTGATATTGCAGATTCAATAATTTCACAAGACCCACTATTAGAACAACCATTAAATGATATTCTTAAGAAACAATTAATTGCCTTAAAGAAAAATCATTTGAATTGGGGGTCAATAAGTTAGTACGTTTCCAGGGAACCGACTAATGGCTTTTAGTCATCAATTTTGTCTATTTAACAATTAATTGATATTTTATAAGCTCAGATCATTTTTTTCTAAGAACAAAAATCCTACTTTTGCGCAACAAATCAATCTAATTTTACGAATGGACGAAGGGCCTGCGGAAATATTTTTTATTAACCTGATATAGCGGGATCGCCACATTTCTGTTTGCGCTCCTTGCAATATCCTAACAGCAAGGAGGTGCTCATGACATCAATTACCACATTCTATTTAAGTCGGGTTATTGGGAGGAAGGTTTTTAATCCCAATGGTCAGAGCCTTGGCACCATAAAGGATCTCTTAGTTGATCCGGACTCTTCCAATTATCCTACCGGGCATCCGGTTGTAAAAGGGATTAAGCTCAAAGTAAATAAAGATATTGTCTATTATTCCTTTGACAATTTTCATATCGAAAAGGTTAATGGCGTAGTGAAATGTATTTGTGACGATTTAATAGAACTCTCAAAAGAGGAATCTGAAAATAGCCTTTTTCTTGTCGAAGCCGTTCTTGATAACCAAATAGTGGATCTAAACGGTAGAAAACTCGTTCGGGTAAATGATGTGCGTTTAGTTACCATAAGTAGTGGCACATTTGCTGTGGCTGTCGATATTGGGATAGAGGGCTTGTTGCGCAGAATTGGAATTGCACGTCCTTTGAAATATGTCATTGGGCTTTTCGGAGGGACGATCCCATCCAAGTTTATACTTTGGGAAGATGTTGAAACTATAGATTTCTCAAATTTAAATATTAAGCTTTCAAAAAGTTATGCAAAGCTTCAAACGCTACATCCCTCTGATTTAGCAGATATTATTGAAGATCTAGGTCGAAAGGCTAGTGCAGAGGTGTTTTCTGCTCTCGATGAAGAGAAGGCAGCTGATGTAATGGAAGAACTGGATACCGAAACCCAGTTGCATATCCTTGAAAGCCTCTCTATTGAAAAAGCTGCTGACGTTCTTGATAAGATGCCAGCCGATGAGGTTGCCGACATCCTCGATGCATTGGAGGATGATAAGGCCGAATTGCTACTCAATGAAATGGAGAAAGATACCTCTCAGGAGGTTCGTGAATTGCTCGTTTATCCTGATCATACCGTAGGAAGTATCATGTCATCAGAGGTGCTATCCTTTAATCAGAATACCACTGTCGAAGAGGTACTCGCTGAACTTAGAGATAAGAAACCTGAATTCGAAACTTTTTATAACTTTTTCGTTATCGATGAGAATGAAATCCTTCTGGCTACATTCTCAATCCGTGACGTTGTTATCTCTCCACCTGAATTGCAGATTCGGCAGATCATGAAGCCTTCACCCGTTCATCTAAGAGATTATCAGAAGATTAATGAGATTGCAGAGATCGTATCGAAGTATAACTTGTTGGCTATACCTGTAGTTGACAAAAAGAATGTACTTAAAGGGATGGTTGTTATTGACGATATCATTGAGGATTTAATCAGAAAACGTCGGACAAATAAATAGGGTTAGTGCAATGTTGAAGATTAAAAATAAAAAATCATTTTTTCAAAAACTCGGTTTGTTCATGGCTATTTTGGGCCCGGGAATAATTACCGGAAGCGTGGATAATGATGCAGGGGGAATTACAACCTATTCTGTTGCCGCTGCCGTATATGGGTATAATCTAATCTGGACCCTTATCCCTTCATTTATTGTCCTAGTGGTAATTCAGGAGATGAATGCCCGAATGGGAATAGTAACAGGGAAAGGGCTTGCCGATTTGATCCGCGAAAATGCGGGGGTAAAAATTACCTTCTTTATCTTTATTGGATTGTTATTTGCCGATATTGGCAATACCACAACCGAATTTGCCGGAGTGGCCGGAAGTATGGAAGTCTTTGGGGTTAGTAAATATATCTCCGTGCCTGTGGTCGGTTTTTTAGTCTGGTTCCTGGTTGTGAAGGGGACCTATAAAATTGCAGAGCGTATCTTCCTGCTTTTTAGTGTCTCTCTATTGATGTACGTGGTCTCGGCACTCATGGGCAAGCCACATTGGGGCGAAATAGGAGAGGCCATTGTCCATCCACAGCTTGAGATTAACTCACAAAGCCTCGCTATGATTATAGGTATAATCGGGACTACAATAGCTCCATGGATGCAATTTTATATGCAGTCCTCTGTAATCGAAAAGGGGCTTAAAATGAAACAGTTTAAATATTCGCTGATCGATATTGTCGTGGGCTGTATCGCCACCGTAGTGGTGGCATTTTTTATCATGGTGGCTTGTGCTTCAACATTACACGAGAATGGAATTCAGATCCATGAAGCTAAGGATGCCGCACTGGCACTAAAACCTCTCGCTGGAGCCTTTGCATCTCAACTCTTTGCTTTTGGACTCTTTATTGCCTCAATCTTTTCAGCAACTATATTGCCCTTGGCAACAGCTTTCTACGTTTGTGAAGCCTTCGGTTTTGAGGCCGGCATTGACAAAAAATGGGATGAAGCCAAAGAGTTTTATATCCTTTATACCGGTATTCTTATTATTGGCGCCGCTATTATCCTAATCCCTAATGCCCCATTGATCTCAATTTCGTTGTGGACCCAGGTTATTAACGGGATGTTGCTCCCTGTTGTTTTGGTTTGTATGATCCTGTTGGTTAATAATAAAAAAATCATGGGCAAATATGTCAATAAGCTTGCCAATAATATCATTGGTTGGAGCGCTGTAATTGTGCTTGTTGTGCTATCATTATTTTTGCTTCTGATGCCACTATTTAGTCACGGAAATTAATGTAATGTCTTGATTTGCAAATTATAACTTGAAATAAAATCTTCTTTTTAAGAGTTAGTAATTGTATTTTTTAAATTGGGATAAAGAGATAAAAATCGGCATTAAGATATGAATGAAGTGTTTATAACTCAGAGTCTCAAGGATAAGCTACCCAATCTTACCTTGGGGTACATTGCATGCGATGTTGTTTTTGAGCTTCAAAATAGAGCTCTGTGGAAAGAGATCGAAGCAGTCTCTGTAGCGCTTGAAAATTCATCTCATCTCTCAGATATTAGTTCTCACCCGGCAATTTACGCATCCCGACTAGCCTATCGGGCATGTGGGAAAGATCCATCAAGATACCGTCTCTCATCTGAAGCCCTGATGCGCCGCGTGGTAAAAGGGAATAGGCTGTTTCGAATTAATAATGTGGTCGATGTAGTTAATTTAATCTCTCTAAAGACAGGCATGTCTATTGGAGGTTATGATATGGAGAAAATATCCGGAAATATATATTTCGACATTGGAGGAAAAGATGAACCGTATGAGGCTATCGGGCGTGGGGATTTAAATGTAGACTATTTACCATTGTTTAGAGATTCTGTTTCCCCTTTCGGCTCACCTACAAGCGACTCGGTCCGTACTTCG
This sequence comes from uncultured Bacteroidia bacterium, assembly GCA_903907075.1. Classification (GTDB taxonomy): domain Bacteria; phylum Bacteroidota; class Bacteroidia; order Bacteroidales; family Prolixibacteraceae; genus JAAFHB01. The sequence goes on from CAIVMQ010000019.1 coordinate 36,957, forward strand.
GTAACTCTTAATACAAAACGGTTTCTAATGATAATAATTGGATTTTCGGGAAAGGAAAGTACCCAGGAGACGATTGATATTTCTCTTCCATTATTGGAAAAATATTGTCTTGCCAAAAATAGTGAGACTAGATTAATTCGATAGATGACGCATTTAATAGAAGATTGAATTATTTTTGTTTGATTATAATACTAGAGTTATGAAATATATTTCAAAATTTATTTTGTGGATTACGGGTTGGAAAGTTATTGGCAGTTTAGCACCCGTGCCTAAATGCGTGGTCTTAGGGGTTCCACACACCTCAATTTGGGATTTTATTATCTCCTGGTTTTTTTATAACTCTATTGGCGGAAAATCGAGTATCGTAGTAAACAAGAAATTTTTCTTTTGGCCTGCCTGCTATGTACTAAACTATATGGGCGCCATTCCCTTGGATACATCCAAAGGTGCAAGTATGGTAAAACAAATTGTCGCGGAATTTAAGAAACGCGAAATTCTTCACCTCGCGATTGCTCCTGAGGGTACACGCAATCCAACTACAAAATGGAAAGGTGGTTTTCATACCATTGCTAGGGCTGCAAATGTTCCACTTTACTGCGCCGTTTTCGATTGGGGACGCAAAGAGATCGGAATAGTTGATCAGATTGAGTTAACTGACGACCTCAATGCTGATATGTACCGAATTAAGCAATGGTACAAAGATCGTGGAGTAAAAGGGAAATTCCCAGAGAAATTTCTCCTTGGTGAAGGATTGGACTAAATAGCTGTTATGAAGCAAAAAGATCTTTTACGGATAACACTTGCTCAGGTAGATTTAATATGGGAGAATCCGGCTCTGAACCGCCTTAATCTTGAGATCCTGCTTACCCAGCTCTCCGGAAACTGTGATATCGTTGTTCTTCCTGAAACGTTTTCTACGGGGTTTACAATGCGTCATGAGCTATATGCAGAGCCAATGGATGGGCCTACTGTGCATTGGATGAGATTATTGGCTAAATCTACTCAGATAGCAATTTGCGGAACAATCTTGATTTCTGAAAATGATCAGACGTATAATCGTTTCATATTTGTTACCCCTGATAATCAATTAACCAGCTACGATAAGAGACATCTCTTCACGATGGGAGGAGAGTCTACTGGATTATCAGAAGGAAATAACCGAGTTGTTCTTAATTATTTGGGTTGGAGGATTGCTCTTTATACCTGTTATGATATTCGGTTTCCGGTATGGTGCAGGAATCAAAAAGATACTGATCTCATGATCTTTTCGGCCAATTGGCCCGAATCCCGTATAGTGGTATGGGATATCTTACTTAAAGCCAGAGCAATTGAAAATCAGGTTTATGTGGCCGGTGTTAACCGAATAGGGACAGATGGCAATGGTATCAGATATAGTGGAAGCAGCCAACTGGTTAACGCACGTGGAGAATTACTAACACAGCTTCCTGGTTCATCTGAAAATTTGTTAACCTTCGAAATCTCCTTAAAGAGTTTGAAAGAATTCAGATTAAAATTTCCAGTCTCAAATGATTCAGACCATTTTGTATTGGGTTAGTCTTCCAAATTGCCCTTTTTATTGATATCTCCTTTTTTTATGGTTTTCTTGTTTGTTCAGTTTATTTCAAATGCTGAATTCAAGTAATAAATGCAACTTTTAGATTAAATTATAGTTCATTGATAATCAGTGTAGGAGGTTTAATTGGAAATTGGCTAACTTTGGCCCCTTGAATCGAATTAGTTTATATATACGAATTATAAGAAGTTAATTAATGATTACAATATCAAATTTAGCCATACAGTTTGGGAAGAAGCCTTTATTTCAGGATGTAAATTTAAAATTTACACCTGGTAACTGTTATGGGGTAATTGGGGCAAATGGCGCTGGAAAATCGACCATGCTTCGTCTAATCTCAGGCGATTTATCCTCCACAAAAGGTTCAGTGACCTTGGGACCAGGTGAACGCCTTTCCGTTTTAAAGCAGAATCACTATGATTATGAGGAGTATACGGTTTTAAATGCTGTCCTTATCGGACATTCAGAGTTATGGAATATCATTCAGGAGAAAGATATTTTATATGCGAAGGAGGACTTTTCGGATAAAGATGGGATGCGAGCCGCTGAATTAGAGGAGCGTTTTGCTGAGATCGATGGCTGGAATGCAGAGAGTGATGCCGCTATGTTGCTAAGTGGATTAGGTATTAAGGAGGAATTTCATCACCGGTTAATGAAAGAATTAGGTGGTAAAGAGAAGGTGCGCGTTCTCCTTGCACAGGCACTGTTTGGTAAACCGGATAATCTTTTACTCGATGAGCCTACTAATGACCTCGACCTTGATACAGTGATGTGGCTAGAGAATTATTTGGGCAATTATGAAAATACGGTACTGGTAGTTTCGCATGACCGTCACTTTTTAGATGCTGTAAGTACCCATACTGTAGATATAGATTTTGGTAAAGTTCAATTGTTTGCCGGAAACTATAGCTTCTGGTATCACTCCAGTCAGTTAGCGCTACGTCAGCAACAATCTCAAAATAAGAAGGCGGAAGAGAAAAAGAAAGAACTACTTGAGTTTATTGCACGTTTTAGCGCAAATGTTGCTAAATCGAAGCAAACCACAAGTCGTAAGAAGATGATTGAGAAGTTGAATATCGAAGATATACAACCCTCCACACGAAAATATCCCGGAATTATATTTACCCCTGATCGTGATCCTGGAAACAGAATCTTAGAAGTAAAAGGGTTGAGTAAAAGTATTCAAGGTGAAGTATTATTTAAGGATCTTGATTTTAATGTAGAGAAAGATGATAAGATAGTTTTTCTCTCAAGGGATCCCAGGGCTATGACTGCTTTGTTTGAAATCATCACCGGGCACGACCAGCCCGATTCAGGGACCTATTTTTGGGGGCAGACTATTACGAATGCCTATCTTCCGATGGATAACTCAAACTTCTTTAATTCAGACCTAAACCTTGTTGAATGGCTTAGTCAGTTTTCAAGCGATACCAGTGAGAACTATATTCGTGGTTACCTGGGTAAAATGCTCTTCTCAGGCGAGGAGATATATAAACGAATTTCGGTTCTTTCAGGAGGTGAAAAGATGCGTTGCATGATTTCACGAATGATGCTTCGTAATGCAAATGTAATGGTTCTTGATACCCCAACAAATCACCTTGATCTAGAATCGATTCAGGCATTTAATAATACGTTGACAAATTTTAAAGGTAATGTGCTCATGTCTAGTCATGACCATGAGTTTATTCAAACGATTGCCAATCGTGTGATTGAATTAACTCCCAAGGGTATTATTGATAAAATTACCGAATACGATGACTATATCTCTAATGAGGAGTTGAAAGAGCGAAAAAATAAGATGTATAGTTAATTATTCATAATTTATTTTTAGCCAAGCAAAATTTCCTTTAGTTTTGATCAATATTTATTTAAAAAAATTCAAGATATGAGAAAATTGATCTATGTTTTATTGATTCCGGTAATGATACTGGCATCTAGTTGTGAGAACAGAAAAGCGGAAATAATCCGTCTGAAAGCACAAAACGATAGTTTAAGAAATGTCGGAACAGATAAAGATTCAAATATTGCAGATTTTGTGACCACTTTTAATGAAGTGGAGGCTAATTTAGATTCTATTAAACGTCTTGAGAAAGTAATTAGTCAAAGTGCGAAGGCTGGCGAAGTCAAGGGATCTCGTAAGGAGCAGATTAAGAGCGATATAAATTACATCTATGATTTGCTTCAGAAGAATCGCAAGTTGGTTGCTGAGTTATCGATGAAATTGCGTAAGTCGAATAAGCATGCAGCGGAACTTCAAAAGATGATTGATAATCTGAATCAGTCAATCGATGAGAAAAATACCCAGATTGCACAGCTGTCTGATGAATTGAGTAAACTCAATATTCAGGTTAAGGATCTCAATGTTAAAGTTGCAGATTTAAATACAAATGTAAGTAATTTAAGTGCCGACAATCAGAAGAAGCAGGCAGAGATCGATGCAAAGACCGAAGCATTGAATACCGCTTATTATGTTATCGGAACGAACCGTGAACTCAAGGATAAGAAGATTATTACAGGGGCAGGTGGTTTTATTGGTATTGGCAGGACTAAAAATATTTTGGCAGATCTTAATATGAATGATTTTACCAAGGTAGATATCACTAAGGTGAACGAGATTCCAATTATGAAAAAGAAAATTACCCTTGTCACCTCTCATCCGAATGGATCTTATCGTCTTGAAGGTGATAAATCGGTAGATAAAATAGTTATTGTTAATGCGAAAGAGTTTTGGAGCCTCTCTAAAGTTCTTGTCGTTGTGGCAAAATAGATAAGTATCACCTTTATAAAAAAGGCGGCAACCGATAGGTTTCCGCCTTTTTTATCCTTATTCATGGGCACTTTTAGTATGGTTTAAATTCTGCTTTGCAAAAGATTATCCCTTCCGCTTCGTAACGTTTAGCCTGCACTACTAACCGTTTTTTAAACCATTTGTAGTTGTGACTAGCTTTGGGTGACCAGGCTACTTCGGCAAATGCTGCTGCTCTAGGAAAGGTCATATATTCAACATGCACAGGTGTTTTCATGTAGGCTGTCCAAATATTTGCCTGCATGCCAATAATATAACGCGAATCTTTTTTGGAGAGGGTTGCAGGTACAGGTTCAATGTTATAAACCTGCTCCAGCGTTAGCATCCCTCCAACTGCGAGTGGCTCTGTTTTTGGATCTGTTTGATATTGATCAAAATTACAATATCTAGCTGTTGATATAACTGTTTGTAGCTTTCTTTTGGTTGCCTCAATGGTCTCCTTCTCTCCGTGCCACGATACCGTTACCGCTTCTTCTGTCAGTGTGTCATTTAAATTTATCTCCCAATGAACACTCTGTTTTCCTAATGATTTGAGTATACTACTCAATCGATTCTCAAAATAGGTATGAAGATCTTTGGTAGAAATCAGGCTGTCATTTTTCATTCGAATTTGGCAGTCAGGGCATTGTTCCCAACTTGTTTCTAAAGATTCGGCTCCACCTATATGAAAATATTTTCCCGGAAACAATGAAGTCATTTCACCCATAACATCACTGATAAAAGTGAATGTCCCCTCCTTGCCCGGACAATAGATATCACTAAAAACACTCCATTTGGAAGCCACCTCATAAGGATTTGATGTGCACCCTAACTCAGGATAGGCTGCCAATGCGGCTAATGCATGTCCTGGCATCCCTATCTCAGGAATAATGGTAATGAAACGTTCTGAGGCATATTGAACAATTTCGCGAATATCTAACTGGGTATAGAACCCACCATTTGGTATCGTATCTGTTCCTAACGAATTGTTGATATGTCCGATTATCGTTTTTTTTCTCACTGATCCAACTTCTGTGAGGCGTGGATATTTCTTAATTTCGATCCGCCAGCCTTGATCGTCTGCCAGATGCCAATGTAGCGTGTTTAACTTGTGCATTGCCATAGCATCGAGATACTTTAACATAAACTCCTTTGGCATAAAATTCCTGCTCACATCTAACTGTAATCCTCTCCAGGAAAATCTGGGTGTATCTTTAATTTCAATTGCGGGAATAATAATTTCTTTAAGCGGTTTTATCGTTGGAGGCATAAGTTGCGTTAAGGTCTGAACACCATAGAACAGGCCATTCATGGCGGCTGCTTCTATAACGACACCATCAGATAAAACAGTTAGGTGGTAATCTTCTTTCCCGATTTTTAAACTTTCATCTAACTTTAAAAAAATAGTGTTGCTTTCATCACTTGACGATACGAGAATTTTAGTTGTAAATCCGAAATATTTGTCAATATGGCCATTAAGAAAAGCGGCAATTTGTTCAAGCTGTTCGCTCTGGTTATTGATACTAATTTTTGTTTTTGCTGAAATTGTGAATATACCGGGATGATCAATGGCCTCTGCTGGCTGGGGTATAATTCGAACAACAGGTTTAGCAACAGGCTCCTTGCATGCGAAAATTAGATTGATAATTCCTATGAATAGTAGTGCTTGGATCAGCCTCATTTTGAAATCATGTTAGAATTTCTAGAATGCAAAAGTACGTAATTAATTATTTCTTGTTCCGATCTTACTTAAAAGAATCAGTGCGTTAATAATGAATGCGCTGATTATTATTAAATTGCCTAGTGTGTTATTCCCATTTAATGTAATTATTTTTCCAGTTAATGCAATTATCCCTCCCAGGATCATTGCAGCACTACTAAATTTCTTGCTCGTTCGAAAACCGAGTAGACCGGCAATCGTAGGAACGATGAAGGCGCCGGCAAAAATTGTCAAAGCAATGAGCAGTGATTGGATAATAGAGTGTACTTTAAGGGCGAACAGGATACTTAATAGGCCCATCAGAAGCATGATGATTTTGGTATTTCTCATCGAATATTTTTGATCAAGACCTTTAGATATTGGATCGCTGATAATTGTTGATGAGGTAAGGAGTGTTGTTGATCCTGTTGACATAACCGCTGATAGGAGTGCTGCAACCAATAATCCAATTCCCCATTCAGGCAATACCGTCACCATTACCGGTATTAGTGCCGATCCTTCATGATGATGAATTTCAGGGAATTTGTAGGCCGCATATACGCCAATAAATGTGATGCATAGCGAAAATGGAATAAGTACTATAGCGCTAATTAAGACACTCTTTTGGGCAGTTTTTTCATTCTCTGCACAAAACAGACGTGAGTAAATATCTGGTCCGACAATAAAAGTTGTCGAATAGGTTAATAGAAGAACCACAAGGTCAAAAGGGTGAAACCCTTCATTAAATGGGAATCTTAAGGTGGTCATGGCTACCTGATTAACCGGTTCTGCAATTAGGATGTAAATGGCGGTAAAAAAAATTCCTCCAATAATTATAAATGATTGGTAAAGATCTGTTTTTAATACAGATATCTGGCCTCCAATTAAGGTGTAAAAAATGAATACTGCTCCAGATCCCCATACGCCAAGCGAATAATCTAATCCTGTAAATCCTGTCATAATTCGGGCAGCCCCAATAATCTGCGCTGCGATTATTCCAATCCAGGCAATTGAAATAATAAAAGAGGCAATCATCTTTGCCTCAATGCCATAAAAATCGCCAATCATTTGAGGTAGTGTATATTTCCCTTGGCGACGAACCAACATTGAAAAGGGGACTAAAACAAATAAACCAATTGAGGCACATATTAATAGCCAAGAGGCTGCCCACCCCTGTGTTTGAGCTAGATCAGCTGTTCCTAGAATTGCAGAACTTCCCAATATAGTAGCCAAAAGTGAACCGGTAATTTGCCAGATATTTCCCCTTTTTCCAGCAACAAAATAGTCTCCTTCGCTCTTTATCCTCCGAGCAGCGAAAAGCCCTGTAAGAAGCATAGCAATGATATATACAATTATTATAAGGTATTTAATCATGAGCGATTGAGTTCGGGATTGCTGTATGGATTTATTTTCTGACGGGTGGGTTTGAATTCTGAAAGAATCCCTTGATCGGCAAGCTGATAGGGTGTTCTAAGGTATTTCATTCTCCTTTGATTCTTGATTTATTGCTAGTTCACGTCTAAAAGGGGGTAGGAAAACCCAATATATTCCACCCAAAGAGATAATAGCTGTGATTAGAAATGACATTAAGCATAACGCAATACCTATTTCATTGTCGAGCCCTAATGTTTTTGCTCCGACAAGAAATACCATTTCCCGAGCTCCGATTCCACCAATAGTTATCGGGATAGCTGTTGCAATTGCTGATACAAAAAAGAGAAACAGGTAATCAAACTGGTTGGTCATCTGATGAAATGAAATAAGAATTATATAAACAGCTATAAACTGTACTAACTGAAGTGCGAGTGACCACCAAAATAATCCTGCGTGTATATTGAGAAAGCTTTTAAAGAAATATTTAAGAACCAGCAGATAAGAGAGATAAATAAAAGGTGCTGTGACCCAGATATATTTGATGTATTCAAGATTTAATCCGGAGAGGTAATAGAGAGCTATGGTAATCATTCCAACGGCTACTAGTCCGGCGATTCGATTTACCAACATTGTTCCGATATTTTTTTTAAGTCCGTTTTTTCGGTATTTATTTACCAGATAAATTTTATAACCGTCGCCACCAATACCTCCAGGTAGAAAGAGGTTGTAAAACATCCCTAGCCAGAACAGCTTAATATTTAGCGCATGAGAGATATTTGCGCCTGTATTTTGAAAGGATAGATTCTGTCTGAAAGCTGAAAGTACGAATGATATAAAAAAAAGGAGAAACGCAATGCTAAGATAATACATATTTGCCGTGGAGAAGACATCTAATACTTCTTTGAATGAAATCTTGGATAAAACCCAAGCGATAGCTGCTACTGAAACTGTAAGCTTCAGTAGATTTATGGCAATTTTTTTTAGTCTTACTTTCACGTTAATTTTTTACAGCTAAATTCGAATAAATATTTTTCTTCGATATAAGAAATAGCAAATGCCCCAGAGCCCGGCCCACACTGTGATTGCAAGTGCCATATCATAGGTTTGCTCGCCTAAAGGAGCAAATAGCAGACTTATAAAAGGCTTGGCAATGGCTTCAATCCAATTGTTCCCATTGGTATGGGCAAAGAGATAAATAAATAGCGGATTCATACCTACAATGGCAAAGAAGAGCGCAAATTTTCGAATATTCTTTACATCGATAAGCCAATATGAAAATGCCATTGCTAGCATACACCAGCCTCCGCTGACAATTACAAACGAACTGGTACAAATATGTTTTATTATCGGAATGACAGGATTAAGCGAATATCCAATTACAATACCAATTAAGCCGGCAACCACCATTGTTTGAATCTTCTTTTTAGGTGCCCATTCGTTCATTAGAATCATCCCTGTGATCACTCCCCATATCGTGTGTGCTGTCGTTGATAGTGCATTAAATGCTACCCAGTGACCACCTCCGGGAGTCCCTGCTAAGGCCAGGTCAAACCATGATCCAAAATTCTTATCCGGTGTAAAGGGTTGGTCAAAACCTGGAATACTCCAATTGCGATAGAGTAAATCTGAAATTAAGATCAGCATAAAGGATATGATCAGTTGCCATTTTACCGTTTTCCGCATAACGAGAAACGCTATAAAATAAGTAACTGAAAGCTGCGCCAAAACATTGGTAAATCGAAATGTTATCTTTCCGGGGCCGATACAGTAAAGTGCCCATCCCAGAAACAACAAGAGAGCAGATCGGGTTGCAGCATGACGAAATGTACTATTCCAGCTATCTCCACGATTCCATCTTTTGGTCATCGCATAGGGCATCGAAACTCCAACGATAAACATGAAAAAGGGTTGGATTAAATCCCAGAAATGGAGCCCGATCCATTCGGCATGATTTAATTGATGACCTATCGAAGAAATAATAGTCCCATCGAAAACGGTGCTTTCCAATGTTCCAAAGAAACCGGAGAATTCACCTATTAGCATAAACATCGTAAATCCCCTGAAAAAATCGATGGATAGCATTCTTGTCTGAGAATCTTGTGAAAAGTTTGTGTTACTCATCTTTTGCTTATTCTTAGTGATCAAAAAAACAGTGAGTATTCAACCAAATTAAGCCACTCAACCAGCATTCTGTACTGATTTGAGTGGCTTAAGCGATAAGTTTACTGATTATGGCTTATCAATTTGAATTGTATTAGCTAATTATTTTTTACTTAAATCTTTTAGTCTGATATTCTTAAACTTAACTACCGATCCGTGACCTAAAAATCCAATATGCCCTTTGTCACGCAATATCCCGGGGTGCTCACGATGATCGGCTGGTCCATTTTTAGCTGCCTCCTTAATATCACCATCCAAAATTACTGTTCCGTTAAGGATAACTTTCATGTGAGTTCCCTTTGCAATAATCTCTTCGTAGTTCCATTGACCAAGAGGTTTAAGATATCCACGTTTTGCGGGTATAATGCCATAAACAGAACCATGATATTGATAGGCATTAAGGTTCGCATAGACAGGATCTTCATTGTCGATAACCTGGATCTCCATCCCTTCATAGGCCGCATCACCCTCAAGTGGTGCTCGAATGCCGATGCCATTGTTCGCAGCAGGGGTTAATTGAAATTCAAAACGATAACTGAAATCACTGTATTCGCCTGAAGTAAAGATGTTTCCATGTGATGGACCATTATCGAGATGAAGTACAATTTCTCCATTTTCCACGTGATAGTCAACAAGATTGCCTGTCCATCCTTCAAAATTTATACCGTTGAATAAAGGCTTGAATCCCTCTTTGGCCTCCTCCTCAGGAACGGTATATTCAGTATTATTTAGCTCCTGAACATAAATGTCGCGGAAAGCTAAGTCGGTGCCATGTGCTTGTAATTCAATTGATTCTTTTGGAAAGATAGGTATTGAACGATCCCAGTAATTCTCTAAGGTTACATTGTCGACAATTAATTCGCCGTTTAAGTAAACGGTTACCTTTTCGCCTATCATTTTAATCCGGAAAGTATTCCATTCTCCAATTGGATTATCCGCAACGTTGGTTGGTTTTGAAGGATTTTTTTGATTATTATATAAACCTCCAGATCCTACCTGAGCACCTACCTCTACACGTGAGGTATCCCAAATCTGAACTTGTGGTGAGCCACGCAGATAAATTCCACTGTCCCCTTTTTTAGTAATCCTCCAGTCTACCACCATTTCGAAATCGCCATATTGTTTTACAGAGCAGAGGTTATCTCCCGCGCCATTAAATACGATACAACCATCTTTTGCAATCCAGTTGCTGGCTAATTTAAGATTTGCTTCTGCCTGATTTTTTGCAAGTTCTTTTGCATCCATCTTTTTTCTGGTAACAGGATTGCCAACCAATGCCTGCCATCCGGTAAGATCTTTCCCATTAAACATAGGGATGAATCCATCTTCATAGCTCATCTCCTCAAGGTAATTCTTGATTTTTGCTCTGTCGTAATCACTCTCACTACCAGTAAGGCTATTATAAGCCTGGGTAAGTGCGTCACGAATAGCAATACCTGACAATCCTTTTTTCCCTTGTGATGGCAAGGTAATCGACATTATCGAAGAAGCTGCCTCCTCTTTTAATTCTTTTACCTCTAAATATTTAGCCACTGTCACTGCAGAGAGGAACGTTTTGACAGATCCCATTGCAGCGATGATAAGTTTCTTGTCCTTATTGTCAATAGCTAGCGTAATTATTTTTCGGTATTGCAATAATTTTTGATCATCAGGTAATGAGGAGCTTTTAATCTGATGAACAAAACCACCAATAGCACCAGAGAGTTTTTCTCCAGTAGCTGTTTTGGAAATTTCAACTAATAATGAAGCTGCTGACGAATCTTTCCAATTAATTAAACCACTAAAAGCAGCACTCTGCTCGCTTTGGTCTGAAGATGAGACAAAGCTACTTACAGCCTTTAGTGCTTCCTTTCCACCAATACGTGGTAAAATCTCAAGAATCCGTCCCTTTTTTGTGGCAACTTTTAATTGAGCCAGCAGCGGTGCAACTTGCTCATTTTCTCCTTTGATCTCAGATGCTGCATTTGCGATAGCATCTTGGATATTTTTTATCTGAGTCTGATCATCAGTGGCATAAAGCAATGTTAATAGCCGATCCATATCTTTAGCTGAAGCCGTATTGCTCATTGCTCCATAAGCTGCTGATTTTATAGACGGGTTCTTGCTGTCTGCATAGCTGTAAATCTGATCAAAATAACTTTTGCCTGATTTTGCACCTAAGATAGTTATGATCTCGCTTTTTGAACTTTCAGGGGCACTATTTAAAATAGCTCCAATTGGCGCCAGACTCTTTAAGTCTATAAGCGACATAAGTGTTTTAGCAATAAAAGATGGTTGAATTCCTTGGCCAAGCAAAGCTGACAAATCTGAAATTGCATCTTTCCCTTTAAGTTTTGCATAAGCCGATATCGCCGCCTCACTAACAGAGCTCTCTTTACTTGTAAATTGTTTCTTAATAAAATCGGAGACAGAAAGATCACCTCTATTACCTAACATCGTAATGATTTCACTTTTTTGCTCAGCAGCTGATTTTGCAGCTTTAGCAACCCATAATTTGGTTGAAGATAATTGACTCTTGGCTGCCATATTTAGTAACGCAAATCTAAATGCTTTGTCAGTATTATCATAAGCCTTAAGCAGCTTGGCTTGTGCCTCTTTCTCAAAATAGGTGTTGTAGATGAATAATGCGGATGATTTAGTGTGCAATTGTGCAGGAGCCACACACGTATTTGAAAGTTCATCACATGCTTTAGCACACAATACCAGATTACCGCTCTTTCCCAGATTTGAAGCATAGGTTACAAATGCCGAAGTAGCATTTGATGGCTCGTATACAAATCCTACTTTTTGAGCAGCTGTCAATAAAGGTTGATAGGATTCTGCCTCAGCTATTGAAGCTACAGCGGCTAGAGAAACTTTCTTGAGGTTTTCATTGGTAGCATTAATATTCTTGAGGATTTCTCCATTTGCTCCGCTAACTTTAAGTTCACCAAGTGCTCTGGTAATTGTAACCAAAGTATTTCCTTCAGATTTTGGTAACGCATTTAGGAGGGCATTTTTTGCACTTTCGCTATTATTTGATGAAAGAGCAAAGGTTGCAGGTTCGCACAATTCATTATTTTTAAGATATGGTGCAATCGCTTCAACTGCTTTTTCTTTCCCGATCAAATTAAGCTGCCTAATAAAGAACGCTTTTACTTCCGTATCGGAGGCTTTTTCTAGCGCTTGGATAAAACACGCTTCAGCGAACGCTCTCTGATTCTCCTTGCCTGGCTGACTGGCATAACGTTTAAGTCCATTGATTGCAAATACTATCGCTGTGTTGTCGCCTTTGCCAGATGGAGTCATCTTATCTGCTATTTGCTGAAAACCAACACTTCCTAACGATATTAGCTCTTCGGCTAACTTATCGCGCTGCTGAAGATCATTTGACGGCATTTGTGCCAGCAAATCGGCAATTTTTGTAGTTAAGGTTCTATTATCTTGAGCCTGTGCATTTGATATGGCTAAAAATAGAGCAACTACGACTAAAAGTGAATTAAATAGTTTATTCATTATACGATTGTTTTAAAAATCACAAACCGCTTTGGTTTGAATTTTGTGAAGATTTTCGAATGGTTTAAAGAATCAATTAAATCGTTGTCCATGGAGCCCTCATAGGTTGATGCACAAGTCGGTTTGCTGCTTGGTCATCTATGAATTCTTGTTTGTCAGGATCGAAGTTTAATGTTCGTCCAAGTCTGACCGCCAGAATACCCATGTTAACCAAGGTACATGAGCGATGCCCATTCATTTCGTTTAATGCAAATTTCTGACGTGTACGTACCGATTCCGAGAAGGTGGTAATGCGTGGTTCCGGATCGGGTAAGGTTTCGATGAACTGCTTGAGATTCGGTATGTTTGATTCAAAACCTTTGAAAATTTTCCCATTTGGACCTTCTATATAAGCTGCATCTTTATCTTTATTCTCGCCATCAAGGATTATCTTACATCCATCCGCATAGGTGTATTCAATTCTGCGCCATGATCCTACAGCATATTCATGTTGCTGTGGTGCATCAACTTCAACTTTTATCGGACTGGTATTATCTTTGCCAAGAAAATATTGAACAGGGTCAAGGTAGTGTTGACCCATATCGCCTAAGCCGCCGCCATCATAATCCCAGTAACCACGGAATTTCGAGTGAACATGCTCAACGTTATAGGGACGGTGGGGCGCAGGACCTAACCAGAAATCATAATCCAATTCTTCAGGAACAGGTTGTGGAGAGAGATTGGTTTCACCATGCCAGTAAAACTTCCAGTCGAAGCCGGTATTACCACTTACTGTAACTTTTAAAGGCCACCCTAGAATGCCACTTTCAATAACTTTCTTTAATGGTTTAACCTCTGTATTAAGTCCATAGAAATTATCTTTGAATCTAAACCAGGTGTTTAACCTAAACATACGACCATGTTTATTAACCTCTTCGACGACACGCTGTCCTTCCCCAATAGTGCGGGTCATCGGTTTCTCACACCAAATATCTTTACCAGCTCGCGCTGCCTCAATGGCCATAAGTCCATGCCAATGGGGTGGAGTGGCTATATGTACGATGTCAATCTCCGGACGAAGTAACAGCTCACGGTAATCGTGGAAGGTCTGAACCGAATTCGGAATCAGTGACTCAGCCAGCTGAAGGTGCTTTTTGTCAACATCACATATCGCTACTACTCTAGTCCCTTCATAAGAGATATGTCCGCGACCCATGCCTCCGGTACCGATGATCGCTTTGGTTAGTTGATCACTTGGCGCTACAAAGCCTGTGCCTCCCATAACATGACGAGGAATTATCATCATTCCGGCTGCTGCTGCTGCTGAGGACTTTAGAAAAGTTCTGCGATTTGGGGATTTCTGCTCCATTATAATTAGATTGTTTTGTTTGGAAATTCGAATATAGGTTAGCAAAAATAAGATTTACTTGGTTACTACCAAGTACTTTTGCGAAGAATTTGACTCTCCGGTTGGTTTTTTAGTTTATCCAAAAGTATAATGGATACTAGTTAAGCTAGTATTATTCGGAATATCAAACTTATTTGGTTCCCTAAATCTCCTATTTTGATTTTTAATTAGCTGAATTTTAATTTTTTAATTCTAGTTTTGAATTTATTTGATCTCCTCTGTGCCATCTTTATACCTGGCAAACCGACCCTTAGAACGAGGGTGCACCTGATCGCGCCTGGGCCATGGCCATCCGCCAAATTCCGTTTCCCGAAAGTCACTCATTGCTTCTTGTATCTCCGCCTGCGTATTCATCACAAATGGACCATATTGCACCACCGGCTCTTCAATCGGTTTCCCTTGAAGGAAAAGTAAATGAGATTCTGAACTACCATTGATAATGGTTAGTTCCTGATTTGAATTTAGTTCTATTGCTTTCCCGGATTCAATAGTTGTATCATTTAACGTAAGATCTGAACCCTGATAAAAATAGATTGTTCTGTTCACCCCTTCAAATGTTGCGGGTATGACCCATTTTGCACCTGCCTCCACTTTTATGGTCCATACCGAAACATAGTTTTCAGGATTTGCTGCCCATGAATCGGGAGCGGCAGGCAGTGGTGCAATATTTTTAAATGTCCCTGCAATCACATTTAATTCAATCTTTTTCCCATTTTCATCCATAACTTGAGGGTTTGGGATATCTTCGGCCCAGAGCATTTTAAAATAGGGTTCTGCAAACTTTTTTGCCTTCGGAAGATTAAGCCATATCTGGAATAATTCCGTCGTATTTTCACTCTCGGTATTAAGCAGCGGAAACATTTCGCAGTGCTGTAGCCCAGCCCCTCCGGTCATCCATTGAACATCGCCTGCACTATATCTCCCCGCCTGACTATGCGAATCGGAATGGTCGACAAATCCTTGCCTGACAATGGTTATGGTTTCGAAGCCACGATGGGGATGGACCGGAAATCCGGGAACTTTCTCTCCATGATACATCCGCCAACCATCCTTAGGTGTAAAATCTTGACCCAGATCACGCCCTGACAAGGATGCTGCCGGCCCCATCTCCTCATTTCCAACTGGATAGTGATCAAGATGGTGCGCACAAAATAGAAATGGATTGGTGGTAGGCCACATAAAACCTAGTGGCTTAATGCTAAGAATGGCGACGTTTTGCATGATTGTGGAGTAAGTGTTTAACAGTAAAGGCTTTTCATTGTTCGAAAAGCCTTTATTTAATTTGTAGCAATAAATTGTTGATGTATAATAAAGGTTAATGATGGTGATGTGAGCTATTGTAATGCTCGTGAATTAAATCGAGTCCAAAATCACCGTTGAAATCTCTCCATACCGTATGGATATGGTTAGCATTATCCTGGGTATTGTCAAGTTCTATTAAAAATGTTTTCCCTTGTATCCTAAAGTAATGTGGTTTTCCGGGAACAGAATCACCGGCCCAGCCAAATCTTACCTGATTCATATCCTCAGTAGCTATTCTCTTAATCCTTGCATCGGCCAATGACTTTGGCATGGAGAGTAAATAGGCTGCAATTACCTTGTTTAAGATAATTTTTTGCGATGGTGTCAGGTCATTTGCCAAGATTCCCACCGGTTTTAAGGCCCCAACCTTTTGCGAATTTGTTGTTACAATTTCAGTGAATGCCTTTAACTCAAAAATAGCTTTTTGCTTTTGCTCAACGGATAATAAATTCATCAACTCAAATCCAAGATCTTCCTGGTCCTTCAAGAGGCGTGTCCCTTTTTTGGGGCCATCCTTAACTTCAGCAGGATAGGCACCGAAGAAAAATGGGGCAAACCCAATCTTATCCTTCACAATCGTAAAATTAAGCGCTAGATGGTGGCCAGTAAATTTCCAGCCCCAGATACTATCTTGATTCGGTGTTCCATAAATCGAGATCGAATAATTTTCAGGTATTCTATTCGGATTGTTAGGCTGCATATCTTTTAATAGGTACTCAAAATCCATGATGTTGGTAGTTCTTATATACCCCTCTTTGCTTAGATAGGCTTGTAGCAATAAATGAAGGTTCTCCTTTTGAATACTGTCCAGATCTTTTACTGCAATACCGGTTCTACCCACCATCGCCGCAGGAAGGAAATGCCATTCGTAACGATTCATATCCGTAAACGCAAAAACAGCCTTTCTTTGCTGCACTTCATTTAATGAATTAACAAAGATTAGCCCTTTGGCCGAACCTGAACTTGTAGAGTTTATTTTCTGCCCCATTAAGGCAACGGGGAATAATAGGAGGAATAGCAATTTCATCATGGTATGTGTAGTAAGGATTTATTTATGTCGGTTGTGCGTAATTGTTTCTATGCATCCTAAAGAACCGTAATTTCTCCAGTTTGAAAGGGTATAAAAGTAAAAACTTTTTTAACTAAAGGTTTACATTTAGTTCACGAACCTTTTTTTGAGTGTTTCCCTTGATTTTCATTTATTTTGAAGGCAATGATTCTCTTTATTAGCTCAAGCGGTAGCGGCTTGTTATGAGGAAATTGAACAGATCCTTTCGCCCATTTATATCCTGCAAACTCAGCTTTGAATGTTTCAATACCTGAAGCAGTGGGGTAGAGGCCGATATGTTTGGAGTAGGCTGCATACCATGCAATCAACCCTTTTCGCTTGTATGCGGGCATCTTATAACTGATTAACTCTTCGATGTCGGGTGCACTATCGAGAATGATATTTCTTAGCTGATTTAATAAGGTCTGTGTAGCAGGGGGAAATTCAGCAATATAGGCATCAACTAGAGCAGAACGATTAGCCATATCAGGAAGATTTACTTTTTCTCGTTTTTTTCTTCGACTGGGTTATTTGGTTGCTATAACTTATTAATCCAATTGCTGAAATAGCAGCCCAGCTCCCTTCAAGAATGACAAAGGGTATATACTTAAGCAGCATGGCAGCAAAACAGGCAATTCCTGCGCCTGTAAAATTTAACATTAAATAGGCAAGACTCTCTTTTTTTAGTGAGCCTCGTAGGTTCAGAAAATAGGCTACAAGTAAGATGGAAACTCCAATAAATCCGGTCCAATCGGTTTGTGTCATGACAAGATGATTTAGGATTCGATTATCAATAGGTTACTCTAATTGAAGGGCTTCTGATAAAAGTGTGAACGATTTTAGTTTAGCTGCCTTATCGTAAATATATGTTGCAGCCATTAATTCATTAATCCCTGTCTCTTCAATAAAGAGGGAAAGGTTTTTTTGTAATGTATCTCTGCTTCCTGTAAAGGTACACGATAACATGCTATTAACCAAAGCCTGCACTTCGGGCATATGATAGCTTAGAGGCAGCTCTCCCGGAGGCATAAGTGGCCTTCGTTCATTGGTGATAATCCCTAAAAACATAGCCAGTAAGCTGGTCATTAAAAATTTGGCCTCTTCATCACTGTCGGCTCCGATAACATTTACACACGCCATCACATAGGGTGCATCCAGCTGTTTAGAGGGTTTGAAATTATTACGGTAAATCTCAATAGCTGTTCTAAATTGCCCGGGAGCAAAATGGGCAGCAAAGGCGTAGGGCAGTCCCATTTGAGCAGCCAAATATGCACTGTCTGTACTCGATCCTAAAATCCATATTGGTATTTCAAGTCCTTCGCCAGGAAACGCATGTACCTTGGCATTCGAATTCTCGTTACTGAAATAGGTCTGTAGCTGTTTAACATCGGTAGGGAAATTATACGAGGTATCCATATTGTTGCGGCGCAGTGCCATAGCTGTAAGCTGGTCTGTTCCGGGTGCCCTACCTAAACCCAGATCTATTCTGTTGGGATAAATAGATTCTAAAGTTCCAAACTGCTCTGCAATAACCAGCGGACTGTGATTGGGGAGCATAATACCACCGGAACCTACACGGATACAGTTCGTTTTACCGGCCACGTGACCAATTAATACCGATGGTGCAGAACTTGCAATATGCTGCATATTGTGATGCTCAGCCATCCAAACCCGATTGTATCCCAGTGATTCGGCATGTTTGGCTACCTCTACGGTCGCTGCTATGGCCGATCCTGAATTGTCACCCTGAGAAATTGTAGCTAATTCGAGAACTGATAGGGGTATCTTGGTCATTCTAAATGTTTAATCTTAGGATATTAATAGTATAGATTACCAGCTTATTGGAAAATAATCCTTTAAGAATTTACCGCTCCAATGTTTGCCAGTGTTTGTCCCGTCAATAAATGGATCACATACGCGCGCAGCTCCATCAACGATATCGAGAGGGGGTTGAAAATCATGAACTTGCTGCTTATGTTTGGCTAATTCGGCAGGATCTTCGTCGGTAACCCATCCGGTATCGACGGCATTCATAAATATTCCATCTTTGGCAAGATCACTCGCGGCAGTATGGGTAAGCATATTTAGGGATGCCTTTGCCATATTGGTGTGTGGATGGCGGTCGGCTTTTTTAAAACTATGAAACTTCCCCTCCATAGCCGACACATTGACAACATGTTTCCTACCGGTATAATCTTTTCGCATCATCGCTGTAAGGCGATTGCAAAGCACAAATGGAGCAATGGAATTTACCAGCTGAACCTCCACCATTTCAAGGGTCTCTATCTCTCCGAGTTTTAATCTCCAGCTGTTGGTGGTGCGCAAATCAACCTGCTGAAGATCGGCATCTAGTTTTCCTTCCGGAAAAACTTCCCGTGTCTCGATCGAATTGTCAAATTTATAGGGGACTTGTGAGAGCTGAGCAGAAGCACGTATACCAATACCAAGAGTCTGACCACTCCAGCTTACGGCTAAAGCTTTCGAGGTATTTGCTTGCAGCGGATCGGCATTCTCAATCTCTCGGAGACACTGCTGATGATGCGAGAGTAAAAGCTGAACATCCTGATTGTGATGATCAACAGGCAGTATTTCGTTAGCCATGAGATGGGCATAAAATCCAGCAGGTCTTCGTACCGTTTGCGCCGCATTATTAATCAGAATATCGAGACGTTCATATTTCTGATCTATATACGAGGCAAATAGCTCAACACTAGGAATATGTCTAAGATCAAGGCCGTAAATATGAAGTCGGTGGCCCCATTGTACAAAATCTTTCTCCTTGGCAAAACGTATGGCTGAATCTGCAGGAAAGCGCGTCGTAGCTATTACAGTAGCGCCAGAGCGTAACATCATCAAGGTGGCATGATATCCGATCTTAAGTCTTGATCCGGTAATTAACGCTACCTGACCCGTCATATCGCATGTCTGAAACCGCTTGGTGTAATTTAAATCACCACATTCAGTACACATCGAATCGTAAAAATGGTGAATCTCGGTATATAGTTTTTTGCAGACATAACAATTTTGTTCGGAGAGCAGATAACTTTTTTTATTCGTCGAGGCCGATTCAGGTAAGGCAATCTGCACCGGTGCCTCAAAAACAGCTGCTGTTCGCGCACTGCGGATGCTGGTTGCAGCCCGCGCATTACGGTTGTGGGTAATCTCCGCCTGTCGTCGGGCAACTTTTACACTCTTATTGCGTTTGTAAATCTCTGCCTTGTCAGGTCTGGTAAGCTGACCCGCAGCTTTCATGAGTTTAAGACGCTGCTCCTCTGATAAATGAATCAGCTGATCACCATTTTCAAGCAGATACTCCAATACTGCGATACAGCTATTGATCTCTGTTTCTGATACTTTATTTTTTTCTTGTGAATTATTCTCCATCAATGATACGCTGTTGCATAAGATGCAAAGATAAGGATGTTTCGGGTTTGGATTTTTTTTAAGCAGCTTTTCTCAATTAATCTTCGCGAGTTATGTTATGAATGTCCCAACACCTGATGTGGCTCGTAAAGCTCTTCAAGGAAGCGTATTTCATCGACAGTTAATTTAAGGGATAACGAAGCCACAGCATCTTCCAAATGGCCGGGTTTACTCGCCCCAATGATTGGTGATGTAATAGCTTGTTTGTTGAGCATCCATGCCAGGGCGATCTGCGCATCAGGCACACCGCGCTGAGCTGCTACTTCGGCAAGTCTGCTAACGATGGCAAAATCCGATTCTAAGGTATATAACCCTTTGCCAAATTCATCCGTTTGGGCACGAAGGGTTTCATTCCGCTCTTTTGTCCTGTTACCGGTTAATAACCCACGAGCTAATGGAGACCAGGGGATAATTCCAATCTTTTGGTCCTCGCAGTAGGGGATCATCTCGCGCTCCTCTTCCCTATAAAGGAGGTTATAGTGAGGCTGCATCGAGATAAATCGGGTCCAGCCGTTGAGGTGTGCCGCATGTTGAGCCTGGGCAAATTGCCAGGTGTACATCGAAGAAGCTCCGATATATCGTGCTTTTCCTGCTTTTACAATGTCATGCAACGCCTCCATCGTCTCTTCAATCGGTGTGTGGTAATCCCAACGGTGAATTTGATACAGATCAACAAAGTCTGTCTTTAACCTCTTAAGGCTCGCGTCGATAGAGCTCATGATATGTTTACGGGAGAGACCTCCATCGTTTGGCTCAGTGCTCATTGCACTAAATACTTTGGTGGCAATCACTACTTCGTCGCGTTTCGCAAAATCTTTTAAGGCATTTCCAAGAACCTCCTCGCTGGCACCGTAGGAATAGATATCTGCCGTGTCAAAAAAATTAATTCCCAGCTCCAATGCTTTCTGAATAAATGGGCGGCTCTGCTCTTCGTTTAATGCCCACAGCCATCTATCGGTTATGCGGCCATAGGTCATCGTCCCTAAACATAACCGCGATACTTTCATCCCCGAATTGCCTAATCTTACATATTCCATAGCTTTCTATTTTATCGTAATTCTGAAATTCGTTTTTAATCAAAATTTATTTTCTTATCCTTTTATTGCCCAACGCAACTTAGCCGAGCGAGCCCGAGGATTGGTGCTGCACTCCTCGACCGTTGGGCGGATTGGGTCGGGGGCTACCTCACTATAAATCCCTGCGCGAAAGAGCCGTTGAAACGATTTTTTCACGCGTCTATCCTCACCCGAATGAAAGGATAAGATGGCCACGCGACCACCCGAATGAAGTGCTTCGGGAAGTTTCTCGAGGAATTTTTCTAAGGCGGAAAACTCATCATTTACCTCAATGCGCAATGCCTGAAAGCAGCGCTGACACGATTTTTTAACATCCTCCTTGCGATATTCTTCTGGGAGAAACTCGAGCGCCTCAGTAATGATCTCTTTTAACTGCGTTGTCGTTGCGATGGTAATTCCATTAGCCTGCGCCAGGTGGATCGCTTTTGCTATCTTTTGGTGATATGGCTCATCCGCATTTAAGACTAGTAGCTCTTCCAGTTCTAGCTGCGATATACTTTTCAGCAGGGTTGCCGCCGACTTTCCCGTTTTGGGATTAAGCCTTAAGTCTAATGGTCCTTCAATTTTAAAGGAAAAACCACGCTCAGGATTATCAATCTGCATCGAAGAAACCCCAAGATCTGCTAAGACAAAATTTAATAGTCCCGCTTCGGCTGTAATTTGATCGATCTCTGAGAAATTCATCTTTTTAATATTAAGAATCTCAGGGCCATAACCAAACGAGGCCAAACGATCACGTGTTCGAGGTAATTCAAAAGGATCGATATCGGTGGCATAAAGCTTGCCACCGGGAGTAAGGTGTTTAAGGATCTCCAGACTATGACCTCCATAGCCAAGGGTGGCATCAAGGCCAATTTGCCCGGGTGCTATTTGGAGAAATTCGATAATTTCATGCACACAGATTGAACGGTGCATCCCCGCAGGTGTGCGCCCCTGAAGCATCACTTTAGCTATGTCTTCGGCATACTGCTCAGGATGAAGTTCTTTATATTTTTCGTTAAACGATTTTGGGTGCGTCCCCTTATAACGTATGCGGCGCGCTGGCTTAGGCGTTTGATCTTCCATAATTGCAAAAATAACAATTTGCTCAATCTTCGGCGAGATAACGATATTAAAATTGTTGACGATCAAAAGATAAAGATCTATCAAAAGACCGGTTTATTCAATTTGCAAAGCGTTTTTTAGCTTCACGGGCTGACTCCATGAATCGGTTCCAGTATATACCGAAGTAATTAAATAGGTAATTGCGCTATTTTCAATTAAGAGTTGCGGCCGCTCTCTTCTAATACAATGTAGAATATCATCGTTTCTAAGTTCAATGTCATGATTGTAAACGATCAATGGGTCGTATTTTTTCCACGCTGTAATACCGTCTTTAGAGGATAGGTGGACTCCCCATCGAACATGCCCACTAACAGTGCCAATATTGTCTTCACAAATAAGATGGTACTGGTGATTGAATTTAAAGAGGTAGAAATCTTCCAAAGGGGCCTCAGGCCAGATATTATCATTTAAAATATTGAATGGCCCTTCGTAGGTAGACGATTGCGCCAGATGAACGATTAATTTAGCATCACGGTACATCAACTTCACACAGCTCTTTTCAACTAATATGGCCGGGTTATTTGATTCTGTCTCTATCAATGGCTTGTCGGAACGTTTCCACGGACCACCAATCGATTTTGATTTGGCATAGCCCACTCTTCTGAGTAACGATCCTGAGTTATTTTGTAAGGTGGTAAAATCACTGCCAATATAAAACAGAACATATTCGTTTCCAATTTTATGAATGGTGGGATTATGCGCCATATTAGAATCCCAGAAATTTCCTTCCCGCTCTCCAATTACGACCTCCTCGAATTTATAAGGTCCTGAAGGGGATTTTGATGTGGCATGCACAATCTCAGAATTCGTTCGATATCCTTCCGGGAAAGGGCCCCTCTTGGGCCATCTTGAGGCAAAGAGATGATACGTTGAATCGACTTTTATCGCCGAGCCGCACCATATCCAGTATCCATCCATTTTAAATCCACTATTTATATCGGTTTTTTCAAACTCAAAAGAGCAAGTTTGTGATTTTAAATTACAGGCAATAGTAGTTGCAAAAATCAGCATTGCGATCTTGATTCGTTTCATCTAAAGGATATTAGAAATCCTGAAAATTTCATAAGTATTTGTATTCGAATTTATTACGATAATAATTTTATTCTTTTGTCTTCAAGATCACGGATCTAGGTTCAACGTTTCCTTAGCAGAAAAACTGTTCCACCAACATTACATAGTATTTCTTATTGTAGTCCGGGCATCTATTAACCTTCAAAAACTATTAGCTCCCGGCACTAATTCTTTTTGAAGTGATAGTAACCATGGACTGATCTATAAATCCGTTTTTTTTAGTTAATTCGCCAGGGTGGATTTTTTCTGTTTTCCCCTGCATGATAAATCACTAGTTGATTGTTATCCAAATCGATTAAGCGTGCTTCTCTCCATAACCACGGTTTGTCATTGGGTAACTCGTCAAAAACAAATCCGTTTTGGATTAACTCGTTTACACGATCGTCTAACTGATCAACTTCAAAATAGATAACTGTCCCATTTTTCGATGATAAATTTTCACTGTGCTGAAGTGAAAATGTAGCATCTCCGGTAAGACATTCAAAGCGTGCATAGTTTGGCAATGATCGTACGATTAATTTTAATCCTAGTTTTTCATAGAATTCAATTGACCTCTCAACGTCAAATACATTTATCGTTATTTGATTTAGATTCATTCTAATACTGGATTCGTGTTTTTAACTATTTACTGTAACTGGAAACATAAAGTAATAAAATTCGTGAAAGTTCTGTCAGGTTGGATTTTTAGCTTGAATTAAATAATCTAATAAATTAATAGATAGTTAATTATGTCTTTTCATAAGGCATTTTATTAGATATTACTAACTTTGCAGCGATATTAAGGTGCATGTCACTAGTGTTAGTGTAAAGAAACAAAAAAGTAGTTATAAAAAATATTTTATGAACGACGAATACAAATGCCCCGCATGTAAATCTATAAATACTTATCAAGACGGCAGTTTATGGATTTGTCCCGACTGTTACCACGAATGGGATCCATCCGAGCTAGCTGCCGAGGCAGAGTCACTTGTCGATGTGGTGTTAGATGCAAATGGAACTGTGTTGAATAATGGCGATTCGGTAACGGTCGTCAAGGATTTAAAGGTCAAAGGTACTACATCGGCGGTTAAATCCGGGACTAAAGTAAAGAGTATTCGTTTAGTAGATAGTAACGATGGTCATAATATCTCGTGCAAAATAGATGGTGTTGGAGCGATGTATTTGAAATCAGAATTTGTGAAGAAAATATAGGGAGACAGAGCGTAAACTAATCTCAAAATGGTTGGCGTGGTTTTCCATATAAGATTTCAGATCGCAATAATTAATCTGTCTAACATATTTGGTCCCCAATCGATCACCCATTGAATACCTTTATTTTAGGCTTTTATTAAGGTCTCAATGTCAAATTTAGTCATTTGCATAAAGGCATACATCACCTTAGGGGCTTTCTCCGGATCGTTCATTAGTTCTCCTAATATGGATGGTACTATTTGCCATGAGACACCAAATTTGTCGTCAAGCCATCCGCATCTGTTGTATTTACCCCCTTCACCAAGGCTTTCCCAGTAATGGTCAATTTCTGACTGTGTTTCACACGTGACTACATAGGAGTTAGCCGGTGAAAATTGATAGGTAGATCCCCCATTTAAGGCCATAAACTTAGTGTTGTTAATCTCAAATATCACTACCATAGGATTCTCTGATACTATTTTTGAATTGGGAAAAATAGAACAATAAAAGTCGGCTGCTACTTTTGCTTGGTCAGTGAACCACAAACAAGGAAAAATCTTAGCTGTCATAAAAAGTAAATCGTGTTGCTCATTTATTTAATTGCTATATCGTTGGCGACTTAGGCCGAGAATCTTGTTTATAAATGCAATAGAAAAACTAGTAATTGCTTTTAGTAGAATAGAAAAATTTAAACTCTGAGTGATCCACGAAATCCTCTAACACCATAGTATGAATCTGCACCATTATGAAATAGAAATACATGGTTAAAGCGACGATCACAAAACAGGGCACCACCAAGTTTGCGAATCTCTTCAGGCGTACTCACCCAGCTTGAAGTCTTGGTGTCAAAATATCCAAGTTTTTGTAACTCCCGATAGTCTTGTTCCGTTAAAAGTTTTATCCCCATTGCATCCGCCATGTCAATAGCGTTGTTGCTTGGCTTAAATTCCTTTCTGGAATCGATTGCCTCACGGTCGTAACAGATGCTTCTACGCCCCTTTGGACTTTCAGGGGAACAATCTGTAAAGATGTAATCGTCAGTATGTGAATCATGACCTACGACATCGGGTTCACCGCCGGTTCTCTCCATCTCATTTAGCGACCATAGTTTTTCAGAATTAGCCAATAACTTAGTCTCTATTCTAATCCATTCAAGTCCTTTATGGCGATCGTAGTTCTTCTCAAATCGGTCTTTTAATGTATTTAGAAGCTCTTCCCGTTGAATTGGCGACAGCTTCTTTTTATTTTCTGTTGTCATTCGCTATTCTGACTTATGTGTTCTGTGATATTATTGTCTGCGTGTTTCAATACGTTGATATACTGCAGAATATTAATTATTTAAATCCAAAGATAAATGGAAGAACAAAGATCACAATGATCGTATAGCCAAAATATATCGATAAATATTTGGCAACCGTATGTTCAAGTGTCTCCAATGGTTTATTCCTGAAATAGGATAGATACAAATCCTTTGTAAGTAAAATCAAGTTTGTAAATATCAAAATGTTTGATGCTAATACTACTGTTCTATTGGGAGTTAATCCATCTGCAACTCGCGTAACTATAGCAACTAAAGCGATTGAATTGATAATAATTGCCAATCCTGCCAGGATCAATAAGATTAAAACAGGTATTTTATTCTCTGTTGACTTGTCTAGTTCGGTCACAGAAAATACGATTATTGCCATCACAGCTATTAGCATTGCGTTAAAAAGAATTAACAAATTTCTATCCTCGAGAATTTTACTCTCAGAGAAGAGCATAGAAATTAGATATACCAGCAGAGTTACCAGAACCAAAGGGGTGAATATTGTTGCAATTACCGGAGCTATTTTACTTGTTATTGTTGGAAATAACCGTATCAGAAAATACGATACAATAGGTGCAACAACAACACCTGTTAGGACGATATAATGAAAATAGAAAGTTTTTATATCTAGTTGTATAGCCGTGAATAACCCCAATGTGATGCCAGTCATTAAACCACCGGCAAGCAGAATTAAACCGGTCATGATTAACAATTCTCCATTAAATCGTATGAACTCTATCCGTTTAGGTGTGTTTTGTGAATCAAAAGACACAAAAGATAATCCAAATAAACACCATAATAATAATGGGATGTGAATTAATACCAGGTTAACTGAATCGCTTTGGCTGTTGGGTAACAGGTTTACAAAAAGAACTAGAATAAAGATACTTAGACTGTAAATAATGATTTTAAGTTTGTCGAAAATTCTATTTTGCCAAAAAGTATAAAGTATCAGCCCATTAAATATGATTATTGCCAAATCCCTTTTAAAAAAGAATTCATGCTGTAACTGTGAAAATATCTCAGGAAGTTTAACCAGGAATCCAGAAATCAACGACAATAGTATTACAATAAGTAGATCGCGTTTAGTAAACCCACTGAATACTGACTCTGGTTGAGGCGTTAACCGAATTTTCCAGAATCGCACTAAATCAGAATTGTGTTCTTCCGAAATCTCACCAAATATTTTGGAAAACTCCTGTTTATTGCTTCGGTAGATTTTTTCGAGATTCTCAGGATTATTTAGGCTGTCAATTATTTGCTGCTTCATCGTTGAATAAATTTGAAGAATGATTATTCTGACATGCTTATACCCACCGAAAAAAAATTAACTATTTCTGATCTTGAAATACCGATACATAAGTTGCAAATCTTAAATTGGGTTTTTTCTAAGTGTCCAACTAATAACGCCAAGCCAAATAAAAATAAATGGCATAGTAATAAATATTGCTTGTGGCGGTACTAAGGAACCCAATAAAGGTACAATTCCCAGGGCTGCGGCAAGAGCAAATCCTGCCCAACGAAGAGCCTTTGTATTCGTTAATGCAACTCCTAGAGGCCAAGTGGCAGCTGCAACGTGAAGACCTAATCGGCAGGGAAAAATAGTTTCGTCAGCTACTCCATTTAGTGCTGCTACAAAAAGGATTGTGTCAACCATTACCCATGTGTATCCGCCAATCTTCGCCCAGGATGGAGAACGCAATACCGCGATAAGTGGCAGTAATGCCAAATGGCTGCCGACTCCGGCATAGGCAATAATAAAATTTATTCCATCTAATTTGTCTTTCAGTGAAAATGAGGCGAACATGGTAAAGAATAACACAAAGGAAATTGTTGCCCATTGGGCAGCTTGCCTGGATGAAAATTCTGTCGATTCACTATTCATCCCTTTAAATGGTTCATTTTTCATTTTGTCTGATTTTAATTTTTTTACTCGTTGGGCTTATGCCTCGTTTTTTTAGGGGTTTTTCTTCACCTCTTTTCAAATGTAATATTAAGATATTTTTAACAGATTGTAGGTGCTTGCGAATAGGTATTCTGATGGGGTTGTAAATGAAGTTAATCTTGATTGTCCTATTTCAAAATTTCATCCCTGTTCGATTAGATCTTTAATTAATAGATTAATTTTAGGCCTAATGTCTGTATAGTCGTATAAAGGTATACGGCGTGTGGGTTTGTGAAGGCGAACCTGTCTTCCATTTTAAACCTTAGCAGCCAAAATGGTACCCGAAAATTTCATAATCCGAGTATATCGCTTATAGATCATATTCATCAAAATATACACATCTAATTTGAATTTTCTTTATTAAATAATTTGTTAAATGGCTTTTAAGGACTTGATGATTTTCTTTATCTATTTATCGCTTCGTTATTTTATTCATGGAGATCGTGTTTTGGCGGCTGCATTTAAATCGATTAATTTCAGGGTTTCTTTTCAATGCATGCTTTTGGCTGATCCGGCTATTTACTCTTTTTCTCCATAAATTAAAACTGCTCCGTTTTAGTTCTGTCCTCATCAAGACAAGTACATGAGCCTCCGAAAATCCAAATTGTATTTTAATAGCTTCAAATGGTGTTCTGTCTTCCCAGGCCATTTCAATAATTCTATCAATATCTCTTTGTTCCATCTGGTAAGTAGTAAAAAATAAAGTTCAATTTTATTTAAAGATAACCGATAAGCCCTTCACTATAATAGAGGGCTCTAGGTTAAGATTCGTTACGAAGAATTGAGTGCTTTCGGACATCCGTATAAAGCTCCTTCAGATTAAATAATTTATTTTGCCTATTATTTTACCTGCTATTAATTTTTATCCTTTAATGGCAGAAATGCCTCCATCTAAATGTACTATTTGACCTGTAATCCAACTGGCTTTTTCAGAAAGTAAAAAGGATGCCATGTAGGCGATGTCTTGAGCGGTACCAATTCTTTTTAGAGGATGGCGCAGCGCATTGGCTTCTTTTTTTTGTTCGGTGTTTAACAAGGATGCAGCCAAAGGAGTATTTGTTAGTGATGGTGCAATACAGTTTACTCTTATTTTAGGGGCAAACTCTGCCGCCAAGGCTCTGGTCAGCCCTTCAAGTGCACTTTTAGATGCTGAAACCTGAGAATGAAATGGCAAACCGGTTTGCACGGAAACGGTCGAAAATAAAATAATCGACGCATTTTCAGATTTCTTTAATCTTGGTAAGACTAACTGAAGAAGCTTGAACGCTCCAAGGACTTGCAACTTATAATCTGATTCAAAGTCCGCCGGCTTAATTCTCTCAAATGGCCTAAGGTTAATACTCCCCGGGCAATAAACAAAACCGTCCAATGCATCAGGCAAAAAGTCTAATGCAGTAATGTCTTCTAAAACATCCATCTGATGAAAGTCGATGTTTGGATGCTCAAACGTTGGCTTATTTTTATTATAAGTGGCAATTACCTGCTTGCCAGATTCGGCAAGTTGTAAAGCCAGATTTTGTCCAATACCACTTGAAGCCCCAATTATTAAATAATGCTGCATAGTTGTTTCTAAAGTTTAGAACAAGAACAATGGATAACGGAATTAGTTTAAGTGGCACCAGAATTTTTGACCGGTTGTTCTCACGTTGTCTACGGTATAATCGCGCTCCTATCCCTATCGGTTAGATGGTCAGGGAAATAAAAAATAAATATCCATTTAAAGCCATAAAAATAATTGCTGGTAGGGATACCAAAAGACTGTCTTTTATTTTCATTCTTACAACTACTCCTAGAAGCATTAAAAGTGCAAGACCCCCTGCAGAAATCAGTAAAATAGGATTGAACTTTATCCCAACTAACAGTCCTATACCGCCTAGTACTTCCAGAGTTGCGGTAGGAGCTCCAAACTTCTCAAGTCCAAACCGTTTAAATTCCAGTTTCATTTCTGTTGATTTAAAATAGGAAATTCCATAGCCCAGGAAAGAGAGGCTTGAGAGGAGAATCAAGGCATAACGTAAAATCATTAACCCATGAATTTTAAAGATTCTGCCGCAAGGAATAAGCATAATATGAGTAGCAATAGGGAGGGAAGGTGCTTTTTCCAGGGATTGCCTGTTTTAAAGTGAAAATATTGTGCTGATACCATAAGAAAGGCCATCAGTAAGGCTGGTATAAGTATTAAATCCGGATACCAAATGCCTGCAACCAGCAATGTTGACAAAGCTATTTTGGTCGATCCTACAAGGCTACGAGTTAAATCATTTAAGCCATACTGCTGAAATTCCTTCACGATATTATCAAAACGAAAAATCCAAACATAGGCAATAGAGAGCGCAACTATAAGTTGAGCGGCGATGGTATATTTATTCATTTGTGTTGGTTTTAGGTGTATTATCTAATAAACAATTTGCGTGCACAATTAGTTTTGCAAATTAGGTATTGTATCATTTTTTGGTTAAGCAGATAATTTTTAACTCTTGATTTCTGATTAATAATTTGCGGTTAAACCTGCGGGTGTTCGCAGCAAGGTGATTAAATTGCTGAGCGATCTTTCGGGGTTTTTAAATTTTCAGAAAGCCATCGCTTCAAAGGCTTGCGCATACAACCAATGTCCAAAGTCGTTCGGATGATTAATATTATTTCCTAGTAAGGACGATTGGTCTTTTCGTTGAAGTACTTTAATCCAGGTTGTATAAACATCAACATAGGCACAATTCGCTTCTAAAGCTGCCTGTTTGGTCGCTTCTGCATATAGTTGCATGGAATGACTTCCATAATGCCAGTCATTATTTGGAGGGAATGAAGAATAAAGTATTACCTCTGCATTTTTCAGCTCTTTGATCATTCCAACAAGTTTAACAAGATTTTTTCTAAACTGCTCGGGAGAATTACCACCGATATTGTGATCGTTCATGCCCCATCCAACGAGCACAAGATCAGGAGAAGTTTTTCCGATGTACGTGTCCCACCATTCAATCCCTTGCTTTGACGAATATCCGGGTATTGAAACATCCTCAATTTTAAAGTTTGCATTTGGGAAAATGCTTTTCAAATAATTTCCATAAATTGACTGAAATCTGAATTCTTTAGCCGAGGCCTCGCCACCTGCAGTAATACTATTGCCATACGAAACGATTGAGACAGGTGCACCACTTTCTAACTTTTTTCGGAAATTAACCAAATATTTTCGTTGATCATTTGGTTTTGCAAGGCGTTCACCATTTTTTGTTATATAGTCTACCCAGACAAAATAGGGGTGATTAGAGAAGTCAGCGAATTTTGTGTGGTCAAAGTCTTTCTTGCCATAAAGGATGTTCTTCGAATAATCAGGAATAGCTGAGTTTATTGTTCTCTGTATCTCCCCTTTGTTGTAATCCACGGTGTAATCAACACCTTCGACATAAATTTTACAAGCCAAATTCGAACGCTGATAGGTGCTGCGAACAATTACACTTCTAAAAAGCAATGAATCGAAGGTTAGTTTTCCTGGATTAGTTGCAGCCAAAACAAGACTCTCCCCTTGGATATCCATGTTTATTCCTCTGGCAGATGGAGTATTGGTATTCGTATTTTCTTGATTTGAAATAAAGACAGTGCTTACCTTCTGTCCAGTTGGATCTGGCTGGCCAAGCACACTGTTTGTAATTGCCGCCAAACTTAAATAACAGATGACTAGTTTAAAGTCGATAGTGAATAAAGATGAATTTAAAAATAGGGTCTTCACTTGCAAGACCTGTTTAATTAAGGCGAACAAACGATTGCATTTCCTCATGTTGTAATTCTTTTTATGCTCTCTTTAGTTTCGTATCATTCTCTTTGGTGCTGTTGCGAATTCGTGCTGCATGGCATTTAAACTGGTCTCATC
Source organism: uncultured Bacteroidia bacterium (assembly GCA_903907075.1). GTDB lineage: Bacteria > Bacteroidota > Bacteroidia > Bacteroidales > Prolixibacteraceae > JAAFHB01. Next base: position 68,743 of record CAIVMQ010000019.1, read on the forward strand.
AGATGCGAGAACGTGAGTGAGCCCATCTTTCAGGTGCCGTTTTCTTTGATAATTGCTGATCTGCGAACAGCGAGTTTTTCATAAAAAAAACGTCGTTTGGGAATGGTGAATTTTCTTTTGTCTTCTTCGGTTGACAAACTGCTAATCACAGTTATTCCCCAGCTTTTTTAATGAAAACCCGACTGTCGCAAATGAGCTGTCTTGGGCTAGAACCAACTACTTTTATAGGTTACTTCGAAATAATTAACTTGATAATATTTCTATCTAAATGAGCGAATAAACTGCCCTATACTTTTTGATCCCATTTTATCCGCATCAACAAAAATAATAAGAACGACTAAGTTCGCCTATGAAAAATTGGACATGCCAAGTGGTTGTTATTCTACAACAAATTTCCCTGATTGGAATTGAGAAAGGACATAGATAGAAACAAGACAAAATGCGCCATAGAAAGCTGCATAAAAGCCTGGTAATTCAGGAATTGCAAGAGTATAGAATATTCCGAAAAGGTTTATAGCGAACAGCGCTAGAACAATTTTTTTTGCGAAATAATAAGCTGGCTTATTTGAGGCATTGTAAGCTGGAATATTTTTAGGATAGGCCAAAATAGCTTGAACAAGAAACAGACCAGCGGTCATCAAGTTGAGTATATTACACGAGTTAAAATATTCTCTTAATTCATTTGTAACAACTAATAATCCATAGATAAAAAATCCAAGGAGTATTAATTGGCGGTTCTTTTTAGCACATCCATAAATAGAAATAAATGTAGCGATTATAGCTACGATTGTAATAATAATTATAGTTAGATTCATGATTATGTTTTATTAAAATTCCTACTCACTTGGCTTTTCGGATTACTCCCCGTTTTTTAAAGTGGGTTCTGGACTCCACTTTTTATTTTTTTCTACCACTTTAGGTCTTCATTCTTTTGACTTTTGCAATACTTTTTTACTTATTTAATTGAAATTTCAGGTAAATTATGATCAATTTAACTTAAAATTCACACCCGTTTTTTATTCGGGCTGTAAAATTTCAATAAAAATAATATAATTATTATCATTACGATCATCGGCCATTAAGCTTAAACTGACCAATTAAACGTGTAATCCAATTCCGTTCAAAAGTTATTTGATGTTGAATATACTCTGGCTAACAAAGGTGAATTATTATTTGTCTGACCATTTGTAGAAAGTTATCTCAAAAGATATTAAAAATTCAAGAGCTGGAGGTCTCCTTTATTATGCGTCACAACTAGTGCTTTGCCGCGTGTTGGCAATCGTATTTATTTTACTAATTCCAAAGGTAAATCAGTCAACTTAGTAATAATTAGTGTTGGTTCAATTCCCCAAGGGTCAAATATTGAATCTTGAGAACGCTGCACCCAAGCAGAACGCATCCCATAGGAGATTGCTCCTAGTACATCAAAAGGATTACTTGAAATTAACCAAGTATCTAATTTTGTTGAATTAGTTTCCGTATTGAAATATTCATAAACTAAAGGACTAGGCTTGAAAATCGCTACATCTTCAACACTTATGATTCCATCAAATCGGTCAATGATTTTCGCATTCGTTAAAAGCTTTGATACCGCTTTCTTACTGCCATTTGAGAAAGCAAATAAGTGATGCCCCGATTCTTTTAAATTTTTCAGTCCGGCCTCAACATCAGGAAAGGTTGGCAAAACTAAATATTCATTCATTAGAGCTTCTTTCTGTCTTTTGGTTAAATCAGTCTTAAACATTTTACAGCAGAACTCCAATGAATCTTTGATGCACACAGAAAAATCCGTGTATTTATTCATTAATCCTCGCCTGAAAGAATACTCTAACTGCTTGTTTCTCCATGTATCCATGAAAAACGTTGCTTCTTCTCCAATCATTTGGTTTAATGTATTGAATACTCCTGACGTATTTATCAATGTTCCGTATACATCAAAGGCTAAAGTATATTTCATACAATTCGCTTATTTAAAATTATTGCCAACGGATGAGGGTATGTCAAGTATTTGATTGCTTAGTGCGTAGCTGTCAGTTAACACAAACGAATGTGCGTATAATGAAGTTCCAATTATGCTTCCAACCCAGCCATTTGTTATTGCCTTTATTGTGCCTAGTGGTTATCTACCACGTCTCTCATTTTAATTTAATCCAACGAAGTCTTACCTTCTGTCCTGCAATAATTTCATGTGCTGTCAAGATTAAAGTATCTTGCTTAAATTCAAAATTCCGTGTTAATGACTTTCCCCAGTTCAGAGGCTCAGTCGCTGAAAGTCGTTTATGTTCAACGGTACTGTCGGTAAGAGTGTAGTCCGAAAAATAAACAAAGTTTGATTTATAAAACTTTGTCAACCTTACTAATTCGTCATGATTTAAACTGTCAATATTTTTAGTGGTATTAAAGTCCTTATACCCTTTGGGTGTTAATTGAACACCCATGTGACCTAGTCCGTCATAAAGGATGTAGCCATTGCTTCCGATTCTTGATGAGTCATTAGTCCAGGCATTTGTTAAGCTGTCAAAGACTTCAAATTTGTCAAGTCGCCACATGCCATGAAACTTGTCATTAGTCTTTGTCTCATTAGTCCCGCAACTATAAATTGTTAAGATTAATAGTCCGCATACTGATTTTAAAATATTCATTGTCTTAAGTTAGTTAAATTATTGAGTTGGTTCTGAATTACGCACAACGGTCAGGGCTATGACCAGTAAAGGATTTCGGATGGACAAACCTTTCAGCAAAAGCTATAAGCCGCTAACGATCATTTCTTTTGCCTGTTTATCGACATACGAAACGAAATTGGCTTAGCCTTTAATTTCGATTGCGTCAAGATTGTATTTTTCGCGTTCTCCGACGATAAAGGCACCGGCTGCTTTGGCCATCGTTTGTAGGTCGGTGCAGAGTTTTTCTAAATTCATATTATTTTAATCTAGTTTCTTTAAATTAACCAATGTACATTGATAATTGATTATTTATTTCACCCCTCTGATCAGGCCACGTCTTAAATAGGGTGCCTTCATTTTTTTATCGTAATAAAAGAGCATAAACCCATTGGAATGGGATGTTTCGAAGCCATTTTTAGCTAATAAGAGCTTGAATTCCTTTTCGTCATCGTTTTTGTGATAGGTGCAGAGCGCTATTTTAAGCGGCATCTGGTCAGCCAGAATTCTTTTGCAACCACTTAGAAGCCGCGATTCTGCGCCATCCACATCAATTTTTAAAAAGGATATTATTTCTCCTGCAGCAATATAATCATCCAGTGTAGTATTGGTGTTGTTGGTAACGTCACTTACAAATTTATTGACAATCACGACCTTATCTTTCCATGGTTCGAATGTGGCGTTCAGGGCTTCAATCCACTCTTTATCGGTCTCGAAAAGTATCAGCTTCGATGCTTTTTCAACTGCTCCCAGGGCAAAATTACCTTCTGCAACTCCTATATCAACCAACACTTCACCTTCTTCGATCTTAAACTGGTCGTTAAGGTACCGGTGAGGACTCTGCGGATCCTGCTCCCGTGTTAACTCATTAAAACTGTGCTGAATTCTTTTTTTACTCCATCGTCTTTTAAAATAGAGCTTTTTACCCTCCAGCATAACATAACGCAACCCCTTTTTTGAATCTTTAAAGACTTCAATTGTTTCCGGATTGTATTTATTTTGAAAAGAATAAGGAAATACCGCGATCGGATTTGTTCTCAGATAATCAAGAACAGTCTTAAGTTCTGTCGAAGGTGCTTCGGGAAGTGCGTCATAATAATTAAGAATGGCAAGCCGGAGTTTTTTGGCAAGTATTCTTTTTCGGATAAATTTTGGTACAATAATTCTATAAATCTGTGAACTACTTATGCTCATAACGGGTGAATATTCAGTTTTTTCGATTCGGTAAAGGTATAAATTAATCTTATTGAAGTCGGTTGACAAGAAACCCCTGAATTAACTTTGTCTCCTTATACGTTGTATTAAAGTTTTTATTGACAATATATTTTCTTTCAATTGATTCGGCTTTACAAAAATTATTCAACCCAACCAAACAAATGGGTTTGATCATATTCTTATACTTGCATTCTACGCCTAACGGATGAAGCTATATGCTGTTGGGGATTGCAGGTTGCTTTCCTGCCGAACTGCACCGCCGTTGTTGCGGACTGCCGACTTCGTTGACCGTATTAAAACCCTAATTGACATATCGTTTTTGTTAGGGTGCGTTTTCCGTTATGCCGTAGTGGAATTTATTTGTATTTGCCCACCTATTGCTCTTAATACTTTCATAATTGGCACAAACTAAGGTTTAGATCCATCCGATAAAGCTTTGTATAAACTTGGTCTACTTAATCCAGTTTCTTGAGCAATTTTTGTTATGCCAATTGATTTTGCAATATGTCCGATTGCTGTAATTATATCGGAATCATTTTCTTCTGCAAAAACAGCATTAAGATATTCCGCAATCATTTCGTTACTATCTAAATAGTCTGCTATATCAAATTTTGAAGTTTCCATTTCTACCCTATATAAATTTGTTTTAAAATCTCTTTTGCCTTTTCAATGTCTCTCTGATGGGTTGACTTATCTCCACCAATAAGGCGAATAATGATTTTTCCGTCTGATTCTTTAAAATATACGCTGTATCCTTTTACCTAGTCAATTTATAGTTCCTGAATCCCATCGCCAACAGGTTCACAATCGCCAAAGTGCCCATCGTTCTCAATCTTTTGAATGCGAAACAATATTTTGGCTTTAGCTCTTAAATCTTTAAGTTTTCTCAGCCATTTGTCAAAATTGTCTGTTTTCTCAATTTTGTACATTTTCGAGTGTATTCATTTGGATACCGTATAGCGCAATTTTTTCTATTCGTGAAAGGTTTAATTTAAAATTCTTCAGAATAATTTATGGTACCAAAAGTGTTATGCATGTGCATTTTAAAATGGACCATAACGCAGGAATCTATGCACAGGTTTGGGAGTTTATTATAAATCCCTTGAGTGGAACACTTTAAATGGTTTACTATATTTTATAGCGAGCATGTGAGCCCTATTTCCGGGTAGGCGATGATGTCGTTATATGTTTTAATTTCTGCTATTTCGCCGGCTGTTTACTTTTTGAAATACTTTTGGATTAGTGAAAGTAATTCATCTTTTTTAATTGGTTTTGAAATAAAATCATTGCAGCCGGCTTCAATTGCCTTTTCTCTTTCGTCTGAGAATCCATAAGCTGTCTGTGCAATTATAACTATATCTTTGTTGAATTGACGGATTTGGAGGGTCGCTTCATAACCATCCATTTCAGGCATTTGAATATCCATTAGAATTAAATCAAGGTCAGGATTTGTACGGCAAATTTTGATGGCTTCATTTCCAGTCCCAGTTTTAAGAACTTCTTTGCTATACTTTTTAACCATTATTGAAATCAGCATTTCAGATGTCTTATCGTCTTCGACAATTAATATTTTCAATTTTTCGAACTGAAAATATTCTTCTTGCTCAAGAACAATAGCTCCAACAGCTTTTTTATCTTTCGGTTCAGCAAGGTAAGGTAACGTGAAATAAAAGGTTGAGCCAATTCCTACTTCGCTTTCTACCCAAATTTTGCCGCCAAGCATCTTCACATAGGCTTTAGAGATTGACAAACCCAATCCTGCGCCATGTAGAGCCATTTTATCGGTAATATCAGCCTGAATAAAACGTTCAAAAATGGCTGTCTGTCTCTCTTTTGGAATCCCAATTCCTGCGTCTTTTACATAAAACTCAAGGGTTGCACCTTTTTTTAGATAACCAAATTCTATGGTACCTTCTTGGCTGTATTTAATGGCATTTTTAACAAGGTTGGTGAGAATTGAATAGAATTTCTCATTGTCGGTTCTAATCGTGGCTTCTTTTGCCGATAAGGTATTTTTGAAAAAAAGCTGCATCCCTTTCTCTTCAACTTGGGGTTTAAAGAAGATATAAACGAATTCGATTCTCTCGTTTATATCAGTTTCCTTAATATTAACGTTCATCAGACCAGCTTCTATTTTTGAAATGTCAACGATGTCGTTGATGATATTGAGCATACGGGCACCGGCTTTTTCAATGATATTAATGTACTCTTGTTGTGTTTCACCGGTAAGACCAGGTTCTTTAAGCAGTTCGGCAAACCCCAGAATTCCGTTCATCGGGGTTCTTATTTCGTGCGACATATTGGCAAGAAAGGCTAATTTTAAACGGTCGCTCTCTTCGGCTCTCTCCTTGGCGATGATCAAATTCGCCTCAAACTCTTTTCTTTCAGTTATATCCTGAAAAATTTCAAGCATGGCCTTCTTTCCCTGATAAAGTATCCCTGTATGACTAATATCAAATATCCTGTTACCAAGAACACCAGCTGATTCACAAGTTTCTGTTTGACCTAACGTAATACCTTTTACCAGTGGACAATCACTGCATTGCTTTTTATCATCTTTGTATAAAATCCAACATTTTTTCCCAATTTTACTCTCTCCAAAGATCTTTTTGAATTGTTCATTCTGGTATAAAATTGTTCCATTTTCATCAACAATATCCATTCTATATGGAATGGATTTAAGTAGAGATTCGCTGAACTCATAGCTTTGATGAAGCGCTTCTTCTGCCTGTTTGCGCTCGGTGATATCCACGACACTAATTCGGCATTGTTCGCCATTCTCAATGACATGTCCAGTAAGGTAAATGTAAGTTTGAATGTTTATGCTTTCAACCCAGAGGGTGACTTCACATGATTCGTTGCCTTCGCTTTTAAATACTTTATCGAGAAAATTATTGAAGATTGGTTTTGTCTGGTCAGATATTGAAGAGCTTAATCTTCTGTTAATTAAACGCAGGCGCTCCTTGCCAAGAAGCCTTGCTGCATAAAAGTTCAACTCGATGATTTCACCCAGTTTAGTAAGTGTTATATAACCCGATGGTGCAAAGTCGTATAGTTCAGTATATTTCTGGCTGTCAGAATCTGCCTTTTCTTTTGCCTGTTTGAGTTGCTCATATTGCATTTCCAACTCAATCTGATGTACTTGTAGTTCGTAAGCGAGTTTGCGTAAGTCGTTTTCAGAAGCAAGCGAACTTGCTTTAGATTGATGCTTTCTCAGTTGCTCTTCAGCCTTTTGTCGAAGTATTTCAGCATCTGCCAACGTGTTTTGCGATTTCTTCATGGTTGGTATAAATTATGTTCACGAAGGATTTTGATGGCCTTTTCTAATTCGGCTTTCAGTTTTTCCATGTTCTTGTTTTGAAAAGCAAGTTCTTTATTGGCAAGGAGTAATTCTTCTGCACGTTTTTGTTTCTCCTTGTTTTGAAAAGCAAGTTCTATGTTGGCAACTGTTAATTCTCTCAACCGTTTTTCTTTTTCTTCGATATTATAAGCGGCTAATTGGGCTTCTAAATTTTTGGCTGTAGTAATATCCACAAATGTTATAACCACCCCGTTAATTATATCATCTGTAGTGTTGTATGGCATAATTCGAACCATATACCACTCCCCCTCGTTTGTTAAAATATCAGTTACATTAGCGACCAGAGTACGCATTACTTCCCTCGCACTGTCGATAATATTGAGATTCTTAAAATCGATAAACATTTCAGTTAAAGGTCTGCCAACATCATTCGGACGCAGTTTAATAATATGAGTCAAATTTGGGGTGAACTTTTTGATGTTCAATTCTTTGTCGAGAAATAAAGTGGCAATATTGGTGCTGTTGAGTAGATTTTTCATGTCGCTTTCTATCGCTAAGAAATCCGCAATTTTATTTTGCAATTCAATATTTAGAGTTAGCAGTTCTTCATTCATGCTTTGCATCTCCTCCTTCGATGTGATCAACTCTTCGTTGGTAGATTGCATCTCCTCATTCGTGGATTGCAGTTCCTCGTTCGTTGACTTTAACTCTTCCTGCGAAGACTGCATCTCTTCACGTGTGTTTTGTAACTCCGTAATGGTGTGTTGCATTTCAATTTCCAGTTCATTCTCACGGGTAGCTGATGTTTGTTGCGCAGTTTTCGATTTTCTACCTGCGGATTTTTTAAGGGTAATCACGTCTGTAAAAACAATCATGATAGTTCCTTTTAATTCATCCGGCTTTTCAATAGCTTGAAAAGTTACATTGATAATCTGGGTATTATTATCGTTTCCAACTTCTATGTTTCGTAAAATAACCGGTTCGTAGTTTAGTTTAGCCCTCCGGATAGCACCCGCTAATTCATTACGCAAACCTTCCCCAGCCATTGAATATATGTTCACGTTTGTTTTTCCTGAGGCATGTTCTAAGTATTTACCTGTTCTGCCAATAAAATTCAGGATATCTCCTTCCTGATTTATGAGTATGCTTGCGGGGGCAAAACGTTTAAGCAATATCTGCTCGGCAAGGGTCTGAATGTTTGCAGCGGCTTTTAAAGGCGTACTATTTTTCTGGGTTCGTTTTTTTTCAGGCGATAAGGAACTTGGAAAATCCATCAATTCAACTGTCATTGGATTTTCAGAACGTTTGTAGAGTTTTAATTTGTTGTCAATCTCAACAAATAACTTTTCCTCTGTATTTACATTTTCTGCATTGCCAAGTAGTAATATCCCACCTGGGTTAAGACTGTAGTAAAACAGGTTCGCTAGTTTCTTCTGTAATTCATTCTCCATGTATATCAACAAATTACGGCATAAAATAAAATCCATTTTAGTGAAAGGGGGATCTTTGATCACATTATGTGGCGCAAATACGATCATTTCGCGTATGGAAGTAATAATGCTGTAATTGTTATCGTTACGATTGAAAAATTGGCTTAATCGTTCGGACGATATGTCGGAACTGATATTGTGACTGAAAACACCTTTTCTGGCTATTTCAACGGCATCCGCATCTATATCTGTGGCAAATATTTGAAAAGATAAAATTTTTTGGTGCTTCAACTTTTCGTAGGCTTCTTTAAAGAGAATTGCCAACGAATAGGCTTCTTCACCCGTTGAACAACCTGTAATCCATGCCCTCAGTGCATAACCGTTTGGTAATTCATTAAACAATTCGGGAAGCGTTTTTTCTTTTAGGAACTCCCACACTGTTGCATCACGAAAAAAATTAGTAACACCAATTAGAAACTCTTTGAAAAGAATATCTAACTCATTTGGGTTATCCTGTAAAAAGTAGACATAATTATCGATTTTGTCAATCTGATGAATACCCATGCGCCTTTCGATGCGTCTGAATAGCGTGTTTTTCTTATAAAAAGAAAAATCATGCCCAGTTTTTGCTCGTATCAATATGATAATTTTATCGATGTTGCTTTTATGACTATCATCAAATTCGGTTGCCGGTAAAATTTCAGGCATAAATTGGAGAAGTGAAATAAGTTTTGCTGGTAATTCGCTTGCCTCTGCTATTATATCAACTTTAACCGATCCGATGGCGCTCTCCGGCATGCCATTGAAATTTGCGGTAAACGGGTCTTGCACCATTACGATTCCGTTCTTTTCCTTAATTGCTTTCAAACCCAGACTGCCATCACTCCCCATGCCGGAAAGAATGATGCCAATACTATTTTCCTTCTGGTCATCTGCCAGTGAGCGGAAAAAGATATCTATTGGAAGCCTTAATCCCCGCTTTTCGATTGGCTCGAACAGATGAAGAACCCCGTTTAAAACAGACATGCTCTTGTTCGGAGGTATCACATATACATGGTTTGGTCTCACAAGCAAATTGTCGGTTACCTGGGCTACGCTCATCATCGTTGTTCGTTGAATGAGTTCAGCCAGGATCCCCTTATGGTCTGGGGCGAGATGCTGAATAACCACGAAAGCCATATTACAGTCGTTGGGAACGTTAGTAAAAAACTGTTGTAAGGCTTCAAGTCCACCTGCTGAGGCTCCGATGCCCACGATAGGGAATTTGCTTGATTTCAGGCTCTTCGATGCTTTGTTTCCAACTGTTTTTAAGGCACTTGATCCATCTTTGTGGTCTGCTGGAGTGGAGGGTTGTGGATGGGATTTTTTTTGTTTCATCGCGCTGTTTTGGCTTGTGAGATCGATTATATTCTCGCGAAGACTTATCAGATTTATTCGTGTTGATAAATCTCTGAGATCCAAGGTGATATACTATGACTAAATTTACCGATTTATTTTGAATTTTGTTCTTAAATAGCTCACGAAATTGCAAGGGTGCGGGGGCGAAATTTCAGCTATTTTGAAAGTCTTTAGATGGAGTGTTGACGTTTGAGGGTTTGTAAATATGCTGTACTGCGAGTGGAGTGTTGAAGGGAGTGTTCCCTAATGCGCCCAAAAGGCGCAGCGCGTGGGGTAAAAAAATAAAACCTCTTGTGTGAGGTTTTTAATAGCAATATTCCATGCTTCGACTATAATTCTGAATAAATATTCTTTTCACTGTTTTTCAATATCTCTTTCTCGACTATCTCACGTTGAAAGTATCAATTAATTTCTTGCCTCATCGTTGAAAATACAACCTCTTTTAACTGCTCTGTTGTAAGAGGTTTCGTAACGTACCCGTTAATGCCTGCTTTCAACGTATTTTCAATGTCCTCTTCTAGGGCAAAAGCACTTACAGCTATTATTGGAAGTTTATCATGCTTTTTATTCTCCCTGATAAGTTTTGTTGCTTCTAATCCATCCATGACAGGCATTTGAATGTCCATTAAGATTAAATCATAGCTATTTTTTCCCAATTCTTCAAGGAGTTCTTTTCCGTTTGACACGGATTTTAAATTCCAATTTTCTTTATGTGCTATTACTTTCAATAAAGCCTGGCTTACTTTGTTGTCATCTGCTGAAAGAATTTTAAAGCTTCTCTTAAAATCTAATTTTTCCTCTTTAACCTCTATTCCCATTTCGTTGACACTCTCCAAAGGGAGTCTAATTGTAATCTGCGTCCCTTTTCCTGTTTGAGTTTTTATTTCAATTTCACCGTTCATTAAGTCAACTAATTTTTTCACGATTGCAAGCCCTAAACCCGATCCACCATATGTTTTTTTCATATAATGTTCGCCTTGTTCAAAGGGTTCATATAATCTTTTTTGTTTTTCTTCGTTTATACCTATTCCGGTATCTATCACAGAAAACTCAATTGTTTTATTTGTATTTTCTTCTGCGGTTATATCTTTTACGGTTAACTTTATATATCCTTCATGAGTAAATTTTATAGAGTTAGATATCAGGTTATTAAGTATTTGCAATAGCTTTGTTCTGTCTGCAAGCATAATTCTAGGTATTGTTTCATCATACTCAACAATTAATTCTAATCTTCTATTTATGATCTGTTGCTTGAAAATACCTTCTATGTTTTTTATCAAACTATAGAAATCAACATCTTTTTTAATTACTTCTTCTTTCCCTGCTTCTATTTTGGATAGACTTAAAACATCATTAACCAAACTTAAAAGATGGCTTGAACTCTCTTTCATAATATCTAAATACTCTAGTTTTGCCGTATCTGTTTCCATATCTTTTAATATTTCTGCAAAACCGACTATGCCATTCAACGGCGTTCTTAGTTCGTGGCTCATATTGGCAAGAAACCCTGATTTTGCATAATTTGCTTTTTCTGCAGCTTTTTTAGCTTCTGCTAATTTCACTTCAGTTTGTTTCTGCTTGATATTTTTTTCTATTAACTCTTTATTTTTTCCTGCTAATTCAGAGAGTGAATTCTCTAATAATATTCCATTTTTAATGAGTTTCCTATTGATGTTGTTTATTTTCAAATTCAATAAAGAGCTGAATTCAAGCTACAAATGCAACTTTTGGGTTAAACAATAATTTTTCCATTACAAATATAGGAGATTCAAATCCAAAACGTTTTCTTGGTC
>CAIVMQ010000020.1 GCA_903907075.1 uncultured Bacteroidia bacterium
ATTATTTATTATAATATTTAGGTATATAATTATTTAAAATTAAACAAATCTAAATTACTAATTAAAAAGTGATGAATAGTCATCTGAGGGCAAATCTCGAATTGCATTATTTAGAAAAATATCCCCATCTTCTGTCTCGGTTACTTTCGTGACATTCTTACTATCAATAGCTTTTTTTACAGAATATATTTCATCTGTTATTTTTTCTCCTGGTTTAATCTCTTGATATTTCACTGGACTTAGTAGATTTCTTAACTCTTCAAAACCAGAAATGGAATGATTTTTATTCTTTCTTGAAACCTGTGAAATAAGGTTTGGTTCAGAATTATATGTTTTTCTCCTTCCTTTCCTAAGTTTTGCAGGATCTTCCTTAACCGGTTCACCAAGAAAATCAGCAATTGAGACTCCATTATTCGTTGGAATTAACTCAATATTTAGTTGACCATCCGATTCAATTTCAAAATCAAACTCCATAAGTGAATCAGCATCAGATTCAGCTGTAATTTCTATTGAAATCGATTCAATACCATCCTGAATATGACTCACAAAATCTACGTCTGAAGACATTAGTAATTCAAATGAATCTTCATCTGATTCGACTTTATTAAATCGAGCAAATTCCATTTCATCGCTATCATTAGCTTCTGGAAGCAACAAAACAGAAGAGCCGCCTGTTATCACGTGTTCTGCAAAAGCAACATCCTTGAAATTCTCAAACGAGGAAACAGGTAATACAATATCTTGTAGTTCTGGCTCAACGACTAATTCATCAGAAACTGCAAATTCAAGAATCTCTAAAGGAGATTCTTCAGTTAGAGCAGCGATCAGTATATCGTCAGACTTAATGTTAGTCTCGGTTATATCTGCTATTAAGTTATCTTCCTCTACATTGACAAATTCCATTTCTATGGATAAAATGTCTTCTGCATTAATGGGTTCTATTTTCGACTCTTCCTCTTTTTGTGATACCGCTTGCTCAAGGTTGCTATCCTCCACATTAAGTAAGTTATCCTCAAATGAAATCACTTCATTTGAATTTGCAGCGATAGGTTTGCGAACAGGCTCTAATTTGATTTTCTCTTCAGCCATAAATATTTGAGCCTCGTCAATTGCTTCTAATTTATCGGTGGTAACGACTCGTCCCAGGATAAACGCTCCTGATTTTACTTCTAATACTTTGGTATATAAATTTCCAAATATCGAGGCTGTTGAATGTATTGAAGTAGTTCCGGAAACAATAATATTACCTTCGATTCTACCAAATACAACCAGATCTGTTGCGCGTAAAAAACCTTTAACAATTCCTTCAGGGCCAATAATCACACTTTTATCCGACTCTACTTTACCAAAAACCTCTCCGTCAATGCGTACATCAGTAGTAAAACTAAGTTCGCCATTAATCTTTGAAGTAGAATTAATTAAAGTTGGTATTTTCATGCAATGCGCTCTTGTTGTTTTTTTGCAAAAATAATCAAAATTATTCTAATTTAGAATGCATTAAAATTAGATCCACTAAATGCATCAAATATAGCAGGATATTTTAATCTAACAAAATATTCTCCGAAAAAATCGCCTTAGTAAAAATAATTGTTGTAAGTTAAATTATTTTCATTCGCCAATTCCCCTTCTTCAGATACCACAAAGAAAGTAGACCTGTTAAAGTGCTATAAATAAACTCAGAAGTCCATACGTATTCAATTTTAAGTTGAAGCCTTACGGCAATCAACCAGGCAAAAGACAAATATACAAACAAGGTAATAGCTTCAATGCCCAATGCAAAATTAGTATTAGCCGTTCCTAAGACGCCATTAAAAAGAATACTCATTATTGCAAATAGGAAAAGTGCCCCCAGAATAATATAATAGGAAGGTACAGTAGCCTCTATAAGTGAGGGGTCATTGGTGAAGACAGAGATTATTATCCGAGGAAACAGAGCTGCAATGGCAAGGATTAGCCCCATTGTAATAGCGCTAAATGTAATGATCTTCAGTATAACCGGCATCACCAAATCTGGTCTTTTCTCTCCCAAGAAACGACTAACTAATGTACTCACAACAGAGCAAAATGCCCATCCAGGAATCATTAAAACCAGGTAGAGGCTCCGAATGATATTTGATACAGCGAGTGATCGCTCACCCATCTTTTCGATGAACATAAAAAACACAAACCAGCTTCCCAGCGAAAGAACATATTGAAGCATAACAAAACCAGAAATACCGAGCGTACTTTTTATTATGGCAAGATCAGGTTTAACCCATTGAAATAAAGAATATTGACTGAGTATTTTATTTTTCCTGGTAATGAATATAAAAAATATTAAGGCACAAGCTTCTGAGATTACTGATGCAATTGCGGCTCCTTCGATACCCAAAGGAGGTAATCCCCACTTTCCAAAGATCAGGGCATAGGCCAATATCACATTGATTCCAGCCATCAACAATGAGCTCATGCTAAGGTATTTAGTAAATGTAATTCCCGTATAAAAGGATCTAAAAAGCAAACAAGAACTTGCAAAAAATAATCCAAAAATCCGATAGATCAAAAATTTTGAGCTGGCTTCAAAGACAGCAGGTGATGAGATATGTGGCTTAAGTAAAGCCGGGCCAAAGTTATAGACCCCCCAAATGATGATTAATGAAGTTAAACCCAAAAAATAAAAACTATTATCAAAGATTCGACCTATTGCAAGAAAGTTTTTCTCTCCGTTTCTTCGAGCGATAAGTATCTGAACTCCGGTTGAAAAACCGAATCCGACCATAAATAGTGTGGTGTAGAGAAGCCCTCCGATAGCAGAAGCACCTAATTCTATCTCTCCTACCCTACCTAAAAAGGCAGTATCCGTAATATTAATCACGCTCTGGGCTGCCAGGCTCAACATAATGGGCCATGCTATATCCCAGATAGCACGTGAAGAGGGGATCGACATAGTGGTTAAAGTATAAACAAAAGAACAATTAATATTAAAATAAAACCTGTATTTAACCAGCAAATTAAGTGCAAAAACGAGGCAAGTTCAAAAAGTAAACTTGCCTCGTCTCCAACTTAAATATTTAAAAAATTTAAAATATGCCTATCCTTTACGAGTATATTAAAGACACAGACTACTCTTCCAAGGTGCTCAAGTCCCCTTCGGGAAGTCCTAATGCACGAGCTTTTAAAACCCTTCGCATAATCTTACCGCTTCTTGTCTTAGGCAACTGCTCAGCAAAGGTGATCTCTTCGGGTCTGGCAATAGGTCCAAGATGCTCCACCATATGCATAATCATCTGATGCTCTAAATCTTTACTTGCGGTATAACCCAGTCGTAAAACTGCCACAATATGAATACAGTTTCCTTTTAGCTCATGAGGTAGTGCAATAGCAGCCGCTTCAGCTATCGCCGGATGGCTTGCCATAACACTTTCTATCTCTGCAGTACCAAGGCGATATCCACTAACTTTAATGACATCGTCGGTACGACCAATAATCTTAAAGTAGCCATCCTGATCTATTTTGGCAGAATCTCCAGCAAGATACCACCCTTGCTTGGCATATTTCTGCCAATAGGTATCTATAAATCGTTGAGGATCACGATATATTCCTGCTGTCATGCCAGGCCAGGGTGTTTTAATGACCAATGTTCCCTCTTCTCCAGGTTTTACTTTTTCACCCTGATCATCGACAACATCGATTACTGTTCCAAAGAAAGGCTTAGACGCAAAACCAGGTTTTAAAGGGGTAATAGGCAAAGGGGTAATCATAAAGCCTCCCGTCTCGGTTTGCCACCAAGTATCTATGATCGGGCATCTTTCGCCCCCGACAACTTTATAATACCACTTCCAAGCCTCAGGGCTAATTGGCTCTCCTACGGATCCCAGAAGCCTCAAAGAACTTATATCATTACGGTTCGGCCACGAATCACCAAAACGCATTAGGCTTCGAATTGCTGTTGGAGAGGTATAAAGAATATTAATTCCATACTTCTCAACTATTTTCCACCAGCGGTCAGGATAAGGGTAATTGGGAGCCCCTTCATAAAGCATCACTGTGGCTCCATTTAACAGAGGGCCATAGACAATATAGCTATGGCCGGTGATCCATCCAGGATCTGCGGCGCACCAATATCTGTCTTCCGGTTTAATATCAAATACCATCCGGTGTGTTGTAGAGGTATAAACACTATACCCGCCATGGGTATGCACAAGTGCCTTGGGTTTACCTGTTGATCCGGAAGTATAAAGTAAAAATAGCATCTCTGAAGAATCCATTTGCTCGGTTTCACATTTATTGGATGCAATAGGAAGAGCCAACAGTTCATGTAACCAATAATCGCGGCCATTTTCCATATAAACATCGACCCCAGTCCGTTTTACTGTAATACAAATCTCCATGGTTGGAGAAAGTTCCATGGCCTTATTTACAACGCTTTTCATCTCAACCACCTTACCACGACGATATCCACCGTCTGCAGTAATCACGATTCGGCTATTGGCATCATTGATACGATCAGCCAGTGCTTCATGACTAAATCCGCCATATACCACACTATGAACGGCACCAATCTTTGAACAAGCGAGCATTGCGATTATTTGCTCAGGTATCTGAGGCATATAAATCGTAATTACTTCACCTCTTTGAGCACCCATACTCTTTAAAACGTTAGCAAACTGACATACCTCACGATTTAGGGCATGGTATGAAAAAGTGCGCACATCTCCTGGTTCACCTTCCCAAATTAGGGCAAGTTTATTGCGGTTCGCATTTTCAAGATGGCGATCGATGGCATTCAAGACTATATTTGTTTTACCCCCTTTAAACCAGCTAAAAAATGGAGGATTACTCTTATCCAAAATCTGATCCCATTTGCGATACCACGACAATTGCTCGGCCTGTTCAGACCAAAATTTTTCAGGGTTCTCAATAGACCCGGCATACATCTTATCGTATTCCTTAATATTTGCCTGATCTATAACCTCTTGTGAGGGAAAGTAGATTTTTTCATCTGTGATATTTTCCATCTGCTACTATTTATTTATTATAAAAAGAATTTTATTTGATGTTTAGGTTACAAAAATGAACAATTAAAATGAAATAGCCATACTACAGAAATGGGATTTTCACGTTAAAAAAATAATCATCCTTTGAAAGTAAATTTCCAAAGCCAAGTCCTAGAAAACAATAAATTCAGCCTTAATCATCCGTCAATGAAGAGATAACGTGAGAAAAACTTCGTATAGAGAATAGCGCTTAACTTTAAGAACATTAAATAATGGAAGAAAAATCAGTTTCAACTTTCCTCTTCGGAGAACTCCATTAAGAATGCTTTTATAAATCCATCGATATCACCATCCATAACCCCTTGTACATTTGATGTTTCAAATCCGGTACGAACATCCTTAACCAATTTATAGGGTTGCATGGTATAAGAACGAATCTGTGAACCCCACTCTATTTTTTTCTTACCTGCCTCAATTTTCGTTGTTGCCTCATGGCGTCGCTGAAGCTCAAGGGCATAAAGTTGTGATTTAAGCAGCCTGATAGCATTTTCTTTATTTTGTAATTGAGAGCGTGACTCGGTGTTTTCAATAATAATTCCTGATGGAGCATGCTTAAGCCGCACACCAGTCTCTACCTTATTCACGTTTTGCCCGCCAGCACCTCCTGAGCGAAAGGTGTCCCAGGAGATATCGCCAGGATTTACATCGATCACTATGGTATCATCAACTAATGGAGCAACGAACACAGAGGTAAAGGATGTTTGACGTTTACCTTGGGCATTAAATGGAGAGATGCGTACCAAACGATGAACACCATTTTCGCTCTTGAGGTAACCATACGCATATTCACCTTCAATTTCAATTGTAACACTCTTAACACCAACATCTTCACCTGGAACAAAGCTTGCTTCACGTACTTTATATTTATGTTTTTCAGCCCATCTCAGGTACATCCGCATCAACATATCGGCCCAGTCATTTGACTCAGTACCACCTGCACCTGCATTGATTTTCAGCAGTGCGCCAAGCCTGTCCTCTTCACGTCGAAGCATATTCTTAGTCTCTAGATCTTCAATGAGGCCTCGAACCTCAAGAAAATTCGATTCTAACTCCTCTTCAGTGATTTCTCCTGCTTCGCTAAATTCGAACATGATTTGCAAATCCTCAACAGCCTGATCTACCCCTTTGAATCCATCTGTCCATTGCTTTATAGATCGAACAACCATCATTTGCCGTTCGGCCTCTTTGGGATTCTCCCAAAACAATGGATCCTGAGTCTTTAGCTCCTCCTCTTCTAATCTGATTAATTTCGTATCGACGTCAAAGATACCTCCTCAGCGCATCCCGGCGCTCAACAAGCTCTTTAAGCTGTTCCTTTAGGATCATAGTAGTTAATTAAAATAAAGATGCAAAGGTAGAAATAATGGGGTAAAGTGCTAATTGGATAATTGCGTGATATCCCCTTGTTAAAACTCGATATCTCAACTGTTATGCAGCACTTCAAACAAGTAAGATATGGAAATAAGACTACTAAAGCTGTTTTGCATGTTAAAATGCACCTTTGATTTCAGAAGCCTCTCTCTTGATCAGCATCATCGCCAATAATTTGACTTGCGACACGAAATGCAAGCTCGGCTTCAAAACCATGACTTTGAGCAAAGACTGCAAGTTTAGCTTTTCGCTCATATCCGGAAGCTCCTTTTACTGATTTAACTTTCAGCTTAAGCAATTCTTGTAGGATTTCCAGATAATTATTATCATTAATTTCACTTAGAGCTGATTTGATTAAAGCGTCGGGGATCTGTTTCTGCCGAAGCATATAAGATAGCTTAAGCTTTCCCCATTTATTAAACCTTAATTTATCATTCACATAGAATTGCACATACCGTTGTTCATTTAAAAAACGCTCCTTTACAAGATAATCTATTGCACTGGAAATCTCCTCTTCAGAGAGCTCCCATAACCTGAGCTTTGCCGACACGTCGAATCGACAACGTTCAGACTGACTGCACATGGCCATAGCCTTTGTTAGTGCCTGACGATAGTGTACAATACCTTCCATCCTTTAAATCTGACTAATTCAAAGCAAAGATAGTCTTATGAACGTTGTTATTTTAAAAAATCAGGCTTAATAACGATCATGACCCAAACCCAATTATTCAATCCATTATTGTCCCCACCACTTATAGCCTTTAAGGTTTCGGTTCCAAACATTTGGGAGTAACCACCACTAACCTGAATATTTTCATCAAGTTTGTACCCTGCAACTAAATCAATTTCAGTCCCCAACGATTTAGGCATTACTTTTCCACTCACCGCAGGATTTAAAACATCATTTGCTGCAGAGAAGATATGCGGTATTAAACCAATACTGAACTTCTTTTTTTTATAGGATATATTACCGTAAAGATCGTTCAGTCCCACGCTGTTCAGGTGGTTTCCGACATAGAAATAATCCATAAAGCCATTAAACTTGTGATTAGTCCCATATAATGGTGTAAAGGATTTATTGGTGTAATTCGGATTTGCTTTTTTCTCCTTTTGGCTTGTTCCAGATAACAATTCCCAACCAAGACCAACTCCCCATTTATCATCGAGTTTCGCATTTAAACCCAGCGTTGCAAAATAGGCCGATAAATTACGAAGTGTGATGTCTTTCCCTGCGGTATAATAAGTTGCGCCAAACAACGAGACATTTTTCTTTTCATAAACCAGTCGTGTTCCCCCAGTTTGACTAAAGGCAGTCTTAAAAACTGGTGAAGCATCGGCCGATTTATTTTGCAATCCATTATTGAGAAATAGGAGACTGAAACCCAGTGCATCTATTTTTTTGTTAAACCAGACGAATTGCATTGCTTTGTAGTTCCCGATGACATTATAATCTGTTGTTTTTGTTTTTTCAGACTCCTGATTAAAAGCTAGTCCTACATGTAGCTTAAAGCTTTTCTCATATTTTAAAAGCACCAAATCGTGAACCCTTCCCTGTTGGGCCCAGTCGGCATTTCCAAGTATTCGCTCATCGTCGTACTTCAACTCCTGCCGACCAATTTTGATCGAAAATTGTTTCGCAAACAAATACTCTGCCCATCCCTGATAAAGCAACACCTGATTTGAGGTGGAACTCTGTTGTGGAACATCTCCCCAAACGCCGATATTCTGCAAACTAATACCCATTTTCAATTTATCGAGTGTAAAAACACCATTCAGTCGCAATCGCTGGGAAGTAAAGAAAGCCGCCTTATCCTCATCGGTAACCATCGATTTATAGCCATGACGATATTCGGTTCGCGGTCGGTATTCAGCCGCGACCTGGAACTGGGCCATCCCATGATTGACCGACAAGATCGTGATAACTAAAAGAATAATTAATCTAATTTTCATATACTTGACTAACATAGTAAATTATATTTTGAGTATTTACCAGGGTATTTGTTTATAAAATAACTGGCTTGGTTTTTCATAATATTTGCTAAAGTAATAATAAAACGTTAACTGGTTTATCAACTTAGAATAAACCAGGTAAGTCTATAAGCAATATAGAATAGGAATAATAATCGGTACTTCTATTTCAGAAGTAAATAGGTTGTTATTTAAATGTTACATTTTTAATCGATAAAATTCTCAATTCAGCTCAAGTTCAACTTTTCTATCCTTTCCACCACTAATTTTGAACTAATCATCGTAATTGGCAATCCAGTACCCGGAACTGTTGATGCACCTACGTAGAAGACATTTTTAAATACCTCATCAAAATTAGTTGGGCGGAATGCTCCAATTTGCATCATCTTATGCGAAAGGCCTAATCCACTTCCGCGATGGAGATTAAATTGGTCTTGCCAGTCTATTGGGGAATAACTTGTTCTCGAAATTATTTCAGGAATAATATCCTGACCTATTCTCGCGGAAAAATCTGCAAGAATACTATCCACAATTTGATCCTTATCATCCCAGTTCTTCTTAAAGCGTAAATCGGGTACCGGACAGACAAAGAAGAGAGACTCACAACCCTCTGGGGCACATTCGGCATTATTACGTGACAAAACATTTACGTAATAATAGGGCTTCTGAATGGTTTCTGTTGATTGAAATATTTTGTTTGCATAATCCTTAAAGTTATCTCCCAAATAGTAATTATGATGCTCAACCTGAGGAAGTTTGCACTTCAAACCAATGTAGATCGTTAATGGACCCATTGTCCACTCCATCTTATCCAGTTTTGCCTCAGAGAAGCGTGCGCGATTAAATATTTTACCGCGGAATGAAGCAGCATCGCTATTGACGACAATATAATCACGCAGCCATTTTTCTCCATTTTGATCAATCAGGCCATCTAATTTACGGCCACTGGAGATAAAATCAACGATCTCGGTATTATAGGTAATCTTCACATTCTCTTTTTGAAGTTCATCTACAAGCCCCTCAACGATTTTATACATGCCTCCTTCAACATTATAATATCCATCGTGTTGAAATTCGGTGTATGAGAGTAAGGTATAAACGGCAGGAGTATCGAAGGGTGTGCGTCCAAGGAAGAAGGCAACCAAAGAAATAATTTCGCGTGCATCATCCGAAGAGAAATAGCGGCAAACCTGCTGCCAGAAATTCCGGAACAATATCGGTAGATGTATTGGATTAACCTTCATTAGGGTAATCAGATAAGCAAAAACAGAATTGTAATTTTTCTTAATCACAATTTCTACCGTATCGTCAAACAAAGCCTTTCCGCTTTTGAGATATTTATGCATTTTAGCTTCAAAGTCGGGCTCAACATCTTTAAACTGCTCGGCTAGTTTATGAATGTCTTTGTATAGCTTATAGGTCTTAGGGCTTCTGCTGAAATTAACTGTATACAATGGATCAAGCTCCACATATTTGAATGGGAGTTCAATGTTACAGTCTTTGGCAAACTCTTTGAATTCATAAGACATACTAAAAAAACTTGGACCCATATCGAAAGTAAAACCATCTTTTTTTAGTTGATTTAGCCTTCCTCCGGCCTGATTATTTTTCTCAAGAATCTCGACCTGATACCCTTTTTTTGCTAACCGCAAAGCGGTGGCAAGCCCACCTATGCCTGCCCCGACAACAAGAACACTTTTTCCCATGTTTCTATTTTTTAAACTGCTTTAATACGTTCGGATACAACTCTGTTTTAACCCAACTAAAATCGGGTTCAAGACCTAAAAGCTTCTCATATATTAATTTTGCATTGATATAATCATCTGTTGACTCATAGGCTTTGGCTAAAGTGACAAGTAAACTTATGTAGTTCCAATCATGTACTTTATCTAAACTACTTTTTTCCATTAATGATTTAGCCTTTAAATAACACTTGACTGCCTCTGTTTTGGAACCACCCATCAGGGCAGGGGCATGAAACTGAACATTGCCATATTGGACATAGCCAAAATAATCATCCCCATCGAGCGCAATAGCCTCCTTGGCAGCAGCAGAACTTTTGGGGCCAAGAAAAGGAGCCGAAAATATATTCAATCCAATATGGAACCCATAAAAAGCTGATTTATATCCGGAAATTTTTGCAGGAAACATCTTATTATATTCAAGTTTCACAAGGTTGGCTTCGGCTTTTTTAAGATAAAGAGCAGCCTCCTCTTTCTGCTTGGTTCCTAGGCAATAACCGATATAACCATACTGGTAATTTACCAATTCGAGTAATAATTCATTATTAGTGTCTGCATCATAGGAGAACTTGTCTATTATCCCTTTCCAAACAGACATCGAATTACGAATATAGGCATTATAAATATCTTCTTTATTCGTTCCATTAACATTTAATGCAACTAAAAGAAAGCCAATCAACACTAGCTTATATTTCGTCCTTTCCATTGATAATGGTAAAAATAGTTATTGATAAAAGCCTTTAATATTACCCACCCGATAGTAAGCTGCTGGGGTATTAGATAAATCAAACTCTCTAAAATTTGCTGTTTACTTGTTATTGCGACAATTATTTTACTCACTATAACTATAACAAGGTATCCTATAAAAATGTTGAGTTGAAAAGTCAAAAGAAGAGGAATAAAACCCAATGTTGTAATTATCCAGAAAAGGGTAGCAAGGAGAAATGAGTTCCCGAAGAAAGCAGTAATATTTTTTGAGAACCCATCAACAGCCTCGCTGAATCCGCAGTACATTCGACATGTAATCGATTTATCTCCGATCAGGCAGGCAACACGAATCTTTCTATCTTTATAATACCTGGCAATCGCAATATCTTCCACTCTATTCCGTTTATGAATTTCATGCGGAAGATTAGTTCGATAAACTTGAGCATTAAACAACATAAACTGACCGTTAGCCGCAGCCAAAGAGGACAAGCCAGAACGAAGGACAAGAGGCAACGGAAGAAGGGTTAGTAAGATATAATTCATTAAAGGTACGGTAATTCGCTCCCCCACCGATTCGAGCACCTGATGTGGAAAAATAGAGAGAAGCCCAAGATTATATCTGTTCGAATACGAAATTGTCTGAGATATAATATCTCCTTTGATTCGCACATCGGCATCTAAAAACAGGAAATAATCGCCTTGAGCATGAGCAGATAGGGTGTGACAGGCAAAATTCTTCCCAAGCCATCCGTCAGGAAGAGCGGCAGAGGAAATAAGTTTAATTCTGTTATCAGTCAACGAGAGCTCGTTAACAATTTGTGCAGTCTGATCTTCAGACTGGTCATCGCAGACAATAATTTCCAAATTCTTATACTCTTGTCCAATTAGATCATTTAAAATTAATCCTATATTTTTGTCCTCATTACGTGCAGGAATAAGCACCGACACCAATGGCATATTTGCACTTATCGGTAAGGTCAAATCCGGCTTAAGAATTAAATTAACAGATGCGATTACAAGCTGACTAATGCTAAAAAAAAGGACTACAAAAGAAATAATTAGGATCATAAGTCCGATTTTAAACTATTGGCAATAATACATTGGCTGAGAAATAGGTTATAGGCCTCCTGAATTGAAGCTGTATCCCGTTTCTGATCGAGGTATTCGGAGACATATATGTAAAGACCGGGTTTCCGATTTGAAAAATAATCGATAAGATTTGCCATAAACAGAATCTGAACCGGATTACCAACTCTCTCAATAATTCGTCCAATTCCAGCTTCAAAGTGAATTTGGGAGGTGAAGGCAGATTCAATCTTTCCTTGCGGGAATATGAGAACCATATTTTGGTTATCGCGAAGCAATTCGGAGGTGTAATTTAACGTATCCAAAATACTTCTGGAGTTTTTTCGAATTGAAAATCCCCCGGCTCCATTAAATAAGAAGAATTTTTTCAATTGCTCTTCGAGCATCATAAAATGAAATTTCCGCTTAATATTTCTGATATTCCAATATAAAACAAAGAAACCATCCCACCAGGAAAAATGATTTGCAAGTAAAAGAACCGGTAAATTAGTCGGCTTATAATTATTGTCCACCTCAATCCGGCCAAAATGACTCCGTATAATCCAAGCAGAGTAGATCTTAAAAAAAGGATAAATCATAAAGTGGTGTTTGGCTTTTATAAGCATGGCAACTAATTAAGAAGTACCAGAAGCAAAACAAAGAAAAGAAATTGACAGATAAAAATAGCCACTGCAATTGGGTTTGAAGCTGGGATTTTCAGCCATCTTAAGAAGGCATTAAAAACAATAGCCACTATAAACCAAACAGCATAATTCTGAAGAGGTATTGTATTTTCTTTCCAGGTCCACATCTTTAAAATGGGGGCTATATGTTCCAAGATAAAATCATAGAGGACCATTAATAGAGCGGCTCCTATTACTTTAAACGATGGCGGCCATTTCGTTAATTCCATAACTGAAGCACTGCAATAAGTAACTAGAACCCAATTAATCCCAATTAGGATGGGAGTATCCAAAAGCTTATATCCCAGGCCATCGCCATACCTATAATCTCCAAATACAACGTGCGTATTTACTCCGATAACTTCAATTAAAAAACCTACAAAAAATATGGATACAAGAGCAATTATGGTATTTCTATGAGTTGAAAAGTCATGATAAAAGAGGATAGAAATAAAACTCAGAAGCAGGACACTAGGAATTAAGTATACAAAGAAAGGTTGTGTACTTGGAATTCCAATCCCAATAGCGCCAAAGAGATAAAAAGCGACTATGATCCATGTAGTTCTCAAGGTATGAGGAAAGAAAAAATTTGGTTTCACACCTTTTGGCAGATCAACATTCATTTTAAAGGTTTTGGCTGCATGATAGAATCCAATTTAGAAATCCCTATAAGATTGAATAAAATTAAACTAAATGCATAACTAATATCCTCTACCGGCACAGTAAGTATTCTAATTCCAAGATTTTCAGCATTATTATACCAGACTACTGGTTCTGCAATAAAGCTTCCGGTGAGTACCGAATTAACTAAAAAAAATGGGATTAGGATAATCAAAAATGTAAGATAGAAGCGGCTTAAAATCGTTGGCGAAAACAAATAACAAAGGACAATCGCCAATATAGCGACACTCAAATATAGTGAGGTATAGGCCTTATCCAAGTTTAAAAGCACGCAAATAGTGAGAAATAAAACCAAAACCAAAGAGGCTGCCTTAGTATAACGATCTGATAATTTTTGTGATGGGAATAGGTATATCAGTGTGTCATGCAAAAAAATACTTGCATAAGGGATAACAATAAAGAACATCCACTCTTCCAGGGGTAAGTCAAAGATCAATATGCCAGAATGATATTTCGGATTAAAGCCCCAAATACCGTATTTTGTGAATAATATATCCCCAACTACATAGAAAGATCCGACAAAGAGAAGAGAAAGCATAACAGATTTTAGTTTAAGGAAAAACTGTAGCTTTCGATCGTAACTAAAAAGTAACGGAACAACAATTGCAACTATTTCAAGGGCAAGATAGAGTGACATAATTCTGGATGTTAAATCAATCTTAGCTTATGTACGATTAATGCTTTAGCTAGCAGGATCATTTTCAGAGGACCTGAGACTCTGATTCTGTTAGACAATAATTTACTTGCAGGAACTTTCTTTACCTTGATCACTAACCGCTGATAATAATAAAAGGCAATCAATACTGCTAACTGGGCATTCTGTGGTAAGTTTGCAATTCCCTTTCGGGCTTCAGCAAAATCTTTCTCTATATCTTCGACTATTTGTCCTTTAATTTGATCATTAAATGCACCCTCTCCCATTTCAGGAAAATATTGCCGTTCGAGAAATTCGGTATCACTTCTTAAATCACGTAAAAAATTTACCTTCTGAAACGCAGAACCCAAACGCATTGCAGGTCCTTTTAATGATTCATACATTGCATCATCACCATCTGTAAAGACCTTTAAACACATCAATCCAACAACATCTGCAGATCCATAAATATAGAGATCTATTTCAGATTTTGAGTGGTAAATTGTTTTATGTATATCGGATCTCATACTTGAGAGAAATGCTTGAATCAGGTCATCTGATATTTTATAGCGTTTAACAGTGAGCTGAAAAGAGTGAAGTACCAGATTAAGGCTTATGCCATATTTTAGCGCTTCATAGTAGTCATCTTCGAATTTATCGAGAAGCGCTTCTTTGTCATGTTCTAAAAAAGTATCAACGATCTCATCTGCAGAGCGAACAAAGCCATAAATACTATAGATGGCATGCTGAATCTGCTTGTCCAAAAAGCTGACTGCAATAGAAAATGAAGTGCTGTAAGATTGAGTAACCAGCTTACTTACTTTAAATGAAACCTGATCATAAAGATTTATCGAATCCATCTTGTTTAATTTGATAAAAATCGGTTGTTAAATAAAAAACAAAATACTCGCATAAATGTTTTTAAACTTAAATCGATTCTTTTAAAACAAGAATAGCTTTCAATATTGTTAAAAAGAGAACGGATTTTGAAAGCTATTTTATCGTGATTAAACTTAGCGTATTGATAGCGATGCGATCTCAGCCCACAGATTAGGGATTTGTAATCCGAATGATCCTTTTCTTAAGCTGTTGCTCTATAACAATTGGGACTTTTTCCTCTATCACATTTGAAGAATCCAGCCCTAATGCTTTTACGTCATTAATGCTAACTTTTCGAATAAAGTTATGAAGGCCCATAATAAATCCTTGATTAAGTGGTAATTTATAATCACTTAGAAGAATTCTGTCCAGGTTAACATAGAGACAGTCTGCAGGAATATTGTGTGCTTTAAGCGAATCATATTGGCTAACCATACTAATCTCGCCACTCTTTACCAGGTCCTCTATCACCTCTTTAAAGTAAAGGTTTATTTTGCGTTCAATTTTGAATCCTAATCTAAAATCAACTTTAATTAATACCCCAGGGATCATGTGATGAACTACATATTCAAAGGTATTGGGGGTTTCAAGATTGTCAATATGAAGAAACCAATAGGTACTAGCCCTTTTAGGATGCTTATTAAAGATTGAATACATAATTTTTGATTCAATCTGATCGCGACGATTTGCCTTGGTAATATAAATAAGGTTAGTCGCAATTTTAGGTACCGAAGTATCGGCGCTAAGTTCCCTAAAGATTCCTGGATCTTTAGTCAGATTAACAAAACTGATATACTTATTTTTAATCTTACGGCCAAAATACCAACCATACATTACGATAAAGAATATCATTGCCAAAGCAATGGTTAGCCATCCGCCATTGGCAAATTTATGAAGATTGGCATATAAGAATGTTCCTTCAATTGTTAAAAATACCGATAATAAGAGGACAACAAAGACAATATGAACCTTTCTGCTCCTAAGATGATACGAGAGTAGAGATGTTGTCATTATCATGGTAATGGTTATTGAGAGACCATATGCTGCCTCCATCTTTGATGACTCTCCAAAATAGAGTACAACAAAGGAGCATGCAATCCAGAGAAACCAGTTTACAAATGGAATATAGACTTGTCCCTTAATGTCTGTTGGATAATTTACTCTAATCTTTGGCCAGATATTAAGTGAGACTGCTTCACTGATTAGCGTATACGATCCGCTGATTAATGCCTGACTTGCGATTATAGAGGCTGCGGTTGCAATTACGACACCCGGTAATAGAAACCATTGAGGCATAATTGCAAAGAATGGATTTGCACTATTCATATGGTCCATATGTTTCAAAAGGTAAGCCCCTTGACCAAAATAGTTGATTAACAAGGAGAGCTTTACAAACATCCAGGATATTCTGATATTTTGAATTCCACAATGCCCAAGATCGGAATACAAAGCCTCAGCACCTGTTGTGGCCAGGAATACTCCACCCAACAAAACAACAGCATTGGGATAATTTGCAATGAATTTTATGGCATATATTGGGTTCATAGCCGCTAACACATCGGGATCTTTAATCAGATAATTCAAACCCAGAAATGCGAGCATGGTGAACCAAATAAACATAGCTGGTCCGAAAGCTTTACCCATAAAACCGGTTCCAAATTGCTGAAAAAAGAATAGTACAGACAAAATTGTCAATACAATAGGAACTACCGGAATATGTGGATAGAAGAGCTTAAGCCCTTCAACAGCAGATGTTACAGTAATAGATGGGGTAATTACACCATCGGCAAGTAAAGCACTACCTCCAATCATCGTAAGAATCGCGATCCAATTATTTTTGCGCCTTATCAGGGCAAAAAGTGCAAAAATTCCCCCCTCACCGTGGTTGTCAGCTCGAAGAGTAATAATCACATACTTAACGGTCGTCTGAAGGGTGAGCGTCCAAAAGATACAAGAGAGTGCACCATAAATCAACTCCTTGGTATATTCAGTTGATTCATTGATAATAGCATTCATGGTGTACAGCGGACTAGTTCCGAGATCACCAAAGACAATACCTAAAGTAATAATTAAACCGGCAACTGAAACCTTGGCAATGCCGCTTTGTTGCTTATCCATAAAGATTAAACTAATTTCTGATCTGTTTTTTTAGAAAACAGGGGCAAATGTAATCACCAATTTGAAAAATTATCCGCTATAGCGCAGAATAAATTCAACTACTTAATCCGTTAAATAGAAAATAAAATCTATTTATCTGTATATCTTAATCTTAACACGCCTAATATATTGTTGAATAATTAATTATAACGCGTTAACTATTTACTCTCATAGGTCTCAATAAGACCTCCTAATTGAAATAGACTAATCAAATATAGGAGTTTGATTAGCGAATTATTTCGCAACCACCCATATAAGGGACAAGAACCTTTGGAATAATTATTCCATCGGGCGTCTGGTAGTTTTCGAGTATTGCAGCAACGATTCTGGGTAAAGCTAAGGCACTACCATTAAGGGTATGGGCAACCTGTGGTTTTGAGACCCCCTCTTCACGGAAGCGCAATTTAAGCCGTGTAGCCTGGAACGATTCAAAATTTGAGACTGAAGATACTTCTAGCCATCGCTCCTGAGCCGCCGACCATACCTCAAAATCGTATGTTAGTGCCGAGGTAAAACTCATATCACCGCCACATAATCGTAAAATCCGATAGGGTAAGCCAAGCTTTTCAACGAGTGTTTGCACATAATCGACCATATCCTGCAAAGAGTCATAAGATTTATCAGGATGAGCCACCTGAACAATTTCAACCTTATCAAACTGATGCAGACGATTTAAACCACGAACATCCTTTCCGTAAGATCCCGCTTCGCGACGGAAACAGGCCGAATAGGCAGTTGTTTTAATGGGAAGATCTTTTGCCTCAACAATAACATCACGAAAGATATTTGTTACCGGCACCTCTGCCGTTGGAATCAAGTAAAGATTGTCTGTGCTGTCATGATACATTTGTCCCTCCTTGTCGGGTAGCTGACCGGTCCCAAATCCGGATGCTTCATTAACCAGATAGGGCGGCTGAACCTCAAGATAACCCTGCTCACGTGCCTGATCGAGGAAGAAATTAATTAATGCCCGTTGAATCCTGGCTCCAAAGCCTTTATAGACAGGGAAACCTGCGCCCGTTATTTTCACCCCTAGCTCAAAATCAATCAGATCGTATTGAGCGGCCAATTCCCAATGAGGCTTGGCGCCTAAGGGTAAATCAGGCATTGTACCACCCGTAGCAACAATCACATTATCATCAGCCCCTTTACCTGCGGGAACAAGCGAAGATGGAAGATTGGGAAGCATCACCTGAAGCTGAGCTAGCGTGCTGTCAATGCCATTAAATTGATCCTCGAAATTTTTTATCTGTTCTTTAAGAAGTACAGTCTGGGCTTTAGCTAAATTCGCTTCTGCACTCTTTCCCTCCATAATTAACTGACCAATCTCTTTTGAGATCCTGTTCATCTCAGCCTTCTGAGTTTCAGAATCGTTTTGAACCTCATTGCGCCTCTTATAAAGCTCAATAACTTCTTCAACGATGGAACGGGCATCAAACCGCTTCACCGCAAGTTTTTCAATCACCAATTCAGGATTATCCTGTATAAATTTTAAATTTAACATAACTTAAAGTTTCTGTAATTCCGGGTTATTCTATCAACGATTGTTATTTCAATCTAATTATGAGCTGGCAAGAAAAAAATCTTTACCAGAGATGATCGCGAGGCAATATTTCATCGCGGGTAACAAAAGTACAAATAAAAAATCTCCTGTTTCATTACATTCGTAACAAAACAGGAGATTAAGCTCGTATTCTTAAATCTTGATTTACTCTTCAGATTTAACAGGGAGTACAGAAACGTAAGATTTATCATTACGTTTCTTCTGGAACTGAACAGTACCATCGATCAACGCAAAAAGCGTATGATCTCTTCCGATACCTACATTAGCTCCTGGGTGGTGAGCTGTTCCACGCTGACGAATAAGGATATTTCCAGCGATTGCGGCTTGTCCACCATAAATTTTTACGCCTAGACGTTTACTTTGAGATTCGCGGCCGTTCTTCGAACTACCGGCTCCTTTTTTATGTGCCATGGATAATCTTTTTTAAAATTTACGCTAAAATTTCTGTAATTTGAATCTGAGTAAGGTATTGACGGTGTCCGTTTTTCTTCTTGTAACCCTTACGGCGTTTTTTCTTGAAAACGATCACTTTGTCACCCTTAAGATGCTTAAGTACTGTTGCAGTAACTTTAGCACCTGCAACTACAGGGGCACCAATACTGATAACACCCTCATTGTCAACTAACAAAACTTTTTCA
>CAIVMQ010000021.1 GCA_903907075.1 uncultured Bacteroidia bacterium
GCGTCGATTGGGGCAAATCCTTCGGGATGATAACCCCGATCGATGGCTCGCGACATGGTGGCAAATTCGGGGTTCTGTGATAGTCCGTAATTATATTCATCCCGATAATAGTGATCCATATACGTGCGCGCCGTCATAAGTCCGGCATGGGTCATCTTATAAAAGATCGGAATAGGACCGACCTTGGTATAAAACAGGGTAGCTGTCCCATCCAATTTCCAGCCGTCGATACCATAGTCGAAGACTGTTTTTTGCAATCCGCGCCACCATTTCATCGCGTCGGGATTGGTATAATCGATAAAGCCACCTCTCCCCTTCCACCATTTTATCTCATCTCCGTTGGCGGCTAAATAACCGTGCTTGGCAGCTTCGCGATACCAATCATCCGACTCTTTGTAACGCGTATCCTGACTCTGACTATTCACCATGGTGGTCATCCACATCACTACGCGGTATCCATTATCCTGAATCTTCTTGAACCACTCCTTGGGTTTAGGATAAAGCAATGTATCGATCTCAAAATCGTTGTAGCGCAAACTCCATGGACTATCCAGAATCACAGTGCGCACAGGAATATCATATTTGGCATAGCCGGCAAGTAAGGTGTCGACACGCGCTGCTGTGTTTTCATCATCTTCCCAGAGCCAGCACTCCAGTGCCCACGGAGGAGTGAGTGGCGGATTACCATGACGCTGAGCACTAAACGGAGCGCCCCGAAAAGGGTATGCGAAGAGAAAATAGTAAATCAATGATAATACAAATAGTATGATTACTAAATATTTTAAGATTTTCCTGCCGCAAGCCTCTAATTTCATACCGAAATGGAGTTTTAAAAATTGTAGATTAAATCTAGATTATGCTTATTAAACAAAATTAATTTAATGAGATTCAATAGAGAAAATTGCCTGCTTTGCGCCACCTCTGCGTGCATTGCGGTTTAACTTTTTTACCGCAAAGATCGCAAAGTATTACAATCCATTTGCGACTCTTTTTACTCCATTTTTGAATATAACGGTAATGAAATTTATCAAAAGACCAAGCTTTGTATTACTCAATTTTAAATGAGTAAGAATTTGTGCCAAATGCAAATCGTTTAAAGCTTCTACCGATTTTATTTCTATAACTAATTTGTTTTCAACTAAAAGGTCAATCCGATAACCGACATCAAGCTTTACGTCTTTATATATTAAGGGTAAAGGCTTTTGTTTCTCAACTTTCAACTTCAAGCAACAAAGTTCATAATACAAACACTCTTCATAGGCGCTTTCCAACAATCCCGGTCATAACACCCGATAAACGGCTAGACCAGCTTCAAATACTATTCTTGATAGTTCATTCTCATTCATAACTGAATATTAAGGTGTGGTTCACATAAATCCTTAAAATTTAAAGTTATAAAAAACTGTTCTATGTTTTATTTTATAAACTCCAATCCAAAGATAACCACGGAACTATTTACCAAGGTATACACGAGAGCGCTGTAAAAAACATTTTTGGTCTTCAGATAGGTATAGCCATAGGCCCAGCCGGCGATGCAGGCAAATCCGATATAGATGATTGCATGCGAGTGGTAATGGACCAAACCAAATATTGTACTCGTTATTGCAAGGCCGGTATATAATCCCGAGGGATGAGCTTTTGACCGTTCCAGGAAAAAAGCAGCGACAAATAGCAAGACCACCATTAATGCAGGAAACCACTGCAGTCCACCCTTCAATGTATAACCAACAACTAAAGCCAAAGGGATAGAAATTGCCACTCCCCATTGCCAGAACACCTTCCATGTATTTGCCTGACTGATCCGCTTGGCAAGCATGTTTTGCAATAATCCGCGAAAAAATAGCTCCTCAAAGATTGCAGTATGAAAGAAGGTGGCGACAAGGGTAATCAATATTTTCTTTACCAAAACCTGATCAATCACTTCATGGCCGGCATATCGAATAAAGTTAATGTTGAATCCAATGATTAATACAAAGAGATAAAATGCCATCCATACTCCAATAGCCGTCATCAGCGAACGCCAATTTAGCATAGGAAAAAATCCAATATCCTTTATTCCGCGTACAACGCCAAAAGCATAGAGAGCCGATAGGATTAGAATTATCCGATACATGGAGTCGAATCCCTCGCCGTGAAAGGGGAGTTCTCCAGAGGGATTTACCTCGATAAAAGTGGTTGGCAGCAGATAAATTACAAAAGCTAAAAAGTCGAGCCATCCTATTGCGCGATCTTTATTTCGATGAACCACAAACACCAATGCGGGGAAAAGGATCAGATAAGGGAGCAGTGCCAATGATCCGCGGATAGGATTTTCACCATTAAGTAGGATGTAGCAAAAATAGAGGGTAAGAAGAAAACCCGGGACTATAAGAACTCGTTTTAGGTCGCCACGAACCCAGGTTTTAAGATAATCCGATATCGCATCCCTTCCTATTGAAAAAAAGAGGAAATAAGATAACATAAAAAAAGGCAATGCTACGCAGATATCTAAGATTTCAGATGATGTACCGTATAATAAAAGGAATAAAAGAGTTAGTGTGGCAGTCCAGACGATACCGCTTGTCACTTCGGGAATTAGCACTTTAGGAATTTTCATTCTGTAAGTTATGTTTTAGGAATAGGAACCAAAATTACATCATTTTTTATCCGAACAAATGGTAGGTTAAAATACTATGTAATACGAGCAAAATTCTATCTATTTTTAGTTGTCTTGAGTGTTAAGTTTACCTCGTAAATGTTAAAAAATGTAACATTCTAAGATCGGTTAATTAAACACTACGGCAAGTGTAATCTACCGTATCGATTTGAATCAATTAACGAGCTTAAAAAGAATACAATAGAAAATCAATCAAGAGGGACAACACAAACAACAATCAATTAATAATCAATTAATTAAAACCATGAGAAAACAATTAATTTTATTTTGTTTGACTCTTACTACAGGTATGATTTTATTCCAATCGTGTAAGAAAGAGTCTACCACTACTGAGCCACCACAGGTTGGGGTGTTTTTTAGCATTGTGGACAAGCAAGCAGCATTCACGGCACTTACCTTGCGAGCGACTACCTGGAACTGGGATTTTGGAGATGGGACTAGCAGCACGGAGAAAAATCCGGTCCATGTATATAAAGATGGAGGGTATTATACTGCCAAGTTAACTGGAGGTAATGCTCAAGGGGAAACGGCTTCGTACACAGTAAATCTTGCCGTAGCCTTAACACCTTATGCCCTCCTAACGGGAGACCATACTGCGGCAGGTTATCATGGAAAAACATGGAAACTTAGCAGTACCGCAAGTGGAGGTCTTTTTTCAAATGCAGACGCTGACTTTACAATTGTTGAAGGTCCACTTCCTCCGGGAATATTTGGGAATCTTGGACTAGGTGAAATTTATGACGATACGTTTACATTTAGTTTTGACGGCGGTTATAGCCATGATGTTAAATCTGATGGAGCATCCTTCGGAGGAATTGTTTACCAATATGTCACTAATGGTGGTGCAGGAATTGCCAATGAAGGTCCAGGATATGGCCTTTGTACTGGCAAATATACTCCTCAGTCTGGGGCTAAGTTTACCTATGTTGAGAAAGAAAATTTCCCAGTTCCTTCAGTCTATGGTCCAGGCGGAGTAGTTACTTATCCTAATGTAAGCACCCTCGATTTTACGGGTACTGAATTTATTGGATTTATGGATTTTCAACGTAAAGTGATTGTTAAGGATATTACCGACAGTTCGATGAAGGTGGTTATGTTTATGGCAGCTTCACCCGACGATCTTCCAAAAAACACCCATGCAATAATTCTAGCCTTTGACGTAGTTAGATAACTACTTTTCGAGGAGAATGAAGAGGACAAATTTATAACCAGTATATTCAATAATTATGAAATATAAAAACTTATTTAGAAGGTTAACCAGGCAAATCTTGCCGACAATGTTGGCCACAGCCTTGCTTATCGGAACTTCAATGACCGGTTCTGCAACGCCTGATCAGATTGGGTTACAAGGAAATTCTGAAGCCCAGCAAGGGTTGTCAGTAAGTGGTAAAGTAACCTCCGCAACTGATAAAACCAGTATGCCAGGGGTAAGTATTCAGTTAAAAGGGACTACCAAAGGTACAATTACCAATGGCGAGGGGGGATTTTCCGTTGATGTTTCAGGGAATAATGCAATCTTAATCTTTTCGTTTATTGGCTACAAGACTCTTGAAGTACCGGTTAATGGACAAAAAGTTCTTAATGTCGTATTGTCTGAAAGTGTCTTGGCTGTAGACGAAGTTGTTGTTACGGCGTTAGGTATTTCACGGAAAGAAAAATCGCTGGGATTTGCAGTAGCGAAAGTAAGCGGCGATGATATGTCACGTGTTGTTCAGGAAAATGCGATCAATGCCTTATCGGGTAAGGTTGCAGGGGTTCAGATCAATTCTACCGGAGGAACCGGATCATCGGTGAGCATGGTTATTAGGGGTGCAACCTCATTGAGTAACGACAATCAGCCACTCTTTGTCGTTGATGGAGTTCCGATTTCGAACAGTTTAAATAACGTATCCGGATTTGGGAACGATAACAAAGTTGACTACGGGAATGCGATATCGGATGTTAACTCGAATGATATTGAGAGTGTATCGGTATTAAAAGGGGCCAGTGCAGCAGCTTTATACGGTTCACGCGCAGGAAATGGGGTTGTCTTGATTACAACCAAATCGGGCAAGAAAAACAAAGGGGTTAAGATCGATGTTACATCGAATACCGTATTTGACAATCCATATAAATTCTGGGATATTTCGAAGCAATTTGCAAATGGAATATTACCTTTTACACCCGAAGATTTACCCCCTGGAACAACAATGGTTGTTGATCCAACGACAAAAGCAGGAAGTGGTTATCCATTAGACAGAGGTTATTTTGCGGTGCAGTGGAATAGTCCTAAAGATGCCAATGGGGTTCAAATTCCAACAGAATTGGTCTCTCATCCAAATAACGTGAAGAACTTTGTTCGTACCGGAGTCACAACTTCAAATGAGATTGCGGTTTCAAATAATACTGAAGCTTTTCATTACAGAATCGGAGTAGCAAATATGACCAACCATGGAGTTATTCCTAACTCTGATCTTTTCAGAAATAACTTAACAACATCTGCAACGATAAAAGCACGTGAAAATATTACGATTAGTTCGAATATTAACATTAATAAATCGTGGTCCAACAACAGACCTTCAAGTAACCGCGGAACCAATCCAATGCAATGGGCTTATGCAGTTCCACAAAATACCGATA
>CAIVMQ010000022.1 GCA_903907075.1 uncultured Bacteroidia bacterium
AGCTGAAGGAGATAAAGGATTTGTGCAGTTAGATGAATTATTAGATCATTCAGATATTATCACCTTGCACGTTCCGCTTAACATGGATGGATCAGATAAAACATACCATCTCGCAGATTCTCAATTTTTTAAAACATTAAATAAAAGTCCTATATTAATCAATTCGTGCCGGGGTGAGGTAATAAATAATGAATCGCTTAAAAATGCGTTAAAAACAGGGCAGATCTCAGGAGCCGTGATTGATTGCTGGGAGAATGAACCTGATTTAGATCAAGAACTTCTTAATCTGGTTGATCTGGGCACGCCTCATATTGCAGGCTATTCACGTGATGGCAAGGCAAATGGTACAACAATGGTTATTAGGGCATTAAGCAATTTTTTCAATCTTGGGATAAACAAATGGAAATGCACAAATATTGAACAACCGGAATCAGTTGAATTAATTATCAATGGGACCGGAAAAACTACCCAGCAGATATTGGCCGAAGCTATTTTAGGAACCTACGATATCCGCGAGGATGATCAAAGACTACGATTTTCAGCTGAAACATTCGAGAAGCAACGAGGAGCTTATCCCATAAGGCGCGAATTTCAAACGTATACGATATTTTGCAAAATCAATGATATTAAAGCCATACAAAAGCTTAAGAAATTAGGATTTAAATTATAAAATACTCAATAACAATATAATAGAAATGAAAAAAGCAGACATTGGACTGATTGGTCTTGCAGTAATGGGTGAAAATCTGGTACTGAATATGGAGAGTAAAGGATTTACTGTGGCGGTTTATAACCGGACAGTAGACAAAGTGGACAAATTTATTGCCGGACGCGGTGCCGCGAAAAATTTCATTGGTTGCCATACTATTGCAGAACTATGTGCCAATCTTGAGCGGCCACGAAAGGTGATGATGCTTGTAAAGGCTGGCTCTCCGGTCGATGATTTTATTGAACAGATCATTCCTCACCTCGAACCAGGCGATATCATCATTGATGGTGGCAATTCACATTTTCCAGATACGATCCGCCGCACGAACTATGTTGAAAGCAAGGGGCTACTATTTATCGGAACAGGTGTCTCAGGCGGTGAAGAGGGAGCCTTATTAGGTCCGTCGATGATGCCGGGAGGATCTGCTGCTGCATGGCCAGCAGTAAAAACAATCTTTCAGGCAGTTGCTGCCAAAGTTGGTGATGAGCCTTGTTGTGACTGGGTAGGTGATAATGGTGCAGGTCACTTTGTAAAGATGGTTCATAATGGGATAGAGTATGGCGATATGCAGATTATCTGCGAGGCCTACCAGATGATGAAAGAGTTACTAGGGATGAATGCAGATGAGATGCACGAAGTTTTTACCCAATGGAACAAAGGCGATCTTGATAGCTATCTGATTGAAATAACCCGAGATATTCTAGGATTCAGGGATGAAAATGGAGAAGCGCTGGTTGAAAAAATCCTTGACACAGCAGGGCAAAAAGGGACCGGAAAATGGACGGGTGTTGCAGCGCTCGATCTTGGAATTCCATTAACCTTAATAGGGGAATCGGTATTTGCACGTTGTCTCTCTGCTCAAAAAGATCTTCGCGTTAAAGCATCCAAATTTCTCGAAGGACCCACAAAACATTTTTCTGGTGACAAGGCTCAATTTGTAGCTGATTTAAAAGATGCCCTGCTGGGTGCTAAAATCATCTCCTATGCCCAAGGATACGATTTAATGGGTGAAGCGGCCAAAGAGTACCACTGGATCCTAAACAATGGCGGAATTGCCCTTATGTGGCGTGGAGGATGTATTATCCGTTCGGTATTCTTAGGTAAGATCAAAGAAGCCTATGATACAAATCCTAAATTGGAACATCTGCTTCTGGATAATTACTTCAAAGAAACAATCGAAAAAGCACAGGCAGGATGGCGCCGGGTCGTTGCAGCAGCAATTACAAATGGCGTTCCTGTTCCATGCTTAGCCACTTCCTTAACCTATTTTGATGGTTTTCGCAGCGAGCGGTTACCGGCAAACTTACTTCAGGCACAACGTGATTACTTTGGTGCACACACTTATGAGCGAGTAGATAAACCTCGCGGACAATTTTTCCATACAAACTGGACAGGTCGCGGTGGAGATACAGCCTCCACAACTTATACGGTATAAGGAATACATTGATTCTCTTAAAGCGCTGCAATCATCATAGGTTGTGGCGCTTATATTTTATATACCTCTGGAAACATAGAATACTTAAACCAAAAATACTCTTTTGTAAAAAATCGGTGATCTTGAAAATTTTTCTTTAAATTTACAATCTTCAACCATGCGCCAACAAAACTTATGACAAAATCAATCTTTTTTCTAGTGTTATTCCTAACTATTACGGGTAGTCTAAAAAGCAATCCCATAACCAATATCGAAACTAAGAATGGGGATTCCACATCACGATGGAGCAACGACAAGGCACAAAAATGGTATGCTCAGCAGCCATGGCTACGAGGATGTAATTTTAATCCAAGCACAGCTATCAATCAGCTTGAGATGTGGCAAGCGGAATCGTTCGATCCAGTAACGATAAACAGAGAATTGGGTTGGGCAAAGAATATTGGAATGAATTGTATGAGAGTATACTTGCATCATTTAGCCTGGGAAATCAACCCTTCTGGATTTAAAGCAAGGATGAAGAAATACCTCAAGATTGCCGATAAAAACGATATAAAAACAATTTTTGTCTTTTTAGACGACTGCTGGAATCCGACCTATACAGCTGGAAAGCAACCAGAACCAAAACCGGGGGTTCATAATTCAGGGTGGGTTAAAGATCCGGGAGACCTACTTAATCAAAATCCTTTGATTATAAATACTTTAGAACTGTATGTAAAGGATATCCTCACAACTTTTAAAAATGACAGACGTATCCTACTATGGGATTTATACAACGAACCGGGTGTTTACAATGAACAATCGCTGAAACTTTTAACCTCAGCCTTTAAATGGGGACGCTTCGTAAATCCCTCACAGCCATTAACATCAGCAGTATTTAGCACAAGGAATAGTGCAATAAATAGTTTCCAGGTTAATAATTCGGATGTTATTACCTATCATAATTACGATGATCCATCAGAACATATCCAGGCTATTGACACGCTAAAAAGGTATAACAGACCATTGTTATGCACCGAATATATGGCCAGGAAACATAACAGTCTTTTTAGCAATATTATGCCACTGTTAAAAAAGAACCATATCGCAGCGATCAACTGGGGACTTGTTGCCGGCAAAAGCAATACTAAATATGCATGGGATGAGCCTATTGCTGATGGAACTGAACCGAAACTGTGGTTTCATGAAATATTTTATTCAGATGGCAGACCATACAAACAAGACGAAGTAGATCTTATAAAAAGACTTTCGGAATCAAAATATTAGAAAATAATCCCAATAGTTCTCCTTATTCTAGATATGCCTTTCTAAATCCATTCCAATCCATCAATACTCTCAAAGAATATGGGCACGTTGTCAATGAATAATAACAACCTTATTCTTTGTGAAGAGTATGAATTATCTACACCCCTAAATTTGGTGTAGATAATTCTGTGAAATTTTAAACCCAATTAAAATCTTAATATTTTTGGAAGCCAAAACTTTACAAAGGTTATTTTTAAAGGATATTAGACAAGCTCTCTGCTAGTTATTCTTCAATTTAAAAACTTATACATTACCCTAAAATATTTCATGAAAAGCTATTCATGAAATACCCACAAAACAAAAAGAAATAACTACTAAACAGCATATTTAAATCTAAGAAATTCAATATTTATCTCCCTACCGATGCCAATCTGGAAAGTTTTTATTCCGTAATAAAACCAATTTAAGCATGTTTAATAGTCTAATATCAGTACAGAGTCTAAAAATGGCCAAATAGGCTAATTATCAAATAATAATCATTGATATACAAACACTTAATCCAAATAAATTATATGCGAATACCGTACTTTTAATATGCATAAATAGTATTCGCACTTACACTTTAAAAAAACCAGAGTATTTAAATTAAATTGAATTGAAATATTTCAGTCAGACAAAATCAAGATCCTAGAATAGCAATCAGAGATAATTTATCTTCACTTAAAAGTAAATATAACGCTCTGTACAGACGATTTAGAAATTGGTTTCAGGACTGAAAACAATAAATATGACGCAGATAATTAGTTAACTTTTCAGCCAACAAAAGAAATAGTAAATCAAAAAATGGGAGATTAAACGAACCTTAAAAACTTTAAAAAAGGGTTCATTAAGCCTTTAGAAATAAAATAACACTAAACCATAATATGATAGAAAAGGAATAAAATTTTACACCGTCAGATTACTGGTTAAGTAAAATTCAACATCTAAAATAAACAATATGGTTAGATTTTTTAAATGATAATGAACATCATTCTATTACAGTAAAAGTTTATATAAACCAACTATATACTAATCCAACCATATTGTTACATATTACTATTTTTTGAAAACATTGGTATCAATCATTTGTTGAAAAAAGTCGATTATAGATTCCTCTACAGGGCGATAACATACACCCAATTCTCTCATACTTTTAGAGTTATTAACCAACCAATGATACCCAACATTTTTACGGATCATTTTGCGTTTAAATCCTGCAAGTGGTGCCATCAACCAGACAACAAATTTTGGCAATATTTTTTTAGGAAAAGGGTATTGTGAGTCATATTTAGCTCGAAGAATCTGTGATAATTCAAGCAATGAGCATTCGCGAGCTGACACGATATGGCGTCCGTTTGAATCTGGCAAGAATCCCGCATTAAAATGAGCATCAGCAAGATCCCGCACATCTACAACACCAATATAAAATTCGGGAGCACCCATTTTAGCTGTTCCATCCCCTAATTGGCGTATAATATTAAAACTTTCTGATGTTGAACGCGGATTTATCCCCGGTCCAATGACTAAAGAGGGATTTATGACCACCATATCCCAACGATTCTGACTTCTATTGAACTCCCAGGCAGCTCTTTCAGCCACCGTCTTAGAGTAGGCATATGATTGATGATGAAGCGTTGAAGTAATATTCCAATTATCTTCGTTAGCAATACCACCCGGATAATTTAAGATATCAATTGCATCGCCAATAATGGCCACAGAACTGCTGGTTAAAACAACCCGTTTAACCGTTGGAGTTCGATTAACTGAACCTAAGATGTTTTTTGTTCCAATTAAAGCTGGATCTACCAGGTCTGTTTGAGGATTTTTCACCTTAATTTTAAATGGGGAAGCGGTGTGAAAAACAAGTTCACATCCTTGCATAGACTCATCATAAGAACCTTCATCGAGTAAATTGGCTTTGAAATATTTAATACTCCTGGATGAATTGGCGGCAAGATCATCCAAATATTTTAACGAATCCTTATTTTCAGGATTACGCACAGGGGCGTGAACTGTAAACCCTTGATCTAAAAGTTTTTTAACGATCCAACCAGCCACATAGCCGGTTGCACCAGTAACGAGAACCGGAGAATTTTTATCTATTCTATTCATATAAAATTACATCAATGTATTTTCTCAACAACGACGGCAGTACCATAGGCGAGAACCTCTGTCAGGCCATTCATAACTTCATTCGCATCGTAGCGCATAGTAATTATTGCATTTGCCCCTAACTCGGTTGCATGCTGAATCATCAATTGCAGAGCCTCCTCGCGGGCATTCTCACACAACTCCGTATAAATAGAACTTCTACCCCCAAAAATTGTCATGAAACCACCTGCCAAATTCCCAATAATACTGCGGGATCTAACCGTAATTCCACGAACTAAACCCAATTGACTCACGATCTTATAACCCTCAAGACCGGTACTGGTAGTAATCAACATGTTATTTCTCATCTTTATTTTATTTTACCATTATAACTGAATCAAATTCTATATATCAATCGTCTATAGATTGACCTATAA
Organism: uncultured Bacteroidia bacterium; assembly: GCA_903907075.1. Classification (GTDB taxonomy): domain Bacteria; phylum Bacteroidota; class Bacteroidia; order Bacteroidales; family Prolixibacteraceae; genus JAAFHB01. Next base: position 5,954 of record CAIVMQ010000022.1, read on the forward strand.
GCTGTCGAAACTTCCAGCTGGTCTCATCCTTAACTGATCCCTGAGTCTGTTTCATCAAGATTCCGATCACCCCTTCCTTCGGATCTGCAAAATATTGGGTGTTAAAATAGCCACCCCATTCAAAAGTGCCGGCACTACCTATGGCACCAAGCTCTACTGCTTTAGGTGTATTCACCGAAAAAGCAAGTCCGAAAAATTTCTCTCCCCCGCCGAATAATGTTCCGGTTTGATTACTCAAGATCATTTCTACAGTTGTTCGGCTTAAGATTCGAACTCCATTAAGTTCTCCTCCATTAAGATACATTTGTAAAAAGTTCGCGTAATCATTGGCTGTACTCGATAAGCCAGCCCCACCAGAGAAGAAACTTTTAGCCCCTTTAACCGGATAATCGGGATCATAGAACGTAGAGGGATAATGAATCCAACTTCCAGTTTCATCTTTTTGTTGAACCGCCACTAATCGGTTGATTTTATCCGAAGGGAGATAAAACCAGGTATCATTCATGGCCAATGGCTCGAAAATATGCCTCCTAAGATATTGATCAAATGGGAGTCCAGAGATAACTTCGATAAAATAGCCTAAGACATCAAGCCCTTCGCTGTAGGTAAATTTCTCACCCGGATTAGCATGCAACGGTAGCGATGCAAGTTTTTTAATGCTTTGTGAGATTGTTATTTGTTTGGTCGTAAAGAGATCAGTAACACCACCCTTCTGATAAATCATCTTCATCCGTTCATCCCCATCAATAATGCCATAACCGATCCCTGAGGTGTGATTAAGGAGCTCACGGATAGTGATCTCACCACTAGCTGGGGTTGTTGTAAAAGTCGTATCGCTATAGTGGAATGTTTTAAGTACTTGTGGATGTTTAAATTCAGGGATGTATTTGGAGATTGGATCATCAAGTTTAAATCTCCCTTGCTCCCAAAGCATTAATACAGCAGTTGCTGTAATGGCCTTACTTTGAGAGGCTATACGAAAAATATCATCCCTTTTGAGTATCCGATTTGCGTTATTATCCGATTTTCCAAATGCCTTGTAGAGTACAATTTTACCATGCCTGGCAACAAGGGCGACTATACCCGGCAAATAATTGCTGTCAACAGCCTGTTGGCACATTTTATCAATAGCAGATAATCTCTCACTCGAAAAACCAACACTCTCCGGCTTAGCTTCGGTTAAAAAAGGGGAATTCCGAATCGATTTGGTTTGGGAGATTCCAGAGAGGGTGAGTCCTATAAGAATACAAGGGAGTAGGTATTTCATTGTATCGTTGAAATTTATTTAAATTAAAAAAACAAATTTAACCAATATTATCAAAATCCTAATCCCGAAATTAATTGATTAAAACTTAATTTTATACTACTGACATTGGTAATCTAAAATCAATGCGAGTAACTTCAATAAATTGATAGTTTAAATTAATTGGCGTAATTTTAAAAATAAAATTTACAACTAATACACTGAATATAAATACCTTAAAATACAAACAAAATATTATTTTTCGTTTATATTATTCAAAATATTGATAAATTACGAGTATCCTATTGAGTAGGTATTTGAATATATTAACAATGGTTGAAATCTTAACGTTAATCCTGAGTGAATATGATGGGATGGTCGGAATAGAAAGTGTAAATTTGCATTTAAATTTATCCAATCAGTTTAAAGAATGAAGAAGGATACACAGATTTTCGAAATTATTGAGAAGGAGAGATTGCGACAGTTACATGGTATTGAGCTGATTGCATCTGAGAATTTTGTTTCAGATCAGGTTATGGCAGCTATGGGGTCATGTCTGACCAATAAATATGCCGAAGGTTACCCAGGGCATCGTTACTATGGCGGGTGCCAATTTATTGACGAGGCGGAACAATTAGCAATAGACAGGCTTAAGAAACTTTTTGGTGCCGAGTATGCAAATGTCCAGCCGCACTCAGGAGCACAGGCCAACATGGCTGTTTTGTTAACTGTTCTGAAACCGGGCGACACCTTTATGGGGCTCGATTTAGCACATGGAGGTCATCTCTCCCACGGTTCACCGGTAAACTCTTCAGGGTTGCTGTATCGTCCGATAGCCTATTCTGTAAAAGAAGATACCGGACTAATCGATTATGAGCTGATGGAGCAGGTTGCCTTAAAGGAATTGCCTAAATTAATTATAGCTGGCGCATCTGCCTATTCGCGGGAATGGGATTATCAGCGAATGAGAGATCTTGCCGATAAGATTGGAGCTATATTCATGGTTGACATGGCCCATCCTGCAGGATTAATTGCAGCGGGATTATTAGATAATCCTGTAAAATATGCACATATTGTCACCTCCACAACTCATAAAACACTTAGAGGCCCGCGGGGTGGGATAATCCTTTTAGGAAAAGATTTTGAAAATCCATGGGGACTGACCACCAAAAAAGGGGATTTAAAGATGATGTCATCACTGCTTGACTCAGCGATATTTCCCGGTATTCAAGGTGGGCCGCTGGAGCATGTAATAGCCTCAAAAGCTATAGCTTTTGGAGAGGCTTTAGAGCCTGAATATAAAGAATACCAGGCTTTAGTTCAGAAAAATGCCCGGGTTATGGCTCAGGCATTTATTGACAAAGGGTACAAGGTCATTTCTGGTGGCACAGACAACCATTCAATGCTTATCGATTTGCGAACTAAGTTCCCTGATCTGACAGGTAAAAAAGCTGAGAACGTCCTTGTATTAGCCGATATCACGATTAATAAAAATATGGTTCCGTTCGATTCACGTTCTCCATTTCAAACCTCAGGATTACGTGTTGGCACACCGGCAATAACCACTCGTGGAATGAAAGAGTCCGATATGTCATTAATTGTTGATTTAATTGATGAAGTACTTGAAAATGTGGATAATGAAGCTGTAATTACCTCGGTACGACATAAGGTCAATAAAATCATGGAAGGCTTTCCAATGTTTGCCTGGTAGAATTGACAATTATGCCTTATAAGAGAAGGGAGCCTTATTGTTAGGCTCCCTTCTCTTATTTAATATCAATAATTACTTGATTAGTTTTCTAAATCCCTAACAGTATTTGCTTAGTAAATTATTTCATTGTCACTCTTGAATAGGGCACCATGTCATGTGAGGCAAACTCACCGTTTAAGTATTTATAATAGCCCGCAATAGCGATCATTGCAGCATTATCGGTGGTAAATTTAAAAGGTGGGATATGCATTTCCCAATTATGGACCTTGGCAAGATCGATCAGCGCACTGCGAAGTCCCGAATTGGCCGATACCCCACCGGCGACAGCAAAGGTCGTGATTCCGGTCTCTTTTGCAGCCTTAACAACCTTGGTCATCAGCACCTGAATAATGGTTTCCTGAAGCGAGGCGCAAATATCAGCTTTATTATCTACTATAAAATTTGGATTTTCCGCAATACGGTCACGGATAAAATAGAGAAACGAAGTCTTAAGACCACTAAAGCTATAATCCAGACCACCAATTTTAGGTTTGGAGAACTTATAGGCCAACGGATTTCCCGACTGGGCAAATTTATCGATAAGAGGTCCGCCGGGATAAGGGAAGCCCATTACCTTAGCACATTTATCAAAAGCTTCACCTGCGGCATCATCGATTGTTTGTCCAATAACTTCCATATCGAGATAATCACGCACAAGGATGATCTGCGAATTCCCCCCCGACACGAGTAGACATATAAATGGAAACTTAGGCTGCTTGGAATCCACCGAAGGTTCTCGTATAAAATGAGCTAATACATGGCCTTGAAGATGGTTTACCTCAATTAGAGGAATATTTCGTGCTAAGGCGAACCCTTTGGCAAATGAAGTTCCAACAAGTAATGACCCCAATAATCCAGGTCCGCGAGTAAAGGCAACAGCAGAAATATCATCAATAGAAATCCCTGCGTTTTTAATCGCAAGATCAACCACCGGAATAATATTCTGCTGATGGGCCCTGGAAGCCAATTCTGGAACAACCCCACCATAAGCCATGTGAATCGCCTGACCAGAGACTTGATTGCTAAGAATTAAGTCATTACGAATTATCGCAGCCGCAGTATCGTCGCATGAAGATTCAATTCCAAGAATTATTAGTTCACTCTTATTTCCCATCCTATTAAATTATCTATTATTGCATTCTTTCTATGAATACCTCTTTTACCAGAGCTCAAAAATTGCTATTTTTAAAAAATCAAAAATACGATTTATGCTTAATAATATATCCATAAGTCTTTAACAGATAAAATTATCAAAAAAAGGTTTAAAATATTAATAAATATTACAATTGCACTGACTATTTTATTCAGTGGTATAAATCTATGTTTTAGATCTACAAAGGTACAGACTATTGTTGCACAATGGTTTACATCACAACTATCCAATACTTTTAATGCACGTATTAGTGTTGGGGGAGTAAAGATTTCGCTATTCAAAAGTATTGTACTCGAAGATGTTTTGATTGAGGACCAGAATCAAGACACACTTCTTTATGTGGGCAATTTAAAACTCCAGATTGATAGTTTAAATCTTTTATCAAAAAAAGTACACCTCGGAGATTTAAATTTTGAAGATTCAAAGATTTATTTAAGTAAAGATAAAAAAGGATTTAATTATCAATTTCTTATGGGAATAACTGAATCAGAAACGGATTCGGTTAATCAATGGCATTTGACCTTTCATAATCTATACATTCGAAATTCAAACCTTAAATACAAAGATTTAACAACAGAGGACACTCAGCTAAACGGAATAAATTTCAATGATATAAACTTATCAAAACTAAATCTTTCATTAGTAAATATTCAACATACAGATTCGACAACAAATTTTTGGATAAATAGCGCATCCGTTATGGAGAAGTCTGGATTTAACATCAGAGATTTTAGATTTAAAGGGAGAATTGATCGCTTCGGGTTTGAATTATCCGATTTGGTTTTCATCTCGAATCATTCTCAAATTGAGGCATCAAAGTTTAGCATCGCAAGAAACTCTCAAGTAGGGATTGACTCCTTGTATTCCGGAAAAAATAAGTCCATCCTTAATGAATATATTATTGACAGTCAATTTAATGAGTCAATGATATCCTTAACAGACCTCTCTTATTTAATTCCCGAAATTTGGGGAATGAATGAGCCGATTCAATTTTCAGGAGGGTTAAAAGGATCACTAAGTAATTTAAAACTCAAAAAAATTAATTTCAAAATTGGGAAAGATACCGAGCTGAATGCGGATCTTGAATTGCGCGGGTTACCTGATTGGAAGAACACGTTTATCTTTTTCAAGATCTATAATAATACATTTAATTTCAATGATCTGGCGACAGTTCGTATGCCCGATAACTACCGAGTGAAGTATCTAAAGATTCCAACAGAATTAATTGATGGTGGTATACTAACCTACCAAGGAAATTTCAGCGGGTTCCCAACTGATTTTGTTGCCTATGGAATATTAGATGGGAGCATGGGTAAGCTATCAACAGATATATCCATACGCCCCAAGAAATCTGGTGCTATTGACTTTCAGGGAAATTTAAATGCAGCTTCATTTCAGGCGGGTAAATTTCTCGATTACTCCCCTTTAGGAGCAGTCTCTATGAAGATAAAAGTTGATGGATCCCGATTGGCAGACAAGAAATTTAATGCCTTAATTACAGGTAATATCGACAGTCTATATTTTAATAAATATCGTATTGACTCGATTTATGTTGATGGGAAAGCACGAGATCGCAGTTTCGAGGGGAAACTCAAGGTCGCGGATAACAATCTTAAAATGGTCTTTTCCGGCAAAGCAGATTTTGAAGGGATTATCCCAGAGTTTAATTTTGCATCGACTATCGAGCGAGCCAATTTAGTGATCCTTGGATTAGATCCTGACAAAAAGCTATCAAATCTTGCACTTGAGGTGAGTGCCAATTTTTCAGGTGACCATATTGATAATCTTAATGGTGAGATAAAGCTTGATAAATTCAGGTTCGACAGAGAGGATAAGAGACTTGAATTCAAAGATTTTATGCTAAGAACATCGAATAGCACTATTAAAAATGCGATTACCCTTCGATCAGATATTGCGGATATTTCGATCGATGGGAACTATCTATTCGGAGAATTTGATTTAACGTTCAGGGACTATCTGCACCATTTTCTCCCATCGGCAAAGCTACCCTTCTCTCAAAGAGCATCTACGGGAAAAAATGCCTTTAAATTCGATATTCGGATCAAAAAAGCTGAAGAATTATCGAGTTTTTTTATCCCCGGATTAGTTGTTAAATCTCCCATCAACCTTAGTGGCATTATCGATTCCGATAAGAAAATACTGACCATGGATGGATCGATAAATGAGATAGTCCTTAAAAATAATCAGGCTAAAGGATTTACAATAAAATCTCGAAACATCGGTAACAATTGGTTGTTTCGCATAGGCAGTACAAATGCGCTTCTTGGAGGAACAGTTGATGTTGAAAATTTCTCAATAAACAATACCCTATCTCACGATAGCCTAGCTACAACAGTAAACTGGAGTAATTCGGCAGTTCCAACCTATTCCGGAAAAATTGATATACTGGGAATATTCTCACGTAATAATACTGGAAATAATCAGACCGATGTTTACCTAAATCCATCCAAGATATGGATTGGAGATTCATTGTGGCAAATTGAAAAGAGTCACCTTCATCTTGATTCTGCATCTATTGCAATAGACAACTTTAGTTTTCATCATAATCAGGAGAAGTTTAGAATCTATGGGAAAGTAGCAGATAACTCATCGGATAAAATAAATATTGAGTTTAACAAAGTAAAACTAAGCAACCTTGATTTAATACTTGGTGAAGAGATTGGGATCTTTGGTGAATTAAATGGGAATATAGAAATTGCAGATCCGTATAACTCACTATATCTTAGAAGCTTACTTAAGGTATCGGATTTTACCTATCTCGAAAAAAACTTTGGGGATATTATTTTAGATAACAATTGGGATCAGGCGAATAAGAAATTAAATAGTTCTTTGCAACTAGTTAAAGATTCAAAAATTGGATTTGATTTAAAAGGATATTATAAACCTAAAGGGGATACGATAAACTATCATACTACATTTAAAGATTATCCACTAGAATCGTTGCTTCCAATATTAAATAGTTTTGCCAATAAAGTTGAAGGAATTGGAAACGGATCGGTAAATATTACCGGTAAACTGGATGCCCCAAAACTAAATGGAAATGTAGAGGTAAAAAATACATTAATAGGTATTGATTACACTAAGGTAGTTTATTCATTAAGCGATACGGTAAGGTTTTCGGGTGATTCATTGATTTTTAAAAATATTCAGATTTCAGACCCTGAAAAGAACAAGGCAAAATTCAACGGTGTTATCACACATAATTTATTCAACCACATGTCATACGATATGTATGCGACTACGACCAACATGCTGGTATTAAACACTTCCACCAGTGACAATAACTATTTCTACGGCCTTGCCCATGCATCTGGTGGAATCAAGATCTCGGGAAAAGTAGCAAGTATTCGTCTTGACTTATCGCTTAAAACTATGCCTGGTACTTTATTGAATGTGCCAATTGAGAATCCTGAATCGGTAAATGAGTATGATTTTATACGTTATATCAATTCAGATACCCTTCAACGCAACTCTAAGTCATTAATTAGAAAAGTAGATTCTGGTGGATTAGAGATGAATCTGGATTTAGCTGCGACCACAGATGCCAAAGTGCAAATGATTTTTCGCTCAACAGTTGGAGATGCGATCAGTGGATATGGAGCTGGAGACCTCAGTTTTAAATATGATAAGGAGGGAAATTTTTCAATGTATGGTGATTACAAAATCGACAAAGGGGACTATATGTTTACCTTACAAAATGTATTGGTTCGTAAGTTCCACATTGAGCAAGGGGGCATCATTGCATGGAACGGAGACCCCTATGGCGCCATAGTCGATCTGGATGCACTATACACTCTTAAGGCTCCAATAAATTATCTGTTGTTAAATTATAATCAAAATGATAACTCACGCAGAATTCCGGTCCAGTGTAAAATAAACCTTTCCAAGAAATTACTCAATCCTGCGGTAAAGTTTGATATTAATTTTCCGACAGCCGATGAGAGGACAAAAGATGAGCTTCAGCAATTTATAAGCACGCAAGACGATATAAATCGACAAATGGTATCACTGATGGTTATGGGACAGTTTTTCACCCCTGAATATCTTAGAGGCAGACAGGACTTCCAATCCAGCACCGGTAACTTAGTTGGCTCAACCACTTCGGATATCTTATCGAACCAGCTCTCAAACTGGCTGTCTCAGATCAGCAATGACTTCGACATAGGATTTAAATATAGGCCTGGAGATCAAGTCAATACGAATCAAATGGAGTTTGCGCTTAGCACTCAGATTTTGAATGACCGGGTAACAATAAATGGGAATATTGGAAACAACAGTAATCTTCAATCAAATGCAACAAATCCGGTAGTTGGAGAAGTTGAAGTTTTTGTGAAGTTGAATAAATCAGGAAAGCTTCAACTTAAAGCATACAACAGAGCCAATGACCATTTAATCTATGATACCTCACTTTATAAACAAGGAATTGGACTCTCATTTAGGGAAGAGTTCAACTCATTGTCTGAATTATTTAATCATTATAACTCCAAAAAGATAAAAGTTCCACTGCGAAATAGCCCCTCGAATTAGAGATTATTTCATTATAACTCAGTGAACCAATATTCATTTTGAATAGCTATTTTTGTAATTGAAAATGGATAATTATTAATCCAAAGAGCAATATCACACCGATAATTTAAAAATTGACCGCTTAGCTTTAAAAGATAACAGATAATGACTTATACACACAGCCAACGAACAGGAGCCATTGCAACAGTATTGTTTCATGCAATACTATTGTTGTTACTTCTTTTTATGGTAATAGTCATCCCTGGACCTTTACCTGTAGAAGATGGTTTTTTAGTTGATTTTGGAAATTCTGCAACAGGACTTGGAGTGGAAGAGCCTTCAGCATCTAATGCTCCGCCGTTAGCAGAAGCAACAAAAAAAGTGGCCCCAATTTCGAAACCCGTTAGCCGGCCATTACCAGTACCAAAGACTCACCAAAAAAGTGATGACGATATTTTTACTCAGGAATATGAAAAAACAGTACAAATAGCCACGGCTAAAAAGAAAAAACTCGATGCAGAAAAGAAAATCAAACTTGAGGAATCACGCAAAATAAAAGAGATAGAGCAGAAGCAATTAAGGGATCAAGCTTTTGAGAAGCAGCAACAATTAGCGGAGGAAAATCGCGTAAGGCAAGAGCAAGAGAGAAAGATTGGGGCTATTAATTCGCGTGCAAAAAACGCATTTGGTGGAGGGAAGAGTGATAATGGTTCAAAGAGTGCAAGTCAGGGCAATACCTATGGAGGTGGCAACCAAGGAAGTCCTGATGGAACCCCAGGGGCAAACCAATATGGCTTAGGTGGCGGTGAAGGAAAAGGAATTTCATTTAATCTCTCTGGCCGAAACGCCCGCTCGCTGCCAAAGCCGGCATTCCCTGGCAATGAGGCAGGAGTCGTTGTGGTAGAGGTTACCGTAGATAAATTTGGGAAAGTAACTAAAGCAGTACCAGGAATAAAAGGATCTAATACGGTAGATCCGGATCTACTTGAGGCGGCAAGAAAAGCAGCAGTATCGGCAAGTTTTAATACAGATCAAAATGCCCCCGCATTTCAAAAGGGGACCATCACCTACCATTTCATCTTGCAATAGGCTAACACGGAGAATTGAATCTAAGTATCATTTGGTTAATTTTACTTATAAAAAGAACCGTTACAAGGAGCTAATTGTTAAAAGGATTCAAATCTATATAAACAATTAAAATTAAATCATACTTCGGGAACAATTAGGCGAATTGCGTTGTATCTTTAAGATCATTCTAAAAGCTAAGTTATTTGAATAAGGATAACAATTAGTGTATTGAACTGGTTTTAAATTCAAGTTAGAATTCTAATCCAGAATCAGCAAGTAGAAATAGATGTATTTGTTTTTTATTGGAGATAATTAAAAATTCTAATACTTACATTATGAATATTTCATCCTATCCCGACAATGAACTTTTAAAGATTGCCTCCGGATTCAAGAAGCATTTAAAGGACAAGTTTCCAGCGATGAGAAATACTAGTTCAGCTTTGGATCAAGGATTTATCTATAAATTCAAAGCTTTGTTTTACGAAGTTCAGGCTCATCCATATGAACCTGAAACAGATAGTGTAGCCTATAAGTACAAATTGGATCTGGATGAAATGGCAGAACAAGTCAGGAATTTTTTTCTGATTTTTCGGTTTTACCTTCAAAAGGCCTTTCCCTACAATGCCGATCTTTGTGAAACCTTCGGATATGTTGAGATGGAGCGAGTGATTCACGATTATACCGAATTGCGAATTTTTCTTGCCAATACAGTCGATCTGATTCACGATAAAAGATCTTTTCTTAGGGCTTCAAATTGTCCTGAATCAACATTGGAGGAGATCCAAAATTTATCGAATCAGATTAATGAACTACATGATGAATATCTCAAATATACACAGAAAAGAGAGCTAAAAAACAGTGCATATCAAAATAATCTCAAGGAGCTATTTAAACTTATGGAGATTGTAGATGAGGCTGCTTCAAAAAGTTTGCAAAATGATCCAGAATCACTGAAACTCTTAACATTTCCCCCTAAAGTGTTTATTCATTAAAGGGGTGAAATTAGATATATACTAAGTGGGATTAGTCTTATGACTTTCTATTAATTTTATTCCTATCCCCGGCAAATCAGAAAGGGCTACTTTCCCATCTACAATCTTAACGCCCTCGTATAGGTCATTACTGATTAATAGATTCCCATCCAGATCTGCCCAGTCAGCCAATGGAGCCAATTGTGCAGCAGCAGAAATCGCGCAAGAGGTTTCAGTCATACAGCCAATCATAACCTTCATACCTAAAATCTTAGCCATATCTGCCATTTTATGGGCATTGCGCATCCCTCCACATTTCATCAATTTTATATTGATTCCAGAATAAACAGTATGAATGGCAAGTACATCATTGACCGTTTGAACAGCTTCGTCAGCCATAATTGGAAGTGGACTATTCTGGGTTAGCCAGGCCATATCATCAACCGAATACTTATTCATTGGCTGCTCGATAAAAATAACCCCCTGAGAAGCAAGCCAATGGATCATATCAAGTGCCATATTCCTATCTTTCCAACCTTGATTTACATCGACACATAGTGGTTTGTTGGTTACCGAACGGATCGTGGAAATCATCTCCTTATCATTGTCGCGACCTAATTTGACTTTTAAGATTTTATAACTATCCGCTTCTCTAACTTTTTCTTTAATAATTTCAGGGGTATCCATTCCAATAGTAAAACTAGTATTTGGCGTTTTATTCCGATTCAGTCCCCACAGTTTATGCCAGGGACGTTGAAGAATCTTCCCAATTAAGTCGTGCAAAGCAATATCTACAGATGCTTTAGCCGCATAATTTCCAACCGCAACAGTATCTAGATATTGAATGATATCTTCCAAATCGAAAGGGTCTGAAAAGCCCGAGAGGTCAACTTTGGCTAAAAATTCAGCCACCGATTTATGGCTCTCTCCTAGGTATGGAGGCATACTAGCTTCACCATATCCGATTATTCCATCATATTCAATTTCAACAAGCATAACAGGAGTTGTTTTCCTCGAACTAGTCGCGATGGTAAAGATATGGTTTAGCTGAAGTTCATACGGACGGTATTTTAGTTTTAAAACACCTTTATTGATCTTCCTGATCTGATCTGAAGAGCTATTCCCTGAACCAGAGACAGCAATAGATGAGAGTAGCGATCCGGTTACTAAACTACTATATTTTATAAAATTACGTCTGCTAGCCATCTATATATTATATTAGATTATACCCTTTTCAGAACCTCTAAAGCCAGATCAATACCATTGATGCATGCGGGTAGGGAGTATGCCTTGTTCGGCAGAGGCACCAATTATTCTTCTGGCTCCAACAAGGTTTGCACTAAGTTCTGGATTAAAATTAGTTCTTGATTTTTCCAGACTATTAATATGGACATTCCCCGACTCATGAATCACCTCACTATTACCAATGTAAATACCGACATGATTTACGCGATAAGGTGTTCTTGATCCGAAAAATAAAAGATCTCCTTTTTGAAGTTTATCGTACCCCTGAGTGATGTCTATTTCAACTCCATGATGAATCTGTTGTGAGGCATCACGCTCAAGAATAATACCATTTAGAAAACAGACAGTTTTAACAAACCCGCTACAATCCATCCCTTTCGATGAAGTTCCACCCCAAAGGTATGGGAAACCCATAAACTGTTTTCCAAAGGTGATCATAGGTTCGCTGCGAAGCATAACCGTATCACGCCACGAATTAAAATTCACCCAGTCTTGGCTTGACACAAAACCTGTACGTCCATCCGGGAGTTCTACTTTTATATTTCTTTTATGATTATCAATCATCACCACAATAGCACCGGCAACAAGATCACTAACAACACTAGTTTTTGATAGATCAGAAAAGAGGCTCCCATCTCCTCTCAAATACATCATTCGTGGTGATTTTTGCCAATGAGTGATCTCTGAATACGTCATAAGCTGAACTGCATTTTTATTCGTCCAACCGATATAGCGATCTGGAGTTTGAACCATTACCCATCCCTCAAATATTTTTAAGACTCGCATAGGAGTACCCATTATAGCCTGAGTAAGCATTTCAGATGAGTGGGCGGGTTTGCTCCTGATATTAGCAACACTTAAGTTCACCAAAGCCCATTGTTTTTCTGATGCGAGTGTATCTGGAAGAATTACAACACTATCAATAATGGATATCCCTTCATTGCGAAATAGTTTAAGGGCTTCAGCTTTAGCCTGCGGAAACATTGACTCACCTTTTAAAATAATCTGTTCACCTGCACCATTAATCACTTTAATATCACAAATACCAATCCGCTTATCAGGCACCCAATGTTTTGAAATACTATCAATCTGTATTTGAAAAGGCGCAACAGACTTAGACTGACAGCTTAAAATAAAAAGCAGTATTAGAATTGAGATTGTATAGATTGGTTTCATTTGAAAAATAAATATTTATTGGAAAATAATATGCTTACAAAAATAGCAATAATTCATTCTTTGTTATCAGTCAAAAATTCCCTGAAAAAGTTTTGGTTGCCATAAATTAAAGTGGCCTGAAGAGGGAATTAAAATTTTACCCATAAAAGATAATTAATTTACATCTGCATAGAAGGCGAATACAGAGATCGACGTTTTATACATTTTCAATATCTTGATTTAGTTCGAAAATATATGCCATTTTGATTCTTAACAAAAGTGATTTCAATTTTGAAATATAGCTTCTCAAGAAATAATAAGCCTATTTATATTAAGTCTAAGGGCGTAAACGGTTATAAAAGTGATAAAAACAATAAAAAACTAATTCCGAAAGCCCAACAAATACCCAAGAATAGAAATCTGTTTTTCGAATAAGAAAATTTTACACGCTCAGTCAAGTTATTAACTTATAATTATTTAAAAATCACTTATTGTATTATAATAAGTTAAGATGTTAAGAATAATTATAAATTAAGCTAAATGGACTAACCAATGTAACAACTGGCTGGATTATTATCTAAATTCGAAAAACGATTATTTGGAACCGTTAAAGGATAACAAAAGTTGGATTAATTATTCCTCAAATTATTAATCTCTTTTATTTTAATACACCAATAAAATTGAGAACAGATGACAAGATTTGTTCACCGGTTAACTATATCGATTTATTCCATTACCATATTAACCCTATTTATTATTCTAGGATTTAATGGTTTTTCCTTTTATATCCTTCCAATTGAGGAGCGTTTTTTTCATCCTTTATATTCTCTTTTAAAACCGAGTGGAATATTAGGCCATGGGTTAGGTATCATAGGGACGCTATTGATTATAATTGGAGTATTTTCATATATGGCGCGTAAACGGGCAAAGAGGTTTTCACGCATTGGATCGATGAAATACTGGCTGGAATTTCATATTTTTTTATGCGCGCTTGGACCTGTTTTAATTTTATATCACACCTCATTTAAATTTGGCGGAATTGTATCTGTAAGTTTCTGGAGTCTTATCGCTGTTGTAGTGAGTGGAATTGCAGGTCGATTTATTTATTTACAAATCCCTCACTCTATTGAAGGTAGAATATTAAGTCTTCAAGAAGTGCTAGACATGAAGGAGGAGATGATAACTGCCTTTAAAAATAATTACAACATAGATATTTCAGATTTAAATAGTCTTAACTTCAAACTATTTGAAACAAAAATAAACACGAAGAACTTCGCTAAAGGTGAGTATCAAAAAGTAAAACGACTCATCATTAACCAACGGAAATTAGTGAGGCGCATAGACCGGCTAGACCAGATGCAAAATGTTTTTAAGTATTGGCATGTAGCCCACTTACCGTTTGCCCTAATCACGCTAATTATCATGATCGTTCATGTTGTTGTTGTGCTTGCACTTGGATATAAATGGATCTTTTAACACCATGGAAATACTTATTGAACAAGTAGTAATATATGGCTCAGCCATTCTTTTAACTGTTTTGGTTTTGTATATCTATGTCAAAAAGCAATTGCGAGACTCGAAAGTTGTAGATCAAAAGATTGAGTATGCCAAAGAAGATGGGGTGCACGAACCGGTATCTCTTTATCCTGTTGTTGATCCAAATAGGTGTATTAAAAGTGGCGCATGCATTGAAGCTTGTCCTGAAAAAGATATTTTAGGAATACGAAATGGCAGAGCTACAATAATAAATGCGTCTCATTGTATAGGTCATGGTGCTTGTTTTATCTCCTGTCCTGTAGAAGCAATATCTCTATTTATTGGAACTGAAAAAAGGGGGGTTGACTTACCTCATATCAAACCAACCTTCGAAACAAATGTGGCAGGGATATATATTGCTGGTGAATTAGGTGGCATGGGTTTAATAAAAAATGCGGTTAAGCAAGGTACTGAAGCGGTAGAAAACATTTTTAAGACTATAAAATCAGATTCTATTGCGAACTATGATTTAATTATTGTTGGTGCAGGACCAGCGGGTATTTCTGCTTCTCTGACAGCAAAAAAGTTAAAGTTAAAGGCCTTAGTTTTAGAACAAGATACATTAGGTGGAACAGTATTTACATTTCCTAGGGCAAAGATTGTAATGACTTCTGAAATGGAAATTCCCTTACATGGTAAAGTAAGACTTCATGAAACTTCTAAAAAGCAATTACTCGAGTTATGGAAGAGTATATTGACAAAAAATGACATTCAGATACGGGAGAATTCAAAGGTAGAGTCAGTTACCTCTGATGGAGATCTATTCAAAATTGAAACAATTAATGGAGAGTTATTTACAGCTCAACGATTATTGCTAGCCATTGGCAGACGAGGAACACCTCGCAAATTAAAAATTCCAGGGGAAGACTCAGAAAAAGTCGCCTATCGGCTATTAGAACCCGAACAAATACAGAAAAAGGATATTCTGGTTGTTGGCGGCGGTGACTCAGCTATTGAGTCGGCATTACTCTTAGCAGATACGAATCATGTTACCCTTTCGTATCGAAGCAATATGTTTAGTCGACTTAAGCCTAAAAATGCAATTGCAATAAATAATGCAATAAAAAATAAGTTAATAGAAGTAATATTTAGTTCTATAATCACACAAATAAAACCCGATCTGGTACTCTATACAACTGATGAATCAAGTGAAGTTTTGAATATGAAAAACGATCTGGTTTATATTTTCGCAGGAGGTGAGCTGCCGACTCAATTTTTAAAAAAGATTGGAATCGACATAAGTACAAAATATGGAGAGGCAATATTAAAACACTAGAAAAATTGCAATAATCTACTCTTCAGATATTTAAATAACTAAAAATAATTAGCTAGATGAAATTTGTGCGATTATTAACTTTAGTTAGTACAATTCTATTGGGGAGTTGGAATAATTATGGGCAAATTTCACCAGGAGAATTAAGCAAGGCGCATCAATTTTTGGAAGGGGTAGGTAATTGTACAAAATGTCATGATTTAGGAAATAAGGTAACCAGAGAGAAATGTTTGGATTGCCATAAACCAATAAAGATCGAGATTGATCAAAAAAGAGGGCTTCATTCTACTTCTGCTCTATTGACTAAAGACTGCTTTATCTGTCATAATGAGCATCATGGCCGTAATTTTAAGATGCTTAAATTTGACACGGCAACTTTTAATCATTCAAATACCGGATTTGAATTAAAAGGATCTCATACGAAAAAGGGTTGTGAGGTATGCCATAAATCAGCTTTTATAAAAGATACCGAACTTAAAAAGAATAATTCGACTTACTTAGGATTAAACCGCGAATGTCTTTCTTGTCATGAAGATTTTCATAAAGGAAAGATGGCTGCTAATTGTCTAAATTGCCATGGATTCGATACGTTTAAAAAAGCTGCAGGATTTGACCACAATACTACAAAGTTTCCATTAGCAGGCAAACATAAAACAGTAAGTTGCGAAAAATGTCATATTTCAAATGCATTAAACAGTAATAATGAGTCGCGATATTACGGGCTACAGTTCACTAATTGTGCCTCATGCCATAAAGATGTACATGAAGATAAATTTGGGCAAGATTGTAAAAAGTGTCATACTGAAGAGTCGTTTCATACACTAAAGGCGAATAGCAATTTTGACCATAACAATACTGATTTTAAACTTTATGGTAAGCATCAGATGGTGGATTGTAAAAAATGCCATAAAACAAACCTTATAGATAAGATCAAGTCTGACCATTGTTTTGATTGTCATGTCGATTATCATCAAAGCGAATTTCGAAAAGATGGGCTATCCCCTGATTGTGATCAGTGTCATACTACAAATGGCTTTATTGAGAGCACATACTCTATTGAAAAACATAATTTATTAAAATTTAGTCTCGATGGGGCTCATATGGCAACCCCATGTTCAGAATGTCATAAGCTAACAGAGCAGTGGAAATTTACAAAAACTGGGCGATTTTGCCTTGATTGTCATAAAGATATACACCAGGGATTAATTCAGGAACACTATTATCCACAACAAGAATGTTTAAAGTGCCATACTACGGAGAGCTGGAAATCGATCAAATTCGATCACTCCGAGACTACATTCAAACTTACAGGTGCACATGCAAAAACATTGTGCAGAAATTGTCATTTCAACATAGGAGAGGGAGATATTATAGTTCAAAAATTCAGGGGCTTATCGACCAGCTGTTTAGATTGTCACAAGAATATTCATGGAACTCAATTTGAAATCAATGGAAAAACAGATTGCCTTCGATGCCATAGCTCAGAGAGCTGGAACAACCTCGTTTTCAATCATGATTCAGCAAGGTTTAAACTTGACGGAGCCCACAAGAACGTAAAATGCATGAAATGTCACAAACAAAATACAAATGTAACTGAGCCTACAATTATGTATAAAACCAATATGCTTAATTGCTCGGACTGCCACAAATAAAAACATCAAATCATTATTTATCAACATATTAATATGCCATAAACTTTCGAGCAGAATATTAAAGGATTGAATAGAAGATGAAAAAACTCGGATTGAATACGATACGAATATCCGCTATCATTTAATTAAAATCGTCTCATCAGAATTCAAAAGAATAGGAATGGTTAAAGATAAACCTACATTATATTCAAGGTTATTTAAAGAATTGAATTTATTTTTATTCTTTATTGTCTTTAATATACTGACAATCAATACCTATGCCCAATTAAAAGATAACCTTATCAAAGGGAAGGTCTCGTATATTAGCTCTCAAAATATCTATGTCAAATTCGAGAATACATCCGGAATGCAGAATGGAGACTCGCTCTATATTTCCCGTAATAATATTTTAATTCCTATTGTAAAAATAATTAGTCTTTCATCAGTTTCATGTATCGGATCGTTAATAGGAACTAATTCTATTTTAATTTCGACACCCTTATATGGAAAGATTTCAACTGTTGTAAAGCAAGAGCTGCTGATTCAAAAAGAACTCAAGGAATCAATCTCACTTAATGATCAAGCAATTAATCAGATAAATAAGCCATTAGAAAAGAAAGTGGTAAAATCTGAAATAGAAGGACGAATAGCACTCTCGACCTATTCGATGCTATCAGGATCGACTGTTGATCAGAGATACCGTTATAATCTATCCCTTAATGGCCACCACATCAATGAATCAAAATTCTCATTTGAGAGTTATGCATCATTAACTCACAAATCAAATGAGTTTCATTTGATACGCACTGAATTAAACAAGTACCTTAAGGTGTATAGCTTAGCTTTAAAATATGATGTTAGTCAGAGTGTTAACCTTACATTTGGGCGAAAGATAAATTTAAACATGGCCAATGTAGGGGCTATAGATGGCATCCATTTCGAGATTAATAAAAAGAACTTTATCTATGGAGCAGTTATTGGATCACATCCAGATTTTTATGATTATCGGTTCAATATGAACCTTATGCAAGTAGGAATTTTTGCTGTACATACTATTCAAAATGAGCGCGTGAATATGCAAACATCATTAGCCATTTTCGATCAGATGAATAAATTTAAGACCGACAGAAGATTTACTTATTTCCAACATTCAAATAGTATAACCAAAAGAATCGACTTGTTTTGTTCGTTTGAATTTGATTTTTATACACTTAAAAACTTGCAACCTAAAAACACCTTCGAACTTACAAGTACCTACTTATCCATCAGATACAAGCCATGGAATAAACTTTCAATCTATGCCTCCTATGATGCAAGGAAAAATATTTATTACTATGAGACATTTAAAAATCAAATTGATAGCATAATAGATAAAGAGACAAGGCAAGGCTTTAGATTTCAATTCAATTATCGTGCAGCGAAATTTTTAATTATTGGAGGTTCCGGAGGATACAGATTCCAAAAATCGGATCCTTCACCAAGTCTAAATGGGTATAACTATATAACCTATAGTCAGTTACCTTTAATCTTGTCGTCAATCACGATCAGTACAACATTATTAAAATCAAGTTATTTAGATGGTATCGTTTATGGCATCTCATTATCACGTGATATTATAAATGGGAAAGTCTATGGTGAACTTCAATATAGGCAAGTTAAATACAGTTATAAAAATTCAAATTCAACGTTAAAACAAGATATTATTGAAATGAGTTTATCCTGGAGAATTGCAAAGAAACTAACAATGACTGCTAATTATGAAGCGACTCATGAAGCTGATAATAATTATAGCAGAATTTATGTTAGTTTGATTCATCGTTTTGGCGGAATAAGTACAAAGCCCTATTTCAGAAAAGCAAAAAAACCAACAGAACTTTAAAAGTCAAATTATTTATACTGGTCTAAATTATATTTTAAGCAATATTCAATTTAATAGAATTACTATAAATAAGTAAATAATTATGTGATGAAGATTGAACTCATAAACGATATGTCACATTAAGAGAAAACACTTAGTATTTGAATATCAGCAATTAACATCAGAGGCAAAGTAATACGCTTAAGGTAAGTGTATTAAGATTAAATACAAATTACGATGATCAATAAATTGGATTAAAATGCGTATAGATAAATCCTTAAATTCGTTAAACCGATTTTAAAATAGATATCAAATAGTTGTGGGAAGAGCCAATAATATAGAGCTTTACCAAATGATTTTGAGATTTAGTTTCTAATTAGTTGAATTATATCACAGTCAATTAAAAGTAGCGTAAAACGACAAGGATATCAAATGGTCTAACATTAGGATACAATGTCAAAACTTTCGATTATACTGCTAATTGTATTGATATCTCCTAAAATATATGCGCAATCTCCGCATGGAAATAAGCTGATATTAGATTGCAAGTCATGTCATAATTCGATAGATTGGTTTGTTAAAACAGATCAAATTACCTTTAATCATGGCAATACAAAATTCCCATTAATTGGACAGCATGTAAAAGTCGATTGTAAAAAGTGCCATGTTGATTTAATATTTACAAATGCAAAATTAAATTGTGTTTCTTGCCACAACGACATACACCAACAAACTGTAGGCCATGAATGCGAGAGATGCCATACTGCGCTATCTTGGCGAGTTGATAACATTGCCGAGATTCACCAAAAAAGCAGATTTCCATTAGTTGAGAAGCATGAAAAAACAGATTGTTACCAATGTCATAAATCTGCCTCGCTGTTACGTTTTGATCCAATGGGGACAAGATGTATTGATTGCCATATGTCACAATATTCAGCAACGACTAAACCGGCTCATTTAGTGTCCCAATTTCCCACCGATTGTTTAATTTGCCATACTCAAAGCGATTGGACAAAATCTACGTTTGATCATAATACGAATACCACATTCCCATTAACCGGATCTCACGCAACAGTAACTTGCGCCAGTTGTCATACTAATGGATATGCAGGTGGTACGCCTACAGCATGTGTAAGCTGTCACCAAACCAAGTTCACTGCAACTACAAATCCAAATCATCTTACAGCGAAGTTCTCTACTGATTGTAAAACATGTCATACCACTGCAGCATGGGCGCCCTCGTCGTATAATCACAATACGGCTACTACATTTCCGATCACAGGAGCGCATATTGGAGTTAGTTGTATAAGTTGCCATGCTACAACCTATGTCGGAACACCCACGACCTGCGTGAGCTGTCACCTCACTAAATTTAATGCCACTACAACGCCCAATCATGTAACAGCAAAATACCCGACTGACTGTAAG
>CAIVMQ010000023.1 GCA_903907075.1 uncultured Bacteroidia bacterium
CGATGATTAGTAATTCATCTTTCAATTTTTCTAACCTCCCCCAACCCCTCCCAAGGAGGGGAGTAAAGCGGATTTTTGTTTCAAAAAATGATCTAAAATCAACCCGACAGAGCTACTCTTTGGTAAAAAACTAACCAAAGATTTCAAAACGGAGTTTCATAGCGTTTAAAAGCTCAACATGTCACTCTTTCTCTCACTCTACTTTTCTCTCACTCTCGTTTATTTCGTTCATCTTCCCCTTTCTTTCCCCCTTAGAAAAAGGGGGGCAGGGAGGATTTCATTACTGTTATTTCAAATATCTTTCAATCTCAATCGTTATTTCTAAATCCCCCTTTCCCGTTCTTTCCCCCTTAGAAAAAGGGGGGCAGGGGGGATTTTTTTACTGTTTATTCAAATATCTTTCAATCTCAATCGTTATTTCTAAATCCCCCTTGGTCCCCCCTTTTCTAAGGGGGAGGAAAAAATAAACCACCCTTGGTCTACTCTTTCTAAGGGAAGAGGGGAAAAAATCTTTCAACTAAATCTCCCTTCTCCGATTGGGGTTAACTTCAATTCAAGTAAGGATCAGACTTCACATCCTCCTCTCACTCTCTGACAATTAATAGAAATAATCCATTTGTATCTGGTCGCCGACGACTAAATCATACCCTCCAATATTATAGGTCAGGTTGACGCCGTCCCACGAATAGGCCGCATTGCTGATCCGTTTTCCGTTGACGTACATTTTCACCTTGCTGTTTGCCGATGGTGCATGATTTAAGGTAAACGCAGTCTGAGCCGCTGTAGCTGTAAACTCATCGGTGACATCGCGAACCAAGGCAGCTCCATAGGTAATTTCATTAGTTGTCGCATTATACATCAACGATGAAGAACCCGAGGCAGAACGAATTGGAGCCACATACAACCCGGAATTTGCGGAACCATTTAACGCAGTTCCACTCGCATTAAGCACGATACTATTGGCTGCTTGTGCATAATTACCGGCACCTTCTCCGATGGCAATTGCGTTTACACCTTGGCCTGACTTTCCAGCGTTCTTTCCTATCGCAATTGCATTAGCAAACTGATTAGTTTGTCCAGCGCCTTTGCCCATGGCAATAGCGTCTGAACGCTGACCATCTGCTCCAGCATAAAATCCGATTGCTACTGACTCATTACCCTGTTGTTGTTGACCGGCGGCATATCCGATTGCAACTGTGCTTGAACCCTGAGTGATTTGACCGGCGGATTGACCTAAAGCAACAGCCCCTGAACCCTGAGTCTCATTACCGGCGGAAGCTCCAATTGCAACTGCCCCTGAACTCTGATCGGTTTGACCGGCACCATTTCCTAACGCTAAACCCGAAGTTCCGGTAATCTTCCAGACAGAGTTTGCACTATCCCAGTTTAAAGTTTCACCTGCATTTGTTCCTGTAACGAGGCTACTTCCGCCACCAGCTGCAGGCATCCAAGTTGTTGAACCATCCATATTTGCAATTAGCACTTGTCCATCGGAAGAAGGGGCAGTATTGGGATAGGTAACCGCACCGGCAGTAAGAGTTCCAGCAAATTTTGCGTTTGTATAATCGAGGGTTAAATAATCCATGTAACTATTATCGTCTCTAAAGGCACTAAAAACAAACGGAGAACTCGTAAGATCCTGAGCATTTCTTACCAGTCGAATATCTCCAAGGACACGCCCTGCTCCAATTGACGCATTCGGATTTACTTGTAACGTAATTCCCGCAAATTGATTGGCTACATTGGTGGTGCTATTATTTTCCATTACAAAATATCTGCCCTCATCTCCAGGATCGCTATCGGGACTATAAACACTAACATCATCCACAGTTTGAACGGTTAATATTCCACGATTATCAGTACCACCAATCTGCATAGGACTCGTAAATGATTTCATACCTGCAATAGTTTGATCAGTTGCAGTTAAGAGTCCTGGATTGTCTGCATCGGCAGGCGCCAGATGGATCCCGTCTGATTCTACAGTGGCCCCATAGGCGGTTGAAGTTGTAGCTACATCACCAAAAACAGTTGATACATTATTGATATCGTTGATTGTGGGGGTTGTTCCCCCCGCGGCAGGTCCGTAGGTAATCTCTTTAGTCGTCTCATTATAAAACACGGATGAAGTACCTGCGTTACTACCTGCAGTAGCATTATCACGAATTGGAGCCACATATAACCCGTATTGATCAGGACCTTCTAAAATAGTTCCAGTCGCATTAAGCACGATACTATTAGCCGCTTGAGAATCTTGACCGGCACCATTCCCTATCGCAATTGCATTTGCTCCTTGAGAATCCCAACCGGCACCTGGTCCTACTGCCACTGCACCCGCACCCTGGTTCGTTTTACCCGCCTCGTCTCCAAGGGCAACTGCATCAGATCCCTGATTAGCGTTACCGGCGTAATATCCTAATGCAACTGCTGCGCTACCTTGCACGCCTTGACCAGCATTTTTTCCTAAGGCTAAACCCGAAGTTCCGGTAATTTGCCAAGCTGTGCCACTCCAATTTAAAGTCTCACCAGCATTAGCTCCGGTAGGTAAGCCACCGCCTGCTTCAGGTCCGTAGGTAATCTCTTTAGTCGTCTCATTATAAAACACAGATGAAGTACCTGCAATAGTACCTGCAGTAGCATTATCACGAATTGGATCCACATAAAATCCAGCATCTGCACCGTCCAACTCATTTCCACCAGCATTAAGCACAATACTATTTGCGTGTTGATTAGTTTGACCGGCGTCCGCTCCTATGGCGATTGCAAGCGCACCCTGAGAGGTTTGTCCGGCGTTATATCCTATTGCAACGGTATAACCACCCTGAGAGCTATTCCCTGCACCTGGTCCTACCGCAATTGCATTGCCTGACTGATTAGATTGTCCGGCACTATATCCTACCGCAACTGCATTATCTAGCTGAGAAGTTTCACCAGCCACATAACCGATTGCAACAGCGTTTGAACTCTGAGCATCATTACCGGCGTTAACCCCGATCGCAACTGCGCTCGCCCCCTGATTATTATAACCAGCGCTAGATCCAATTGCAACTGCATTTGCTTGCTGATCGGTATGACCGGCGCTATCTCCTAGTGCAACTGCATAATTTTGCTGATTATCATTACCAGCGTTATATCCGATGGCAATTGCAGCTGTGTGCTGAGAGTAAAACCCCGCGCCATTTCCTAATGCTAAGCCCGAAGTTCCAGTAATCTGCCAGGCTACTGAATCACTATTCCAATGCAGGGTCTCTCCAAAATTAGTTGCGGAAGGTATGCTGCCACCTGCGGCAGCAAGCCAGCCACTCCCATCATAATAATAAAACCCCGGGGTGTTATCGGTCTGGTAAATCAAGAGCCCGGTAGCCGGATTTGAAATCAAATTCCGCTGATCCTGAGTCATACGCGGGGCTAAAAGACCCTTGTCTGTAGAGGTCACATCGAGCTGCGCCGATGGATCGGCGGTCAAAATTCCAATACCTACCTGGGCCTGGGCAGAGAACCCAAGGATTAAAATCCCACCTATGAGGATAAATCTAAAAACCGATTTTTGAATTAATTGTGTCATGCCAGTGTTTCTTAATGTTTTCATTATCTTATACTCTATAGTCCTGAAAAAGATTTTTATATTCATTCGAGTTATTAGTTTGTTATAGTGGTTCGGTTAATAAGGCTTTAAAAGTTGCTTTTATTTAAGTTTAAAAATTATTCACTGGCGCCAGTTGTAATTTTCACGCAGAGCTAAAGCCCACGACTGAATCTCCCTCAACCTTATGAAGACAACGATCTTTTCCTGAATCGTCTCCCGAAAAAACGGTTTGCGATTTAGGATAAAGCCGATCAAGGATGAAGCCGACCTGGGATCATTGATGCTGCTCAAGGCCATTGCAGCATCCCGCTTGAGATACTTGTCGGAATGAGTTAACAATATGATCAGAGGCTCTATTGCACCCGGATCACCAATATTACCCAAAGCTTTGGCCGCTTCTCTGCGAACATATTTATTGGGATTTTTCAGCTGATCGATTAACGGCTGCACCGCTCTTGAATCGCCTATCCGCCCCAGGGAATTAATCGCATAACAACGAATATGATTGTCAGCCGAATTTAAAAATTGGATCAGCGTAGGAACCGCAACCGGATTGCCAATCTCCCCGAGCGCTTTAATGACAAAACGGTACGCAGAGATTCGGATTGTCGCCAAACTTGCAACTAAAGGTTCGGTGGCAGGTTCACCAACGAGAACAACCTCTTTCCACTTCTTATTTTCGATCAGATAGATAATCTCCTCCCTGTTCATCTTAAAAATTCTTTCCGATTTATGATTTGCCTGTAACCCATTTTAACTCGATGATCCGTTGTATTTATTTAAAATTGATCCTTTATCTGACTAATAAATCGGCACCTAAAAGGCTGATGCAATGATCTACGTTATGTTTACACACGTCAGGCGCTAAATCTATTCTCAATTCCTTAAAAACATTTTAAATTCTGGTCAATCCTTGCATGGTTTTATAAAATCATCTGCATTATATTACAATCCCCGAGAAAATAGAAGGGGATTTAGTAATAAAGATTACTGTATATCAGATAATTGGGAATAGCATAGAAGCTATGTTCACGTACAGTATTCAGGGGGGATATTCCAGATATTTCGATTAAAGAGGGACTTCGAATTACGAAAATCAGGGATAAAATGACGTTAAAGACTATTTTTTGTATAAAAAAGAGGGGGTATTTCGAGTAAAAAGAGGGGCAAAACCGTCATTATTTATATTTAGACTAAATAATAAGAATGAAACCGTGTAAGAAATGGGGGAGATAAAAACGGTTAACGCAGAGGAGATTGGTCTCTGTTGGTTAAGAGAAAAAAGGTACCGCAAAGGACGCAGAGCAACCGATATACATCCATTGTCGGGAGGTACAGCGTACCGCTAAATTTTGTAGCACAGCGTACCGTCAAATTTTGTAACCTACCCAATATCGGTAGTGCGCAATTATTTTGAATTGTGAAGTTTAAAATATTCAGTTGGCGTGTATCCGGTC
>CAIVMQ010000024.1 GCA_903907075.1 uncultured Bacteroidia bacterium
CGTGGGTTCAATGGCTGGAATTCCTGATGTAATTATCTCGGCTACAGGATATACCGGTGCCGGAGGATTCGAGCTCTACTTTGATAACCAATATGCTCAACCTATTTGGGATGCCATATTTGATGCTGGCAAGGAGTTTGGAATTAAACCTATCGGGCTTGGTGCTCGCGATACCTTAAGGCTAGAAATGGGTTATTGCCTCTATGGTAATGATCTCGACGATACGACATCTCCTATCGAGGCAGGTTTGGGTTGGATCACTAAATTTACTGATCAAAAAGATTTTATTGATAAAGATCTCTTGGTGCAACAAAAGAAACAGGGGGTATCACGCAAGTTAAAAGGCTTTGTTATGATGGAGCGTGGTATTCCAAGACATGGTTACGAGATTGTTGATGCGAAAGGTGTTGTGATTGGAATTGTATCTTCAGGAACCCATTCACCCGTGCTGGATTACGGAATCGGGATGGGGTATATTCATCCCGAATTTTGTCAAGTCGACTCGGAGATTTATATCTTAATACGAAATAAGCAGTTAAAAGCAAGAATTGTAAATACTCCATTTATCCCTTCCATCTGAATAGGTTGATTATTTATATTACGCTTTATTTATTAAGATTTCTTACCCTATTTCGTGCAAATGTGTTAATTTTACAAGATGAAGATAGGGGTAGTACTTTGCCCTTTCAAGCATCTTGATTTTAAGAGCCCAGGCACTAAAAACTATTTATTTTAAAAATTTTTTCAAATGAAAAAGCACAATTTTTACGCAGGCCCATCAATTCTTCCTGAGTTTACGATTCAGAAAACTGCAGAAGCAATTTTGAATTTTGCTGGCACTTCCCTTTCTGTGTTGGAGGTATCTCATCGTAGCAAAGAGTTTATCGCTGTTATGGATCAGGCTGTCTCATTGGTAAAAGAGTTGCTTGAAGTTCCTCAAGGTTATGAAGTCCTCTTTTTACAAGGAGGGGCTAGCACCCAGTTTTATATGGTCCCCTTTAACCTTCTTAAAACGAAGGCAGGCTATTACAACACTGGAGTATGGGCTTCAAAAGCACTGAAAGAGGCTAAGCTTTTTGGCGAGGTTGTTGAAGTGGCTTCCTCAAAGGATAAAAATTACAACTATATTCCAAAGAATGTAACGATCCCTACAGATATCGACTACCTGCATATCACCTCCAATAATACCATTTTTGGAACCCAGATCTATAAGGATATTGATTCTCCAGTCCCTTTAATTGCGGATATGTCTTCTGATATATTTAGTCGCCCAATCGATATTTCAAAATATGACCTTATCTATGCTGGTGCTCAGAAAAACCTTGCTCCTGCAGGCGTAACCCTTGTTATTGTTCGTAAAGAGGCTCTAGGTAAAGTGGATCGCCCTATACCAACAATGATAAATTATTTAACTCATATCGAAGGAGAATCAATGTTTAATACGCCTCCTTGTCTTCCTGTCTTTGCCGCACTTCAAACTTTAATCTGGCTAAAGGATAATGGCGGTATTAAAGTTATGGAGGCTAAGAACATTGCGAAAGCGAAGTTATTATATGATGAGATTGACCGTAATAAAATGTTCGTTTGTCCGGTTCCTGATCCTGATGATCGCTCGCGTATGAATGTCACCTTTGTTATGGCACCCGGATACGAAGAGCTTGAGAAATTATTTCTTGCCCGTGCAAAAGAGTTAAATATCCTTGGTATTGAAGGACATCGTAGCGTTGGTGGTTTTAGAGCCTCAATTTATAATGCAATGCCTATTGAAAGTATTGCAGTACTTGTTGCAGCAATGCAAGAATTTGAAAAACAAAATTAATTATGGCTGTAATAAAACCTTTTAAGGGGCTGCGACCGCCTGTTGAACTTGTATCCAAAGTTGCCTCTCGTCCTTATGATGTGCTAAATTCTGATGAAGCCCGCACTGAGGCTGCCGGAAATCCATATACCTTATTACATATTATTAAACCCGAAATTGATTTTCCTGTCGGCACCGATGAGCATGACGAAGCTGTTTATCAGAAAGCCGCAGCGAATTTGAATTTATGGCGCAACCAAAACTGGCTTCAAAAGGATTCTAATGAGTCGCTCTATATTTATGCCCAGACGATGGAGGGAAGAACCCAGTATGGTATTGTGGGTTGTGCTTCTGTCGATGATTATTTAACTGGGGTAATCCGCAAACATGAATTAACCCGAAACGATAAAGAAGAGGATCGGATGAAGCATGTGCGCATTACAAATGCCAATATGGAACCGGTATTTTTCGCCTATCCTGCCGTAAAAGAACTCGATGATATTGTAGCTAATATTGTGTCAAATCAGTCTCCCGTTTACGATTTTGTAGCAGAGGATGGATTTGGACACCATTTCTGGCTTGTTGATGAGCAACAGACCATTGCTAAGATTGTTACACTTTTTGCCGAAATTCCAGCAACTTATGTGGCAGATGGTCATCATCGTACCGCCGCTGCTGCATTAGTCGGAAAAGAGAAACGTGCAGCTAATCCCGCTCATACCGGTGATGAGGAGTATAACTACTTCCTGGCAGTTCACTTTCCCGATAATCAGTTGAAAATTATTGACTATAACCGTACTGTTAAGGACCTAAATGGACTTACTTCTGTTGAGTTAATCGAGAAGATAGGTGAGGATTTTGATGTTCGGAAAATTGGCAAGCAAATTTATAAACCCAACCAATTGCATACCTTTAGTATGTACCTCGATGGCGAATGGTACGAGTTAGCGACTAAAATTGGCCGATATAATGATAATGATCCGATTGGCGTTTTGGACGTTACTATCCTTTCGAATCTTATCCTAGATAAGGCACTAGGAATTAAGGATTTAAGAACTGATAAACGGGTCGATTTCATTGGAGGAATTCGTGGCTTGGGTGAACTTTCAAAACGTGTTGATTCAGGGGATATGAAAGTGGCCTTTGCGTTATATCCTGTTTCGATGAAACAACTTATTGATATCGCTGATTCTGGAAATATAATGCCTCCAAAAACTACTTGGTTTGAGCCAAAACTTCGATCCGGATTGGTTGTGCATGAATTAGATTAAGATTATAACAAAGGCGACCTTTAAAGTCGCCTTTGTTATAATATGCTTATTGGTGTAAATTATGCTAATATGGGGTCTAATTATTTTTTACCCTTGCTCTTCTTATTAAGCTGAAACAAGTACGTTAACTTAACTTGTGCTCCATTCCCTTGAGAGATTGAATATTCATATTTATTATGATCAAAAAGATTGGGAAGGCTATAAAATCCGCGACCTTCAAGAGCAAATGCTGTCCCATTCTTACGATGATACTCCATTCCAATTCCTACGGTAAAGAGTAAATCGAGTGAGTTATCTATGGGTTGACCGAAAATGGTGCGATATCCAATATTATCCGGTTGGCTTATTGCAGGATCTTTAAATTTTTCTTGTTCAGATAGTTTAAAGCCAACTTCAGGGCCAAGATTAAGGGTGAACCGTACTGCTTTCTTTCCGATATTAATATGAGTCATTATTGGAATGGTAACGTAATTTATTCCACGTGAGTAGCCCACAGAATCTTCACGCCACCCTTTTTGCGTAAAATTTACCTCTGCCTGAAATCCAATATGAGGCTCAGAGATTAATCTGAACATTATTCCACTTGCATACCCTTGTTTAAATTCCTCTACAATACTGGGGTAGAACCTCACTTTTGTAAATGACATCCCGCCGCTAACTCCCATATAGAGCTCATTCTTAAAATTCGTCTCCTGTCCAATGGTAACAAGTGAATATCCTGCAATAATTAATAGTAGTAAGTATTTCTTCATCTAAAAAGGTATCGTTCTAAGCACTCTTATACGTTTGCAAAGATAGTTAAAATTGCAAGGTCGTCTTATGATCTGAAAATAGACTATTTGCCTATAAGAAGATTCGCTTTTACTGATAATTAACCACTTTTTTATACCTTTGGTTGAAAATTAAGCTAAATGTCGATTACAGATAATTTACTTCACATACGCTCTACATTGCCTGAACAGGTTCAGCTTGTTGCTGTCTCCAAGACTAAGAGTATAGATGAAATTCTTGAGGCATACAAGACAGGCCAACGTGTTTTCGGTGAGAATAAAGTTCAGGAGCTATTAACGAAATGGGAATCTTTACCAAAGGATATAGAATGGCATTATATTGGTCATCTTCAGTCAAATAAGGTGAAGTATATCGCCCCTTTTATTGCTATGATTCATGCCGTTGACAGCATTAAAATCTTAAATGTTATTAACGAAGAAGGAAGACGCTATGGAAGGAGAATTCCATGCTTACTTCAGTTTCATATTGCCAAAGAAGAGAGTAAATTTGGTTTCCAAACCTCTGGTGTTGATGAGCTTTTTTCGTCCGTTGAATTAGCAGCCTTAGATTATATTCTTTTTTCGGGAGTTATGGGAATGGCAACCTATACTGAAGATCATGAAGTGATAGATTTTGAATTTTCAAACCTTCACACACTATTTGATAAATTAAAATCAACATATTTCTCCGAAAACGATAATTTCGCTGAGATCTCCATGGGGATGTCGCACGATTATCTTCAGGCAATCCAAAACGGTAGTACCATGGTTCGAATTGGAAGTACTATTTTTGGTGAACGTAATATCTCTGTATAGTTTATATAAATATTTAATTAATTTTTCAAAGGTGATATACCGCTATATTCTTGTCATTGCCTTTGCCATTCAAGCTTTAAGTTCTAATGGGCAGATCCCTTTTACTCTTTCTAGTGGGTCTGCAACTCCGGTGCAATTTTGTAAAGATGCTGTTAATATAGCTCCAAATATATTTGCTGAAGGTACACCGAGCTTAAGTGGGATGAAATTATCGTTTACCTCAGGTTATATTCAAGGGGAAGATATGCTGATTTATCCTGGAAGTTTAAAACAGTCTTTTAATGCCAATACAGGTGTTCTAGAGTTGACCGGAAGTACTGATATTCAAGTTTATATATTGGCTATTAGATCTATTATTTATAAAAATTCAAGTAATCGACCAACGCCGGGAATTAGAAAGATTACAATCTCATTAAATGATGTAGATTATTTGCCTCAGACAGGCCATTTTTACCGGTTTGTCTCCAAACCAAATTTGTCTTGGACTGCTGCTCGTGATGCGGCTGCCTTATTGACTTATTATGGGCTTCGAGGTTATCTGGTTACTATAACCGAACAAGCCGAAAATGATTTTATAAAACTTAAAACTAAAAGTGTTGGGTGGATTGGAGCATCCGACGAGCTTCTTGAAGGAGATTGGCGCTGGAGAACTGGTCCTGAAGGGACTGAAAATAATGGTCTTGGCCGTTTATTCTGGCGTGGAACAGGCGCCGATTTTGTTAGTGGAGTAAGCGGTAAAGGTCCTGTTAATGGTCAATATGAAAACTGGAATGATGGGGAGCCTAATGAGGTTGGAGGTGGAGAAGATTATGCCCATATCTTATATTTCCCCACCAATCCGGGAGCCTCTTATAAGTGGAATGATCTGCCAAATTCTGGCGGGAGTGGTGACTATGCCTCGAAAGGTTATATTGTTGAATTTGGCGGTTTCCCAGATGAACATGCAATGAATCTTACCGCAACATTGGATTTACAGGTTAATTCAATTCTATTTAATTTGAATATCGTTCCATCTATATGTGAAGGAGGTAATGTCTTACTTAATCAATCGGATAATTCTGTTGTAAAAGTGGTCTATTCTTGGACTCCTACGGAATCATTGTCAAATTCTTCTAGTGCAAATCCTATTGCCTCACCTACAGTTACTACAACTTATAGGGTTGTCGGCACCAGAGGAATTTGTAACGATTCGACAACCTATACTGTTAATGTGAATCCAAAACCAGTCTCATTATTAATACCTGAGGTTGACATTTGCAAGGGGCAAACAAAAATCCTGGATCCAGGTTCTCATAAAAGCTATCTCTGGAATGGAGGTTCAACAAATCAAACAATTAGCGCTTCTACAACTGGGAATTACCAGGTCGTTTTAACAGGGCAAAATGGTTGTAAGGGAACTTTTGCCTCCAATGTGACGGTTCATGACTATCCAAGCGTTGATCTCTCTAAGCTCGACACATTAATTTGTGGCGCCTCAAGAACTACTTTGCTAAATATTAATTCTACCGGAACAAATTATTCACTCTCTAGCACTAACGCTACCGTTTCTGTTAATGGATTAAATGTTAGTTCCTCTGAGTTCGGAACATTTCCAATGGTTTATAAATCTGCTATTTTCGTTGGTTGTCCTGTTGAAAGGCCTTTTCATCTCTCTTTTTTTAAAACTCCATCTATTGAATTTACAGTTAATACCACGAAATGTTCTGGCTATAACCTGGATGTTAGTTATGTAGGAGATGCAGATATACCATCTTCCAAATTTAAATGGGTTTTTGGTAATGTCACCATTGCAGATTCTGTTGGATTAAACTCTTTGATTGTACCATTAGGTATAAATCGATCTCAACGAGATCTTTCATTAAAAGTTACTCAAGACGGATGTTCCAATACTTTTGTTCAGGAGAACATTTCAGTCATACCAAATCTCTCATTACATACGATTGATAGCATCGGATGCGAACCGTTTAAAGCTGAATTTATTGCTATAAATACTGAAATAGTTACTTATGACTGGAACTATGGAGATGGTACAGCCGCTGAGAGATCTGATTCTCATCCTAGCCATACCTATCAAAAAGCTGGATTCTTTCCTGTTAAGCTTAAAGTATCCACGGTGGTTAATGCAGGTCAGAGTTGTACCAATGAGGTTGTTATAGACAGTATGATTCATGTGGCACCAATTCCTGATGTTGCCTTTAGCATTTCGGCCGATAGCTGCCTAGATAATACTAGTCATGAGGTTTTCTATGCCGGCTTGATAGGTACAGCAAAAGACACCTATATTTGGGATTTATCCAATTTTAATCCATCCGAAATAATCAAAGATCCTCTACAGACAACAGGTCCATTCGGATTTATTTCAAAGACTAAACCTCAGGTACAACTTGGATTAAAAGTAGCTTCTGAATTTGGATGCGAGAGTATTTCTAAAAATATCATACTCAAGCGAATGCCTGATTTTTCTATGCATGCAGACTTCCTAAAAGGATGCGCTCCCTTTGTTCCTATCTTTACTGGTAAAATAAGTGATTCTGTTGATCAGGTAGATTTTAATTGGGATTTCGGTGATGGCTCTTCAGCAATTGGTAACCCTGTTTCACCGGTTTATAATACTCCTAATCAAAATTACAACATCACCTTAATTGGAACCTCTTTGATTACCGGGTGTTCTAATAGACTTGTAATTAGCGATTCTATTGCGACATATCCCAAGCCTCAGGCCAAATTCAGTATGAGTGATTCAATCATTTATACTGGAAATCCCACCGTAACCTTTACCAATAATAGTACAGGATCAATAACTCAGTTTTGGGATTTTGGCGACTTTTTAACTTCCGATATTATTAATCCTACGCATTCTTATAGTTTAACAGGATATCGAAATGTGCTATTGAATGTAAGTAATTCATATCGCTGTATTGATTCTATTAGTAAAAGAATACTCATTGCCATTGATCGTATTTTCCCACCCACAGGATTCTCTCCAAATGCTCCGAATGCCATCGATAGAGTCTTTTTACTCAATTCGGATGGCATTCGATCGGAAGGTTATCATTTATCAATCTATAGCAGATGGGATGATCTTGTTTTTGAGGTTCAAAATCAGGTTTCCGGATGGGATGGTCGCATGCCAACTGGATCATTTGCCCCCGCAGGTGTCTATGTGTGGGTATTTAATTTTACCGATTTCCTGGGGCTTAAACACGTTCAGACAGGAACTGTAACTTTAGTTTATTGATCGTTTATTTCCTCTTGTAATTCTATTCTGCTTAAAAATTCTAAATTACAATTGAGGAATCACCATTGTGTTGTTAAATTGCCTTTTGTGATATTCACCAAAGAAAAATACCATCGATAGCTCATGCGAACCATAACTATAGTTTGAGGTTTTTGAAAATGAAAAATCAAAACTATACCCAAATTGGAATTTATCTGATTGATAACCAATTACTGCAACGATCGCATTAGGTCTAACCGATAAGTTATTGCGGTACCATAAACCAAAGGTTAACCAATCTTCTTTCATATATATTCCACCATTTATCTGTTTAAAATTGCCTTGTTGACGATAGATTAAATTTGGAGATATGGTAAACTCCCTGGAAATTAATCCGTTGTGGAATTCATGTCCCTTGGCCCCAATATGAAGCGTAAGTTTCATCGGCAGCTTGCCAAGTTGATCACCTGGGAGAATAGACATGTCGGGCTGCGTAAGATGATGAATTGCAATCCCAAAATAGATGCTATTTACTTGTCCAACGGTGCCAAAGGAGAAATCTGGAACAAGTTTTTGACCACTCTCCACGGGCAAAGGGTACAAGCCAATAATTGTGCCTGATCCCTGATCGATCATCCCGGGAAATATTAATCCTCCTGTATTGAATTGTCGGTAAATAAATCCAGACTCGAGCGCCATGGAGATGAAAAAATCATCGGAGAGATTAAAATGCTCTGCATAGATAAAAGAGGTGTTGAAGCTATTTATAACTCCATTTAATTGCCTGTCATAAAGTGTTTTAAATCCGATCCCCCCCGTTGTGCTATTAATGAATTTATCGAATGTTATGTTGTATGTTGTGAAGGTATTTCCCTGTTTTGGCCATTGGTTCCGATAATTAATTATAGCCCGCGGAAAAGAACTTGTACCCGTAAAAGCCGGATTTAGATAGAGTGGATTAGCATAAAATTGTGAAAATTCAGGATCCTGTGCCTTAAGCTGAACAGAAAAACTTATCAGAAACAAAAACAGTAGGAGTAAAATTGATTTAAATCCCGCTTGCTCACTATGATTAACTCGATATTCAGTTGAATAATTATTCATTGGTTCACGGGTTCCAACTCAAGGATATTTTATTGTGTAAATTCAAGCTCTTCAGGAATCTCACGAATAATTGTTAAAAGTCCATTCAATAAATAGGCTTTATCCTCCGTTGCATCTTGCAAAGCATTAATTATGTTGTGAATTTCTTTGTCAATCACTTCTTCGGCGATTATTCCATACATATTTTCAATAACCGTAAAAGCTTCAAATGCGATTAAAAATGGTTCTGTAATAACTAAATTAATAAATAGCGGAAGGTTCTGGTTATAGCTAAGACCATTTTGCCAGCAACACGCTATAAGCTCTTTACGCTCATTGCAATATTTCTCATTGGTTATTGCTTCAATTAATAGAGGAACACTCTCTTGTTGCTTTAATTCTGAAAACAGGATTAGGATATTTTTTTTAATCTCTTCAGATTTGTTTGTATGCAAAAGTTCAAAAAGTTGTTCCATTATTAGCCGGTTTCCTGACTCTCTAATTTTATCGATCGTTTCTAAAACAAATTCAACATCCGAAGATTTTAAATTCGAGAGAATTTGCTGTGTTAAAAGATCAATATTCATCGTTTACTGAATTTTTATTTTTTTTTACAAGTATCATACGGATTACCTAGTTATTATTTGTGTCGCATTCTGCTTGTTTTCTATAGTTGTTAAACCACAAAGGTAAATTTTCTGTGCAATTAATGGATGAATTTTGATTGTTTTCCGCTAAATTTCTGTCTTTAAACGTTATTGTGTTATAACCTAAGTTTAATTATTCTAAATGATAAAAAACTATATTTGCACAGTTGCTATATTGTTTACTTTTCTGTTATTCATATTCGATATATATTATCCTGGCTCACAATAAGAAAAGATTTAGTTTTATCAGAAGAAATTTTTTTAGAATGTATTAATCATCC
>CAIVMQ010000025.1 GCA_903907075.1 uncultured Bacteroidia bacterium
CTGGAAAACCGGGCGGCTGATATCAGAATTTATTATACCGACAATTCAAAAGTGAGCAAAGCATATCATTGGAATCCGCTTAAAAACATGAAGGATATAAGTACCGACATTTTTAATTGGATTGAACAAAATCAGGAACAACTTAAACCAATTTTAGCATCATGAACATTGCGCTTATCACCGGTTGCAACGGTTTAATAGGAGGGGAGTCGGTGGAGTTTTTTGCTTCAAAATTCGACCTTGTCATTGGAATCGATAATAATCTAAGAAAATATTTCTTTGGCGAAAATGGAAATACCCTCTGGAATCGCGAT
Source organism: uncultured Bacteroidia bacterium (assembly GCA_903907075.1). Classification (GTDB taxonomy): domain Bacteria; phylum Bacteroidota; class Bacteroidia; order Bacteroidales; family Prolixibacteraceae; genus JAAFHB01. The sequence goes on from CAIVMQ010000025.1 coordinate 315, forward strand.
AGGCTAATGGAGAAATATCCTAACTTTAAACATTACGATATTGATATCAGAAGTTATAGTGCACTTGAAGGGGTGTTTGAAGAATATGGATCGGATATTTCCTTAGTCATTCATACGGCAGCCCAACCCAGTCATGACTGGGCGGCACAAGAACCCTTAACCGATTTTACCGTGAATGCGAATGGGACATTAAATTTACTTGAATTATGCAGACGGCATTGTGCCCAAGCCGTTTTTATTTTTACCTCAACCAATAAAGTGTATGGCGATAATCCAAATTTCTTACCCTTGGTAGAAAAGGAGCAACGTTGGGAGATAGACGAATCGCACGCCTACTTTGCCCAAGGCATCGATGAAAGTATGAGTATTGATCATACCAAGCATTCTGTTTTTGGGGCTTCCAAGTTGGCAGCCGATGTAATGGTGCAGGAGTATGGGAAGTATTTTGGAATGAAAACCGTAGTTTTTCGCGGGGGCTGCCTCACGGGTCCCAATCATTCTGGCGCTCAACTGCATGGCTTCTTGGCGTATTTGGTTAAATGTGGGATCACGGGCGATCATTATACTATTTTTGGTTATAAAGGGAAACAGGTACGCGATAATATTCATAGTTTCGATTTGGTTAATATGTTTTGGCAGTATTATTTGAACCCACGCCCGGGAGAGGTGTATAATGCCGGAGGTGGCAGATATGCCAATTGTTCCATGATAGAAGCCATCGAAATGATTGATAAAATGACAGGTAAAAAATTAAACTACAGCTATTCCGAGACTCACCGTATTGGCGATCATATTTGGTGGATAAGCGATACAAGTAAATTTCAAAATCACTATCCTGAGTGGCACTATCAATACGATTTGAAAACGACTCTTGCTGAAATGTATGAGAACATGGTTGAACGATTAGCAAATTAATAATATGAAAAAAAAGTTACGGTTTTTTTTATTGAATCATTTTCCCCAGTTTTTCTCATTAAAACTTTATTGGACAGAAAAACTTAGAGGCGGAAATTCGTCACAGCTGGAGAAAGATGGCAGTGAAACTTTACTCATCGAAAGCAATATTCCTTTAAATGTAGTGCAAGATGGGATTTTCGAAGGTCTTAAGTATGATGTGCCGTCGATATGCAGCGCACGGGCTCCTAAAATAATTGGATCCTATGAAGCGGAGTTAACCGCTTCCTTATTGCAACTGATGGCATTAAATCCTAAAAGGGTCATCAATATTGGAAGTGCCGAGGGGTATTACGCAGTAGGCTTAGCGTATAAATATATTAATTTAGAGGTTATTGCCGTTGATCCATCTATACAGGCCGAGAAATATTTAAAGCAACTTTCCATTCAAAATAATGTTCAGGATAGAGTTAAATTTATTAGATACTTATCATTTGATGCGCTTGATAAATTAATTATAAAGAGCCAAACACTACTCCTTGTCGATTGTGAAGGGAGTGAAATAGGATATTTAAACCCCCAAAGAGTGCCTAATTTAAAGTATTGCAATATTCTTGTTGAAACTCATGATTTTGTACATCCTTCAATAACTCAAAACCTAATCGGTCGCTTTGAAAAAACACATACCATCGAAACAATTAGCCAGCAAAATCGTGATCATCGAAACTTCCCTATAACGGCCAATTTAACTGTTGACATTGGGAGTAAACTTATTAATGAAAAACGTCCTAGTTCTATTCAATGGCTGCTCATCATGTTAAAGGCTTACTAAAAACGGGAGGGTTGAACCAATAAAGAAGGAAATGAACAATGTATAAATACGATGTACTTTTTTTTGTAGCTTCTGGAGCCATACATACCAATTATGTTGTAAACGGATTGCTAAAGTTGGAAAAAGAAAATTTAATTAGATTAAAGTTTAAGAGGATGCCTTATCAGTCGAGGAATCGACTGAATATAGATGAGAATGGTGTTATAAGTCGGAGTTTTAGACCATATTCCTGGTGTCCTGAATTAGAGATAGTTGAAAACACTACGGGAAAAAAGGTAAGGATAGCGATTGATTTGCAAGATTGGGATACTATTTTTTCTTATCATAGCGTGAAAAATTGTGATATGATATTTAAAAGAGCATTTACAGAAGCCTCCAAAAGGATGTCGGAATATGGAAATATCCCAATTTTACCTGCTGGTATTGATCATTCTGCTGAAGTAGATTCTCTCAAGTATCAAAATTTGCTTCGATCCCAGATATTTTGGGATAGAATCTTTTATGGGCTCGACAATCCTAAGGAGATTCTACGCTATTTAAAAGGATGGATAAAGAAGAAAATAGTAAGGTTTAAAGTGCCTGATAAGGAGATCAAAAACCGGAAGGTCACTTCTCTGAATGACATCCCGGCTAGGCCTTATGTTTTCTTCCAGGTAGAATACAAGTATTGGAATAATGCACACTCAAAAAGGTTAAATGGAGGCAGAGCTAAAATTATTAGAGTCTTACGAGAAGCCCTTGGTGAAAGATTTATTGGCGGGATGTATTTTAAACAAGATGCTCCGGAAGAGTTTTTAGATTGTGTGACAAATGTCCCGCATAGTCGAGAAATATATTTGCAATTTGTCAAAGAGGCTACAATTGTAGTTTGTACAAATGGATTTGGAGAATCGATACCTTGGAAGTTGCCTGAGTATTTACAAATGGGTAAATGTATTGTAGCAGAGCCATTACAGCATGTGATTCCGGTTACATTAAGTGCAGATGAAGTAATGTTCTTTGAAAATGTGGAACAATGTCCTGCATTATGTGAGAAGTTACTCCAAACGGATCAACAGAGAGCTAAAATGGGTTTGCGTGCAAAGCAATATTACGAAGAAAATGTGCGTCCAGATAGGTCAGTTTTAAGGATGATTGAAATAAGTTTACAGCATGTATAATAAAATATTCTATAATTATGGCTAACATCTTGATAAAAAAACTAAAGGCAAGGTATAATGATTTTAATCGACATCCAATAACTCATAAAAATCGAATTTTTAGTTTAATAAGATATATATTGTTTAATATAAGACTTAGAATCTTTAAAGAAATCGAAGTGGGATGGATCGAGGGGCTTAATTTTATTGTGAGAAAAGGTGATGCAGGGATTATTGGTAATGTATATTTTGGTTTAGATGAATTTGAAGAATCTGTATTTTTATTACATTTGTTGGAGGAGACAGATACATTTTTAGACATTGGAGCTAATTTGGGGCATTATTCTCTACTGGTTTCTGGAATTAAAAAGAGCCATTCAATAGCAATTGAGCCAGTAACTGATACCTTCCAGCAGCTTCGAAAACAGATTCAGCTGAATAATTTAAGCAGCCTAGTCGACGCAAAAAACATAGGTGTTTCCAATACGGATGGCATGTTGTTCTTTTCGACGGATAGAGGAACTATGAATAGGGTCGTACCTGAAGACTATCCCAATGCTATTGCAATAGATGTAATTACTATCGATTCAATTTTGTTAAACTATCAAACGCCAATTGCAATGAAGATAGATGTTGAAGGATATGAAAAATTTGTATTAGAAGGAGCTATTGTTTTATTGAATAATGCAAAACTGAAGGTCTTGGTTGTTGAGCTTAATCAATCGGGAAGAAAATATAAGGTTTCTGATGAAGAGCTTTATGCTACTATTTTAAGTTTCGGATTCAAACCATATGCGTATCATGTCTTTAACAGAACGTTACAAGAGTTGGAATCCTATAACCTTAATTCATTTAATACCATTTTTGTACGTGATTTGAGTTATGTAAAAAGCAGATTAGCAGGGAGTAAAAAAATTAGAATTAGACATAAAGAGTTCTAAAACTTTGTGTTAAATTCCTATATTGAATGTAGTAATAAAAAGAACATGTTTGTCTTTTGTCCATGGCCAATAAAGTATTTATCCCTATTATCGATTTTAAACAAACTGAGCCAAGGTCCTTGTTTCTCCTCTGCAGGCCGTTTTTATCTAATAACTCTTGGGGAAATGATAGTAATGATTTTAGAGCATGGAATATTGAGCCTGATACTTTTTATTATACCAATCAAATAGAAGAAGCCAATCTTGTGCTAATTCCTCGAACAATTAATTATTATTTTGAGAACAAAAAAACAGCTGAATTGGATAAAATCAATCAGTTGTGTTCAAAATATAAAATTATGGCTTTCGCATTTATAGGTGGAGATTGGGGCTTGGCTTACCCTGAATTTAAAAACATCACCTATTTTAGAATGGGAGGGTTTCGTTCCCAGCTAAGTAATTTAAATCAGGGCTTCCCTGCCGCCTTATCCGACCATTATATGCGCTTATATGGCAAGGAGGAAATTGAAGCCAGGGAGAAACAAGTAAAGCCAATCATTGGATTTTGCGGACATGCTACGCTATCGTTTATAAAACGACTGAAAGAAAATATGAAGTTCGTCATAGAGAATATCAAACGGTCCATTCGGAATCCTTTCCGAAACGATTGGGAGCCCTTGTTTGCCTCTGCCTATCAAAGAGCCTTATTAATGAAAAGCTTAGAAGCTTCGAAACAGGTGCATACCAATTTTATTTACCGAAACAACTACCGGGCCGGATATAAAACACCCCAACAATTAGAAGATACCACCTTTGAGTATTACGAAAATATACGAAATTCAGATTATGTGCTTTGTGTTAGAGGGGGTGGGAATTTTTCCATTCGCCTTTATGAAACCTTAATGATGGGACGGATTCCGATTTTTGTAAATACCGATTGCATTTTACCTCAAACCGATAAAATTGATTGGAAGAAACATGTTGTATGGGTGGAATGGGCCGATAGGAAAAATATTACTGAAATAATTATCAAATTTCATAGCCATATCACTCCCGAAGATTTTAAAGCGATGCAGTATGCCAACAGGGAACTTTGGAAAAACGAACTTTCGGTAGCTGGGTGTTTGAACTACATTGTTAATAAAGAATAGAACTAAGAAAATATTCAATGTTCTTCAATTTCATCAATTACATTGCTCCGACCTGGTACTTTAACCTCCACCCCAAAAAGGAGGGGTTGCCGTATTTGATCGATGTTAATTTATTGTCGGAAGAGGAGCAAAGGATTATTGCATTCGATTCTAATTACAGTACGGAGCATATATCAAAATTAGATGCGGCTTATCAGGCCTTTCAAAAGGGCCTTATTATAAAAGATAGAAAACTGGCCTTAGCCCCATCCAATGAATTACCCAACCTAAAGGATGAATATTATTTCATTCGCAAGTATTATAAATCATTTTGGGCAGTTTATATTTTAATCATACGAATTTTAACTGGGCATAATCCAATGAAAGAAATTCCTGCATTCATAAAAACACGAA
>CAIVMQ010000026.1 GCA_903907075.1 uncultured Bacteroidia bacterium
AGTTTATCTCAACTGAGTTTCATGAAGATTAAAACACTTAGAATCATTGGATAAATCTAAAAGCTTAATGTATCACTTAAATTTAATAGTGAAGGAATAAGAAGACAAGTCAGAAATAAATTTTAGCTTATGCTTAACAAGCATTAAAAAAAATAGCATTAAAAATTAAATTAGAACTTAAAATGTATGATCGTTTACAAAAAAAATAGAAATACCAGAGACTTGTTTAAGATTAGTGGTTCCTTACAAAATTCCTTGGTAAGGAATGCCTTTCTGCTCCTGATTTCAGTGTTTACAATTTTGGGATTTAATAGCTGCAAAAAAACAGCAGAGCCCGTAGAACTTACCTTCACGAGCTGGAGAACTGATGATATTGATGGAATGAATCGTATAAATGCACTCTTTACTGCAACACATCCTACTATTACAATTAATTTCAAACCTAAAGATGATGTTCAATATGAGGCTATTACCAATGCCGCCCTGCACAATGGGACCGCAGAGGATATTATTTTTCTTTGGTCATACGACAAAGGTCGTAAATTATACGATGAGGGATATCTTACTGACTTGACCAAAGAGATTCCAAATCTCTCCTCCTTTCCACAAGTACCATTAAAGGCATGGAGTAAAACCGGAATAACATACGCAGTACCCTCAGTGGGAGTTACACACGGCATTTATTATAATAAGGCGATGTTCAACAAATATCAGATACAGGAGCCTGTCACTTGGAGTGAATTTATTGCGGCCTGCGATAAATTACAGTTGGCTGGTGAGACTGTTTTATCAGTGGGGACTGCAGATAACACCTGGGTTTTAAATTATGTTATTTTCTGCGGACTGGGGGCGAATTTTTACGGTGGAGAGACAGCTCGTCAAGGATTAATGAATGGCACAATGAAACTTACAGATGCTAACTTCCTGGATGCCTTCAATATGGTCAATTCACTTGTAAAATATATGCCGTCTGATTATAAAACACTGGGGTATGAGGGATCTAAAGTTTTGTTTGCAAGTGGTAAGGCAGCGATGTTTATTGGAGGCTCATGGGAAATAAGTGTGCTCCAAAATCTGGGAGCAAGCAGTTCAATAATTGGCTGGTTCGCCCCACCTGTTAAAAATGCAGGGGATAAACTTCAATATTGCTTTCAAGTAGATGCAGGAATAGCCCTGAATAAAAGTTCAAAACACGCAAAGGAAGCATTAGAATATATTAAATGGGTTTCGGGGTCTGAGTACGCACAGGCTATTATGAGAGAACTTCCAGGTTTCTTCTCCTACACACCTGGAGCATCAACACTAGAAAATCCGCTGGCTCAGAAGATGTTTAATGCCGCGGCAACAGCTGATTTAACAATTCGTTTAATGGATGAAAAATTCAATTCCACATCTCCAACAGGAGACGATTTAATGTGCACTGCAGTTCAGAAGATGATTCTTGGCGAATATACACCCGAAAGCGCTGCAGCCTTTGTTCAGAGCGGACTGAAATAAAGCTTACCGTAAATACGCTCTTTAGAAAGAGTTTTTACAAAAAAAATCTGGCCAAAGAGTTTAGAGTTGTTTTAGATTTTTTTTATTAAGGTGCTGGTAATCAATTTATAAATCTAAATTTATTACTCTGATTAAATTGTGATTCAATTAGATATCACATTAGCACAAAAAAATATATCTTTACCAAGATTAAATAAGAATAGTATTAAAAATTAATTAGAAATTAAAAACAATGATTATTTACAAAAAAAATAGAAATAACAGAGGCTTTTCTAAGATTATAGGTTCGTCTCAAGATTACTTCTTAAGGCCTGCTTTGTTACTGCTGATTTCAGTTTTTACAATTATGGGTTTTAATAGCTGCAAAAAAACAGCAGAGCCCGTGGAACTAACCTTTACGAGCTGGAGAATTGATGATATTGATGCAATGAATCGGATTAATGCGCTCTTTACAGCAACACATCCTAATATTACCATTAATTTCAAGCCTAAAGATCCTGTTCAATATGATGCAATTACCAATACCGCCCTTCTCAATGGTAGCGCAGAGGATATTATATTTCTCTGGTCATACGACAAAGGTCGCAAGTTATATGATGATGGATATCTTACTGACTTGACCAAAGCGATTCCAAATCTCGCTTCTTTTCCACAAGTACCGTTAAAGGCTTGGAGTAAAACCGGAGTAACATATGCAGTACCTTCAGTGGGAGTTACTCACGGTATTTATTATAACAAATCGATCTTCAGTAAATATCAGATATCGGAGCCAACCACTTGGGCTGAGTTTATTGCTGCCTGCGATAAGCTTCAACTGGGTGGCGAGAAAGTTTTGGCAACAGGAGTTGTAGATAATTTTTGGGTTCTAAACCGTGTTATCTTTTGTGGACTTGGGGCAAACTTTTACGGTGGAGAGACAGCCCGTCAGGGATTGATGAATGGCACAATGAAACTTACAGATGCTAACTTCCTGGATGCCTTCAAGATGGTCAACTCACTTGTTAAATATATGCCATCTGATTATAAAACATTGGGTTACGAGGGATCTAAAGCTTTGTTTGCAAGCGGTAAGGCAGCTATGTTTATAGGTGGTTCATGGGAAATCAATGTACTTAAAAATCTGGGTGCAAGCAGTTCAATGATTGGCTGGTTTGCCCCTCCTGTTAAAAATGCCGGCGATAAACTTCAATATTGCTTTCAAGTTGATGCTGGGATAGCCTTGAATAAAAAATGCAAACATTCAGCTGAAGCGCTTGAATACATTAAATGGGTTTCTGGTTCAGAATATGCACACGCTATTATGACAGAACTTCCGGGGTTCTTCTCCTATACACCTGGAGCATCAACGCTGGAAAATCCACTGGCACAGAAAATGTTTAATGCAGCAGCAACAGCTGATTTAACAATTCGTTTAATGGATGAAAAATTCAATGCATCCACACCAACAGGAGACGAATTAATGAGTAATACACTTCAGGGGATGACCATTGGAGTTTATACTCCAGAGAGTGCAGCTGCCGCTGTTCAAAATGGGATAAAGTAATATTTTAAAAGAAGGATCACCTTTAATTAGAGTTCTATTTTTAAATAAGTCATGCCAAATACTTTGGCATGACTTATTTTTTTGCTATAACCTTGTGCAAAACCAAAGAAGCGATTATTAAACAACGACTAAAATAAAGAAGTAAATAATAATTATATTATAAATTGCTTTACACCCTCTATATTTTCTATCGCCCTACAGATATTTTTAGTTCTTTTTTATATTTACCCCTTATAAAATTAAGTTGTCTGATCTTTTTTATATATTTTTGGCGAATTAACAAATTATACATTTCAGCTTTATGATTGATAAGGGAGCTACAACTTTTATGATATTAGCTACAAGCTTGGTGATGCTAATGACACCCGGGCTAGCGTTTTTCTATGGTGGACTAGGGAATAAAAAAAATATTCTCAATATCATGATGCAGAGTTTTGTCTCTGTAGGATTGACCACCGTACTTTGGTTTTCATTTGGTTATTCACTTTGTTTTAGTGGAACATTGGCATCCGGAACCGATCTATGGGGCATCCTTGGCAATCTCGACAAGGCATTTTTAAATGGGATAACGCCAAAAACAATGATGGTAGGCAAACCATTTCCTGAATACGTATTTTTCGCATATCAGATGATGTTTGCTATTATAACTCCAGCCTTGATTACAGGTGCTTTTATCAACAGGGTAACGTTTAAGTCATATGTTATATTTCTGATATTCTGGCAAATACTGGTATATTATCCATTTGTGCACATGATATGGGGTGGAGGAATCTTACAGGCATGGGGTGTACTCGATTTTGCAGGAGGTATTGTTGTGCATGCAACAGCAGGATTTGCTGCTTTGGTTGCCACTATCTATGTAGGCAAGCGAAAAGGGGGCGAACATGAACCTAATAATATTCCGCTTGTTGCCATTGGAACCACTCTATTATGGTTTGGATGGTACGGATTTAATGCTGGGAGCGAACTAGATATGAACGACATCACTGTTGCTGCATTTGTAAATACGGATGTTTCTGCCTCGTTTGCAGCAGTAACCTGGCTTATAATCGAATGGAATAGAGGTAAGCGTAAGCCTACCTTAATTGGACTTATGACCGGTGCAGTTGCCGGTCTTGCAACTATTACTCCTGCATCGGGATATGTCACCGTTGGTGCGGCAGCCTGTATCGGAATAATGTCCGGAATGATTTGTTATTTGGCGGTTGAATTTAAAAACTACATGAAATGGGATGATGCCCTTGATGTTTGGGGTGTTCATGGAGTAGGTGGTGTATTAGGAACTATCTTATTAGGGGTATTTGCCTCAACAGCAATTAATCCGAGCACACTAAATGGACTCTTTTATGGCGGAGGTTTCGAATTGATAACCAAAGAGATTGTAGCGCTTATATTCTCTATTATATGGGCAAGTTCCTTTACGTGGGGCATGCTCCATGCAATCAATAGATTTGTTCCGGTTAAAGTTTCTGATGCGGTACAAAAGGGGGGCCTTGACCTCCATATTCATGGTGAAGTAGCGCGCGCAATTTAAATAATCAAGGGCTGATTTGTACTAATATGTACAAATCAGCCCTTGATTTCACAATCTATTTTCCAATAATTTTCTGAATGTCACTTAACTTATTTAACGCCTCCATAGGTGTTAAATTATTGACATCCAAATTTGTAATTTCGTCTCTGATCTGCTTAAGTACCGGATCATCGAGTTGAAAAAAGCTAAGCTGAAACCCCTCTCGCATTTCTGCCAGATCTTTTATCCGTTTGGCAGGTAGTTCCTTTCGGTTCGCTAATTCAAGTTGCTTTAGAATTTCTTCGGCTCTGCTCACCACGCTCTTCGGCATTCCGGCCATTTGTGCCACATGGATACCAAAACTATGATTACTTCCTCCTGCGACTAATTTCCGAAGAAAGATCACCTTATTTCCAACCTCCTTAACTGTAACGTTAAAATTGCGAACCCTGGCAAACGACTTCTCCATCTCATTTAATTCATGATAATGGGTAGCAAAAAGTGTTTTCGCTTTCCCCTTTGGATACTCATGAATATACTCTACGATCGACCACGCAATTGAAATCCCATCATAAGTACTGGTACCACGACCCAATTCGTCCAGTAATATCAAGCTCCGATCTGACATATTATTCAGAATACTAGCCGCCTCATTCATCTCAACCATAAAGGTTGATTCCCCTAACGAGATATTATCCGAAGCACCAACTCGGGTAAAAATTTTATCTACATACCCAATCCGTGCAGCCTTAGCAGGGACAAACGAGCCCATCTGAGCCATCAATACAATCAAAGCCGTCTGTCGAAGCAAGGCTGATTTCCCTGCCATGTTTGGACCGGTGATGATAATGATCTGTTGCTCATCATTGTCAAGGAAAACATCATTGGTGATATATTGCTCACCAATAGGCAACGCTCGTTCAATAACCGGATGACGGCCGTCTTTGATATCTATTGTCTGTGAGTCATTTAATTCAGGACGGCAATACCGATGTTCAATGGCAACAGAAGCAAACGAAAGCAAGCAATCTATCTGAGCCAATAACGCGGCATTTAACTGGATAGCCTGAATATATTCTGTAAGTGCCGATACCAGCTCATTATATAATCTGTTTTCAATAGCAAGGATCTTCTCTTCTGCGCCCAAAATCTTGGATTCGTAATTCTTGAGCTCTTCAGTAATATAGCGCTCGGCATTAACCAGAGTTTGTTTCCGGATCCAGTTCTCCGGAACTTTATCTTTATGCATATTACGCACTTCGATAAAATAACCAAACACATTATTAAATGCGATCTTAAGCGAGGTTATTCCAGTTGCTATAATCTCGCGTTCTTGCATCTTCTGTAGATAGTCCTTACCGGAGAAGGCGAGATCACGCAATTCATCTAATTCAGCAGAGACTCCATCCGATATTACATGGCCTCGAACAATCATCATCGGTGGATCAGAAAATAATTCGCGCTCAATACGGTCGCGAATAGTCTCACAAAGATTAAGCTGCTCACCTACTCGGATTAGCACGGCATTACCTGAAGAGGCACACAATTCTTTTACAGGGGAAAGAGCGTTTAGAGCTACTTTAAGCTGCACAACCTCGCGTGGATTAACCCTGCCAACAGCAGCCTTCGAAATGATTCGTTCAAGATCACCAATCTGCCTTAATTGAGTCTCCAAATCCACTTTTAATTCTCCATTTTCAGTAAATTTCTGAACCACATCCAACCGATCATTAATGCGCTGAATATCTTTAAGAGGAAGGGCGACCCATCGTTTTAATAACCGGGCCCCCATTGGTGATATCGTCTGATCGATAACTTGAACTAATGTTTTTGCCCCTTCATTAAGCGAATGAAAGAGCTCTAAATTACGAACAGTAAAACGGTCAAGCCAAACATAACGATCCTCCTCTATTCGTGATAGCGCCGAAATATGCTGAATTTGGGAGTGTTGAGTAAAATCGAGATAGTGTAGTATCGCACCGGAAGAGATAATTCCTAACTGAAGAGCCTGCACTCCGAATCCCTTGAGCGATACAGTCTCAAAATGGCGAAGCAAACGATCATTAGCAGCATCTTCAGTATAGATCCAGTCATCGAGTTTATAGGTATAAAACTTATTACCAAAAAGTTCTACGAATAGTTTCTCCTTACCTTTCTGGAATAACACCTCTTTAGGCTGAAAGCTATTCAACAACTTATCGATATATTCAAAAGAACCCTCAGCCGTAAGAAATTCACCCGTAGAGATATCCAGAAATGAGACTCCTGCCATGGTCTTTTCGATATGAACGGAGGCTAGAAAGTTATTCTCCCGATGTTCCAATACATTATCGTTAATTGAAACGCCCGGAGTAACAAGCTCAGTAATACCGCGCTTTACAATATTCTTCGTTAATTTTGGATCCTCAAGTTGTTCACAAATAGCAACTCGCTGACCCGCCCGGACTAATTTAGGCAAATAAGTATCCAATGAATGGTAAGGAAATCCGGCTAACTCGACAAAACTTGCAGATCCATTTGCACGTCGCGTTAGCGTAATCCCCAAGATCCCTGAGGCCTTGATAGCATCCTCACCAAATGTCTCATAAAAATCACCCACACGAAAAAGCAATACTGCATCAGGATATTTATTCTTGACAGCATAATATTGCTTCATTAATGGGGTCTCTGCGTATTTATTCGGTGGTTGTGTCAACGGATTTAGATTAAGAAAAAACTCAGTTAAACAAAGATAAGAGAATAGGCCGATCTAAATAGTTATCACAGATGATGAATAAGGGTAAGTTTTCAACAAATTGTGATAAATAAATTCAGGATCAAAAAAAGGCTCATGCGAATAACTAAAAACACAAAAATATAAGTTCAATCCCACACTCGGACTTAGCTAAAATCAGAGGAAAAACCTTTAACTTAAAATTACGCTACTAGCTATTCCATTTACGTAGTGCCACGCGAAAGAATTGATGTCCATGAGTACGCAACAAGATCATCAGACAAAGGGGAATAATCAGCCAATGAAATGTCTGTGGTAAAAAGGGCATTGAAAGAAGAAATACAATTATCAATCTGCCTGTAAATTTAAAGTACCATAAGAGTTTATCTCGCAAAGAGGGGAATAACCAAAGTATAGCAAAGAGTGTATGAAAAGGCAAAGCCCATATCAAGTTAAGATTCTTGCCCGTTGCTTCGAGAAGAGAATAGAAACACAAAAAACTCAATAAAAGACCTGCAAGGCCAACCGCGAGAAAGATAACAAAATCGAGTCCTATCATTCTTTTATTTTGTCGGTATTCACGAAATGTTAATCCCAGTACACTCAAAAAGAAAAGCATTACTACAATTGGGGGTGAGGTAAGATCTAAATCAGACTTTAGTGGTTTCGATTGGAATAGGGTGGTCTTAGGCAATGTGAATGGAGTTGAAATCCCATCTTTTAAATAAATCCCATCAGCCATACTATTCATCAAGTATTTTGGAAGAAACATTTTCTCAGAGAAAGTCGTTATCTGGTCAGCAGGAATACCCAGCGCAATTTTTATTCCAAAACCATTCCAGCTATTTACCGGCACGCATTGATCGATCAACTGACGATAGGTAAGTTGAATATCCCTTGAAGTATTGTATATCAATTGATTATTGACACATTTTTCAAATTGATCACGTACACGAGTTGAACAATTATCTGAAAAGTGTCGATAACGGTATACGCGGTTTTCAGTTTTTGCATTTTCAACCAGGGCATCAAAAAGGGTTTGCTGCTGTTGTTGAGAGATATTAAGAATTTGTTCATAAACGCTGCGATTCTCCTCAACATACGAATCAATAAAAGAGGGCATTCTTTGACCGGCCAGCATATAATCGGTCTCCCCCTTCATAAAACGCCATGCAAAATTTGGTGAATCAAAGCTAAAAACGCCATAGTTAAATACATAATCGATCCCTGATTTTGGATCATTGATGCGCACTGCCGTATGACCAAAGTAGGAATAAAGCTCATCACCTGAAGCGCAGGTCAACAGCGAAATCGTTGTCTCAGGGGAGAGCTGAATAGAATAACCTACTCGGAAAAGCGATAATAAAAAAACAGCAGATAACATCAACCGCTTCATGGTACAATAATTAAAGATTAGGCTCAAAAATAACAATTATCCGTGATCAGCTCTAAATTAATTTGGAAACAGCGATTGAAACTTTGGTACACTAAAATATTGGTTGATTATTCGCCGGTAGAACAACATCTTGATTAATGCCATGCACCAAGAATTGCCCCCATTGTGAGATACCCCAAAACATCATATCCGGCATGAATCAAATAATGTTTCAAGGAGTAGTTTTCGTATAGGGTCGTATTTGCCTTTGAGGTCGAGATCCAAACAACAGAAACTAAAACACCCATGCCGGCTCCCGAGAGCATTGTTGAGGCAGGGGTAATAAAAAAAGCCATGCCCAAAGCAGCAAGAAAAGAGAAGCAAAGTGACATAAGTGCCATAAACAGTATAGGATGTCCTTTTATAAAATCTTCTTCTGAAAGTTTATTTTCGGCCATCCATTGTTTTCCCAAGATCAATGGAGAATACCAAAAACTCCCTAGTGCCACTTTAGTAAATGCCGCCAGCAGAACTGCCAAGAGATTAATATCATTAAAGAATGGCATTGAATTCTTATTTATTCGTTATCAATATATTAACAAAAAACATGCCTGATTAGATCAGAATGCAGTATAAAATTCTTTGGTAAGATGTTTATAATTTTCGGTATAACATCCCGACTCATCCAATAGTATTAATTCGGTATGAGCAGGAAGAGAATTTTCATTAATAAATTCCATTAAAATACGTTTAGGTGGCTTACCCTCCTGAGGAATTACGTGTGCAACGCTTTTTAAATAAAATCCGGCTAATCGAGCAGATTCTTTAAACTCTATAAAGCTGGAGTGAGGTAAGATAACGCATAAACGCCCCCTTTTATTAAGCAGATTAGCCGATCCTATGAGCAAGTTATCAAAGGAAAGGGTGTCATTATGTCGAGCAAGCGAGAGTGTTGAATCGGCAGTTTTTAAAGAATTTACAAAAAACGGAGGATTACTAACTATCAAATCATAACGTTCTGCTAGCAACCGATCTGAATGAATAAAATCGGCATGGAAAACTCGAAGTCTACCAGACCAGGGAGATTGGCTGAAATTTAGTTGTGCCTCATCGCTTGCCGGCTTATCAATCTCAATGGCGTCAACAGCTGCATCCGATCGTTGGGCCATCATTAATGCAATTAAACCGGTACCGCATCCTACATCTAAAATCCTTTTGGCATCCCGAATTGGAGCCCATGCCCCAAGAAGAACACCATCGGTACCCACCTTCATCGCAGCACGCTCCTGCTCGACTCTAAACTGCTTAAATTCAAACCAGTTATTTCGACCCATCTGACCCATTGAAATTAACGATAACCATAAGGTTCAGACCAAAACAAATAGGTCAATCATTTATAATTACCTTTACAACTGTAAAAATAACCCAATTTGAATAATCTCAATCCCGAAATAAAGGAATTCCTTGACGAGATGGTTGTGAAATATAACAACCCTCTATTTATTGAGTCCGATCCCATATCGATTCCGCATCAGTATCACTTAAAAGAGGATATAGAGATTTCGGGATTTCTGATCTCAACCATTGCCTGGGGTAATAGAACAATGATTATCCGCAATGGGTTTAAGATGATGAATCTAATGGGGAATTCACCTTATGATTTTGTGATGAATCACAACGAGGATGATCTCGAACGACTTGATGGATTTGTCCATCGCACCTTTAATCAAATCGACTTCGCTTATTTTATCAAGGCGTTGCGGCATATCTACACAACAACGGGTGGTCTGGAAACCGTATTTTCGCAAGCCTTAACGGCCACCTCCACGCAACCGGCAATTTCGCACTTTAAGCAAGAATTTTTCAGCTTACCCTATCCACCACGAACATTAAAGCATGTCTCTGACCCAAGAAATGGATCGGCAGCAAAACGGATCAACATGTTTTTAAGATGGATGGTTCGCAAAGATCAATGTGGCGTAGATTTTGGAATATGGAAATCCATTTCTCCAAGTCAGCTCTCCTGTCCATTGGATGTTCATTCAGGCAATGTTGCCCGTAAAGTTGGATTGCTTAACCGCAAGCAAAACGATGCAAAGGCACTAGAAGAGTTAGATGCCAACCTACGAATGATGGATAAAAAGGATCCTGTAAAGTATGATTTTGCTTTGTTTGGATTAGGTGTTTTTGAAAAATTTTAAAGTATGCCCTTCAAGATGAGAACTTCGTGGCAAAAAATTTAATACTCAAAATAAATCGTGTTTATTGATCAAAATGCGAAAAGTAGTTCAGCATTGAATCTAAGCACTTACAACCCCGTCACGGATATGAATCATACGGTCAGATTTTCCGGCAAAATGCTCATCATGGGTTACAATGACAAAGGTTTGACCGAATTTCTCACGCAGGTCAAAAAAGAGGCGATAGAGCTCTTCTTGATTATGTGAGTCTAGGTTTCCAGAAGGTTCGTCAGCCAGGATTATCGAAGGGTTATTAATTAAAGCGCGTGCGACGGCCACTCGTTGCTTTTCTCCACCTGAGAGCTGGGAAGGCTTATGATCGAGACGATCGTTCAATTCAAGAAGTTCTAAGAGCTCTTTGGCTCGTTGCTCAACCTCTTTATGATTCCGACGAGCTATATAACCGGGAATACACACATTTTCGAAAGCGGTGAATTCAGGGAGCAGGTGGTGAAACTGAAAAACAAAACCGATCTCCTTATTTCGGAAACGGGAGAGTTCCTTCTCCCCCATCGAGAAAACATCTTTGTCATTAATCGACACAACTCCCGAATCGGGTTTGCCCAAAGTACCTAATATTTGAAGTAGCGTAGTTTTACCGGCACCACTAGCACCCACAATGGTAACGATCTCCCCCTTTTTTACCTCAAGTGAGATACCCTTCAAGACCTGAAGGTCACCAAATGATTTAATGAGTAATTCAGCTTTAAGCATTAGAAAGAGGGAAAAGTTAATACGTAAAATTGGAAAAATCAAAGTACGAAAAGTAAAATGCCTATTCTTAGTCCTTAAGCTCCTCTTCAATCTTCCGTTTAGTCTCAGAGACACCTTTCTCGAGCTTATCAGTCATCTTGGTAAGATCTTGTTTAATCTCGGAGGTGTGACTCTCAAATTCATTTTTAAGATCAGCTGTTGCCTTATTAAACTCACGCATCCCTTTTCCAATTGTCCGTGCTAAGCCAGGAATTGCATCTGCGCCAAAGAAAAGTAGCGCAAAGAATACCACAACCATAATTTCACCACCACTGAAAAAAAGTAATATTTGTCCCATTTTAATTTCCTTTTTGACAAAGATATAAATTTTAGTCCCAGATTGTCATCCCAATTACAACCGGATAAAAAAAAAGACCCGCCACATTAAAGTGTCAGGTCTTTTATAAGTTTCTTAACCTGGATTATTCGATACGCTTATTTTTAGGTAAGGAGTCGTAAGCGATAGGAGTAGCCACAAATACGGAAGAGTAGGTTCCTACAAAGATTCCGAATAACATGGCGAAGATGAATCCTTTAATAGAGGTTCCACCAAATAAGAATATCGCAACCAATACGATTAATACAGTAAGTGAAGTACTGAAAGTACGACGTAGCGTACTATTCATTGCATCGTTATAAGTCTTTAGTGTACCTTGTTTTGGATGAATATGAAGGTATTCACGCAAACGGTCATATACCACCACGGTATCATTTATGGAGTATCCCAAAACGGTTAGGATCGCAGCAATAAATGACTGATCGACAGAGAGTGAGAACGAAAGATAGCCATCGAGTAAGGAATAAGTACCCAGCAATATAATTGCATCATGAGCCAGTGAAACTAAACCACCAATACCCATTGACCAGTTTCGGAACCTGAAAGCAATATATAAGAAGATAATCAGCAAGGCAAATATCACGGCAAAAATAGCTTGATTTTTAATATCAGCAGAGATTGTTGGACCAACTTTCTGAGAACTCATCTGGTAGTCAGACAAGAATTTATCTTCGGTAATATTCTCTTTCAGATAAGGCTTCAGCCCTTTAAAGAGAAGTCCTTCAATTTGATTGTCAATATTTTCACCATCCTCCTCAATCTTATAATCGGTAGTAATACGGACCTGGTTATTTCCGCCGTAGGTTTTAACTTCAGGGGCATTACCAAATACGGTTTGCAATGATGTAACAACAGACTCCACATTTACATCTTGATCAAAACGGACCACATAGGTACGGCCTCCCTTGAAATCGATACCATAATTTAATCCTTTAAATGTTAAGGAAAGTACAGATATAAGAATCAGTGAACCTGAGAAGTAATAGAAAAATTTACGGCTCTGAATAAATGGCACCTTAGCATGACGTAACCACTCTTTAGACCAGTCGGTGATAAATGTGATCTTATTATTCTTGTCTAACCAACGTTCAAAAATCAAACGGGTAATAAATATCGAGGTAAACAGAGAAGTTACAATAACAATAATAAGGGTTGTAGCAAAACCTTTAATCGGTCCTGATCCGAAGATATAAAGTACGATACCGGTTAAGAGTGAGGTAACGTGACCGTCGATAATTGCGGAGTAAGCATGCCAGAAGCCATCTTTAATAGCAAGTCTAACGCCTTTTCCTGCTCTGACCTCCTCTTCGATACGTTCATAAATCAAAACGTTAGCATCTACGGCCATACCGATAGTTAGAACCATACCGGCAATACCAGGCAAGGTTAATACTGCACCAATACAAGCGAGGATACCAACGACAAAAATAAGGTTAACTCCAAGTGCCATATTTGCAGCAAGACCTGCGCCTCTGCTATAGAATACAATCATGTAAGCAAGAACAAGCAGGAACGCGACAAAGAATGAGATCATTCCACTTTGTATTGATTCGCGACCCAATGTTGGTCCGACAATCTCTTCTTGTACAATTCTTGCCGAAGCAGGCATCTTACCCGACTTCAACATATTGGCAAGATCCTTTGCCTCTTCAACGGTAAAATTACCCGATATCTCAGTCCTGCCATTAGGGATTTCACCTTGAACAGTTGGGAACGATTGTACAAAATTATCCAGAACAACAGCAACACTTTTACCAATATTTTCGCGGGTCATACGGCCCCATACTTTCGACCCTTCAGCATTCATGCTCATCTCAACCACGCTTGTGGCTTTATTCTGACCAAAATCTTGACGGGCATCTACAACCACATCGCCATCCAAGGGTGCTCTACCATCACGGTTAGTGACCTTAAGTGCGATCAACTGAAAGAAGTTTCCCTCTTTTTGTGTGGGCTGTGCTGTCCATCTGAACAACATTGTGCGAGGGAAAAGTGCTTTAACCTGTGGCAAGGCAAGATATTCGCTAACCTGAGCGGTATCTTTACTATGTGAGTAACCCACTACTGGTCCGCGGAAAAGCTGACCATCACGCGAGGTACTAGGAGATAATACGGAGAAAAGAGGGAAGTTTTTCGCAATTTCTTGTGCGGAACCTGCGGCAAGTGAATCTTTACCCTGTTTCTTAACTTCACTTAATAAGTCGGTAGATTTTGTAGAGTCTTTCGCTATTGCCAATTTAGGTGCAATTGTATTTACTGCATTAGCTTGCTTAGCGTCGTTAATCTCGCGAATACGTTTATTAGCTTCCAGGAAATAGGGATAAACTTCACTATTTTCATGCGTCTCCCAAAATTCCAAATTGGCAGTACCTTGAAGAAGTTTCCTTACACGCTTAGGATCTTTAACACCAGGAAGTTCAACTAGAATACGACCCTTTGTTTGTAGCTGCTGAATATTAGGTTGAGCCACACCAAATCTGTCGATACGAGTACGAAGAATCTGGAAGGAGTTATCGATAGCTGCATCGGTCTCCTTGCGGATAACCTTAATGACATCGGCATTTGTCGAATTAAAATTAACCTTATCACGCAGGTCAAGGGTATTAAAAATCGCTGCAAGTTTTGCATTGGGATCTACCGTTTCAAAAGCTTTTCCAAAGATGGTTACATAATCATCCTGGCCATTTGACTTTTGATTCTTATTCGCAAGTGTAATTGCTCGATTAAAGGTTGAATCGGTACTATATCCAGACATTGCCTTAATAAGATCGACAACAGATATTTCGAGGGTAACGTTCATACCCCCCTTAAGGTCAAGACCTAATGGAATAGCATATTCATTAACCTCCCGATAGGTATATTTCCGTAAACCAAGAAAGTTGTATACCGGTTGGCTCGCTATTGAGTCTAGGTATAAAGCTTCACTCTTCTGAGCAAGAGCCTCAGCCTCGAGGGGTGTAGCACCCGGATTTTTAATTTTTGTCTGCTTAATACCAAAGGCTTTAGCGTCTTTCTCAACCTGATAGGTGACAAACGTAAAATAAAGCTGGTAAAAACATACTAAAGCTAACGAGATGGCTAAAAGCCGAATTAATCCTCTATTCTGCATTGGTTAAACGGTTTAATTATCTGTATTGAATTATATTAAATACTAAAAAATCAGGAGGCAAAGATATTTATTTTTTTCAGAATAAAGCCACTCTAAGCAAATGTTTCAAATATCGAAAGGTTCTTTTTATGTGATTTAATTTTCAAACCTATATCTTACATTTCAACCCTAACAAGTCGATCCAGAATTTAGCATTAAAGAAAAACCTATGTTCCGATTAAGTCTTAAGAACAGCAAATCAAATCAACTATTCGAATTTACAATTATTTAACACTAAATATTTGGAAGAATTTACTTAAACCCTTTACTTTGTAGTACATTTTTTTTCATAAGTTTAGGTTTAGTTAGGTTAGTTAGTTTGGTTAGTTTTAGTAAAAGGATGGAGCCGCCCGGTTTCATCCTTTTCAATTTTTAGTCAAATAAATCCAACACCTCATCTTTTGAGATTTCCCTAAACGGATCTTTAGAATTTACAAAATCGTTAGCCAACTTTGATTTTCGTTCTTGCAGTTGCTGTATTTTCTCCTCTATTGAGTTTTCTGAGATAAACCGGTAAACAAATACTTTTTTATCCTGTCCAATACGATGGGCACGACTAATGGCTTGCATTTCCGCCGCCGGATTCCACCATGGATCAGTAATGAAGATATAATCGGCAGCCGTAAGGTTTAGTCCCACACCACCCGCCTTTAGTGAGATCAGGAAGATTTTTTTGTCCGGATCTTCCTGAAACTCTTCGATAACCTCTTTTCGATCAATTGTTTGACCGGTTAAAAGGCTATAACTCCATTGCTCCTTTGTAAATTCATTGGCAAATAATTTCAGATTCTTGACAAAGGAAGAGAACACAAGTATTTTATGATTTTCAGCTACTAAAATAGAGAGCATAGCCATTATATCATTAAATTTTCCAGACTCGTAGATCGAATTGCGGTCTAACAAACGAGGATGGATTGCAATTTGACGCAGGCGTGTAAGGGCCTGTAAAACAAAGAAGGTGGATTTAGAGAGCTTATCTTCCTGGAAATTATCGAGTAGTACATTACGAACAGCCGATTTCTCTGTTTCGTAAAGGTCGAATTGCTCAGGGGTCATCTGCACCACAATAGTCTCCTCTGTCAATGAGGGGAGATCTTTCGCTACCTCTTCCTTGGTGCGTCTAAGCATAAAAGGTTGAATCAGTTTATTCAACCGCTCACTCGCCTCAGGTAGATTATCTCTTTCGATTGGAATGATAAACTCCTGCTTAAAATAGTTTTTACTCCCTAATAATCCCCGATTTAGAAAATTCATCTGCGCCCAGAGATCAGATAATGAATTCTCGATAGGGGTTCCGGTAAGGACAATTCGGTATTGAGATCGAATGCCGGTGATTGTCTTATAGGTTTTTGACTCGCTATTTTTAATATATTGACTCTCGTCGAGGATTAAGAAGAAGAATTCAAATTGGGAGAGCTCATTGGCATCATTTCTAACCGTGCCATAGGTGGTCAAAATTAAATCATAATTGGCAATAATATCGCTGAGTAGGCGTTTCTCCCGACGACGAGCCCCACTGTAAATGTATGTTTTTAGTGAAGGTGCAAATTTCCGAATCTCCTTCTCCCAATTATGAACCAGCGATACAGGCAATACGATCAAAGAGGCAGGTTGTATCTTCTCACCATCGGGTTCATCGGCCGCAAACAAAGAGAGCTGTCCTGATTTGCGCTGCTGAAAATAGCGAATTTCAGACTCTTTCTTTTTCAACTTTAGGAGCAAGGCAAGTGCTTGAATCGTCTTTCCTAACCCCATATCATCTGCCAGGCAACCCCCAAGCTTATGGTCATATAAATGATACAGCCAATCGTAGCCTGCCTGCTGATAATTGCGCAATGTTGCACTTAGCCCTTGCGGTTTTTCCTGTGAGACAATAACTGCCTTATTTAAATCTGTGATCTTATTGTTAATTGCTTCCGATTCACTTTCTGTAAGTTCATCGATTACCATAAAGTGGTAGTTCTGAAGACGAATAGACTGATCACCAGCTTTCCCTAGGCTAAAAAGACCATGGTATTTTGCAAACCACTCCTGTGGTAGGATAGCAATTTGTCCATTAGGCAACTTAAACTCTCTAATCTGCCCAAGAATATTCTTTCTTAACCTGACAAAAGGAAAAGAAAACTCTCCAAATGTTACAATTGCATGGACATCAAACCAATCATGGGCATGGTTTATTTGCAAATCAAGGGTCTGATTACCTGTGAAATAATTGTGGTTTAACATCGACTGACTTACCGAAATTCCCAACCCAGAGAGCTTCTTTTCTTGGCTTCTGATCCATCCGATTGCCAGATAGAATGCCTCTGAAAGATTTTCAGCTGTTTCCGATAGTGTTAATGCACAAGGCTCACCTGATAATCCCATACCATGTAATGAATGAATTACCGACTGTTCCCATTCGAGATCCTTATCATAGCGTTTAAAGATATATTCTCCATCTTGAATTTCAAACGAGGCAATTTTCTTACCCTCATCTCCAGCAGCAATACGCTGATCGTTATATTTAAATATCGGAATAAACACTGGGGTACCTGAAAGTCCAGTTTCTACAGAAAGAATAACCTCTTTATCAGCAGGCAAATCAAGAATCCGGAATCCAGAATAACTAACCTCCTGGCTTTTAACCGCATTTAAGATGAAGGAATTATAGTATTTCTCCTCCATTTTTCGGGGGATAGAGATATATTGCTTCTCAAAAAAAGGTAAGAGTTTAGATCCGGAGATATCTTGGAAGAAATAGAGTTTATTTTGATAGATAATCCGACATGGGTCATTAACCAAAAGAATCATAGTTTGATGAAGTAGCGAAATTTGCTTTTCCCCATTTCTAATATTCAAAAAATATCGGGTCTCATCATCACTACGGTGAAAATTAAAAACAGCCCGGGTATCTTTAAAACATAATTCAATCAGATCATCTTCATAAAGATTATTGTATTTAGCCCTCTTGAAATAGAGTTGGATCCCTTCATTTTTCAATAACTCAAGACAGGATACCATGACATCCTCAACATAAGGAACAATTTTTTTTGTAAACTCTTCACTCTTTATATTTTTATAAAAATCGTCAAGAGTCCCTTTTTTATTGAATTTTTTAGCCAGGTTCTCGTCTGCATACTTCTCCGTAAGTTTAACCAATTGTATTTGAAGTGCCGAAAAAGCAAAGTTATCACCTTCAAGATCATGAACGCGAACACGTTTTGATATTGTCATATACCTGCCATCTGCCCCATCAGCTACAAGATAAGGCAATATTAGATATCCAAATAATCGGTGTTCACACACCGCTACAATAAATTTTTGCTCCACGCCGTACTGTAAGGTTAAGAACAACAACTTGATTATCAAGCGTTGTTAAAAGTAATTACCAAAGGGCTAAATTATACTAAAAAAACAGGATTAAGCATAAAATTTATAAAAAATCGCAGATCTGACTGAAACTTATCAGATATGATTTCGTAAGTTTGCAACTTCGCAGGCTGTTCTATCGCCCCGATTTATCGGGGAGGAAAGTCCGGGCAATACAGGGCGCCATGCTTCCTAACGGGAAGGCGGGTGCAAGTTCGCAGTAGTGTAACAGAAAATAACCGTCCCGATGAAAATCGGGGTAAGGGTGAAAAGGTGGGGTAAGAGCCCACCGGTAGTCATGGCAACATGATTAGCCGTACGCCTCATGGATTGTAAGGCCAAATATATTACGAGTTCTTCGGAACACAGGGCTGCCCGCCCTGGTTTCAGTCTCCGCAAGGTGACTGAAAGACGTAAGGGGTAGGCTGCAAGAGGCTGTTGGTGACAGCAGTCCCAGATAAATGATAGAATGAAAAACAGAACCCGGCTTACAGGCCTGCGATTTTTTTTACCTGTACCAAATCTCCATCAAGATCTTAGCGTTTAAAGAGCGTAATGAGCAACTAGGAGTTTTGTCCTAATGTAATTTTTCGAATGGATCAAGTTCAAAATATTTCAATCTTAGACTACACCTATCCCCTAGAGGATGGACAAATTGCCGCCTATGGATTACCACAAAGGGATTTATCACGCTTACTGATCTGGAAAAACGGAGAAATAACAGATGAGAGATTCGTTAATCTCCCCAATTATCTCCCAGAACAATCGATGCTTGTTTTTAACAATACTCAGGTTATCAAAGCACGTCTATTCTTCAAAAAGTTAACCGGAGCCAAGATTGAAATATTTTGTCTTGAGCCACTCAATCCGATCGATTACTCTCAGTCATTTGCTCAAACAGAGTGCTGCCGCTGGAAGTGTATCATCGGCAATCTTAAGAAATGGAAGGATGAAATCCTGGAGCAGCAACTTACCATTGGAGGGAAGCGCGTTTTATTTAAAGCTCAAAAAATTAGGCAACTTCCAAACAATACAAGTGAAATTGAGTTTACCTGGGATAACCCGTTACTTAATTTTGCTGAGCTTCTCGAGAGTGCTGGGAATATCCCTATCCCACCCTATCTTAACCGCGAATCTGAAACCATAGACCTGGCAAGTTATCAAACCGTTTATTCAAGCATTAAAGGATCAGTTGCAGCTCCAACAGCCGGATTGCATTTTACACCTGCTGTTATTAAGGGCATACAAAATAAAAACATTGACTGTAAGGAACTAACTCTTCATGTTGGTGCCGGAACATTCCAGCCTGTTAAAGCCGAAACAATAGGAGGTCACGAAATGCATGCCGAGCATTTTATCCTTTCAAAGACCTTCATAGCTGAGTTAGCATCTTTCACTGGGGAAATTATCGCCGTAGGAACAACATCTGTAAGAACCTTGGAAAGCATCTATTTTATCGGATGTAAAGTGATTGAAGATCCAACATTGAAACCAGACCAGTTAACCATAGGCCAATGGGAACCCTATAAATTGCAACAATTAATATATTCGCGCCAAGAGGCTTTTAAAGCATTATCCGACTATTTAACGAATAACAAGCTAACTAAATTAACCAGTTCGACCAGCATAATCATAGTTCCGGGATATGATTTCAAGGTGATTGGCGGAATGGTGACAAATTTCCATCAACCTCAAAGCACCTTATTACTTTTAATTGCCGCATTTTTGGGCGATGAATGGAAGCGCATATATGCCCATGCGCTCAAGAACAATTACCGTTTTCTAAGTTACGGAGACTCTAATTTGTATTTAAAATAAAAACGCACTCTTAAAAACTGTTAACTTTTGTTGATAACTGAGTTGAACAATGAGGTAGAGGATTAATCTTAATTTTCCACATTTATTTATCTTTATCTCAAATTCATAGATTTAACAGAATGTTTACTCAAAAAGACCTTGAACAACTAAATAACAGAGGAAGTAACCTTGAGGTTATTGAGAATCAGCTTAGTTATTTCAAGAAAGGATTTCCCCACTTAAAGGTTCTCAGCCCTGCCACGATAGGCAATGGAATAATTCGTTTAGATTCAATGGCTGTCGATTCGTCCGTAAAAGAATATAATAAAAAGGTGCAGGATGGATTGCAGCCTGCTAAATTTATTCCGGCATCGGGTGCTGCAAGCCGCATGTTCCAATCGCTATTTTCATTTGCTGAGGCCGCCTCATCAAACCAGAAAGCTGCGGAGTTACTTCAAGAAGAGCGATTTGGAAGCGTTGCACAGTTTTTTATTCAACTTACCAATTTTTCATTCTATAAAAAGCTAAGTACTTCATTAGGTGGTCAATTATATGAAGAAGGCAATCTAAAGTACTGCGAGATTATCGACTATTTATTAACTGACAAAGGGTTAAATTATGGATTTCTACCCAAAGGATTATTAGATTTCCATAGTTACCTCGAGGGTCCAAGAACCCCTGTTGAAGAGCATTTAATTGAAGGGGCTCTATACGGAGCAGATAATCGTGGGAATGTAAAGCTTCATTTTACCGTGTCACCGGAGCATTTAAATCTCTTTAAAGAGAAGATCGCCCAGTCCACACCCGTTTTCGAGACAAAATTTGGGGTTCATTATGAAATCTCCTTTTCAGAGCAAAAACCCTCTACTGATACTATCGCTGTCGATCCTGAAAATAATCCATTCCGACTTTCTGATGGGACACTCCTTTTTAGGCCCGCGGGGCATGGAGCTCTTCTTGAGAACCTCAATGAGATCGAAGGGGACATTATTTTCATAAAAAACATTGACAATGTTGTTCCAGATCGACTTAAAGATGAGACAGTACGCTATAAAATGGCACTTGTCCTCATCTTGTTGGAGATTCAAAACCGGATATTCCAGTATTTAAAGATCCTTGCAACTAAAGAAGTAACAGAAGGACAATTAGCCGACATTATTGACTTTACCGAACATGAACTGTGCATCAAGCCAGTAGATCCGAAGTATGAAGGCGATACGGCAACATTAATTCATTATCTCTATCGAAAGCTGAACCGTCCGATACGTATTTGTGGAATGGTACTCAATGAAGGAGAGCCCGGAGGGGGCCCTTTCTGGGCAGAAAATAGCGATGGAACAGTATCGTTGCAGGTCGTAGAGAGTAGTCAAATAGACCACAACGATCATTTGCAGAGAGAGATAGTAAGCCGCTCATCACATTTCAATCCTGTAGATTTGGTTTGTGGTATTCGTAATTACAAAGGGGAAAAATTTGACTTGTTAAAATTCAGGGATCCTGAGACCGGGTTTATCTCATCCAAATCGAAAGATGGAAAAACGCTTAAGGCGCAAGAGCTTCCTGGGCTTTGGAATGGCGCTATGGCAGACTGGAATACCTTATTTGTCGAGGTTCCAATTATTACCTTTAATCCGGTAAAAACAATCAATGATCTTTTACGTCACGAACATCAGCCCGTATAACTCAAATTATTATCTTTGTACAAATAAAAGTGTGAATTATGTCGATGTGGGAAGGGGCACGAGAGAATTCCGAGAGTAAGGAATTTGCCGGAGTTGTGAAACGTTATAAGCAGATGCTATCTGAGGAGCAGATGGGGTTCTTTGACGTATCCGATTTTGAACACATTACCGACTACTATATCGATAAAAATCAACTTACAAATGCGTTGCAAGCTTGTGAAATTGCCATTTCGCAGCATCCTCACTCCATAATGGTGAAGATAAAAAAAGCACAGGTGCTCATTGGACAACTTAAAACCGAAAAGGCACTTAAATTGCTTAGTACTCTTGCTGAGATCGAGAATACAAATCCAGAAATCCTTCTTATGATCGGCAACTGCTACAGTCTGCAGGGAGAAGAGAATAAGGCATATGAATGTTTCCGTAAAGCGGAGAAATTTTCATTTGAAGACCGAGACGAACTTCTTTATAACATTGGTGCCGGATATGTTCAACATGCCGACTATAGAAAGGCTACCTACTTTCTGGAAAAAGCATATCATGAAAATCCCAAAAACGATAGCGTTCTTTATGATCTTGCCTTTTGCTATGATAAGCTGGGTGAAGATCAAAATAGTATTCGCTGTTACAATGAATATTTAGACCTTGACCCTTTCGCCGAATCGGCATGGTATAATCTTGGAATTATATTTACACGTCGCGAGGAGTATGATCAAGCACTCGAAGCATACGATTATGCACTGGCAATTGACGAAAACTACGCATCTGCAATTTTTAATAAGGCAAATACACTCTCTACAATTGAACGCTATTCCGAGGCTTTGGAATATTACTTTGATTATCTAAGGTTTGATAAAAATTCATCTGATGCGAGGGTTTACATCGCAGAGTGTTATTTCCAACTTGAAGAGTATGCAAAATCGTACCAATACTATAAGCAGGCGATTCAACTGGATTCAACAAACGGTGATGCCTGGTATGGTGCGGGGGTAGTGTTAATGGTAGAAGAAAACCTCTCTGAGAGTATCGTTTTTCTTAAGAAAGCAATCAAACTCGATGATAGCTGTGCCGATTTCTGGAATGCCTTTGGAAAAGTAAATGCTGCCCTGGATCGTTATGAAGAGGCCTTGATTGCTTTTAGAAAATCGATTGAAATCGAGGAGTCGAATGCTGATTTTTGGATTGCACTCGCAGACTTTTTCTACCATTACGACCAGATGGATTTAGCTATTCAAACCCTTTTTAGTGCAGAAAAAAGCGTAGCTGACAATGCACAACTTTACTATAAGCTCACAGGTTATCTAATAGAAAACAATAATTTGCAATTAGCAAAAATAGTTCTCAAGAAAGCCCTGGCGCTAAACTTCTTAATGCACAAGGACATGTTTCTCGATTTCCCCGGTTTAAAATCGAAACGTTGGATCCTCAAGGTGATTGATGAATTTGAATAGCTAACATCTTATTTGGCCTACTATTTCAAGAATTTCGTTCGTCATCATCTTCAATCTTCCGTCAAAAAGCTTTTTATAAAAAATTTAATCGTTATCCTATGAAACGTCAGTTTGGATTAATCGGGTTTCCGCTAACTCACTCGTTCTCGCGGAAGTTTTTCACCGATAAGTTCTTAAATGAAAAGATCGAAGCTGAGTACCTTAATTTTGAGATTAAGAACATCAGTGACCTGGTTCATCTTATTAAGAACCACCCTAATTTGGAAGGGATCAATGTCACAATTCCATACAAGGAATTGGTTATTCCATACCTTGATCAGATTGACGATTCTGCGGCTCAAATAAAAGCGGTGAATACAATCAAGATTCTTCGCTCTGGGAGGAAAATCAGTTTATACGGGTACAACACCGACATTCACGGTTTTGAGCAATCGATAAAACCCATCTTGCAACAACAGCACCACAAGGCTCTGGTTCTCGGCACAGGTGGTGCCTCAAAAGCGGTTCTTAAAGCGCTTGATAATCTGGGCATAGAAGCTATTAAAGTATCGCGTAATCCCGAAGACAAGGGTGAGATATCGTACGATGATCTTGACCAGGATGTAATGACGAATTACAAGGTGATAGTAAATACTACGCCAATAGGGACCTATCCCAATACTGAAGGTTACCCGGCAATCCCGTTTGAGTATATCACCTCCAGCCACCTGCTATTCGATCTGGTTTATAATCCGGAGATCACCACCTTCTTAAGGCTGGGGCAGGAAAAAGGGGCGACAATTAAGAATGGATTAGAGATGCTGCATCTTCAGGCACTAGCAGCCTGGGGAATTTGGAACAGGATATAACGAATTCTAAGGAAATAAGTTATTTTAATTACGAATTTTGCTTTGGATATGCTGTTCTAATCAAACCGGTGGACATTGCATTCGGATATTCGATATCAACTAAAAAAAGTCCTTTTGCAGGAACGCTAGCCCCTGCAGAACTGCGATCTTTCTGCTCAATAACCTTGCAAAAATCATCAACTGAAAGTTTTCCAAAGCCCACGTCAAGCAAGGTTCCAACAACTGCACGTACCATATTTCTCAAAAAACGGTCCGATCGGATCGTAAACACCAGACGATGGCCTTCGTCAACCCATTGAGCCAAATCAACTTTGCAATTATTCGTTTTTACATCTGTCCCTAACTTACTAAAACTCGTAAAATCAGTATAGTCAACTAAATGATTTGCAGCCATATTCATTAGTGCTAAATCAGGAATCCGAGTTTCTTTGGCTGCATATTGACGGTAAAAGGGGTCCTTTGCTTTAATAATATAATACGTGTAAGTACGACTTAAAGCATCAAATCTGGCATGAGCCTGGTTATCAACCTTAAAAATAGATTGCACCGCAATATCAGCAGGAAGCAAACAATTAAGGTTATGAATGATTTTTTCTGTATCAAGATGATCATTGTCGATATCAAAATGGGCTACATAAAAGGAGGCATGAACACCGGCATCAGTGCGGCCGGCTCCGGTAACTGCAACAGATTGGCGGGCGACCACGGTGAGATATTTCTCAACCGTCTCCTGAACCGATAGGCCATTGGGTTGAAATTGCCAGCCATGATAGGCCGTTCCATCGTACGAGAGCTGTATGAAATATCTTTGCATCATTGTAAGGTGGGACAAAAATAGGACTTTAATCGTTCTGACAACTATTCATTTCGATATAATTTGGATCCCAAATTAGGTAAGAGTATAAAGAAAAAGTATTCATTAGGTCAGTATCAATAGGGGTAAGAAAAAAAATTAGTACTCTAAAAAACATGCATCCACCAAAATTATGTATCCGCTTAACATTTTTTAAATAAATCATGGTTAAGGAAACAATACAAAACACTATTTTCGTAACCGTTTTAAAATACAACAATTAATTATCTTATGGATTATGAATCAAACATTGGACATTAGAGAACTTAACGAACGCATTCAAAGAGAAAGCTCTTTTGTGGACCTCATCTCGATGGAGATGAATAAGGTGATCGTAGGCCAGAAGCATCTGGTTGAGAGCTTGTTAATCGGATTATTATCCGATGGCCATATTCTTTTGGAAGGGGTTCCGGGTTTGGCAAAAACACTTGCTATCAATACCCTGGCCAACACCATAGACGCAAAATTTGCTCGGATTCAGTTTACTCCCGACCTATTGCCTGCCGATTTAATCGGAACAATGATCTATAGTCAGAAGAATGAAGAGTTTGTGGTTCGCAAAGGACCTATCTTCACCAATTTTGTTTTAGCGGATGAGATAAACCGAGCACCGGCAAAGGTTCAATCTGCCTTACTCGAGGCAATGCAGGAGCGTCAGGTTACCATTGGGGCCCATACCTATCCCCTTGAAAACCCTTTCCTGGTTATGGCCACACAAAATCCTATTGAACAAGAGGGGACTTACAGACTACCGGAAGCTCAGGTCGATCGATTTATGTTAAAGGTAGTATTGAACTATCCCAAAAAGGAGGAGGAGAAACTTATTATTCAGATGAACCTTCTGAAGGATTTCCCAAAAGCAAAAACGGTCTTGAAACCTGAAGATATTGTAAGGGCACGTGATATTGTTAAAGATGTTTACATGGATGAGAAGATCCAGAAATATATTGTCGATATCGTATGGGCAACGCGTGAACCTAAGGAGGCTGGATTAGCTAAATTTGAGGAGATGATTACTTACGGAGCCTCTCCACGTGCTTCTATAAGCTTGGCTCAGGCTGCTAAAGCCTATGCCTTTATCAAACGTCGTGGCTATGTAATACCTGAAGATATCAGAGCCGTATGTCATGATGTATTGCGCCACCGTATCGGCTTAAGTTACGAAGCAGAAGCGAATAATCTGACTACTGAAGAGATAATTAGTGAGATATTGAATACCATCGAAGTCCCTTAGTTGAATGATGGTAAAGATCATTGAACTAATGATCAGGATCTAAATTATCATTGATCAGTAATTCAATAAAATAAAGAAGTGGAAGCATCAGAACTACTCAAAAAGGTTCGGAAAATTGAGATAAAAACCAAAGGGCTCTCGAAAAACATCTTTGCAGGTGAATATCACAGTGCCTTTAAGGGTCGAGGCATGGCCTTCAGCGAGGTGCGTGAATATCAATTTGGTGACGACATTCGTAACATCGACTGGAATGTTACGGCTCGCTACGGTCATCCATTTATCAAAATATTTGAAGAAGAGCGTGAGTTGACCGTTATGTTGCTTGTAGATGTGAGTGGCTCGAGAGATTTTGGAACCGTAGAGCGGACAAAAAAAGCGGTCATCGTTGAACTTGCTGCTATACTCTCTTTTTCTGCCATTTCGAACAACGATAAAATTGGGGTGATCTTCTTTTCCGATCGGATTGAAAAATTTATCCCTCCCAAAAAAGGGAGAACCCATACGCTACGAATTATCCGGGAGCTTATAGAGTTTGAGCCCGTTTCAAGGTTAACAGATATCTCTGTCGCATTAAGGTATCTTACCAATGCGATGAAGCGAAGGGTAACAACATTTATTATTTCCGATCTAATGGATAAATCGCCCTTGATGGAGCAGGCCCTTTCGATAGCTAACAATAAACACGACATGGTAGGGCTGCGCATTTATGATGAACGCGAGGCTGAACTGCCTGCTGTGGGTATGATAAAATTTAAGGATGCTGAAACTGGAGAATACCTATGGGTTGATTCATCGAGTAAAAGTGTCAGAGAAAGCTACAGAAAGGATTGGAGTGATCGGAATAAACAATTGGATAGCTTACTCAAAAAAACCGGCCTTGATTATGTAAACATTAGCACACGAGAAGATTACGTAAAATCACTCGTTTCACTTTTCAAGAAAAGGGAACATAAATTATGAGACGAACGAACACACTAAAATATATCGCCTTACTGGGTCTGTTTTTGCTCTCTCTTATGGTCGCAAATGGAGAAGAGATAAGGCTAAGAACGGCCTTGGAACGAGATTCTATATGGTTGGGTGATCAAATTAAATTAATGATCGTTGTTGAGCAACCAGCCGGAACGAAGATTGAATTTCCAGCTCTGTCCGATTCTATTCAGAAGATCGAGATTCTCAAAAGATCGAAGATCGACACCTCAAAACTTGATGGTACTCGCTTACAGCTTAAGCAGTCGTACCTGATAACCTGCTTTGACAGTGGGGCTCACTATATCCCGGCTTTCTATTTCAGATTTATGAACGGCGGACTTCGTGATTCTATTAAAAGCAACGATCTAACTTTGTTTGTGAAATTTCCTCCTGTTGATCTTAAACATGGTCCTGTAGATTTGAAAAAACCATTTGCAGCGCCAATAACATTCAAGGAGATTGCCCCATGGCTGCTAGCAATTATCCTATTAGCGGCGATCCTATTCTTGGTGATCTATGCGATTAATAGAAGAAATAAAAATAGACCGTTATTCCAGCGTCCGGCTAAGCCAAAAACTCCGCCTCATTTAACCGCGATTCAGGAACTCGACAAGCTAAAAGAGGAGCAATTGTGGCAACAAGAGAAGTTCAAAGATTATTATACCCGACTTACAGATATCGTTCGTGTATATATCGAAGATCGGTTTAAGATGGCTGCAATGGAACAGACAACCCATGAGATTATAGCTGGATTTAAAGAATCGAAGGAGTCAATAGAGAATAAATCGTTACTCGAATTAAAAGAAATCCTTGAACTGGCCGACCTAGTAAAATTTGCTAAGCTCACTCCTCTGCCCGACGAAAATTTTAAAATGCTTTCGAACGCCTATCTTTTTGTAAAAGAGACAACCATTGAAACAGTCGCAGAACCAGTAGAAGCCATTAAGGAAGAGGTGATCGAACCAGAGAATATTGACGTGAAAGATAAAAAAGGGGACACTCAGTTATGAACCATATCATATTTGCAAAACCTGAACTGTTTTATCTACTGATCGGGTTGATTCCAATGATCGTCTGGTATATTCTTCGTCAAAATAAATCGAAGGCCAGCATACAGATCAGCACATTGGAATCTCTTAAAAAAACAAGCCTTACCTGGAAACATGCATTACGTCATGCCGTGTTTGTACTTCAAATTGCAGTGTTAGCACTCTTAATTACCTGTCTGGCCAGGCCACAATCATCAGATAGTTGGCAAAATCAAACCATTGAAGGGATTGACATTATGATTGCCCTCGATTTATCAAGTTCAATGTTAGCCCGCGATTTCCAACCGAACAGGCTAGAGGCAGCTAAGGCGGTAGCAACAAAATTTGTCTCAGGTCGCCAATATGACCGGATTGGATTAGTAGTTTTCTCGGGTGAAAGCTTTACACAATGTCCACTTACCACAGACAGAGCGGTATTAGTGAATCTGTTTCAGAACCTACAGAGTGGAATGATCGAGGATGGAACAGCCATCGGACTCGGACTTGCTAATGCTGTTTCGCGCCTAAAGGATAGTGAAGCCCGGAGCCGCGTGATTATTTTACTTACCGATGGTGAAAATAACAGAGGAGAGATAGCCCCTATAACGGCGGCAGAAATAGCCAAAACATTTGGAATCAGAGTCTATACAATCGGAATCGGAACCATTGGCATGGCCCCATTCCCAGTGCAGACTCCATTTGGTGTTCAAATGCGTGATATGGAGGTTAAAATTGATGAAAAAACATTGCAAGAAATTGCCTCCATCACAGAAGGTAAATATTTCCGCGCTACAAATAATAAAACATTAGTAGAAGTCTATAAAGAGATTGACAAGTTAGAACGATCAAAGATTGAAAATAAAGAGTTCAGCAAGAAGAATGAGGAGTATCGCCGTTTTGCACTTGGCGCCCTTATCTTGGCGCTGTTAGCTTTGATTCTGCAGTTTGCGGTATTCAGGCATATCCCGTAAAAGAATCATTAAAAAATTGAGTAATGGAATCATTTAGATTTGCACATCCCGAATATTTCTATTTGCTACTGATAATCCCGGTATTTATAGTCCTGTATATTATCTCAAGGATTAATAGAAGTCGGTCATTACGATTGTTTGGCGATCATGCGCTGATCGCACAACTTATGCCCAGCGTTTCTACCAACCGACCATTTATCAAATTTACCCTCTGGATGCTTGCATTGGGTTTTCTAATTACAGCAATCGCGCAGCCTCAGTTTGGCTCTAAATTATTAAATTCAAAACGCAAAGGGATCGAGCTTATTATCGCCCTTGACGTCTCTAACAGTATGCTCGCTGAAGATATTAAACCCAATAGGCTGGAGAGGGCCAAAAGGGCAATAGCAAAATTGACGGAGAGGCTTAAAGATGATAAATTAGGATTAATCGTATTTGCAGGTCAAGCATTTGTGCAACTGCCAATTACAACCGATTATGTTTCGGCTAAACTATTTCTCGACGCTATTAACACCAATATAGTTCCGGTGCAAGGGACCGCTATCGGAGCCGCTATTCAACTGGCCGTTAAATCTTTTACCCCTGACTTCAACGGTAGCAAGGCCATAATCGTGATTACTGATGGCGAAAACCATGAAGATGATGCTGTCGGAGCGGCTAAGGAGGCACTGGAGAAAAAGATGGTAGTTCATACGATTGGCATGGGGCTACCTCAGGGTGCACCAATACCTTTGGGATTGCCTGGAAGTCAGGATTTCCTCAAAGACAAGAATAACAATATTGTTGTGACAAAGCTCGATGAGACGATGCTTTCGCAAATATCAGTAGCAGGCGGAGGGAGCTATATCAGAGCAAATAATGCCGAGGTAGGTCTTAATAACCTATTCAATGAAATCGAAAAAATGGAGAAATCGGAGCTGAGCTCTCGTGAATATTCTGAATATAACGATCAGTTTCCATTATTTCTTCTCCTTGCCTTTTTGCTAATTCTTATCGATTTTCTAATCCTTGACAGGAAAAATAAATGGCTGCGTAATTTCAAGCTATTTGGTAACCAAAAATGAGCATTGCAATGAAGAAAACTTTCCTAATCCTTATAATCGGCCTACTTGCCTTCGAAGCTTCTGCACAAAAAGAGCGGAAATACATTCGGGAAGGAAACGGTTATTATACCGACGGACTTAAAGATACCGCCAAACTAGACACCATAACCTTTGGGAAAGCGGAGGTGGCTTACCGTCGCGCGTTGGAAATCAAACCCGAAGATTTCCACTGGCAATTCAACCTGGCAAATTCTATTTACAAACAAAACAAAGCAGAACAGGCAGCCTCTGAATTCGAGAAACTAATTGAAAAAACAAAGGACCCTATCGAAAAAACTTTTGTTTACCATAACTGGGGAAATTCATTACTCGCGCAAAAAAAATTCGATCCCAGTATCGATGCCTATAAAAAAGCATTACGAATAAATCCCAATGATCCTGAAACAAAATACAACCTGGCTTATGCTATGAAAATGAAAAAAAAGGATCAAGAGCAGAAAAAGAAAGATAAGGATAAGGATAAAGACAAAAAGGACAAGGATAAAGATAAGGACAAAGATAAGGACAAGGACAACAAGGATAATAAAGACAATAAAGATAAAGACAAACAAGATCAGAATAAAGACCAGCAGCAACAGCCCAAGCAAGATAAAATCTCAAAGCAAAGTGCCGAACAGATGCTAAAGGCGCTTGAAAATGATGAGAAACAGACTCAAGATAAGGTTAAGAAGGCTCAGGCGCAAAAGGCCAATCGCACCAAACTGGATAAAAATTGGTAAGAATAACTATTTTTGAATATTCGAAATGGAAATAAAATATAATAAAACGATGAGAGTAAAACAGCTCTATCTGTTAGTTTGCATCTTACTTATTAGCTTACAAGGGATTTCACAGCAGGTGAATTTCACGATGGAGGGTCCTAAAGTTGTCGAACTGGGGGAGCAGTTTCGCCTTGCGTTTACATTAAATGCGAGAGGCCAAAACCTAAAGCTTCCTGAATTATCAGATTTCGATGTCCTTATGGGACCATCAACTTCGCAGAGTAGTTCCTTTCAGATTGTTAATGGAGTGAGTTCTCAATCTGTTTCCTTTTCGTACCTCTTTATCCTTCGGGCCAAGAAGGATGGGCGTTTTAATATAGGTCCGGCTTCCATTAATGTCAATGGCACAAATGTATCTTCTAATCCATTAATTATTGAGGTTGTCAAAGGATCAGCAAAACCGGCTGGCGGAGGGACAGAGCAGCCCACTTCTACCCCTGGAAGCGTTTCCCGGTCAGATCTTTTTGTGAAACTTATTTTAGATCGGAAGAGCGTATACAAAGGGGATCATATAATGGCAACTATCAAGATCTACTCCAAAGTAAATCTGAATGGATTTGAAGATATCTCGTTGCCTAGTTTTGAAGGATTCTGGTCACAGGAGGTAGCATTACCTCAACAGATATCACTACAGCGCGAGTCGTACAATGGTGAAATTTATAATGTTGGAACCTTAAAGAAAACCCTACTCTTCCCACAGCAAACCGGACCTATTACTATCGGAAAGGTAAAAATTGATTGCATTGTTCAGCAACGGGTTAAGCAGTCAAAGAGTTTCTTTGATGACTTTTTTGATAATTTCGCCAATGTAAAAGCTACCGTAACCAGTGACCCATTAACTGTAACCGTAAACCCATTACCTGCCGGACCGTCTGATTTTTCTGGTGCAGTAGGCCGTTTTGATTTGCGCTCAACCATTACCTCAACCAATGTAAAAGAAAATGATGCAATCACATTACATATCGATGTAAGTGGGAACGGAAACATAAAGCTTATTAATGCCCCTAAATTAACGTTGCCGGCCGACTTTGAAGTCTATGATCCGAAAACGCAAAGTAATTTCACCGCCTCGGCAGAAGGGATCAATGGACATATCTCCTTTGATTACCTCTTCCTCCCCCGTTTTGCAGGAGATTATACCGTTCCACCGGTAAATTTTGTCTACTTCGACCCAGCGTCGGGAAAATATGTGACAAAATCGTCACAGGAGTTCAAAATTCACGTGGCAAAGGGAGATGGAACTTCATCTAAGGCAATAATGAGTTCAGTCTCTAAAGAGGATGTAAAGTACCTTGGTAAGGATATCCGTTTTATCAAACAAGGAAATAGTAAATTAACTCCTAAAGGGGATATATTCTTCGGTAGTTTTAGCTTTTACCTAATCTACCTAATTGGAATATTAGGTTTACTTGCTCTTTATCTTCTTTATCAAAAACAGATTCGCGCGAATGCAAATGTAGCAGGTATTAAGAATAAGAAAGCGAGTAAAGTGGCACTACGCCGTTTAAAGGAGGCGAGTATCCATTTAAAAGATAGTGCAACAGAGAAATTCTACGAATCGATAACACGTGCATTCTGGGGCTATCTAAGTGATAAGTTGACGATTCCGTTTGCGGAATTAAATAAGGAGAGGGCGTCGGCGGCATTAAGTAATCACAAGGCAACAGAAACGGTTATTAATCGCTTTATTCAAATTTTGGATACATGTGAATATGCCCGTTTTGCGCCAGGTGAAGCGAACCAGAAGATGCACGAGATCTACGATGAAGCCTGCGATGTAATGAGTCAGATGGAGAAAGAGATCAATTGACCAGTTAAATGAAAAATGAAAAATGAAAAACTTAATCATAAAATTTAGCCTGTTATTAGTCATTGTTGCTGCATCGTTTGCATCAAATGGGCAATCTTCGGCCGTTAGCGATTCACTGAATACAGCCAATCAACTTTATAATAGCACCAAATATCAGGAAGCAATCCGAAAATATCAGTATGTATTAACTCAAGGATTCGAATCGGTTGAGATATACTATAACCTTGGAAATGCATTTTATAAATCTGGCAATTCAACCTTCGCAATTCTGAATTATGAGCGGGCAAAAAAGCTGGCCCCCAATGATGAGGATATCCGCTATAACCTTGATCTTGCCAGGACTCAGATTGTAGATAATATTGTCACCATCCCAGATCCCGGATTCCTACGTTGGTGGAAACAACTAATCAACTCGCAATCGATTAGTTTCTGGGGAACTCTGAGTCTGATCACTTTTTTTGCCTTTTTATCCTGCTTTGGACTTTTCCTACTCTCACGCTCATTCAAAATTAAGAAACTAGCCTTTTGGCTCTCCGTAGCAACGGTTTCTATCTCGGCAATTACTTTCGGAATTGGCTCTTACCTAACCTCTCAATTGATTAATCACAATACCGCGGTGATCACAGAACGCAGTGTTAGAGTGAAAGCTTCTCCGAGCGAAACAGGTACTGAATTATTCATTGTTCATGAAGGGGTTACCATACAGCTTATCGACAAACTGGGCGAGTGGGTAAATATAAGTATGCCCGACGGAAACAAAGGCTGGGTTAAGGAAACGGCAATGGTGAGAATATAACACTGAAGAAAAAAAGATCTTTAATTTAGGATCATCATTAAAATTCAAAATCAGGCCGTTTATAAACATCTGATGAAGCTCATTGATCTATCCCATACGATTAGTCAAAATACACCTTTTTTTCCAGGGGATGAACCTATTGGTCTTAGTCAGACCAGATCAATAAAGGAGGATGGGTTTACGAATTTCAACTTAACCTCCGAAATGCACATCGGGACCCATATCGATGGTCCATTACACAAAGTTTCAGGTTCACCATTGATCGCAAATCTATCGCTCGATAAATTTGCAGGCCATGCTGTATTAATTGATGTAAGGGGAGAAAATCGCATTGAGTTCAGGGAGTCATTCCGTGAACAAATTCTGTTTCAAAGCATCGTCCTTTTTTATGCCGGTTTAGGTGCTTGCTTTAATCAATCCGACTATTTTTCGAACTATCCAGATATCAGCGAGGAACTTGCGTATTTCCTGGTTGAGAAAGAAATAAAAATCGTAGGTTTAGACTGGTGTTCACCCGATCATCACCCCTACCCTATTCATGAGATTCTGCTACGAAACAACATCTTGATAATTGAGAACCTCACAAATCTGGATCAATTGGTTTATGAAACCGAGTTTGAACTATTCGCTTTTCCACTAAAGATAGAAGCCGACAGCTCACCAGTGAGGGTGGTGGCAAGAGTAGATTAATCCCGTGAATAACTCTAATTATTTTTGTCGATAATAGCATTGAATATTGTAAGTTATTCACTAAAAGAAGCCCCATCCGTCAAATGACGAACAGGGCTTCTTTTAGTGAGTTATTGTATCGTTTAGATAATCGCTTTCATCGCATCCATCGCTTCGCGCAACTCCTGACCGATCAGCTCTACTTCATGATAACGAATCACTTCGTTGATCTGGATAAGTTTTTTATTATCAACATGAGCATCGATTCCGTCATTGAAATTTTTTCCAATCACATTGGTATCGATTCGTGTCATAAAATCGGCCAATAGAGGCTTCGCTGCATGATCAAAAAGGTAACAGCCATATTCTGCTGTATCGGAGATTACACGGTTCATCTCAAAGAGTTTCTTCCGGGCAATGGTATTGGCAATAAGTGGAGTTTCGTGTAATGATTCATAATAAGCTGATTCTTCTTTGATGCCAGCTTCTGTCATCGTTTCGAAAGCAAGCTCAACACCTGCCTTAACAAAGGCTACCATAAGCGTACCATTGTCAAAATATTCCTGCTCAGAAATCGTTACATCACCGGCAGGGGTTTTTTCAAATGCGGTTTCACCGGTAGCAGCACGCCAGGTTAACAGATTTTTATCGTCATTAGCCCAGTCTTCCATCATAGTCTTGGAAAAATGACCCGACATAATATCGTCCATATGTTTCCAGAAAAGTGGACGCATAATATCTTTTAATTCCTCTGATAATTCAAAAGCCTTGATCTTGGCAGGATTCGATAACCGGTCCATCATATTGGTGATTCCGCCATGTTTCAATGCCTCGGTAACAACTTCCCAGCCATACTGTACTAAGCGAGAAGCGTAACCGGCATTGATCCCTTTTTCGATCATTTTATTGAAGCAGAGTATCGAACCGGTCTGCAGGATACCGCAAAGAATGGTCTGCTCACCCATAAGGTCAGATTTAACCTCTGCCACGAACGATGATTTCAATACCCCTGCACGGTCACCACCGGTACCCACGCAATAAGCCTTGGCAATTTCGAAGCCATCGCCATTGGGATCGTTTTCAGGATGAACAGCAATCAGCGTAGGGACACCAAATCCACGTACATATTCTGCACGAACTTCAGAGCCCGGTGACTTTGGCGCCACCATGATTACAGTAATATCTTTACGGATCTGCATCCCCTCTTCAACGATATTAAAACCGTGTGAATACGAGAGGGTCGACCCTTTCTTCATCAACGGCATAACTGCGCCAATAACACTTGAGTGCTGCTTATCTGGAGTAAGATTGATCAACAAGTCCGCTGAAGGGATCATCTCTTCGTAAGTTCCCACTTTAAAGCCGTTTCCGTTCGCATTTTTGTATGATTGACGTTGTTCCTTGATAGCTTCCGCACGAAGGGTATAAGCAACATCTAATCCCGAATCACGCAAGTTAAGACCCTGGTGTAATCCCTGGGCACCGCATCCGATAATCACAATCTTCTTCCCTGCGAGCTTATTTACTCCGTCAGTAAACTCTGAACTATCCATAAATTCGCAAGTTCCCAGTTGTGCTAACTGAAGACGCAGCGGTAAGGTGTTAAAATAATTTGCCATTGTTATGATTTTATAATTTAATAATTTCGGTTAACGTACTTATTTACTTAAATAATCAATAATCCAGTCGCCCACAGCTGAAGTGCTAAGTGCTTTTGATTTATCCCCACAAAGATCTTCGGTAACTGCACCTGCAATAATGGATGCTTCTACAGCTTTACGAATCAAAGCTCCTTCTGCCATCAATGAGAAAGCATATTCTAACATCATTGCAGCGGAAAGTATTGTAGCACATGGATTGGCAATATTTAATCCTGTTGCCTGCGGATACGATCCATGTATCGGTTCAAAGACTGAGGTATGTATTCCGACTGAAGCTGAAGGGAGAAGACCCATAGAACCGGAGATTACGCTAGCCTCATCTGTAAGGATATCGCCAAACATATTCTCAGTTACCATAACGTCAAATTTCTTTGGCCACTGAATAATCTGCATAGCCGCATTATCGACAAACATATAATCAACCTCAACCTCTGGAAATTTTGGTTCCATCTCTTTGGCTATTTGTCTCCACAATCGTGATGTTGCCAGTACATTGGCCTTATCCACGACAGTTAGTTTTTTCCGGCGCTTCATCGCAAATTGGAAACCCAATTCCAGAATACGCTCCACCTCCATACGGGTATAGACACACGAATCAAATGCGGTATTGCCATCTTCGGAGCGACCTTGCGGCTGACCGAAATAGATCCCTCCGGTAAGTTCACGAATAGCCACGAAATCGACCCCTTCGATACGGTCTAATTTCAACGGCGATTTATCCAAAAGTGACTCAAAAACTATCAGCGGACGAATATTGGCATAGAGTCCAAGCTTTTTACGCATTGCCAGTAACCCTTGCTCTGGACGCACCTTTGCCGATGGATCGTTATCGAAACGGGGATGTCCGATAGCTCCAAAGAGCACAGCATCGGAGTTCATACAAAGGTTATGAGTTTCGTCAGGATAAGGATTGCCTGTTTGCTCAATTGCAACAGCTCCTACAAGGGCAGTTGTTGTAACCAGCTCATGGCCAAATTTCTGACAAATAACTTTTGTGACGCGCAGCGCCTGTTCCATGATTTCAGGCCCGATACCATCACCGGGCAATACTGCAATGTTAAGCTTCATTCGTTGAATTATTGTTTACACTATTTAATACTATATGCCTTAACTATCTTTTGCTGCAACTTGAATGGCCAGAAGTAATCCCCAAATTCAGGAACAAGGTCTATCCTCTACAATAGAGGATGTTCATTTTCAATGATATTAAGCATTTTCATTGTTGCTTTAATAGCAGCAGCTGTCTGATCCGGATCGAGTCCGCGAGTTTTAAATTCCCTACCTAAATCCCATGTTATCAATGTCTCAACCAAGGCATCTGTTTTACCACCTGGTGGAATTGTCACCACATAGTCGATTAATGCCGGAAGTTGTTTGTTTTGTTTATGATAAATTTGCTTTAGAGCATTCATAAATGCATCATATTGTCCATCGCCGGAGGCTGCTTCTTCAAAGAATAATCCGTCTATTTCAATGGCGACGGTGGCCATTGGACGCAAGCCCAGCGTATGCACAATCGCATAATTACGAAGTCTGATTTTTTCATTTACGGTTTCGTTTTTTAAGACGTCCGAAAGGATATAAGGGAGGTCGTCAGAGGTTACAGTCTCTTTCATATCAGCTAATTCAATAACCTTATTCGTTACCCGTGCAAGATCTTCAGGATCAAGACGAATACCCAGATCCTCGAGATTTTTTGCAATATTTGCTTTCCCCGATGTTTTTCCCAATGCGTATTTTCGTATTCTGCCAAAGCGTTCAGGAAGAAGATCGTTGAAATAGAGGTTGTCTTTATTGTCACCATCGGCATGTATTCCACTACATTGCGTAAACACATTCTCACCTATGATGGGTTTATTTCCTGATATGCGAACACCCGAAAAATTCTCTACGATCCGGCTTACCAAACTTAATTTCTTCTCATTAATGGAATTAGGGAGTTTTAGCTGGTCGTTAAGTAAAGCCACAACACTTGATAGTGGTGCATTACCTGCACGCTCACCTAAACCATTTACGGTGGTATGTACTGTTTTTATGCCGGCACGAATTGCAGAATCCACATTGGCAACAGCAAGATCATAATCGTTATGGGCATGAAAATCGAAATTCAGATCAGGAAATTTGCGGATCATAGAAGCGCAAAATTCATACGCCTCAGTAGGATTTAGTATTCCCAGCGTATCGGGTAACATAATACGACCAATCTTTTCCTTGCGCAACCCTTCGAGCATAAAGTCAACATAGTCGGGCGAATTTCGCATCCCGTTTGACCAGTCTTCAAGATAGATATTCACCCTAATACCCATTTTCTCTGCCAACTGCAGTGAACTACGGATTCCGCTTAGATGCTCTTCAGGAGATTTCTTTAATTGTTGTGTAACATGCCTTAAAGATCCCTTAGCTAAAAGATTCATCACCTTACCACCAACATTGTCAATCCATTCGAGTGAGGTCCTACCATCAACAAACCCAAGAATTTCTACCCGATCGATATAACCAGCCTCTTTTGCCCAATCAAGAACCTTTTTAGCTCCTCTTAGCTCACCATCAGAAACGCGCGCCGAAGCCACTTCTATAAAATCGATTCGAATTTCTTCGAGAAGAATTTTAGCAATGTTTAGCTTTTCCTGTTCAGAAAAGGAGACTCCTGAGGTTTGTTCACCATCTCTCAGGGTAGTGTCCATGATATAAATCATATGCTGTATGTTAGTTTCCAAAGATGAATATGCAAAAATTAGGCCTTTTCGAATGCTGCAATCTCAGCTTTGAGACTTATTAAAAAATCAATATCATCATAACCATTAAGCAAACACTCTTTTTTATAGGTATTAATCTCGAAATTATCTACCACGCCAGTATTTAAATTACGAATTGTTTGGGTTACCAAATCAACTTCAAATTGAGCTGTTGGATCTGCCTCAACGGTTGCGAAAATCTCAGCTAAAAATTGATCTGAAACTTGAACAGGCAGTAAGCCATTATTTAAAACATTGCTTTTAAAAATATCAGCGAAGAAGCTAGATACAACAACACGGAATCCTGCATCATAAACAGCCCAAGCGGCATGCTCGCGACTTGATCCACTACCGAAATTTTTTCCTGCAACTAAAATTTTACCGCTAAAGCGTGCGTTATTCATCACAAAATCAGGATTTGGC
>CAIVMQ010000027.1 GCA_903907075.1 uncultured Bacteroidia bacterium
ATTATTAGGTGGTGGCAGTAGCAACGATCCTATGTGATCGTCATATATTATTATGTGGTGGCAGTAGCAACGATCCTATGTGATCGTCATATATTATTATGTGTTGGCAGTTGCAACGATCCTATGTGATCGTCATATATTATTAGGTGGTGGCAGTAGCAACGATCCTATGTGATCAAGCTAAGCCACGATTCTGGGTAATCGTCCTGCGTGAAGATACTCGGTGATCCGTATTGAAATAAATTCTTTTGCAATAAAATAAATAGTCATGTTTGACATTGACCGGTGGAATGAAATTTGGAATGCTTTGGCCAAGAATAAGGTGCGGAGTCTGCTTACA
This sequence comes from uncultured Bacteroidia bacterium, assembly GCA_903907075.1. Classification (GTDB taxonomy): domain Bacteria; phylum Bacteroidota; class Bacteroidia; order Bacteroidales; family Prolixibacteraceae; genus JAAFHB01. The sequence goes on from CAIVMQ010000027.1 coordinate 341, forward strand.
GCGTTTGGCGTTTTCTGGGGTATCTTCATGCTTATTGTTATGGCCGGTGCCGGAAAGGGACTTCAAAATGGGGTATCTGAAGGTATTGCCAAGTTTGCCGCTAATTCGGCCTTCTTCTGGGCAGAGCAAACTAGTGAGCCATATAAAGGGTTTAAACGGGGCCGCTATTGGCATATGGATTCCGAAGATATTCAGTATTTAAAGGATAAAGTCCCTGAGATAGAATATATCACCCCAAAAAACTTTACCGGGCGTTATGGGAGTGGGTCGAACGTTATTCGGGGGTTAAAGAATGGCACTTTTAATATTAAGGGTGACTACCCTAACTATATTAAAATTGATCCTGCCACAGTATTAAAGGGGAGGTGGATTAACGACATGGATATTCGGGACAAGCGTAAGGTCTGCGTTATTGGGGAGAAAGTTTACGCCTCACTTTTCGATCCTAAGGAGGATCCACTGGGACAGTACCTTAAGATATCGGGTGTTTACTATCAGGTGGTTGGACTAATAAGGGCAGAGACTCGTATCAATATTAATGGCAGAACAGAAGAGTCTATCTCATTGCCTTTTACTACCATGCTGCAGACTTATAATATGGGAAATCAGGTGCATTTTTTGGCGATTACCGCAAAAATTGGGGTTCCCGTAAGTGTTGTAGAGGATAAGGTTAAGGAGTTTATCAAGAAGAAACACTCGATCTCGCCCACCGACCTTCAGGCATTGAACAGCGTAAATATAGAGAAAGAATTTAAGCAAATGAGCGGACTCTTTATTGGTATTCAGATCTTAACCTGGATTGTCGGACTTGGAACGCTCATGGCGGGGGTAATTGGAGTGAGTAATATTATGCTGGTAATTATTAAAGAGCGGACTAAAGAAATTGGTGTTCAGCGGGCTATTGGAGCAACTCCGCGAGTCATCATTGGTCAGATTATGCTTGAGAGCGTTGTTTTAACTACCGTTGCCGGATATATCGGCTTATCGATGGGGGTAGGACTACTCGAATTGGTTAACCGGATTATCGAAAATTCGGGAGCCAAGGATAGCGATCGTGCATTTTTCGCCCATCCGGAGGTTAGCCTTACCGTGGCTCTCTCGGCTCTTGCCGTTTTAATACTTGCAGGGCTCTTTGCCGGTATGATTCCGGCATCGCGGGCCATTCAGATCAAACCGATAGATGCATTAAGAGAAGAATAAGAACTAATACTAGTATAAATAAGTGAATAATAGAAATATTATGGAAAAGAGAAGTGGAAGTATATTCAAAAAGGTTTTCAAAATTTTTGGCTTATCGGTTCTTGTGGCCGTGTTTATCGGAACTCTGGTTTTTCTCTACAAGAAATCGCAACCTAAACCGGAGGTTTTTGAGATTCAGAAGGCGCAGGTAACCAATATTGTTAAGAAAACGGTGGCTACAGGGTCTGTTGTTCCTCGAAAGGAGATCGAAATTAAACCGCAGGTATCCGGAATCGTAGAGCAGATATTTATCCTTGCAGGTCAGCGTATAAAGAAAGGTGATGTGATTGCCCGGGTGAAGATTATTCCCGATATGGTGAACCTGAATAACGCCGAGTCACGCGTTAACCGGTCCAAATTAAACCTCGAAGATGCGCGGATCGATTACGATCGTCAAACGGTGTTGTTTGAAAAACAGGTTATTTCGAAGGAGGAGTTTCAAAAGGCAAGACTTTCATTTAATTCAGCCAAGGAGGAGTCTGAAGCAGCAGAGAATAACCTTGAACTCATCCGTAAGGGAGTTACTAAAAGTTCGGCAACAACTACCAATACGCTAATTCGATCAACCATCGAAGGGATGGTACTTGATGTGCCTGTAAAAGAGGGTTTTTCAGTGATTCAGGCCAATACCTTTAATGCTGGAACAACAATCGGAATTATTGCTGATATGAATGATATGATTTTTCAAGGTAAGGTTGACGAGACTGAAGTTGGAAAAATTAAAGAGGGGATGAACATCGAATTGACTATTGGCGCAATTGAATCTGAAAAATTTAATGCCATCTTAAAGTATATTGCTCCTAAAGGGTTGATAGATAATGGAGCTATTCAGTTTGATATTAAAGCTGATGTTAAGCTTAAAGAGAATCAGTTTATCCGCTCGGGGTATAGTGCCAATGCGAATATTGTCCTTGAGAAGCGCGATAGTGTCTTAGCTATTCCCGAAGGGTTATTGAAATTTCAGAAAGATTCGGCATTTGTTGAGGTGGAGACTACTCCTCAATTATTTCAAAAAAAATATGTGAAAACAGGAATTTCTGATGGGATAAATATTGAGATTATCTCCGGGATCACCAAGGAAGATCGAATCAAAGGATTACTTGTCGATCCGAAGAAAAAAGAGGGTGAAAAAAAATCGTAAATTCTTACAATAAGATTCAAACCTTTAATAATTTAGCGAATCCGCTGAACATTTAAAACTTCATTTATGAACCGGAAAATAGTAGCCATTTTCTTGCTTAGTATGTGGGTGCAATCTACTGCACTTCGGGCACAGGAGATATGGAGCCTTGAGAAATGTGTCAATTATGCACTTACCAATAATATCAAGATTAAGCAAGGGGTGATTGCGACTCAATATCAGCAGAATCAGTTACAGCAATCGAAATTCTCGCGGCTCCCTAATCTTAATGGGCAAACGTCTCAAAATCTAAATTATGGACGCTCATTAACCTATGAGAATACCTATAAAGATATTAATTCTTCAGAGACAGATTTTGGTTTAGGCACTACTATCCCAGTATTTCAGGGATTTCAGATTTCGAATAATATCGCTAAGCTCGAGCTTGACTTTAAAGCCAGCATGGAGGATCTTTCGCTTGCGCAGAGTAATATCTCGGTAAATATTGCCTCTACTTATCTTGAAATTCTTTTTGCTAAAGAACTTGTTAAAGTATCGGAAGATCAACTTCAGGTAACCCGGTTGCAGATCAAGCAGATAGGGGAGAAGGTGGAGGCTGGAAGCCTTGCCAGAGGAAGTCTTCTTGAGATAGAGGCACAAGCTGCCGGGGAAGACCTGAATCTGGTAAATGCAAAAAATCAACTTCAATTGGCGAAACTAAAACTCGTGCAGTTACTCGAATTGGAGATGAACGATAAGTTTGATGTAGAGGTTCCCTTACTTCCCGAAATATCGGCACAAGCATCTGTTTCAGGCGCCGGCGAAGTGTATGCCTCTGCAGTGCAGATAAGGCCCGAGATTAAAGGGGCCGACCTGCGTGCTCAGAGCTCCAAATTTCAACTAAAATTGGCCCAAGGGGCTTTATATCCTATGATTAGTGTCTATGCGAATGTCTATGATTCGTATAATAATAAATATACGGACATTAATGGAAAGAGTATTCCCTTCTCTAATCAGTTAAAGAATAATCAACGAAAAGGTCTTGGTTTGCAAATGAATATTCCAATCTTCACCCGTTTTCAAAATAAGATTCAAATTGATAATGCGAGGCTTCAGGTGTTGAATACTGAACTCGATCTTGAGAGTGCAAAGAAATTACTCCGTTCTGATATTGAGACAGCCCAAACAAATGCCATCGGAGCGATGAACCGGTTTATTGCGAATCAAAAAGCACTCTCCTCAATGAGAGAGGCATTTCGTTATTCGGAAGAGAAATTTGGGGTTGGTCTGGTAAATGCGGTGGAGTATAATACGGCAAAATCCAAACTGGCAAAATCAGAATCTGATCTGCTGCAAGCCAAATACGAATTTATATTTAGGACGAAGCTCCTTGATCTCTACAGAGGATTGCCGCTAACACTTTAAGAATAAAATCTTATTCTGACAATAAAGGTCTTACAAAATACAAGACCTTTATTTTTTATCAAATTATTATAATAAGTACATTATGAATTCTACGTTTTATAGCTTTTCCGCAAATACCATAATGGGGGAAAAGATCTCCATGTCTGACTTTAAGGATAAAGTTGTAGTTGTTGTTAATACCGCTAGCAAATGCGGATTTACACCCCAATATGAGGGACTCGAACTCTTGTATAAGAAGTATGGAGCCAAAGGATTGGTGATCTTAGGATTCCCCTGTAACCAGTTTGGGAAACAGGAACCCGGAACTGCAGAGGAGATCGCCCAAGGTTGCCTGGTTAATTATGGAGTCACGTTCCCAATGTTTGAGAAGATAGCTGTGAATGGAGAGGGAGCTCTCCCTCTTTATGCCTATCTTAAAAAGACTTTGCCAGGATTCTTGGGTGGATGGATTAAATGGAACTTTACCAAATTTGTTATTGACCGAAATGGAAAGGCTGTAAAGCGTTTTGCCCCCCATGAAACGCCACTGCAAATGGAAGAATATTTGAGGAAATTACTGTAATACAGCCGTTCTAAATATAGAATTAATTTTTAGATTCATATTTATATCACCTTTTTATTTGTATTTAAATGGGTAATTATTATTTTTGCAAAAAATATAATATTTATTAAGACTTAATTTATTTAAAATGAAAAACCTTTTTTTACCATTATTAGCCTTGCTTGTAATGTTTTCTGCTTGTCAAAAAAGCGCGTTAGTTGACAATAGTGCCACTACAGCAAATATTGATAACACACTTAAATCAATTTAACTTCTTATCCTGCGAGATTAATAAGCACTCCTATTATTACTTCGAATATCCCAGAAGATATTGCAGAGTCACAAACCCCGATTAATATTGTAACTAACTCTACTGTTAAGTTTACAAGTACTGATCCTGTTGTTCATTATAATAAAATTCGTTTAACATCAGTATTAAATAATGCTGATGAAAACTTGAAAGTAAATGTAAAAGGCTCAATCGACTCATTGAATAACTATGTAATTTTTGGATCTAAGAAATATCATTTGTCTCAATTTCATTTTCATTATAGCAGTGAGCATACTGTAAATGGTGTTTACAGTACAATGGAGATTCACTTTGTGAATATTTCGGCTGATAAATCCTATGCAGTTCTTGGTGTTTTAATTAACTTAGGTAGCAGAAATGAGTCACTTGAGTCAATTTTTCATGCTTCTCCAACCATTTCGAATGGTGTAAATTCTTCCAACAGGTCATTTGATATAACTAAGTTATTACCTAGCAATATTAAAAATTACTATACTTACACTGGTTCTTTGACAACGCCTAATTATGGTGAAAATTCTGCAATTCCAAATGGTGGCCCTGTTACCTGGGTTGTTTATAAGAATGCACAGCATGTATCTTCAAGCGATTTAAATTTTTATAAGGGGATTTATGTGGAACCAAATTTTCGGGATATTCAGTCATTACATGGCAGAAAAGTATATGAAAATACAAGAAATTAATTTGCATTTAGATTTCATAATCTAAGATATTTAAAAATACCTTCAGTAATTTGCTGAAGGTATTTTTTTGTTTATTTGAATTATTTTTAGAGTTTTAAAACGAATAAAATATTAGGTATTGCGCTCCCACTGGTTAATAAATGTTGTTTTTTAAAGTTCTCCTTTTCCGTTATTCTATGAATTTTCATCAGGGTTAAACATTTTAGTGCTCATGTTGGTTTAATCAGGATGAAACGGAACTTTTGCACTCTTATACTCGGATTAGTGATTATCATTAGTGCCTTTGAAGGGTGCTCCAGATCCCCTTTTATACCTGACAAAGTCCCCTTAACACCAATAGTTCCGGTGGTGCCTCCTCAGTCGACAGAAAAGACCTATCTTGCCTTAGGTGATTCGTATACTATCGGTGAGGGTGTCGATGCTTCTCAACGTTATCCAACCCAAGCTGCGGCTATTTTAAAATCACAGGGTATTATTTTCTCACAGGTTCAGTATATCGCTCAAACCGGGTGGACGACCGCAAATCTTGCTGCTGCCATTGCATCACAAAAACTTTTATCAACCTATGATATTGTGACTTTACTTATTGGTGTTAATGACCAATATCAGCGAGGTGACACTTCAGGTTATCGTACAAATTTCACAAATCTTCTCAATACTGCGGTGGTGTTAACGGGGTATAAACCGAAACATGTTGTAGTTCTCTCTATCCCCGATTATGGTATCACCCCTTTTGGTGCAGGAAATCCTACTATTGGAATTCAGATCGATCAATTTAACGCTATCAATAAATCGGTCACTTTGGCAAAGGACATTGCTTATATCGATATTACTGGAATAAGTCGAGCGGCAGCAAATGGGAAAGGTCTAATTCTTGGTGCAGGGCCCCATTTTACGGGAACGGAATATGGGTTTTGGGCTGCTCCTCTCGCTGTTCAACTGGCAAAAGCTATGAAGTAGTCACCTCTTTAAGCAGGGGTTGGTCATACCGAGCCTATTTCGCTTTTCCCCCTTGGTTAAAGTTCATCTGCCGCATCGTAGAACCTTTTATTATTATGGTATGATCGAAGTTCGGGGTTATCTCTTTTGTTTCAGATTTCATTGTTAACACCCCTTTTTCATCGTAGGCTTCACTGCCCAATAGAATACCCCCTTCAAATTCAGAATAGCCGTAATAATTGCTCATTCCGGTTTTTTGCCAACCCCGCTTATCAATCTTTAGGCTGGTATCTTTAGTAAACCAAACTTTACCCGTCAATTTATTTTCTGAATCACTGTACGAATACTCATCGCAGCGATATCCTGCTATAACCTTGGTATTACCCGTTTTTACGAAATTTGTCGTGGGAGCGTTGGAAGTCGAATTATCCTTGGGCTCTTGTAAACTATTCTCATCAGGGATTGCTGAAATCATCCCCATCTTCATGCCGTTAATATCTGAGAGGATGATAAAACATTTGTTTTCGCCATCCATCACCATCGATGATCCGAGAGGTGCTTTATTCCCCTGATCATCGGAAAAGGATTTGGTCTCCATCCCCACAATTGGTGAGTTGGCACTAAAATACAGATAGAGCTCCATCTTCATCACCTCTTTTTTAGTATAGGTCTCCGTAACCATAAAAAGCCGGGAGGTAAAACTGTAATCATCTTTATACTTTAGATCAACTTTGCCCCCAAATAGTTTGGTGAAGTCCATCCCCGCTGGTGGCTTTTGCTCTTGCGAATTGGAATTCTCTATTGTTTGTGGTGCAGCAGTATCATTGGGGACTGTTTCCGGACTTTTTGTTGCACTTGTATCTACCCCTTTCTCAGGCACGGCAGATTTCTCTTTGGCTAGATTTGTAATTGCTTTTGAGGCTTTATTGCGAATAAAATTCCCAAGCTGTCCATTTGAAATTGCGGGTTTCAAAATTAGAAAAGCTAGAGATAGAATAAAAATCAGGTTTTTCATAGTCTTGAAGATTAGTATTGTTAAAGATAAAAATAAGGAAAATAAAACTGCCAAACAAGACGGAATTAAAATTAGCTCTAAACAAAGTATGGTGAATCGTTTGTATTTCTATCCAAAGATAGACGTATCATCCAGAACTGCTTTTCTCTCTGCTTAATGCAGGTAATATATTAGGGAACGTCTATTTAAAATGAATTGGTGCTTAGAAATATCACTTACAACGAACTTTTGTGGTGATAAAATGTTTAAAAATTACTATACTTGAAAACTATTTGTGCCGAACTAACCGATTTCAGTAAAATCCCATCATGGGAATGTGCGCGTGGGTACGAGTAGCTCCTGTGAGATAAATTACATTGAGAGATATCTATATTTTTAACGGAACAACGATTATGCGTTTTAAATTAGTACTAAGAATAGTTTCTGTTGGGCTGCTGCTTCTGTCTGGTTCATGGATTATACGGGAACTTTTGCCTGCCCCGAAGATTGATTACAGTGTTCAGGTAAAGCCAATATTAAATAAAAATTGCATTACCTGTCATGGTGGAGTTAAGCAGCAAGGGGGATTTAGTTTACTCTTTCGGGAAGAGGCTCTGGGCAATACCAAATCAGGTAAGCCGGCAATAATTCCGGGGAAGCCTGATGAGAGTGAATTGGTAAGACGACTTATAAGCTCTGATCCCGAAGAACGAATGCCATATAAGCATCCATCACTTTCAAAATCAGATATTAATACGCTAAAACAGTGGATTAAGGAAGGGGCTCAGTGGGGAGAGCATTGGGCTTATGTTCCTTTAAAAGAGGAGGCTGTTCCTCAGATCCAAAACGAATGGATCAAAAATCCCATCGATCAGTTTATCTATCAAAAGCTGAAAGATGAGAATTTATCCCCGTCAGCAGAAGCTGAAAAGGCCGTTTTACTCAGACGAGTAAGCCTTGACCTTACCGGTATGCCTCCATCCGAGTTGATCGCTAATACCTTTTTAAATGACAGTACCTCGAAAGGGTATGAGAAATTGGTGGATGCGTTACTCGATTCTCCAGGATATGGTGAACGATGGACCTCTTTGTGGCTTGACCTTGCACGTTATGCCGATACCAAAGGATATGAGGCCGACAGAAATAGGATCATTTGGAAATACCGTGATTGGCTTATTCATGCGTTTAATGATGACAAGCCATACAACGAATTTTTAATGGAACAGCTGGCTGGCGATCTGATGCCTGATCCTGATGATGCAAAATATATCGCAACCGCGTTTCATCGAAATACCATGACCAATGATGAAGGGGGTACCGACAACGAAGAATTTCGTGTTGCGGCAGTTCTTGATAGGACAAACACTACCTGGAGTGCGTTAATGGGGACTACGTTTAATTGTGTGCAGTGCCATAGCCATCCCTACGATCCGTTTAAGCACGAAGAGTATTATAAGTTTATGGCCTTCTTTAACAATACCCGTGATGAAGACTCAGATTTAGAATTACCCCTCTTGCGCCATTATAGTCCGGCGGATAGTTTAAAAATGAATTCATTGATCGACTGGCTGACCAAAAATTCGTCACTAGAGACCGCAAAAAAATATTACGCATTTTTAAAAACTTGGCAGCCTACAATTAACTCAATGCTTTGTGATAATTATATCAACGGGGCATTATTAGGTTTTGATGCTGGATTAAGAAACGAAGGGTCGTGTCGCTTAAAAAATGTCAATTTAGATCAAAAAGAGCAGGTTATATTTCGCTATGCAACTAACTTTAATGGGGGTAAATGGACTATTAATCTGGATAGTCTAAACGGGCCTTTGTTAAAAACAGTACTGTTTAATAAGGAGAAGAAAGATGGCGGATGGAAGAATGGCACCATTGATTTACCTCCATTAAGTGGGAAACATGCACTCTGTTTTAAATATAGTAATCCCGCATTAAAAGGTTCCGACCAAACGGGGATTAAGTTTAAATGGTTTGCCTTTGGTCAAAAATTCCCGGGGCAAGGGAAGCCGGGTTTTGAACTCGCTCTCAGATCGTTCAATGAGCTTATGGATGCGCAGGTTGATGGTATTCCGGTAATGGTTGAGAATAATTCGGAGCAATTCCGAAAAACCCATGTTTTTGTTAGAGGAAATAGGTCTGTTGAGGGGAAGGAAGTTACTCCCGATGTGCCGCATATCCTCAACCCGATGGCTGAAAATGCACCCAAGAATAGGTTGGGATTAGCGATGTGGCTTACTGATCCTAATAATCCACTTGTTGCACGTACCTTAGTGAATCGCTTATGGGAGCAGCTATTTGGATATGGCCTCGCGGAAACTCTTGAAGATCTTGGATCACAGGGCATAGCTCCTACTCATAAGGAATTGCTGGATCATTTGGCGTACCAGTTTATCCACGAGAATAATTGGAGTATTAAGAAAATACTTAAAGAGATGGTTATGTCAGCTACCTACCGTCAGGATTCTAAAGTTAATGAAAAGCTGGTCCAAAAGGATCCGAATAATAAACTTTATGCGCGTGGTCCCCGAGTAAGGCTTACTGCAGAGCAGATACGCGATCAGGGGTTAGCTGTAAGTAATTTATTAAGCAGTAAGATGTATGGGAAAAGTGTAATGCCCTATCAGCCTGATGGAATATGGCGTTCTCCTTATGATGGCGACGTATGGAAACCCAGTGATGGCGAAGATCAGTTTAGGAGGGCACTCTATGTCTTCTGGAAGAGAAGCGCTCCCTACCCTTCGATGATGACTTTTGATGGTGGTGCACGTGAAGTTTGTATCATACGGCGCATCAGAACCAATACTCCTCTTCAGGCATTGACAACACTGAATGACTCGACCTACCTCGTGATGGCACGATCTCTTGCGTCACGCATGAGCGAGCAGGGTGGTACGGAGATCAACAAAAAAATAGCTAAAGGATATGAGCTTATGATGTATAAGCCAATTTCTGAATTAAGACTTAAGGCGTTAATTGATTTATATGATAAGTCATTTGTAAAATTCAAAGATGACGTAAAGGGTAGTGCTCAGATGGCGGGGGTAAAGGAGAATCCTGATCCTCACGCTGCTTCGATGGTTATGGTGGCAAGTGCGTTGCTAAATATGGATGAGTGGCTGAATAAAAATTAAGTGTGATGAGTGATAAACAAAACCAAAGGTTAGTAAAGGAGGCACAGGATGCCGTTCTTCAGCAATATACGAGGCGCCATTTTTTGAAAGATGGTGCGATGGGTTTTGGTGCCTTAGCCTTAGGCTCCTTAATGGGTAGTTGCATCGGTAATACTGCCGCGACAAGTTTATTTGATCCCGCAAATCCTTTGGCTCCCAGGGCTCCGCAGTTTCCTGGCAAAGCGAAATCGGTGATTTATATCCACATGGCAGGTGCTCCTTCGCAGCTTGAATTGTTTAGCTATAAACCCGAACTGGCAAAACTCGATGGGCTCGATTGTCCTCAATCGCTGCTCGAAGGAAAAAAATTCGCTTTCATTCGTGGAGTCCCAAAGATGCTGGGGCCACAAGCTGTCTTCCGTCAGCGTGGCGAGAGTGGGCTGTGGCTTTCTGATAATCTTCCCCATTTGGCGACTGTTATTGATGATATTGCGATGCTGAATGCGGTAACTACCGATCAGTTTAACCATGCACCGGCACAATTGCTTATGCAAACAGGGTCTGCCCGAATGGGAAGGCCCAGCATTGGAGCATGGGTAACCTATGGCATGGGGTCCGAAAATAAAAATCTCCCCGGCTTTGTGGTCTTAACCTCAGGAGGCAATAACCCTGATGCAGGGAAGAGCGTATGGGGCAGTGGATTCTTGCCAAGTGTTTATCAAGGTGTTCAGTGTCGTAGCGAAGGAGACCCGGTTTTGTTTCTTAAAGACCCCTCCGGTATGGACCGCGACTTGCGCAGGGCTTCTATCGATGCAATTAATAAAGTGAATCAGGAGCAATATGCCGAGTATCAGGATCCGGAGATTCTTTCGCGGATCTCACAATATGAGATGGCCTATAAGATGCAGATTTCGGTCCCTGATGTGATGAATATTAATGATGAGCCGGCCTATATTCATGAGATGTATGGCACACAGCCCGGTAAAACAAGTTTTGCCAATAATGTTCTGCTCGCTCGTAAGCTCGTCGAAAAGGGGGTTCGCTTTGTGCAACTTTTTGACTGGGGATGGGATACACATGGCGACTCTGAAGGGAATGCGGTTGACATAGGATTAGTGAATAAATGCAAGAAAGTCGACAGGCCAATTACAGCTCTTTTGAAGGACTTGAAACAACGTGGATTACTCGACGAGACCTTGGTGATCTGGGGACAGGAATTTGGCAGAACACCCATGCAGGAAAATAGGGAAGGGAAAAAAATGCCTTTCAAAGGGAGAGATCACCATTCTGCAGCCTTCAATATGTGGATGGCAGGTGGTGGAATCAAAGGGGGTACCTCGTATGGCGAAACCGATGAGATAGGTTATAACATCGTAAGTGGTAAAACAGAAGCTTATGATATTCAGGCAACAATATTAAACCAACTTGGTTTTAACCATGAGAAACTAACCTACCAATCTCAGGGTCGGAACTTCAGGTTAACAGATCTAAGCGGTAAAGTAATTACCGAAATTTTAGCTTAATACTTGATTCCTATGACACTAGACCGAAGGCAATTTATAACTACAACAGGAATAGCTTCAGCATCGATGTTCTTAACTTCACTCGAGGCTTTTTCATTGGCAAACAAACCTGCGTTTACGGCCAATGCAAATTTCCAGCTTCAGATTATGGCTACCAATTGGGGCTTTAAAGGAGACATGGACCAGTTTTGTGAAAAGGTTAAAAAAGAGGGTTATGACGGGGTGGAGTTATGGTGGCCCAGCGATAAAAAAGCTCAGGATGAAATGTTTGCAGCACTAAAGAAGTTTGACCTTTCTGTAGGTTTTTTATGCGGAGCATCGCAGGAGAATCCGGAAGAGCATCTTGCTTCTTATCAGAAAATGATCGATGCAGCAGCCCGACAGAATATTCAGCACCCTTTATATATCAATAACCATTCGGGGAGAGATCATTTCACGTTTGAGCAGAATAGCCAATTTATTGCCCATACCACAGCTCTTTCTAAGGAGACCGGAATTCCAATTATGCACGAGACGCATCGGTCCCGAATGTTATTTGCTGCGCATATTGCACGCAAGTTTATCGAAACATATCCCGATTTAAGATTAACTCTCGATATATCCCATTGGTGTAATGTCCATGAGAGTTTGTTGGCAGACCAAAAGGAGACGGTAGCGATGGCGTTGGATCGAACAGATCATATTCATGCCCGAATTGGACATCCCGAAGGACCACAAGTAAATGACCCGCGAGCACCCGAATGGGAACCTGCAGTAAAGCAACATTTCGTATGGTGGGATAAGGTGGTGGAGCGAAAGCGGAAGAGTGGTGAACGGATTACTTTTCTGACTGAATTTGGTCCGGCAGACTATATGCCTACACTTCCCTATACCCGCCAGCCATTAGGAGACCAGTGGGCTATCAATGTACATATGTTGCATTTACTTAGAAAACGATACTCCTGATTAATTTGAACTAATAGACATGGTTTTTTTATCATTTAGCGTTTATGATTTTATTGGTAGATTTCACCCCGTCCTGGTTCATTTGCCGGTCGGAATTCTTTTGCTTGCGGCACTTTTCATCGCCCTTTCAACCAGTGAAAAATTCCAATCCTTAAAAAGTGCGATCAGTATCTCCCTGTTATTTGGGATGTTAAGTGCTATTGCTTCGTGCATAAGCGGATTTCTCCTCTCTAAAACGGATAGTTACGATGAATCGCTGCTCTTTAAACACCAATGGTTTGCCATTGCATTGGCTATAACATCAGTTATTGTCTATGTGCTCCATCTTACTAATAAGCCGACCAAATTGATCGCTGTACTGATGGTTGTGCTAATCACAATCACCGGACATCTGGGTGGCTCGATCACTCACGGGTCCGATTTTTTAACCAAAGCATTCTCCTCTGGAACTAATCCCTCAGGAGATGGTTCGGGCAAAACGATAGTCAATGTTCAGGAAGCTCTTGCTTTCACGACAGTGATTAAACCGATCCTCGACTCCAAATGTATTGCGTGTCATGGACCAACGAAACAAAAGGGCAAATTAAGACTCGATGAGCCGAGTTTTATTAAACAGGGGGGCGAGGGTGGAATGATAACGCTTACGGCAAAGGGCTCTGAGAGCGAGTTGCTTAAACGGATTTTATTGCCGAAAGAAAATAAAGATCATATGCCACCTCAGGAGAAACCTCAGCTCTCGAAGGAGGATGTCGCTCTGCTGCAATGGTGGATAGAAAATGGTTCGGGCTTTGATCAGAAAGTCAAGGATATCGAACAAAATGAGAAAATTAAAACGGTTCTTAAAGGGTTGGAGTCAGCCAAACCAAAGGATGAGCCCCTTCTCTCCGATATTCCGGATCAGATTGTCTCAATGGGCGATGAGAAGGCCATGAAGATGCTGCGTGAACGAGGAGTGGCGGTAAGTGCAGTAGCGCAAAAGAGTAATTACCTCACGGCAAATTTTGTTGCAGTAGAATCTTTTTCAGGTAAGGATCTTCAGCTTTTAGAGCCTTTAAAGAAGCAGCTTATCTGGTTGAAGCTCGGGAATATGCCTTTGACCGACGAGGACCTTAAAACTGTTGGCAAGTTGGCCAGCCTGGTTAAGCTTAATCTTCAAAAAACAAAAATTACCGATCAGGGAATAAGCCAATTGAAGAATCTTTCAGAGCTTCAATACCTTAATCTGGCAGGAACATCTGTTACCACAAAAGGACTGGAAGCACTTAGCGGCTTGAAGAAACTACATAAGCTATTTCTATTTCAGACTTCAATTACCGAAGCAGATATATCCGGGCTTAAAAATATTTTTTCGAACGCGACGATTGATATTGGTGGTTATAAGGTTCCTATGCTTCAAAGTGATACCGTAATTCTAAAAGCACCTGTAATAAAATAAGCCTCGTGCTTGAAATAGAACATGTATTTTAAGCCTTAATTAGTCGATCATATTTTTTAAATTAGGATATCAACATTCAACATCATTTACATAGATTTGGATGAAAACGAACATTATTTGGCTAATTATAAGAAAATAAAGTTAATGCAGAATAAATATCTTGTCTTACTATCGTTTATCGTAGGTTTAGTTGTGACCTCCTGCTCACCTAAACTTCCACAGGATGTTGCTTCTGCATTTGAGACTCTTCCTGATAAAATCGATTATAATCTTCATGTAAAGCCTATCCTATCTGATAAATGCTTCTCGTGTCATGGTCCTGATAAAGCCAAGCAAAAGGGGGGCTTAAGGCTCGATATCCAATCTTTTGCATATGCGCCACTTCCCGAGAGCCCTGGTAAGGTTGCTATCGATCCGGGAAGTTTAAATGGGAGCGAATTTTTCCATCGCATCATCTCTGATGATCCTGAATACCGTATGCCATCTTCTAAGTCACACCTTAGCCTCACTGCGAAGGAGAAGGCCGTTTTTATTAAATGGATTAAGCAGGGTGCAAAATACAAACCTCACTGGGCATTTGTTAAACCCGAATTACCCGATGTTCCAACGATAAAAGAGAAGGATTGGAACGCGAATCCGATTGATCATTTTATTGCGCATACCCTGGAATCAGAACAGTTAACCCATGCAGATCAGGCGTCTAAGGAGTTGTTATTAAGGCGCATATCTCTTGATCTGACCGGTCTTCCACCCACTCTTGCTGAGATAGACAGCTTTAAAAATGACGCCTCCACGGATGCCTATGAAAAACAGGTCGATCGGCTACTTGGATCACCCCACTATGGTGAAAAAATGGCTGTCGACTGGCTTGATCTAGCCCGTTTTGCCGACTCTTATGGTTACACCGTAGACCGCCTGCGCGATATGTCCCCTTATCGCGATTGGGTGATCAATGCGTTTAATCAAAATCTACCCTATGATAAATTTATCCAGTGGCAGTTAGCGGGCGATCTTATGCCTTTCCCGACTAAGGAGATGTTAATTGCAACTGCCTTTAACCGCCTCCATCAACAAAACATGGAGGGGGGAATTATCGAAGAGGAATTTCAGACTGAGTATGTTATAGACCGAATAAATACTACTGGGATTGCTATAATGGGGCTTACAATCGGCTGTGCGAGATGTCACGACCATAAATTTGATCCGATTACCCAAAAAAATTATTATGAGATGTACGGCTTCTTCAATAAAATAAGGGAGGCTGGTCAGATTTCGTGGGACGATGCTACACCTTCGCCTTCACTTTTACTTCCTACAAAAGAACAGGAAAAGATGTTGGGAGATCTAGCGTCTGAGGTCGGTAAGCAGAAAGAGAAGCTTGTACAGACAACAAAAAATGCAATGCCGGGATTTAAAAATTGGGTTGAGACACAGAAATATAAGAACCTTGGAAAGGAGCAGATACCGATGGCCGGACTGCAGGCTCAGTATAATTTTGATTCAGGTTTATTGACAAACAAGATAAAGCCTAAGCAAGTAGCATCTATGAAACGAGGTATGGGTGGTGCAAATGGTGATAAAGCGGTTCTGGAAAACAGAGCGGGAGGTAAGGCATTGGTATTAAATGGCGATCATTGGCTCGATCTTGGTCCAGTGGGAATATTCCGTAAGAGTGATCCTTTTACAATCAGCATGAATCTTTTTATCCCAAAGGACTTTAAGGAGGGGGTTATTTTTCACAAATGTATAGCAGAGCGGTTATACAACTTTCGTGGATACCATTTATACCTTAAGGATGATAGGCTATCTGTGAATTTATCGCATGCTGGCCCTTCGAATGCCATTACCAAAGAGACAAGGGTGGCTGTTCCGAGAGAAAAATGGATTCAACTTACCATGACTTACGACGGGTCGTCCAAGGCCGAAGGTTTGAAGTTATATCAGGATGGAATTGCGCTCGATCTTGAAACCACAATGGATCGGCTTACGAAAGATATTCTAATGAATTCGAAGGATCAGCCCGGTCTGCAAATTGGAGCGTGGGATCGTGGACTTGGATTTAAAGGGGGTAAAGTGGACGATATTTTGGTTTACAATCGTGCGTTAACCGATTTCGAAATAAAAATTGTGGCAGGCAAAGAGGGCTGGAATTCTATCGCTCCTAAAGATTTAAAGGTGTTGTCGCAGAGTCAGTTGGCCGTTCTTGCTGATTATTACCAGGCTGTTGTAGATCCTGATATTGCAGCAGATAAACTTAAACTTCAGCAAATTCAAACAACATTGGCTGACTCCACGGCAAATATAAAGGAGTTAAGTATCATGGAAGATGTCGCAAAGCCGCGAAAGAGCTATATCCTAAAACGGGGTAACTATGATGCTTTTGGCGAAGAGGTGTTTCCGAATACCCCTGAATCGATCCTCCCTTTTTCACAAGAGTTGCCTAAGAACCGTTATGGTTTAGCGATGTGGCTTACCGATGCGAACCATCCGCTTACATCACGGGTAGCTGTAAACCGCATCTGGCAAAGCTTCTTTGGTACGGGATTGGTAAAGACAGCTGAAGATTTTGGAAATCAGGGGGAGCTTCCGAGCCATCCTGAATTACTCGATTGGTTAGCCGTTACGTTCCGTGAATCGGGATGGGATACCCGGAAATTGTGTAAGCTTATCGTGATGTCAGCCACATACAGGCAGGACTCAAGAGTTACCCCCGCGATAATGGCCAGAGATCCGGAAAACAGACTATTCGCACATGGCCCTTCAGTACGGATGTCGGCCGAAATGATTAGAGATAATGCCTTGATGGCCAGTGGATTGCTGAGTAAAAAGATTGGAGGCAAGAGTGTAAAGCCTTATCAGCCGGATGGTTTATGGGAGATCAATAATACCACCTATAAGGCAGACACGGGAGATGATGTTTACAGACGCAGTTTATACGTGCTGATAAAACGGTCGGTTCCTAATCCTACGCTTACCACTTTTGATGCGACCTCACGCAGTTATTGTGTTGTTCGTCGTCAAAAGACGAATACTCCACTGCAGGCCCTTGTTATGTTGAATGATCCCACCTTTGTGGAAGCGGCAAAGGTGCTTGGAGAGAAGATAACACAGGCAAAAGATCCGGAACAAGGGATCGCAGAAGTGTATCGGAAATTAACCGGAGTCACTCCGGCGAGATTGGAACTTGATTTACTCACCAAGCTTCAGCTCTCCGAACTTGCAAAGTTTAGGAGTGATGGAAAGAAGAGCAGTGGCTGGCTGTTAGCCGGCCAATATGAAATTAATAAAGAACTTGATCCTGCAGTGGTTGCTTCCAATGCCGTTGTTGCCAGTGTGATCTTAAATTCTGATGCAACCTTAACTAAGCGATAAGCCATGAGTGATCATCATCACGAGTCATTTAAATTAAATACGCCAGAATTTAGGCTCTTGAACAATAGCCTCGATCGCCGTAATTTTTTAACCAAGACTTCCTTAGGTATTGGAGCGTTGGCTCTTGGAACTTTAATGGGTAACCGGGTGCTGGGGAATGTGGTAAGTTCGATAGCTTCCGAGAATCCGCAGGCGACCCTTGAGGAGGAGATCCTGCGTGCGTTGCCCCATTTCGCCCCCAAAGCAAAAAGGGTCGTTTACCTCTTTATGAGTGGCGGTCCTTCTCAGTTTGAAACATTTGATTACAAGCCTAAGCTTGCTGGCATGTTTGGGCAATCACTGCCCGATTCGGTAAGACAAGGGCAGAGGCTCACGGCCATGAGTGCCAATCAGAGTATTTTCCCGGTCGTCCCTTCAATTTATAAATTTAGCCAACAGGGGAAATCACAGACCTGGATAAGTGAAATGCTCCCTCATACTGCACAGGTAGTTGATGATTTGTGTATCATTAAATCGATTCACTCCGAAGCGATTAATCATGATCCTGCAATCACCTTTTTTCAAACTGGAAATCAGCTCCCTGGCAGACCTTCTATAGGTTCTTGGGTAAGCTATGGATTAGGTTCGGATAATAAAAACCTCCCAACATTTATTGTGCTGGTTTCAAAAAATGCAAGTAAGGATCAGCCATTGTATGCCCGGCTATGGGGGAATGGATTTTTGCCTTCAGAGCATCAGGGAGTGCAATTTCGGTCGGGTAAAGATCCCGTGTTATTTCTGGATAATCCGCAGGGATATGATGGAGCAGACAGGAAGGAGATGCTTGATTATCTGTCAAAATTAAATACAATGCAGAATGAGCCATACGGCGATCCGGAGGTGCAGGCCCGAATTACGCAATATGAGATGGCCTTCAGGATGCAGACTTCTGTTCCTGAGGTGATGAATACCTCAGATGAGCCCGATGAGGTTTTTGAACTCTATGGTCCTGACAGTAGAGACTCCGGTACGTACGCCGCAAACTGCATATTGGCGCGTAAGTTGCTCGAGAAAGATGTGAAATTTGTTCAGCTTTATCACCAGGGATGGGATCATCATGGGGGACTTCCCGCAGGGATGGCCAAACAATGCAAAGATACTGATCAGCCTACAGCGGCCTTAATCAAAGATCTAAAACGGAGAGGATTACTCGAAGATACACTGGTTATTTGGGGTGGCGAATTTGGTCGAACAGTCTACTCGCAGGGTAAACTTGAGGCCAAGGATTATGGCCGCGATCACCATCCACGCTGTTTTACCATGTGGATGGCCGGAGCAGGTGTAAAGCCCGGAATTAGCTACGGAGAAACCGATGATTTCAGCTATAATGTTATCAAAGATCCCGTGCACGTGCACGATTTCCACGCAACAGTTATGCATCTTATGGGGGTAGATCATGAACGGCTTACCTATAAATTTCAAGGGAGGCGTTATCGACTTACCGATGTGGCCGGAAATGTAGTTAGAGATATTCTAACATAACGCGTTAACGGATATGCCTGAATACAAGTCTGCAGGAATTAAATTTTTATCATATTCGCTTAATCGAAGATCGGTAAAGCCAAATTGAAGGTGACTAAATATACGTGTAAATCGGAATCCAGTGAGGGTTCAATACGATACTAATTAATACATTAAACTATTTTATACTATGACAACACGACGAGATTTCCTTAAAAATTCAGCGGTCGCTTCGGCTGTAGCAATGGCCCTGCCCACCGCAGGATTTTCTATTTTGCCCGGAACTCCTGATCCTGCCGAACAGCTAATAGGCCATGGCGATTTTAAATACAAAGTTGATAAAGGGTGGGCCCAAATCAGTATCAACAGCAATCCCCTGTTCAATTGTCATGAAATGGTTCAGGATAGCAAAGGACGCCTTATCATGCTGGGAGATAACATCCATAATAATATCCTGATCTTTGATAAATCGGGTAAACTGCTCGACAACTGGGGAACTGCCTGGCCAGGAGGCCACGGGTTATCCCTTTCAAAGGAGGGAGGAGAAGATTTTCTGCTAATCGTTGACTGTGGCTGGTATCAGGATCGCTCAGGAAAATGGAAACCTCAGGCGGGACAGGTGGTTAAGACAGATTTAAACGGACGGATCATCTTTACCATTGGTCACCCACGTACGATAGGGATTTACAAGGATACTGAAAAATTTATGCCTACCGAAACGGCTATTGCTCCCAATGGCGATATTTATGTAGCCGATGGATATGGCTCAGATTATATCATCCAGTATAACAGTAAGGGGGAGTATATCCGCCACTTTGGAGGGCGGAACAATACTAATCCGGATCATAATCTTCACTGTGCTCATGGCGTGGCAATAGATCTAAGGGATTCTAAAAATCCTACCTTGATCTGTACCTCGAGAGAGGAGAATTGCTTTAAAGTATTCTCATTGGATGGGAAATTCTTACATCGGATCGATATGCCGGGTATGTATGTGTGCCGTGCGGTGATGAACGATTCAAATCTTTATGCCGGAGTATGCTGGTCAAAAGATGAAGCCGGTAATATGATTGGCGGTGATAGTGGTTTTGTTACGATCCTCGATAGCCAGAATAAGGTGATCTCTAATCCCGGAGGTAATGCCCCTGTTTATAAAACTAATCTGCTTCAACAAACCTTGCAGGCTCCGGGTCACTTGTTCCAGCATTGTCATGATGTGTGTGTCGATGACGACAAAAATTTATATGTCTGTCAGTGGAATGCAAATCAAACTGCACCAATTAAATTGACACGGGTATAACGAATGGTTTTAGATCTCACAACTTTTCTGGGGCATCTTCATCCGCTGGTAGTTCATCTTCCAATCGGGATTTTACTCCTTGCTGTAGTTTTTGAATTTTTATCTTATCTCAAGAAGTTTGAAGAGCTTAAATACGCCCTTTCATTCACCTTGTTAATGGGATTCCTTGCGGCTGCAGTGGCCTCAGGTTGTGGGTATCTCTTGTCTCTCGATGGTAATTATGATCCTCTTACACTCAATAATCACAAGCTAGCCGGGATTCTATTGGCCATCGTCTCCGGGGTACTTTATCTCTTGACTATTAATCCGTTTAAACGATTATTAGCGGGTAATCGCCCCTTGTTTTCCGGCCTCTCGCTGGGGCTATTTCTTCTGGTAAATTATACAGGTCATCTTGGTGGAACACTAACCCATGGAGCCGATTATTTATCTTTAAATTGGATAGGTGCAGAAGTACTTCAAAAACCTGCGACAGTTGGTGATGCCTTGTTATTTGAAGATCTTATTCAGCCGATGCTGGATAAACGGTGTGCTCAATGTCACCGTGAGGGTAAGATGAAGGGAAATTTCTCGGTTCATAACTTAGCTGATTTAATTAAAGGTGGAAAGAGCGGCTCTGCCGTTGTTGGAGGAGAACCCGAAAAGAGTGAGCTCTATAGCCGAATTACGCTCGATCCTTCGAATGAAAAACATATGCCTGCGGATGGTAAAACGCCATTAACTGCTGACGAGATTCGCATTATTAAATGGTGGATTGAAAAAGGGATGGCAAAGAAAGGGGAGAAAATCTCAAAACTTAAAGATGTAGAACCGATAAAGCCTCTGCTGGCGAAGGCTCTTGGGCTTGGAGTTGAGATTAGCAACCCCAGTGATGTTCCTAATTCGGAATATCGAATCAATCCAGATATCCCTGAAGGGGTAACTGTGGGACTAATTGACTCATTGCGGAATCATGGGCTGTCAGTCCGGATAATGCTTCATAAGCCCCTAATGCTTGATCTTACACTTCCCTCTGGTTCAGGAAATAAACTAAATGAGGCTAAGCCATTTATACGTCAGGCAGCTAAAAACGTGGTGTTGTTAAATCTTTCCCAAAACGGATTGACAGAAAACGATCTTGATTTTTTACCCATGATGATAAATCTTGAGAAGCTAAGAATAGAAAAAAATCCGATAACTGATGCAATTGTCCATCAATTGGAAGGGCTTACCCATCTTGAGGCCCTTAATCTGAATGAAACAAAGATCACAAAGTCGTGCCTCGATCGGTTAAAACAGTTGCCTAATCTTAAAAGGGTTTATAGTTGGCATACTGTGGATAAATAAGTTAATTTTGATTCAGGTAGTATTGGTGCAAAATGTGCAACGCTCCGTCTATACTTTTAATAGCCCGCAGATTTAATTTCAATTGAATTAACAGGATTTATTATGGGAAGAAAGGAAGTGTTTATCGTTATTATGCTTGGGCTAATGGTCTCCTGTAATCACGATTCTAATCAAAAGTTGGCCAAGAAGATTATTCCTGATGACATCTCCCTATTGGGAGCCTTGCCCTTGAGAGTTCCTGTTCCAGAAGATAACCCAATAACTCCGGAGAAGATCGAGTTGGGGAAGCTCCTTTTCTTTGATCCTATCCTCTCCGGGAATAAGGATGTTGCCTGTGCCACTTGCCATCATCCGGAATATGGATTTGCTGAAAGCCTTGAGGTCTCAATTGGGGTGAATGGGAATGGGTTGGGGCTAAGTCGTGAATTCAATCATCCCAATGATATTCCTTTTGTAAAACGCAATTCACAGACTGTCATTAATAGTGCCTTTAATGGTCTAACCAATCAAGAGGCTAACGTTGGCTCAAAGGCTCCTATGTTCTGGGACATGCGCGTTAAAGGGCTCGAGAATCAGTCGCTCGAACCAATAAAAGCCTTCGAGGAGATGCGCGGTCATGCTTATACTGAAGCATTGGCTTTGGATATTGTCTTAAAACGGCTGTCTCAAATCGAAGAATACCGAATCCGATTTAAACAAGTATTTGGTGCGGAGAAGGCAATTACAAAAGAAAATCTTGGAAAAGCAATTGCGACCTACGAACGAACGATCATCGGAAATAATTCGAGGTTTGACCAATATATGCGGGGTAATAGTGTTGTTCTCTCAAGAAATGAGAAAGCGGGGATGGAGCTTTTTCTTAAAGACGGTTGTTCAAAATGTCATCAAGGGCCTATGTTTTCCGATTTTAAGACTCATGTGATGGGTGTTCCCGAGCAAGAAAAGCTCAAGATTCCGGATGATGGATTTGAGAAGCGTTATGCTTTCCGAACCCCTTCTCTTCGAAATCTTCGGTTTACATATCCGTATATGCATAACGGAAAGCTTAAAACATTAGAAAATGTGCTCGAGTTTTATGAAGATTTATCGGGAGGGAAAGTAGCAAATCCACATGTAAAACAAGAGCAGACTGATCCGCTACTCGTACATCTAAAAGTGGATTTTAAAGATATTGCCTTGATTGTGGAGTTTCTTACAACACTTAATGATAACTCTTTTGATAAAAGTATTCCAAATCGTGTGCCAAGTAATTTGTTGGTTGGGGGTAATATTTACAAATAGGTTTTGAGTCACCTTGATTTTCAACCTAACTGATCATATTAGAGCCATTAAATATACAAGATTAACCCTTTATGGCCATTTTATAAGCAATGAAAACTATTTGGGAGGAAATGTTAGCGAGGGTTCTCTTCTATTTTTTGAAGTTCTCTAACTGAAAGCGTTTCTAGCTTTACGAATGGTAATTGGGTTTCATAGCCTGGAAGGAAATTGGGAAGCATTAAACCTGTTTTTTCCATGCAATGAGAGGGCTTCATATTAAATAAAGAATTTGCAATTATACCCCAATAAATATTATTTTATTAAACAAAAATTAATAATAAAATTAGGTACCCCCCCCTCTATAAGCAATTCTTCTCAAAGAATGTTAAATAATTGAAAACAATACTTACATACAAGGTGATTAATTCGGAAAAAGCTATTAATTTAGCCAGTCTAACAAAGCAGAGTAGTAGTTTATCAAAGCAGAGTAGTAATAATGGATAATTTAGAAATTACAGCGCAGAAATCTTCCGATATTCATCATGTTCTTCAGCACATTTATGATACAGTAAAAGACAATCATAAAGGTACTTTACCTGATTACATACCTGAACTTGCTAAAGTAGATCCAGATAAGTATGGCTTGGCAATAGTCACAAATAAAGGGTCAATCTATTCGGTAGGAGATGTCGAAACGACATTCACGATTCAGTCAGTTTCAAAAGCACTTAATTATTGTATTGCTCTTGAGCTTTTGGGAAGAGATGTTGTTATAGGGAGTGTTGGAGTAGAGCCAAGTGGTGACCGTTTCAATGCGATAGAATTTGATCCTCGTACTCTACTTCCCTATAATCCCATGGTTAATGCGGGTGCTATTACAATTGCCGGGTTAATATACGATCATTTAGGTGATGAGGCCTATGAATTTATTTTAGACCGTTTTTCAAAGGCAGCAGGTAGGCCGCTTCAGCTTAATGAGGATGTTTACAAATCCGAATTATTAACAGGTCACCGAAACAGAGCTATAGGCCATTTACTTTTGAGCACCCAGGCTATTAAAGAGCCGGTAGATAAAGCCCTTGATCTCTATTTTAGGCAGTGTTCTATAAGTGTTTCAACACTTGATCTGGCTGTAATGGGAGCAACCTTTGCTAATCTTGGCCAAAATCCAATCACTGGGATACAGGTTTTTGATATGACGTCCATTCGAAATACCTTATCCGTAATGTTTACTTGTGGAATGTATGATTCTTCAGGATTCTGGGCCCATGACGTAGGATTGCCAGCGAAGAGCGGGGTTGGTGGAGGTATCCTTGGTATCGTAAACCGACAACTTGGAATCGCTACTTATTCACCTCTTCTTGATATAAATGGAAATTCAGTGCGTGGCATAGAGAGCTTTAGAATGCTCTCTGATGAATTTGGATTACACGCCTTTGATTCTACCAATAGAGGATCAGGCTTAGTTTCCCACTTTTTCGACCATTAGATTAGTATGGCGAAAAATCTTTCCGCTAAAAGGGGATGATTCCTGTTAAATTTTAGGGACAGAAGATTTTAATAGCAAAAGAGTCTAAAAAACCAGAATATTTTTGTTCCTTGTGGGTATTCAAGATAATTTAACTAACCATTTTTTTGATTATAACTTTAACCAAAGGTATTTGGAAGGAGATAACTGTATCTTCCTTGGAAAAAATGCTTTAAGAGTATTATTTCTATATCTCGGGAAGTTTAGCGGTGATATTATTCATAAAATATTTCCTCATTGACAGTTGGGCAGGTGCCTTTCAATCTATGTTGCTAATATACAGCTGGCTTTACTTCAAATCCTTTTGGCGCCCAATGCTTTATAAGATTAGTTGATTTAGTTGGTGGAAAGTACACATTTTAGGGTCACTTTTTTAATCTGATGTATGCTAAGTTCTCAAATCATGGTTTTCTGGACAACTTATTCATTCTAGGCTTACTTCAAAGGTTGGCTCTCGAAGGCGAAGATGGTTTTGCTCAATAATTCGTTCCTCACAGTTTTAAATTAGTTTAAAGCGTATTACGAATAGGTGATCAGTTGGTTATTTTTTTGGCTGGTGCATATTAATGAAGATGAGAATTAAGATTTAACAAGTAGGCTTTACTTAAAGCAGAATTTAATTTTACTCATAATGAAGAAGTTACTCCGATTAACCTGGAAGGCTATATTGCTAATCTTATTGGCCTATCCTGTCGTTGCCAAAGAGCTGGGCACCACCAAGAGATCACCTGCTGAAGTTATTGCTCCCCCTGCAGAACCTATGAGTATTTGGTTTATCGAGCCGGCTAAAACGTTTCATGAATCGACAGTCTTGGGAAATGGACGCCTTGGAGCTATGGACATGGGCGGTATCGATAGTGAGCGTATCGTCCTGAATGAGTCATCGGTTTGGACGGGAGGGCCGTATGATGGGAATCGTTACGATGCCTATAAGTGCCTTGCTGATGTGCGAAAGAATCTTTTTGCAGGAGATATTAACGCCGCTCAACAGGAGATGGAAAAGAATTTTGGTTATGCCGAAGGGATAAAAGGGTGGAATAACCGCGATCAATTTGGATCCTATCAAACTCTTGGCGATTTAACCCTTCTCTTTAATGAGGCTACAACATCGGTGCATGGGACTAATGTTACGGAACCTCTTTATTCAGGTTATCGTCGCGATCTCAATCTAATGCGTGGAGTGTCGCATACCGAATACACACAAAATGGGGTTGCCTTTACGCGCGATTTAGTTGTATCAAAACCAGATGAGGTGGTTGCCCTAAACCTTAAAGCGGATAAACCGGGCTCTCTTTCCTTCACCGCAACCCTCTCACGTAAAGAATTTGCAGCTACGCGAGCGGAGAACGGATTTCAAATCATGGAAGGTCAGCTGCCGTTTATAAAACCTGCCGGAGTTATCGGTGAAGGGGTGCGTTATCAGGCAGTATTTGGGATATCCGTAAAGGGGGGTAAGGTGAGTATGACCGATTCGGGATATTCCATCACCGGAGCCGATGAAGCCACGCTGGTAATTAGTGCCGGGACAGATCTCTATCACAAAGATTATGCCCTCTTGGCTCAACAACGTGTCGCTGCTGCCTTGGCTAAACCTTTTGCCACGATACTCAATGATGTAGCGGTAGATCATGGCTCATTTATGAATCGTGCTCATCTTGCTTTGCCTCAAGGTGTCAACTCGAAGCTTCCAACACCCGACCGGGTGAGTAAGGCTCAAACAACGTCTGATCCGGCGTTAGCGGCTCTTTACTTTCAATTTGGGCGCCACCTAATGGTTTCAGGATCTCGTCCCGATTCACAATTACCGACTAACCTTCAGGGTATTTGGGCTGAAGAATATGACACACCCTGGCGAGGCGATTTTCATAGTAATATCAACTTGCAAATGAACTACTGGCCGGCTGAAGTTGCCAACTTATCCGATTGTCATCTCCCCTTGATGCGTTTTATGGAAGGAGTCGCCGTTGAGGGGGCCAAAACAGCAAAAGCCTATTATAACGCTCCGGGATGGATGGCTAATCACACTCAAAATCCGTGGTTCGATACTTCGCCTAGCAACCTGGGAGCTTGTGTGGGACCTACCTGTGGAGCGTGGCTGGCTCAGCATATTTCTACACATTATGCCTTTACACAAGATAAAGAGTTTTTAAAAAAATATTATCCATTGATGCGTGGTGCCAGTGAATTTTGTCAGGCTATTCTCGTGGAGGATCCTAAGACGAATAGGTTGGTGACAGCACCATCAAACTCACCCGAAAATGGCTACCGTTATACCGATCGTGAAGGGAAGAGTCAAACGACCTCTTTTTGTATTGGCTCGACATTTGACTTACAAATTATTCGTGGACTGTTTGCCAGTACGGCAGAAGCTGCACGCGAATTAGGTATAGATGAGTTATTTGCCAAGAGTCTTGATGCTTCCAGATTGCGGTTAAAACCAACCCAGGTTAATAAAGAGGGTCGTATCATGGAATGGCAGGAAGATTTTGAAGAGACTGATCCGCATCACCGTCACTCCTCGCATCTATGGGGCCTTTACCCTGGCACAGAGATCAATCCGCAAGTTCCTGAGCTTTATAAAGGAGCCCGGTTAGCACTAGAACGCCGGGGTGATGCTTCCACAGGGTGGTCAATGGCGTGGAAAGCCAATTTCTGGGCTCGGATGCAGGATGGCGATCATGCCAATACGTTAGTCGATATGCTGATTGGTCGTGGTGCCGGAAATTTATTCTGCCTCCATGCTCCATTCCAGATCGATGGCAATTTTGGCGGATGTGCTGCAATTGCGGAGATGATTATTCAAAGTCATGAAAAAACGGCAGCGGGCGAACCTATTATTCGGCTGCTTCCTGCAATTCCGATAACCTGGAGTTCTGGTTCTGTTCAGGGCCTTAAGGCACGTGGTAATTTTAGTGTCGACCTTTCCTGGAAAGAGGGCAAAGTGACAAGCTATAAGATTACTGCTGAAAAACCACGGTTGGTCACGATAATTATAAATGGCGAGAGTAAAAAGGTAATGGCAACAAAGGGGTGAACCAATAAATCGATTGAGAGGAACCCCGTTTTACGACATTCACGGTTCAGTAAAATAGGGTTTAAATGAATAGTAAGATGAGAAACTACGAGGAATTTTACAATGAAAGTATTGATTTTCCGGAGTCCTTTTGGGCGGCCCAGGCAGATCAAATAGAATGGTATAAGAAACCATCTGTGATCTTATCAAAAGACGAAAATGACTACCCGTTGTGGTATAATGATGGTGAATTGAATATCTGTTATTTAGCCTTAGATAAGCATATACAAGATGGTTTTGGAGAACAAACGGCAATTATTTATGATTCTCCGGTTACCCAGGTGGTTCAAAAATATTCGTATAATGAAGTAAAAACTGAGGTGGCTAAATTAGCCGGAGGGATGCTTTCATTAGGATTAAACATCGGAGATACCGCAGTGATTTACATGCCAATGATTCCGCAAGCCGCTTTTGCAATGTTGGCGTGTGCCAGAATTGGAGTGACCCATTCGGTAGTTTTTGGGGGTTTCGCACCTCACGAATTAGCTATCCGCATTGACGATTGTAAACCCAAACTAATCCTTACAGCCTCCTCAGGAATCGAAATTGACAGATTAATAGCCTATAAACCGTTGGTAGATGAAGCGATTGAATTAGCATCGCATAAACCTCAAAGAGTTGTCGTTTTCAATAGAAAATTAGGGGCAAGAATTCCATTTAAAATATACGATGTCGATTACGACGCATTAGTGTATGGTTCCGAAGAAACCCCTTGTATTGCGGTCAATGCTACCCATCCATTATATGTTTTATATACTTCGGGAACTACAGGAAAGCCCAAGGGAATTGTGCGCGATACCGGAGGGTATGCTACTGCGCTGAAATTCTCAATGCAATACATCTATGGAGTGCAGCAAGACGAAGTATTTTGGGCCGCCTCAGATATGGGCTGGGTGGTTGGGCATAGTTATATTATATATGGACCGCTGATTAACAGAAATACCACGGTAATTTTTGAGGGGAAACCTATTAAAACTCCTGATGCGAGTACTTTCTGGAGGGTAATCTCCGAACATAAAGTTCGCACCATGTTTACCGCTCCAACAGCTATTCGTGCGATAAAAAAAGAAGATCCAACCGGCGAGTTCATTAAGCAATATGACTTGTCTTGCCTGAGAACCCAATTCTTAGCCGGTGAACGCTGTGATATTGCTACGTTGGAATGGTATAACCAGCATATTCCGGCTCCGGCAATCGACCATTGGTGGCAAACAGAATCGGGTTGGCCAATGATATCCGACATGATGGGATTAGATTATTTCCCCGTTAAACCGGGCTCTGCCGGAAAAGCTGTTTCAGGTTACGACATCCGGATATTTGGAGAAAACGGTGAAGAATTAGGGGCAAATCAAGAAGGTTTTGTAGTTATTAAATTACCATTGCCTCCGGGTTTTATGATGGATCTATGGAACGATAATAGACGTTTTAAGGAGGGATATTTAGAGCGATTTCCGGGATATTACTTCTCCGGTGATGGTGGTTTCAAAGATGATCATAACTATATTTTTATCACCGGCAGAGTAGATGATGTCATAAATATTGCAGGTCATCGGCTCTCTACAGCCGAAATGGAAGAGATTGTTTCTTCCCATCATTCGGTGGCTGAATGTGCCGTTGTAGGAATTAATGACAACTTAAAAGGGCAGGTGCCATTGGCTCTGGTTGTTATTAAACACGGAGAAGAGATTGAGCATTTTCAGTTGCAACATGAAGTAGTCCATTTGGTGAGAGATCAAATTGGCGCCGTAGCTTCTTTAAAAGATGTAGTTATTGTAGATCGGTTACCAAAGACCCGTTCGGGTAAGATATTACGGAAATTAATCCGAAATATTGCCGATGGAGTGAGTTTTCAAATGCCTTCAACAATTGATAATGAAGATATTGTAGATGAAATTAAAATAGTACTCGAATATTCTAAAATTGGTATTTTTAGACAAGAATAAATAAAATATTTTCTTGCATTTATCCGGTTAAAGTAATGTTGAATCTTTAATTTTTTGAATATTAAACTCATCGTGACCGGGACATTTTCATTCGAGCGATATTGGCTTCAATTAAAATATATTTCTGATTAATAGTGCCTACGTGTAAAATATCAAACTAAAATATGAATAAGAATTTTTCTCAATTAGACGATAGTTATTGGAGTTTTGATCATCCCGATCTTGCAAGTGCAAATGCCAAGTTTCTTGAACGGCATAAAACGGCAGGTGTTTATCAGGTGGCGGGATTAACGTTCGACTGTCCATCAGGGATCTATCAGCCTCACGAATTTGGTTCCACCCGTTTTGCTATACGAGGGTTGTTTGCTGAGTTCTCAAATCTAGGCACCCGGGTGCTTGAGTTAGGTACCGGCAGTGGGGCTATCGGCATCTGCCTGGCAGCCGCAGGATTAGATGTTACCCTGCTCGATATTGATCCTGTCGCCGTGGAGTGTGCTAAACAGAATGCTGCCGCCAATAATATCAAGGTTAATGTATTCCAATCCGATCTCTTCGGTGCGGTGGGGGATCAGAAATATGACCTGATTTTCTTTAATATTCCCTTAATGGATAAGGAGATTGAGGAGCCATTGGAGATTATCTCCTGTGATTTTGGCGGCGAGCTATTCTCCCGTTTCCTCCTTGAAGCGCCTCAATACCTTACCCCTAATGGACAAGTGTGTGTCAGCATTGCCAACATGGGTAATCGGAAGACAATATTAAAGGCGTTGGCCGACTATAACGATACCATTATGTATGCTGAATTTTACGCCGGTACCGGTGCATGGCGCTGGCTTATCTCTGCAAAACCGCGATGAGGTAACAAAACGTAATCACACTAATACCTAACCCATGAAGCTAATAATAAAGAGCTTCTTACTTGCTGTACTTGCAATTGGCTCATCACTTGTTGCTTCTGCATTGACAATTGGGAATCTTCGTTGTGAATATATGACCAATCCGTCAGGGATTGATATCTTAACTCCACGGTTTAGCTGGATCATTGATTCCCCAATTCGAGGAGAGCGGCAAACCGCATTTCAAATCATTGTGTGTCAATCTGCTGATCAACTTGCCAAAAATCAAGGAGATCTTTGGAATAGCGGTAAGGTTACATCCGATCAGACTACTCAGTTGGAATATGCAGGAAAACCGCTTAAGTCTGCACGTGAGTATTTTTGGAAGTTGCGTGTCTGGGATTCACAGGGGCGAGCTTCTGATTGGAGTAGCCCCGCCAATTGGTCAATGGGGTTATTGAATCCAAATGAATGGCACGCGAAATGGATCGGTGCTCACGAATTAAATCCTGCCGAATGGCCCAAACCACGATATGTACGTAATGCGTTTAATGTAGCCAAAACGGTTCGTCGCGCTACGGTTTATATTACCGCTTTGGGACTTTACGAACTGCGGCTAAATGGGCAGCGTGTGGGAGATCATCTGCTAACTCCCGAATGGACAAATTATACGAAACGAATACAATACCAATCTTATGATGTAACTCAACTTATTCATCCCGGCCCAAATGCCATAGGTGTACTTTTGGGGAATGGGTGGTATAGTGGAGGATGGCAGCATTGGAAGGATAAGCTATCCGCAATCTATGGCAACGACCCCTTGTTACTGGCACAAGTAGAGATTGAATTTTCGGATGGCACTCATCAGACAATCTGTAGTGATGAGAAATGGAGAGCGACCACAGATGGGCCACTTCAGTTTGCCGGTATTTATGAAGGGGTTACTTATGATGCCCGGAAAGAGTTACGTGGATGGGATAAAGCTTCTTTTAATGACTCGAAATGGGCCTTAGTTACTACACCGCTCCCAGAGGTTGATTTTAAAGTTGGAAAGCTGGTAGGGCAACGTGGAGAGGCTATCCGGATTACGCAGGAGCTAAAGCCAATCGCAATCACTGAACCAAAGCCTGGAGTGTATGTATTTGCATTCGATCAGAATATGGTGGGATGGTGTAGGTTTAAATTTAAGGGGAGGATTGGTGAAACCATCGAGATGCAACATGGAGAGATGCGCAATCCTGACGGAACGGTGTTTCTGGGAAATCTTACCGTGGTGAGCGAGCATCGGATTCAGCTCGACACCTATACTTTTGGAAGTGATCAGCAGGAGATTTTCGAACCCAATTTCACCTATCATGGTTTTCAATATGTCGAGGTACGCGGGTTGAAAGAGAAGCCTGATCTGGAGAGTATCACGGGCATTGTATTCCATAGTGACTGTCCTGAAGTGGGCCAGTTTAATTGCTCTGACTCATTACTCAATATGTTGGCGAAAAATATTTTATGGTCACAGCGTGGAAATTACATGGGTGTTCCTACAGATTGTCCCCAGCGAAATGAGCGGTGTGGCTATACGGGCGATGCGCAATTTTTTATGCGAACTGCGGTTTATAATATGGATGTTTCCTCCTTTTTCAGTCGGTGGCTAGTCGATGTATGTGAGGAGGCTCAAATGCCCGATGGCCATTTTGCAGACCATGCTCCCACCTTTGGTCCCGGTGATGGGCCTAACATAGGGTGGTCGGATGCAGGTATTATCTGTCCTTACGAGATTTATCGAACGTATGGAGATACGCGTGTGATTCGCGAACATTACCAGGCAATGAAACGAAACCTTGAGTGGCTTGAACGACAGAGCAAAGATAATCTCTTTATAGGGAAGGTTGGAAATGGGGACTGGCTGAGTAATGGAGGCGGAGTAGCTAATGAGGTGATCGGCACAGCCTATGCCGCCTTTGATTTCCAGCTTATGGCAGAGATGGCCGATGCAATTGGGGAGAAACAGGATGGGATAACATTTCGAGATCATGCGAGCAAGATTGCTCAGGCATTTGCGAAAGCGTATATCGATGCTGAAGGAAATATCACAAAGAGTAGTCAAAGCGGTTATGCCCTCGCATTTACGATGGGGCTGGTTCCTCCTGCTCTTAAGGATAAAATGAGAGATCGCTATCTCGATGAGATCCGGCGCTTTGACTGGCATCCTACAACAGGATTTATTGGCACTCCACGCTTGCTTCCGGGGTTGCATCTTGCCGATCTTGATGGGGATGCGTATAAGGTATTGCTTACAAAAAGCGCCCCGTCATGGCTTTATCCGGTGACGGTGGGTGCAACTACGATCTGGGAGCGGTGGGATGGATGGGATGGAAAAACTCCTCGGGGAGGTATGAACTCGCTGAATCACTATTCGTTTGGTGCCGTTGGGGAGTATCTTTTCCGCATGATAGGCGGTATCAGCGAGGATGTTCCCGGCTATTCCCGCATCCGTATTGCACCAGTCATCCGCAAGGGGCTCACGCATGCCAAAACGAGTTATATCTCTATTCATGGTAAGATCGCCACAGCGTGGAATGTCGAGGGTGAAAAACTAACTCTGGAGGTTTTAATTCCTGCCAATACCACGGCGATTGTCTATCTCCCTGCTCGCAACCTTTTGGAAGTTACTGAGTCGGGTAAGTTGCCCTCCATTAAAAGAGGAGTGAGACCTTTGGGTATGGAGAACGATAATGCGGTGTATGCGATTAAATCTGGAAGCTATCGGTTTCAAGCTTTGCTACCTGATAAATTGAAATAAACAAGGTATCCAATACTTAATTTTTCTGAGGTAATCAGATTTCAGTGTGGCGAAAAGCGTAACACTAATCGGAATAATCGAAGAATTTAATCCTTCATGATTATGATTTTTGCTTAACTTTAGGTATTAATTTTTTAATACGTAGGAGAAATTACTTATTAACCGCGGCTAATGGTGCATTTAAGAGTGCGCTGTTAACACTTTAATTAATTAGTTTTTGCGATATCTTTTTGGATTTTACTTCATTGCACTAATGAAGAGAGATCCTGCGATTTCTTTTACAATCGGCACTTTTTCAATCAGATTTCCAAGGGCTTTAATAGGCCTAATTAATTGCGAAGGGATTGCCGGATGTAAGAAATCAAATGGGACAGCCTTACATTTTCTGAAGTTATATTTTTTTAATAATCGAATAATTTGCCATCTGAAAAAGGCTGTTTCATCAGGGGAATCGCCTAATTTTTGTTTTAACCACGGTATATTTTTTTGTAGTGCAATTTGAGGATTCATCATATTTGGTTCCGTAAAAGCTATCGATCCTCCGGGTTTTAATACCCGATAAATTTCGGCAAATGCCTTTTCAATGTCTAAATGGTGCAATACGGAACTGCCAATCACATAATCGAAATATTCGTTTGTAAATGTCATTTGATAGGCATTCTCTTCGCAAAAAGAGATATTTGGATTAGTGATATTTTTTCTGGCTATTGCTAATAGGTTAGGAGAGATATCGATTGCCACAACGGATGCTGCCGTTTTAATTATTTCGCGGGTAAAATAACCTGTTCCGCATCCTAATTCAAGCACCTTCTCGTCGGCCTTAATCGACCTTGTTAACAACGTTACTCGTCTCTTCCATCTCTGTTTTCCAGCAGGAGATTCCCAATTCCAGATCTCTCCGGCTCCATTCTCCGCAAGAAAAATTCCATGTTTTAGTTCATGTTCGATCCGTTTGTCAAAAGACATATATTTCTCAGGTTCGTGAAGATATTGGATATAATTTCAATTGGCCTATCATTCTTGAAAGAACGATTCGCATCCGTTTAATTCGGTTTTATTTAAATTTAAGTTTATTCGCAGCGAATAAGCTCATTCTTATGAGCAATAAGCCATGTTTAAAACGACTGATCTGTGTTGATCCATATTCACGGTCTTTGTACCTTACCAGCACTTCTACCATATGAAGGTTTAATTTTGCGGCACCAAACAGCAAATCGAAATCTCCGAATGGGTCAAAATTTCCAAAATAGGAGCGATTTGCTTTAATCTTCTCATAGTCCTTCTTAAATAACACCTTTGTACCACATAGGGTGTCTTTGAGCCGCTGACCCAATAAATAACTAAAGAATAGTCCAAAAAACTTATTTGCGAGTAAATTCAGAAAGCGCATTGCCTGTTTTTCCATAGGATAAACGAGTCTGCAGCCGTTGATAAACTCCCCTTTCCCATTGGCAATAGCATCGTAAAATTTAGGTAGATCCTCAGGTGGAGCTGTGAGATCTGCATCGAGGATCATCAGTATCTCTCCCGTAGCGGCCTCAAACCCGGCACGTACAGCATCCCCTTTCCCCTTCCCGTTTTGGCGGAATACTTTGATATTTTTTTCCGGGAATACCGATTGGACTCTCAGCATCTCCTCATAGGTTCCATCCGCAGAATGACCTTCAACAAATATGTACTCCTGAGATAATCCAAACTGAGGTATTCTGGTTATTGCATTTTGAATATTCCCCATCTCATTCCTCGCAGGGATGATAATAGATACGGTGTGTTCTTGTGGTATACTCTTCTCGATCCTTGCAGTTAGGATTGTAACTAGTCCAAGATCATTGATCAAGGGGAGATTAACCAGTATTTTATTGAAAATAAGATTTAATAGAGGGATATATTTAGGAATAAGCAACTTCTGTGTCGAGGTCACAACTTTAAATCCCTCGATCTCCAATAAATTGACAATGTCATTATAAGATAACCAATTGGAATTAAATGTTTGCTGCTTTAACCCGATTAACTCGCCAAATTTTAGAATTGGTTCCCAAAGGAAATTATAATTGGAAATTATAATGCGAGTTGAGGGGTGACAAAATTGCTTAAGATTACCTAAGGTTTTTTGAACATCCCAAAGGGTATGTAATAAATCGGAGAGGATGATATAATCAAATGGTTGATTTATTTGATCTATATCTTCCTTGATGAAATTCTCTTCAATATCCTGAACACGGAAATGTAGCATAGGATATCGTGCTGAAGCAATCTCAATTATTGTTGGAGAGAAGTCAATTCCAACGCCATATTCAGGATTAACAGCGGCAAGAAGATCCCCTGTGCCGCAACCAATTTCAAGCACACGTGATCCGGATGGGATTGATAAGGAGAAATATTTCTCAAGAGATTTATGATAAAAACGGTTGCGTTTTTTCCAAACTATTCTCCGTTTAGCGGTATTCTCAAAATATTCTTGTAACCCTTTTTTTGTTGCCAATGTTTCGAAAATGTTAGGTATGGGTATAAAGTTTAATTAGTCGATTTAAGACTTTAGATCCTATTTATTTTACATTTGTGAGCGTAAACATACAAACTTTTTCGAAACGAAAAAAAACGGCATAATTATGGCACTACCACAAAAAAACGGGATTAATAAATCTTCAGCCACTTCCCCGAAATTGCCTCACTCTAGTGCGAATTCAGTAAAAAAAAGAAAAGATAGGAATCCGGTTGCCTCACAAACTTTTTTGGAAACTTCTGATGCATGGATTGGGGCTAGGTTAAATCTTGTTTTCTACATTGCTATCTTTCTGACCGTAATAATTGGAGCGTTGCTTTTTGATGTCAAAATCAGTACCGGCGGCGATGACTCGGGTTATATTGAGATGGCAAATGATTTTCTTAGAGGGAGAGGTTTTCCAACATGGCATGGACCATTATACTCTATAATCCTAAGTTTTATCATTTGGATCTTCGGAATTAATTTGATCTGGCTAAAGTTATTGTCATTTCTGTTTATTGTCTTACACCTCACCTTTTTCTACTACACCTTTAAGAGGATTATAGCCCCTTCTATACTCGCTCCACTATTGCTTATCATTTCGTTGAATTCAACCATTTTGTATTTTGCAAGTCAGACCTATACTGAGGCGATGTATATGTTTCTTCAATCACTTTTAGTGTTTCTTTTTATACGGTTTTACCTTACTGAAAAGCAAGATCAAAAGGGGACTCTTAAGGAGCAATATTTACAATGGTTAATAATTGGATTTTCCCTTTTTGCTGTCAGCCTAACCCGGGAGATAGGTATTATATCACTTTTTATTATTGTACTAATGCTGTTGCTGGATAAGAATTTCCGCTCTTCTGTAATGGTTGTTGTATCTTATTTGATTTTCTTACTCCCGTATAAAGTATATCAATATCTGGTTTGGGGTGTGGCTGCCTCCAAAACATCCAGGCCAATGCATGAGATATTGCTTAAAAACTTTTATAAGCCTGAATCGGGTTACGAAAATTTTTCAGGTATGATTGTTCGTCTATTTGAAAATGCACGGCTCTATTTATCCAAACATTTTATGATTGGGATAGGACTTATGGATCCGGAATCGACCCAAATAAGTTGGGTCGTCACTTTTCTTATTATTGCTTTCTTATTAATCGCACTCTATTTTGCGTTCAAGAGGA
This sequence comes from uncultured Bacteroidia bacterium, assembly GCA_903907075.1. Taxonomy (GTDB): domain Bacteria; phylum Bacteroidota; class Bacteroidia; order Bacteroidales; family Prolixibacteraceae; genus JAAFHB01. The sequence continues at coordinate 37,224 of CAIVMQ010000027.1, forward strand.
GTAAAGTGATGTTCTTTATCGCATTAAATCTAGGCTGTTCTATGGGAGCAACCTTTCTGGCTCTTCAGCAACATTGGGATCAGATGCGGATGGTAATCATTTATATCCCCTTGCTATTGTTATTAATGGCATGGAGTATTGAGCAGTTATCTAAGGTGAAAGGATTAGGCTTTCTGATCCTAGTACTGCCTCTATTTCTGTCACTTGTTTTTTTTAAAACCCTTGGGCAGACCGTTGAGAAGATTAAAGCCAATCAAAAAGTGCTGGCAAAAAATATTGGAGGGGATCTTTATTATGGTTTTACCCCTGACTGGCAGAATTTTCTAATGATGAGTGAATGGGTGGGTAAAAATATCCCCAGTTCTAAAGTGGTTGCTTCCCGAAAGCCTTCTATGTCGTTTATATATAGTAAAGGGAGGGATTTTTTTGGAATGTACCGTCTTGGCACTTCAGCTCCAGACCAATTTCTTGGTGATCTTAAGAAGCGAACAGGCGAATTAGTGATAATTCCAAATAAAGTGTTAAACATCCCTGCTCCTATTGATCTCCAGGAATCTCTTAGAAAAGCTAAAGTAGGCTGCGTTGTTGAAGGAACAGATATTTTCGGGGTTTATGAATTTAAAGGCATTGAAGGGAACAATCAACTGCTGCAATTAAGACAATTGAATATACAGCCATTTTCAACCGACTCGTTGCTTAGAAGGGTTCGAGTATCGACTCTCGCATGCTATGCTATCTCGCCGGATTCTTTGGTTTCAGATCTTCATACTAACAAAATTGATTACGTACTCGTCTCAAGTTTAAGAGGTAAGGCAAAAATGAAATCGGAAATTGTTATTAATAATATCCAACGCCATTTGTTTTTTATCGAGCAGAAATATCCGGGAGTTTTTAAACTGGTATATCAGGTTGGTGGTAAAGAAGAGGAGCCTTCATGGCTATACGAGGTTGATTATCCTAAGTTAGGATTAAATTAGACTATTAGCGGTTTGTATAGTGCCAATAGAGGTGTTTAATTTCAACTCTTAGAGCTTTAAAGTGCTTGCTTAAGTCACCTCTAGAAAGAATAAGAATTGCCATTTTTTTTAAACCGGCTATTATTTTGGCCAAGAAGAACCGTGAAACGATATGATAAGGATCATTCCTTTATTTTTTATCTTTGCTGCGCTAAAAAGTAATGCTCAATATTAGTCGCTGTGTTGGCCCAAAAGAAAATTTCATATGACTTTGCCTCTGCTGTTCCGTCTCATCGTGGTCAGCATTCTCAGCATGACCGCAGTTCAGTCCCTATAAAGCCTAAGGATAAGCATTTACAGCAGGTAACGGCAAAGGCTAGTCTATCGAAGAGCAAGGTAAAAAAAGAGATTGTAAAGAAAAAATCCTATAGTGAAGAATCGACTGTAAGCGATGGCCTACTTAATATTTATACAGGGAATCCGGGCTTTGACTATAGTCCGGGTTTTAAAGATAATTTTGGTAATGTATACCCAGTCCCCGATTCTATCTTTTTAAAGCAGCAATTTACTGTTGCGGTAAAAGAGGTCAAACCATATGGATTTATTGGGAAGGAGCGGATTGTTTCGAATAATGAAGAGTGGGGATTAGCGTTAATTCTTATCTTGTGGATTATATTTGCCTCTGTACGGGTAAGCTTTCCAAAATATCTGGGACAGATCTTTGTTAGTCTGATTAATTTTAATGCGGCATCACGCCTCTTCCGTCAGACCGGTTACCGAACCATTTATGGAGCTGTTCGCTTAGACACTATTTTTCACCTTATTCTTCCCTTATCGGTATTTCAAATAGCCCAGTATTATAAGGTTGGAATCTCCGGATATCCAACAATTCTACTTTTTATTGGATTATTAATAATCCTGAATGGCTATCTATTTATCAAATTCTTTATCTATCGAATCGTGGGCTCCATTACGATGCTTAAGGAGCAAACAGAGGAGTTGATATTTAATAATAGGCTATATTTCAGGGCATTAGGATTCATTCTGATGCCTATGGTTACTGTTCATGCAATTCTGGAGCAGACTAACTTTATTACCGTATGGATAATGGCTATACTGATTGTTATAATGTATATCGCGGCAGTTTTTCGAAGTTTTTATTTGGGTTATTATAAAGACATTTCAATTTTCTATTTGATTTTATACCTTTGTACCATTGAAATTCTACCATTGCTTTTGATTTTCAAGCTCATCATCGTTTAATAGAGGGGTTTTGAAAAGTACCAATTTTTAAAAGTAAATACGTTGAGAATTAGAAAAATATTAGTTTCGCAACCCGAGCCATCTCCGGGAAATTCACCTTATAATGATTTGGCAGTAAAGCATAATCTAAAAATTGATTTTCGTCAATTCATTCAGGTTGAGGGTGTTCCGGCAAAGGATTTTCGTAAAGACCGAATTCAAATCCTGGATCATTCTGCTGTTGTATTTACCAGTAGAACGGCAATAGATCACTTTTTTAGAATCGCTCAGGAGTCGCGTTTAACGATTCCTGATACGATGAAATATTTCTGTATTTCAGAATCTGTAGCTTTTTATTTGCAAAAATATATTGTCTATCGTAAGCGGAAAATCTTCTATGCGAATGGAAAATTTGCTGATCTTGTCGATGTTTTGATGAAACATAAAGAGGATAAATTTCTTATTCCCCTCTCGGATGTACATAAAGAGGAGATTCCAATATTACTTGAAAAATCTAAATTGGATGTTACAGAAGCCATTATGTACCGAACTGTTAGCAGTAATTTATCCGATTTAAAGGATGTAAATTACGATATGCTGGTCTTCTTTAGTCCTAGTGGAATAAAATCCTTAAGGGAGAACTTTCCTGACTTCGTCCAAAATGATACTAAAATAGCCACTTTTGGCCCCGTAACTGCTCAGGCAGTGCGTGATGCAGGGCTTAGATTGGATGTGGAGGCTCCAATTCCGGAGGCCCCTTCAATGCCTGCTGCCTTGGAGAGGTTTATCTCGGAATACAATAAAAATAATAAATAAAAGTTTTTGAGCTTTTTATCTAAAGGGGAGAGTCATTTTCCCCTTTTTTGGTTATAAAAGTATGGTAAGCTATACGTTTCAAAAGGATGAGAAATTATGCAGTCAGAAAGTTATCGGCGAGATCTTTCTGAGTGGCACCTCTTTCTTGTGCTATCCTTTTAAGGTAGTATGGAAATTTGAATCGTTACCATCGGTCTTTCCTATACAAGTGATGTTTAGTGTTCCCAAAAGATTATTTAAACGAGCACACGACCGGAACTTGCTTAAACGACGAATGCGGGAGGTGTATCGGGTAAAAAAAGATCAGCTTTATCATCTAGCAGCAGTCAATAGGAAGCAAATTGCCCTCATACTCGTTTATATCGCGAAGGAGGAGTTGGAATTTATTCAACTTGACGAGGCAATGGATAAAGTTATTCGCCGGTTTCAGAAAAATCCGGAACTTCAAAATAAAAATGAGACATAATGGTCTCATTTTTATTTTGAAAGCTATTTGATTTGGCCTTCCTACGAACTTTCTTGATGTTCGTATAAACGGCTATAAATCCTTATCCATGATTTCGGTCTGCTGGCGAACCGAATCTTCATGAATAAGCTGAAAGATTAACTTAATTAAAGTCTCGTCAAGATTCAGTTTGTGGGCTGTTTGAATACGGTCTTCCAGAATCTGAGTCCAACGGTTAATTTGAAGAGCTGTAACTTTATTTTCTTTCTTGTAATTTCCAATCTGCTTAACAATCTCCATTCTTGAGGCTAGAATCTCCATAATCTCATGATCTATCCCATCAATTCTGGAACGCAGCGCATCCAATTTATTTTCAAACTGTGGATTGTCGGAACTCTGATATCGAATAACCAACTTATCAAGAATTTTACTCAATTCAGCAGGTGTAACTTGTTGATCCTTATCACTAAGGGCACATGAAGGGTCGATATGTGATTCGAGCATCAAGCCATCCAGACCAAGATCAAAAGCTTTTTGTGAGACCTCGAATAGAAATTCACGTTTCCCGGAAATATGGCTTGGATCACAGATGATAGGAAGGTTTGGCATAAGCTGTCTTAATTCAATGACCGTCTTCCAGTTTGGATAATTGCGGTATTTTGAATCTCCGAAAGGGGTAAAACCACGATGAATCGCGACAAGATTCTTCAATCCGGCATGGCTTAGTCGTTCTATGGCCCCCATCCATAATTGGACATCTGGGTTAACAGGATTTTTAACCATTACAATCTGATCGGTCCCTTTAAGGACATCGGCAATTTCCTGAACTACGAAAGGTGATGCTGTTGATCGTGCTCCAATCCATAAAATATCGACACCTGCTTTAAGGCACTCCTCCACATGTTGGGCATTTGCTACTTCTGTTCCGGTAAGTAATCCGGTCTCCTCTTTTGCTTGCTGCAACCATTTTAAAGCAACGGGGCCCATCCCTTCAAAAGAACCTGGACGTGTTCTAGGTTTCCATATCCCTCCGCGAAATACCATAACTCGTTTGTCTTTGGCTAGTTCGCGGGCAGTTGCCATTGTTTGTTCTTCTGACTCAAGACTGCATGGGCCACTGATTAATAGTGGGTTGTCGATGCCTGGTAGCCAGTGATTTATCGGTCGGATGTCTAATATTGATCCCATATTTACTTGGTATATAATTTAATAATTGTTTCTTCGTTCTTAGTTAAAGAGGAATTTTCGCCTACTAATACTCCCCGGATTTTATTTGCATTTACAATCAATGACGTGAGCCCTTCGTGATCATTATTCTTGAGTGACCGTTTAAATTCTTCAAGGTGATGGATATAAACTTCAAGCGCCTCATAGATATAGTCGCGGTTTTGCCAGAATATGGGAGCCCACATTTGTGGCGAACTCTTTGCAAGACGAACAGTTGATTGAAATCCTCCCGATGCAAGATCGAAAATAATATTCCGGTCTTCGATGGCTAATACTGCATTGGCTAATGCAAATGAGGTAGCATGAGGAAGATGGGAGATAAATGCCGTGGTATGATCTTGCTCATCACTCGACATGTATGCAATAGGCATTCCAAGTGACTGAAACATTTTTTCGGCTAAAGCAAGGTGCTGAGGTCTGCAAATACCATGATCGCAAACAATACAGATCTTGTGCTCAAAAAGGTGCTCAATTGCAGCGGAAGGACCACTATTTTCAGTCCCAGACATTGGATGCGAAGCAATAAAATTTCCTCGTAGCGGATGATTCTTTACCGATTCTGTGATCTCCCGCTTGGTTGATCCAACATCAATCACCGTTGTTGAGGCAGAGATAAGATCCAATATCGTTGGCAATAAAACAACAATCTTGTCGACAGGAATGGCAACAAGAACAATATCAGCCTCTTTAACAGCTGACTCCAGTGTCTCAATGCGGTCGACAATTCCCATCTCAAGTGCCATCTTGGCATTTAAGGGGTGACTATCAACGCCAATGATCTCAGTGGCAAATTTGGTCCTACGCAAATCCTTTGCCATAGAACCACCAATGAGGCCAAGTCCAATAACTGCAAGTTTCATTTAGTCGTCATTTAAATATAAAAAAAGAGGTCTCCAATTTCGGAGACCTCTTTTTGATTTAATATTGTTTGTTTGACAATACCTTACCGATCAGTCCCCATGCGAAGGCCGAGATAACCAAACCAAAAGTAAGTAGTATTGCTATTCATGAGTCATCTTTATTAATATGGGGCAAATTTAAATAAAATAGTAATATCAAACCGATGTTGGTAGAAAAATGTTCAGGTGAAACTTAATTTGAACTTGAACCCTTCCTATTTGGTGTTAAATTGAGGGTGCCTGGAATTTTAATATGGGCTGTAAATTACTGATATTCAATGAATAAATTTTTAGCCTAAAGATAATTAAGTGTTAGCCAAATAATGGATTGAAGGTTGTTATCTAGCTTAAATAGTTAAGTTGGATGCGATATTTGTAATAGATAAGGTGTTAATGCGTCGAATTGTAGCGCCGATTGCCACATTATTAGCTTCTATATCTGGAATCGTCCTCACTGATAAGCGAGAGATACGACTCATATCTGGTTGCGGGGATATCGCCCTTTTCGGCAGCTAATTTTACTGCGCAACCAGGTTCATGAGTGTGGGTGCAATTAAAAAAGCGACATTGATCTAAAAGGCCAAACATCTCAGGAAAATAATGGGCAATCTCCGCTTTTCCCATATCAATTACTCCAAATCCTCTGATGCCCGGAGTATCAATAATCATCGCACCATCGGATGTTTCAAACATCTCTGCAAATGTAGTGGTGTGTTTTCCTTGCTGATGGTGTTCAGAGATTATCCCGGTTTTGAGTTTCAGATCAGGATCAAAGCGATTTAGAATCGAAGATTTTCCTACTCCTGAGAGTCCTGAGAAGAGACTGATCTTACCATGTAGCTCAGCATGCAGAAGATCAATATTGATATTTTTTTCAGCTGAGACTGTAAAACATTTGTATCCGATAGATTGGTAAGTCTCTAAATACTCCTCGAGTTTTTCACAATCCTTTTCGGTGTAGAGATCAATTTTATTGAAAACCAGTGTAGCAGGAATTCGATAGGCCATAGCAGATATCAGATAACGATCAATAAATCCCGGCAAGGTAACCGGATAATTTACTGTAACAATGATAAATGCCTGGTCGATATTAGCCGCGATAATCTGGCTTTCCCGTGAAAGATTCGAAGCCTTTCTGATAATATAATTTTTCCGTGGCTCTACGGCAGATATGATTCCTGTAACTCCTTCCTTGGTCGTTTCATCGTACTGCAATTCATATTCGACACGATCGCCTACCGCAATAGGATTGGTGGTGCGAACATCTTTCATCCGCAGCTTGCCCTTAATACGGCAATCGATAAAATCCCCGGAATCTGATTTTACAGAATACCAGCTGCCTGTTGAACGTGTGACTAATCCTTTTCCCAATTTTTATTTTTTATCAGGGATAAAAATACGTTAAACTTTTAAACCCTCACTATTGTTGCATAGATGGTTGGTTTAATTGTATCCTATTTTCTTTAAAGGGGTTAAATCTTGGATTAAGAGATCTTCATAATCCAAGAAATTTAGAGGGAACAGATTAACCTTTGAATGATTACTTTTGTAATCTTGCGAATTAGAATAATTTTAATTGAGAATGTAGTCTATGAGTACTAAAATACTAAAGGGTTTACTTGCAGCTTCGATAGTGGTGATTATTTCACTCTCGTTTTGGGGGTTTAAAACCGATCAGAAGAATTTCGAGATTTCTAAGAATATGGATATCTTCTTTACCCTGGTAAGGGAATTAAATCTCTTTTATGTGGACGAAGTAAAGCCTGAGATCCTGATTAAAAAGGGGATAGATGAGATGCTCGATACGCTTGATCCGTATACCGTTTTTATTCCGGAATCTGAGATGGATGACTTTAAGTTTATGACCACCGGAGAGTATGCAGGAATAGGTGCGATGATCTCTAAACGGAAGAATCAAATTATTGTTGCAGAGCCATATGAAGGGTTTCCGGCACAGAAAAATGGATTGCGTGCCGGCGATATTTTTCTCGAAGTTGATGGCAAAAAGGTTGATAAATTAGCTGTTTCTGATGTGTCTGATATTCTTAAGGGGCCGGCACAGAAAGTGGTAAAAGTAAAGATGCAGCGCCCAGGAGTTGAAAAACCACTCAGTATTGATATCGTTCGTGAAGATATTCAGATTAATCCTGTAACCTATTACGGTATGATAGATGCTCAGACAGGCTATGCACGCCTCTCAAGTTTTACAGATGGTTGTGCGGATAAATTACGTAGTGCTATTACCGATTTACGAGATAAACAAGGAGCGACCTCTTTTGTATTGGATCTAAGGTCTAATCCTGGAGGATTGCTTGGCGAGGCAGTTAAGGTCGCCAATCTGTTTGTTAATCATGGACAAGAAATTGTTAGCACGAAAGGGAAAGTTTCGCAGTGGGATAAAACCTACCGGGCAACGGAGCAACCGGTTGATTCTGTGATGCCCCTAATTATACTGGTAAATTCAGGATCGGCATCGGCCTCCGAGATTGTTGCAGGTGCACTTCAGGATCTTGACCGTGCAATCATATTGGGTAATCGCACATTTGGTAAAGGACTCGTACAAACAACTCGCGATCTGAGCTACAACACCAAACTCAAGGTTACTACTGCAAAATACTATATTCCAAGTGGAAGGTGCATCCAGGCTCTCGATTATTCCCATCGAAATTCAGATGGGAGTGTGGGAAATATCCCCGACTCGCTAACCTCTGTATTTAAGACAAAAAATGGTCGTCTGGTAAAAGATGGAGGTGGCGTGACCCCCGATATTCGCGATGTTCAGGATACCCTCAGTACCCTAGCCTATAAGTTAGTCCAAGATTATTTAGTTTTTGATTTTGCTACTGATTTTGCATTTAAACACAAAACAATTGCTTCCGCCGACAAGTTTATAGTGAGTGATGATATCTACCATGACTTTCTTGTTTTTATAAAGGAGAGGAAATTTTCGTATGAATCGCGGAGTGAACAAACCTTAAAGACACTTATAGATATAGCCAAGCGTGAGCGTTATTTCGAAGGGGCAAAAAATGAATTTGCAGAGCTCGAAAAAGGGTTGACATTAGATCTTGATGCAGATGTAAATAAGTTTAGTGATGAGATTCGTGAATTAATAAAGGATGAGATTGTATCTAGATACTATTTCCAGAAAGGGGCTATCATAGCTGCAATAGGGAGCGATTTGGAGATTAAACGTGTTTTATCGCTCTTCCATTCCCCTGCCGAATATTCTGCAATCTTGGCTCCTTCAGCTGATAAGGGTCCGAAATAGATTTTATATGACCCGATTATAGTGTCTAAGATGCGATCGTGCAATCCTAAAATATTGAAAATATTTTAGGATATACAAAGGCAAGTCCGGCGAAGAAGAGAATAATAATTAGAAGGGCAATAGAAAATAACGTTATCCCTTGTTTAAAGTGCTTATTGCTCTTCACAAGCTCGCGATGGACAAGTATCTTATTTATTTTATCGGAGAGCTTAATTAACGCATATTGGTCTTTTACGATATAATCGTATGCTCCATATCGCATGCAATTTATAGCCACCTCTATATTATCTTGGCCCGAAAGGAAAATAAAATCGGTTGTCGGGTATCTCTTTTTCGAGGCTATAACGACATCAATTCCGGTTATTCCCTCAAGGAGGTAATCCAGAATAAGGATATCGGGTTTCTGATTCATATTTTTAAGACACTCCTCTCCTGATAAAAAACTCTCAGTCCTAATAAGCTTATGAGCTCGCAGATGATTAACAATTAGCTTATTATAAACAGTATTGTCTTCAACCACGAAAATCAGGGGCGATTTTGAATTTTTCATAGTGATTATTTTAGAATAGGGATATTATATATCACTTTTATAAAGGAAAGGATTTACATTTATATAATGTAAATTTAAGAATTCGAATTGAATTATCTAAATTTTCATTTCTTTTTATATCTTCGTGGAATAAAACTATCAAAAAATCATTCTCATGAAAGTTCTGAGTATTCTTCTCGTAGTGGTTGTTCTGATGGCTGTAGGTTGTAAAACGCAAAAAATTGCCCCTAAGCCAGAACCAGTAAAGTCAGAAAGTGTTAAATCGGAAAGTGAAAAGCCTGAAAGTGTTGCTAAATCCTATAGCAATAGCAGTGGCAGTTCTTCAGTAAAATCGAAGGAGGAGCGCATCACTGCTGCCAAAGGTGAAGCGAGTGATTTAGGATCGAAAAGATTTTATATTATTCTTGGAAGTTTTGGGGTATTTGAAAATGCCCAACGGTTTAAAAAACAACTCGCCGCGGAAGATTTCTCTCCCGGAATTCTTGTTAATGAATCGGGATTATATCGGGTATGTGTAAATAGCTTCAATGATGAATCTGCGGCCCGAAGCAAAGTTAGTGAGCTTCGCCAGCAGTTCCCTAAGTATGCCGATCTTTGGTTGTTGGTAAGGAAATAAGAGAATAAAAAAAGAGGGATGATAAGCCCTCTTTTTTTATTCTCTCTCTCCTTAATTTAAGCTGAACATCCCGACCTATGTTCTAAAATATTTCCCCGAGATTAAAAAATAGGCCATGTGAGCCTCCAACACCAAACCCATAATCAATCCCAAGATTTGTGCCGGAGTGCTTGTTCATCTTAATTCTTACACCTACTCCATAACCGGGTATTATCCGATGTTTATCGGACCATTTATCAAAGAGATTTTCCAGATTCCCAAAGACAACACCTCCTAAGAGTCCGTCACGGGTTATGCCATAACGATATTCAGTCTCAATATAAATCAGATTTCTGTCTGTATATCGCCCCGGAACATAACCACGACCTGTATTTGAAAATGAATCCCATCCAATACTTGGGGTGTCTAAATAAGGAGGAATCCCATTCAACGTAAAATTATAATAGTTCCAGAAGGAAAGGATATTCCCAGAGGAGGCTGGAAATTTGGTGTAGTGCCTTAGATCTATCAGCAAGGATTGCCAATCACTATTGCTCCCTAAAAGCTCTAAATTAGGACGGTATTGAAGGTTCACATAGTTTCCCCCTTGCGGATTTACCGAATTTCTGCGACTGTCATAGAGCAGGTTTAACGAGATACCGGAGGAGACAGATCTGCTCCCTTGATGAAGCCTCTTCAGATCCTCAAGAGCATTGCCCGGTATGGCATCAAAGTTAACATCCCAATGTGAATCAAGATTATATCCTGCACCGGCAAAAATATTAGAGCTTAATTCCCAAAAAATAATCTGCGAAATTCTTAAATATGAATATTTTATGTTGATTCCATCATCTAAAGTTGTGGTACTTCCTAAGCCAAAGGTTTGTGTGGGAAAATTATAATATCGAGAGTCTCCAACAAGATGAATCTTATACTTCTCTAAGAATATATTGCTGTTTGCAGTAAACCAATACTGATGATATTGAGAGTAATAGCTATTGAGAAGCAGGTTGGAGAATCGGCTTTTACCTCCATCTGTATAAAATGACGTATTCGTGATTATTGCCCCTGTTAATCCCGACTGAAGCGAATATCCTACTACGGGTAAAATCGAAAAAAAAGTCACCTTCCCCTTATTCTTTAGGGTATCTTTATTTAAAATACGCTTAAATCCACCATCTAAAATATCCACAATATCTTTCGAATTGCGAAGTAAACTGTCTTTATTCGTGACAAGCTTCTGTTGACCGGCCAGCAAGGTGCAGTTTAGGAATAAGAATAGGAGAGTGTAGCCAAATGACTTTAGGATTACTTTATTCATTCAACTAATAGCTATTTAATAAGTTATGTATGTTGTTTGACACCATTTTTGACAACTGGTTTAATTCGATCGAAACCTAATTTACGAATTTTCGAATTAATGAATTGGAAATAGGAGGAGATATCCTTTAATTAACTTCACTGTTGAGAAGTAACACCTTAAATAAGGGTTAAAAAAGATCTATGGGCTTACTTCTCTCTATACCTTGTGGGATTCAATGCAACGCTGGACCATTGGTTTAGGAAATCGAGCACTTTTTTCTTCGAATATCCATCTCCCTCTTCAAGATAAGCTGAATTTTGTGTATGTAACCGTTTCCCGTTTGTATCGAGTATCACAAACACCGGAAATCCAAATCTTTGAGGATATTCCAGTTTTTTCATTGCCTCTAAATTGTGATTTTCCTTGCTGTAGTTGACCAAAATTGTGATATAATTTTTATCCATTGCTGCCTTAATTTCGGGATCTTCATTCCATAATTTATGGAATTTAACACACCAAGGACACCAATTTCCTCCTATTTGAAGGAAAATCTGTTTGTTTGCTTCCTGTGCATGCTTTATGCCCTGACTTATGGTAGCGGATACATCTGCTTTAGCGTCATAAATGGCAGCTGGCTGACCATAGGTATTAAACCAGAAAATGAGGATAATAAATGTAAAAATAGTTCTCATACGGTAAGAATCTCTTTCTCTTTGGCTGAGATCAACTCATCAACCTTTCGTGTAAATTTATCTGTCAACTGCTGAATAAGTTCTACCGTATCTTTCTCTTCATCCTCTGATATCTCTTTCGATTTAAGCAGTTTTTTGAGATAATCGTTCCCATCTTTTCGGGCTGAGCGGATACTTACTTTCGCTGTTTCTCCTTCCCTATGGGCATCTTTGACCAATGATCGGCGTCGCTCTTCAGTTGGCACTGGGACATTAATGCGGATAAATTCCCCATTATTTTCGGGATTAAACCCAAGATTTGAATTCATGATAGCCCGTTCGATAGCCTGAATCATCTTCTTATCCCATGGTTGTATCGCAATAGTTCGGGCATCAGGAGTGCTTACATTCGAAACTTGCATAATGGGAGTTGGTACTCCATAATAATCAACCACTACGCTTTCAATCATTCGTGGACTGGCTTTTCCTGCGCGGATATGCGCGAGCTCGTGATCAAGGTGGGCAATTGCGTGATCCATCCTTTCGGATGAATCATCTATGATCATTTGTATTTCGTCGTTCATATGGCGAATAAATTTTAACGTTGTGTTTTGCACAAAGGTACGATAAAAATAAATTTTGGAAAGCACCTCCTAGATGAAATGTAGGCGAAATTTAACTATTGATTAGTTTATGGAGTGCAACTCGCAGTTGGTTATTTGCTGCTGGATGTATCCCGCAATACGTAAGAATATCGTCCTGATTCATTTTTAGAACAATATTTTTTCTCGAATAAAAGTCAGCCAACGCTTACTGATAAGGGTCAGCAGCTATTTATGTCGAAGTTTAATTGTGAACTACTGTCCCGATAGGTTCTCCTTTTAAAATCTTCATCAGGTTACCTGAAGTGTCCATATCAAAAACGATGATTGGCAAATTATTCTCCTTGCACATAGTAGTTGCCGTCAGATCCATAATTTTTAATCCTCTTGTATAAATTTCATCAAATGTGATATCGGTAAACTTTGTTGCGGTAGGATCTTTTAGTGGATCGGCGGTATAAATCCCGTCTACGCGAGTCCCTTTTAGCATGGCATCCGCTTCGATTTCAATACCCCTGAGTGACGAACCGGTGTCGGTTGTAAAATAGGGATTTCCTGTCCCTGCTGAAAAGATGGCCACTTCGCCATTCTCAAGCGTTTCTATCGCCTTATCCTTGGAATAGAACTCTCCGATGGGTTCCATCCGGATAGCGGTCAGAACTCTCGATTTAACCCCTGCAACGGTCAGAGCCGAATGAAGGGCCAGGCTATTAATAACAGTTGCGAGCATTCCCATCTGATCTCCCTTGACCCTGTCGAATCCTTTGGAAGCGCCACTAAGCCCTCTGAATATATTCCCGCCGCCAATAACAATACCAATCTCAACCCCAAGTTCAGTAGCCTCCTTAATTTGATTGGCGTAATCCGATAATCTGACCGGATCAATTCCGTATTGTTGGTCGCCCATGAGGGATTCTCCGGAAAGTTTTAGTAAGACTCGTTTATATTTTATCATCTTTTATGTTTTGCTGGACAAATTTACACCAAAAAAGAGCTTAAACAAAAAGAGCCCCGAAATATAGAAGCTTTGTTTGCGAAATCTCTTTTAAATTTCGGGGCAAATCACTATCTCTTTAGAAAGCTATCCCCCGGGTCGGCAAGTTTAGGTATTTGACATCTTCGTTATGGATTGTTTAACTCTGAAGAATTTTAGTAGCTTTGCTCCTCCAAACACTACCTGTGAAATGATCGAGGATGAAAAATATTTATTTGAAAGAATAAGTAGAGGTGATGAAGCAGCCTTTAAGGTCATCTATAACAGGTATGTACCACGACTCTATTATTTTGTTTATGAATATATTCCTCATCATGACTTAGTTGAGAATATTGTTCAGGATGCCTTAATGGTACTTTGGGACAAGAGATCAAAATTGGAAGAAAATACGAATCTTGGAGCTTATCTTTTTACTGTTGCAAAAAATAACTGCCTCTACAAACTAAGGGACCAGCGTTACAGACAGAAACTTTTCGAATCTGATATTGACGAACCCGAATTAAAAGCTAACCTTGATGCCTTAAGTGTACTTGATACATCCCTGATCACAATGACGGAGATAGAAAAGATTATCGAAACTACTCTCAATCAGTTACCTCCTCAGTGTAAGGCTGTTTTCACCCTTAGTCGGTTTGAGGAGAAGAAAAATAAAGAAATAGCAGAGGAACTTGGGATATCCGTGAAAGCCGTTGAAGGGCATATCTCCAAAGCATTAAAACTTTTCCGTAATTCACTAAAGGATTACCTGCCAATCATGGCATTCATATTTATGCGTTAATGATAGATTGTTTTATTGATTCTTAAGCCCTATAAGTGAACTTTTTGGTTTAAGTTTGACAGTTTGGTTACCCTTTTTCATCATTATTCATTATTGTCCGGGAAATGGCAATCAGTCTTAACAGATTCATCGCTACACTTTGTTTCGCTCAGAATGACAATTATTTAGTTATTAAGGGGAAGGGGGTTGGAAGTGGCTCCGCCACATACAACCCCCAAACCCAGAATAAAAAAAAAAATTTAAAT
>CAIVMQ010000028.1 GCA_903907075.1 uncultured Bacteroidia bacterium
ATATCTCTACTCGACAAAACGCCTGTAAAAGAGCTACTTACAAATATAGATTACAAAAATGTCAAAGAGCTAGGATATAAACAACTGTCACTCAGTCTCTTTTAACGAGACACTAGTGAAGATCGATATATATTTATTCGTTATTTTTCTTTATCTTTAACAGGATTTGGTCTAAATAACTTTATCTGATTTATTCTTTCCTGTATATGACCTTAATACTTTCTAAAAGCAGCAAACATGAAAAAATGTCTAACCCTTCTTTTGCTTGTGCTATCACTGCAAATGGTTGCACAGAATTACCCCATCACAGGTATTTCAATCAACTTACCCTTGAATCCGGATTCCAATACTGCAAACTGGGGAGTTGGTTCTTCAATTTTTACAATCAGTGCAAGTTCTAGAGCACAGAAAGGTAATATCGATCCTCATGTTATTGAGAGCAAGATTTATGTGATCATAAAAAAAGGAGGAGCGAAGGTATGTGGATCTTTTTCACTTAAATCAGCGCCACAATCAAATTTCAATACTCCGACAAAAGTTTGGAGTGGTGCTAATGCAGCCGCTTTTTTAGGTAAAGAGTGTTTGTTATCTCCGGGTGACTATGAAATTTGTGTTCAGTTTTTCGGCTTTGGTGCTGCTGATATGGTGCCATTAAGTGATGAAAGGTGTAAAACCTTCACTATTCAGGGTAAAGATGAGGTAAGTTATAAGGCACCTCAGGCTATTTTTCCTGCCAGTGGTACTTCCCTAAGTAAAGATGATGCGAAGAGGCCTATAAATTTTCGCTGGACTCCTGTAAGTCCCAGGCCTCAGCAGCCGGTAACTTATAAATTATCTGTTTGGCAGCTCATGCAAGGGCAGACTAGTACCCAGGCTCAAAAGGCCAATCAACCAATAATTACCAAAGATGTTGATAATCTTACCCAAGTTTCTATTTCTAATCTAATTTCTGGTCCTTGTAATCCACCTTGGTTGTGTGATTTTGTATGGAATATTCAAGCTTTAAATAGAGAAGGTAGATCAATAGGTGAGAATAAAGGGACAAGTGAATTAATGACATTTAAGATTGGGGATACCGGAGGTTCCAGCAATAATCCACCTCCACCACAACTGATGATGGGAGGAGCCAACGCCGAATTTAAAGTAGATTCCGCTGTGTGTCTCGTAAAAGAAAATGGTCAATTTAAATACCATATTTTTGCACATTACAGCAATCTTTCTGGTAGTGCAAATAATATTCTTTTAAATGATGCTCAGCCATTTGCCGGCTATCCGGTGAATCCGAATCCTGGAACAGGGCTAAATCTGCGAAACAATATTCGAATGAAATCTGGAACTTATAATGGGGCCTTAACCATGAATGACATTCTTGAAGCTAGTTCAGGCACGATAACAAATATCACACCTGTGCCTGCCTCAGGTTCAACACCTGCATCTCTTTCTCCTAATTCGATGCATAACTTTCAATTTGATTACCTGACTCCTACAAATGCACCTGTTCAGTTTACATGGTATGGTTTGGTTGATGATCCATTAAAAGACAAAGCAAACCGTAATACCCGCAATGAAATTGATAGTTTGAAATATCCTTCTTGCCCATGCAGCGCATGTGCTGATATTAAAATGGAAGCTGCATTGGTAGGAGAGATAAAAAACAATGGAAATGGCAGCTTAGGATTAACTGTTAATCTTTCCGCAGGACCAAAGAAAGTTAAACGCATAAAAGCCGATCTTGTATATTTTGATATGAAAGCCGATGATGAGAATTGTCTGATTTGCAATAAGGCCAGCAATACATTTGGAAATTTTGCTACAGCTACAACGACAAATTCGAATTTTACAGGTGGAATTACCGCTGCACACACTGTCCAATTGGATGCATTAGGAAATATAGATATCAGTACTGGTATTCCAATTAAATTCGTATTAACTATACCACCATTAGTGAGTTGTTGTAATGCAACTGTTAATTTCTGTATCCGCTATATTATCACATTTGAGGATTGTACGGTTTGCAATTTATTGGATTGTTATACTTACAAAATTACCGGTTGTCCGAAAAACTAAAATGGTAAACACCTTATAAATACAACGATGAAAAAATTAAAATATATTCTTGCAATCTGTGCCGCTTTGCTCCTGTTATCAACGGCTTCAGCACAAATACAGACCTTAGGGATTAGCCAAAGCCAATCGGGAAATCCTGGAAACAGTTGTGGAGTCTGTTACACTATTACTGTTCAGTATTCAATAAGTAATCTGGCAGCAACGGGAACAACGATTGTATGCACCTTCCCAAATAATGTCTTTGATATTTGTGGTTATGGTGGAGCATCAACCTCCAGCTTGGGATCAACCACTACTTTAACCTTTAATTTGGGTAATCAGCCTACTAGTGCAAACAGTGTAAGTTATCTGGTTAGGTTTAAACCCGGAATAACGTGCAATGGAACAACGGGTGTTCTGACTGCCAAAATCTCAACCATTGAGCATACTATTCCTGTAATAAGTACCCCATTATCATTAACAGCTGTTACTACCGAAGGGTGGACGATAACCAAATATATTGCCAACAATAATTATCAATGGTATTTAGGATTTAACAGCGGAAACCCTTTCCCTTATACGGTTTCAATTTGTGGCACAACAGTTGATGTTTACTATCATGTCAGACTTACAAATACCGGCTGCATAAATCTGACCGGTGCTTCGATAACAGACAATCTTCCTGCAGGAGCAACGGTTGCAGGAATTCATAACGGATGGCCAACCACAGGTCTCAATTTAATCCCTTCTACGACCGGACCAGGAACTGTAACATGGAATGCAGGGAACGGAATAAACACACTCGATGTAAATACTTATGCATATGACTATTACATTCATCTTACCTTCCCGCTTTCCAATCTGAATTCGATGAAGTGCAATTCAGCAACCCTGAACGGAACCAATTCTTGTACCCTCGCAGCAAAAACATTAACATCAGCTTCAGAGTGCATTACCCTGCTGGGAGCTTATCCTGGAACAGTTTGCGGAGCATTTGGAACCCCATACTACATCAATTATACCTGGTACTATTTTATCGGCTGCCCTGCATACTTAAATATCAGTCTTGCCCAAACCAATCAATGTGCCGGCAGCACTACAACGCTTAGTAATATTGGTTACAATGCAGCTATTCCTGTTCAGATGCATGTTGATTCGTTTAAAATGAATGCAATTCCGGCAGGTAAAACAGTAACCATAACAGTCAATACAACTTGTGGACCCTATACTCAGACCTTTAATGGTGCATTACCGGCAACAACACTAAATTTTTATGCACCACCCTTTAACATTCCGGGTGCATGTGTAATTACTAATTTCAGCCTTACATCAAACATGAGTATCTCTGGAAATGCAGCACAGGCTTTTGGGCAGTTATACTTTACTATCCTAACAAACACCTGGAATACCAATGCTCCCATTCTTGCCGGTACCACTGTAACAATGACAGGTGCAACCTATAACACCTCAAACGGACCACTAAGCTGTAATCCATCTTTTATTACAAGCAGCAAAATCCCGCAAATTGAAACTGTTAAAGATTTTTGCAATTACTATAATTATTATAATTGTGTAAATCCAAATGATACGATTAAATATTCGATTGCGGTACAGAATTATGGTACCGGCAATTTCACAGGAGGAAGTATAAGGGATGTCTTGCCTGTGGGATTACAATATGTTCCTAATAGTAGCACCTTTGGAAAATATTCAGTTTATACCAAATGTAATGTTACGAATCAACTAACTACTGGTATTTCAGTAGTGCATGCGGAGGTGTCAAATACCACGAATCTCCAATGGAATTTGCCGGCTTTAAATGCTGATTGTGATCGTGGTAGCGATTGGTATGTGATAAATTTCAAGGCAGTGGTTACCAATCTTGCACCGGCTGGTCTGCTTACAAACCATGATGATTGCTACAACGGAAGTAATCTTGTAGTGGCAGAATATAATTACTGGAATAACAACGCTTCTATTTATGTGTGTGAACGAAAAGTTCCGCTTGAACTTACCAAGGAGGTAAGCTCGAATAATGTAACATGGGATACCTGCGTTTCTGTTCCTCCTGGAGCCACAGTGTATTACAGGCTGAAGGTTAAAAATACTGGCAATGTACCTTTTTCTCAAATTAAAATGATGGATTTATTACCCACTCCTGGAGATAAATATGTGGTTAATTGCAATAGTAGAGGAAGTACAATTCCAATCTATCTCACTAGCGCCCTGCCATTGGGGAATGCTAGTACCATAGAATATTCAACAAATTTTCTTCCAACAAGAGGATCATACCTAAATTTGATTCCCGATAATACAATTGGTTGTAATTCTGCTGCTGTATGGAATACCTATCCAATGATTCCCGGGAATGCCGTAACAATACAAAACCAGAAATCTATTCGGATAGATTTTGCTTCATATACACTTCCTGCGGGTCAGACAGAAACCTATTTCTTCTCAGCACAGGTACCTCCGGGAGCAACCGTAGGTTCAGTTGGATGGAACAGCTTTGCAGCCACGGCATCACAAAATTCTGTCCAGACCCTAGGAGCTGAATCGAGAAAAGTTTGTGTTAATATTATTGATTCCGGTTGTGGATGTATTGGTAACTTTGTTTGGTTTGATACGAATGCAAATGGCTTGCAAGATCCTGGTGAGCCTGGTATTAACGGATGTACAATAACACTTTACGATGCAGCAAACAATCCGGTCGGTTTACCGCATATTTCAACAAATAATATTAGCGGACAACCCGGATACTATCAATTCTGCGGATTGACATCAGGAACATATCACCTTCAGGTAACCCCACCAGCAGGTTATATGCTAACAAATCAAAACAATACAAATCCGGTTCTAAACAGTGACATTATTCCGAATACCGGATTGTCCGCGAATTTTCAATTCAGTTGTCAGGATAATAATGATCTGGATATCGGATTGGTCCTTGATGACGGATGTAATTGCGATCAGAGCCATTGGGGTGGGATAAATATCAATGACAGCCAAATTGTTATCGATAATCCACATAATTATGATGGAATGGCAGTAAATAAGATGAACAGATCATCGGCTTCTGTAAATCCAGCGAATGCAGGAACATCTGCCTCCGATGCTGCCGTACTTCCTAATGGTAATTTCTCATTGCAGCTCAATTGTGGCAAGAAAGATACAATAACGTTGCAATGTAAGACTACCTATAACTTTACTGCTAATTATATATGTAGCAAACCAAAATGTGGTTCAACGCAGATCGTTATAACCAATCCATTGGGAGGGAATACAACCTACACCAATACGGCTACTTTCACCACAAATGATGCGGGTTATTACACCATCAAAATTATTGGAAAATGTGGCAACATGATTTGCGACAGTTGTGTATTCAAATTCAAGGTCATTTGCCCGATCTGTCCATGCGACTATAAATTAGGCGTTAAACCAGGTGCGAATTCCCAGAATATTATTGATACAGATCCTAAATATTCGTTATTCAATCAGGCCTTTACTCTCTCGGCGCCGGCAGGAGTATTATTTACTCAATTAAGAGCTGAGGTCGTGAGTTTCAATCTTACTGACAACAACAATAAGGAGTGTATCAGTTGTAAAAATCTTCCATATACCTGGGGGAGCATCTACAATGCCACAGATATAAATACAAATACTGCAGTTTCGGACAGTATAACCATGGGTACTAATCCTCCTGTTACTCAGTTCACTCCTCTTGTCAGCAACACACATCAAAATCCAAGAGAGACCATCTGGGAGAATTACAGCGGTTTTACCATTCCGGGTTCCCTGAACATGTCATTCGTACTGCCTCATCCTTCAACTTTAGCATGTTGCATTTTATATGCACGAATATGTGTGAAATTTACCTTTAGGGACAGGAACTGCAAGGAATGTGAAATAATTACATGCTTTACTCTTACCATTCCGCCACCGTCGACTAACAATGGAGGAGGTATACCAATCGGGAATACGCCAAAAGAGATGTCGGTTGTGAACACTACTCAAAATGATGGTTGTGCCACTTGTGGGACAGCGAATTCAAATGCTGACACATTAAACAAGGAAGCAAAAGATATCGTTACAGGCAAAAGCGAACCGGTATTGCAAGCAGATCAATCTGTAAGTGATGCGATGAATAGTAAGATTATGGAACAAAAAATCATTGAATTAAAGAAGATAAAAGATAGTGGAATCACCAGAGGGGATGTAGAGCTTCTGCCTGGTCTTGAAAAACAAGTTATTTCGATTAAAGAGAGAGCCAAAAACAAAAAATAAATTCACCTTCAAATGAAAAAACAAATGCAAAATCTGTCAATCACAAGAGGTGCAATTGTAGTTTTTCTTTTACAGGTAGTTTGCGCAAATGCTGTGGAGATTCCCAAATTTTCTATAACAGGAAATATGGGAGTCTCCTATGAAGGCTATTCTGTAACGACGAATCCGACAACTCCATCTTTTTTTACTCCACGTAGGCCCTCAACTCTTGTTCGCTTTTCTTTTCAACCGGTGATAACTTATGGTGAATTTAAATTGCCCTTTAATTTTAATTTTAGTCCCTCGAGGAATAATTTTGGATCACCACCGTATGGATTTGGAAATTTACCTGGTTTTCCAAAACAGAACTTTAAACAGTGGCTCACAAACCCAATGAATAGTCTGGGGCTTAATCCTAGTTATAAATGGGTAGAAATCCAATTAGGAACTCAATTTCTTAAATACAGTGATTTAAGTACTGGTGATCTTGGAATTTTTGGTTATGGATTCAGTTTAAAACCTGGCAAGTTAAGGATGAAATATTTTAGCGGAGTAAGTCAACAATCCTATCAGCCTTTTGTGAGCCTTATTCCTCCAGCTACTTTTGTTGGGGCCTACAAACGGACTGTCTCTATGGGGCAGATTGGCTTTGAACAAGATGGTAAATACTTTGCTGGCTTTAACTTGGTAAGAAGCTATGACAACATGAGCAGTATTGCAACACCCTTAACCGGAATCCCTTCTACACCAAAACCTGCTGAGAATTTTGTCCTAAGTTTCGTAACTAAATTCAATACCGAAAAAGGATGGTATGGACAAACAGAATTTGGAACCACTATCTCTACTCGTGATATTGCTGCATTGGGACCAAATCCGCTTCTGAAGGATTTTAAACCGTATATTTCTACCAATATAAGTAGCTTTAGGGACCATGCTGCTCAGATGGGATTTGGAAAAAAGGGGAAAGACTGGGACATTGGAATCACTTCTAAGTGGCTTGGGGGTGGCTATTATACAATGGGTTACTCCTTTGTTCAGAACGATAGACTCGACTATACCTTGAATACCCGTTTTAATACATGGAAAAAGAAAATGAATGTGGTAGCAAGTATTGGGGAACGTTTTGGGAATTGGAGTAATTCAGCAAACCGTACAAAACAAATTATTGCCAATACCAATGTATTTACCCAATTTAACGAACATTTTAGTCTGAATGCCAACTACAATAACTTCGGTTTTCAAACCCCTGGTTTGACTGGCATTAAAAATGTAGGTAATGATCTTGGCGTTAATCCATCCTATACCTGGAGTTCAAATTCAATGAGTAATCTGTTGAGCCTTACCTATAATTGGAGTAAATATGATGAAACTGTTTTTCCTAGTAATACACTTACTAGAAATAATAGTCATACAGCTATGCTCATGTATGTACCCACATTTTATGATAAGCCCAATCTAAGTACTGATTTTAGTGCTATGTATTTTCAGAATCTAACCACGCCACTTATGACAAAACTGAAAATTTACACCATTAGTAGCAGCATAGGATATCATTTTCCGAAACAACATATCAATATGAAAGGGCAGTTGCAGTATAATATTACAACTATTAATCCTTTTTCTGCTAGCAAGAATGTCTTAGCAACAATGGGCGCAGATTGGAATCTGACGAGTAAATTAACATGGAATACAAGCATGAGTCTTAATTTATTTAAATATGGCAATGAACTCTCACCACCTTTAGCCCTTTTAGGTGCTAGTTACAGGGAAAGTATCTTGAAAACATCCTTGCTCTATAAATTTGGCAATTAAACTTCTAATCTTTATCAGAAAGCAAAATGAAAAAACCATTCTTTTTTCTACTCCTAATTTCCTATCTGTTCACTTATTCGGTTTCGGCGCAGATTTCCGTTACTATGAATATCAGTTATCCTGCCCCAACTTACCTGAGCGATTGGAATAATAGCAAAGCTGGTTTAGTGACTGTCGTTCTAAATTCTCCAAGACAGCAGGAATCAATATTGGTTAAATTCAGAACCCAATTGCAAAATTCAAACGGGACATTAATTGCTGCCAGCAAAGATGCCACCGCTAGAGTATATACTATTCCTGCCGGAGCCACTTCATATACTCTTGATAAAGCGCTTCAACTTGATAATCTTCAGTTTTTTGATGGATCAATAATTAATAAGATTCAAACTAGTGGGAAATTGCCTGCAGATAATTATACCTTGTGCATCGAGCTACTTAATAGTCTTAACGATATAAGCCTCACGAAATTACCTGTTTGCAGACCTTTTGTGCAAATTAATTATCAATTGCCTTTTTTACTGTTGCCTAATGATAAGGTATGGTTAGATGCAACTATTGCTCAGTCGTTAATAACTTTCCGATGGAGCAGCCTTGTTCCTATGAATAAGGAAGGTATAGTATACCGGTTACAAGTATTTGAGGTCCTTGACGGTCAAAACTCAATGCAAGCTTTACGCAGTAATCAGCCAATACTTGAAACACAGGTAAAAGGGACTACCCAATATTTTTGGCAGCCTGGGTTAAATTTCAATGACGCTACCGGACATGTTTTTATTTGGACAGTTCAGACACTCGATGCCAAAGGTTTGCCCGTTAGTTCTAATGATGAAAATAATCAGGCCCGCAGTGAGCCTCGTGTATTTGGTGTTTGTGATCATCTAAAACATGACAAGGGAGATTCAGGGGAGGGGTGTGCGAACGGACGTAAGTTATAACTTATTCAATGTATTACACAAAAACATTATGAAAAATATACTTGCCTGTTTTCTTATATTTGTTTTATCCATTTGGGGATCCGCGGCTCAGAATTCATCTGACTCAAAGAGATCAACACTCGGTCTCCATTTTTTTTATAATGACTTTAAATCTGCTCAGCTAATTAACACAACTAGCCTAAGCAATGTTCTTAAGAATAAGTTGTGGAATAAGCCCCAAAATATGGAAGGCGGCTTTGGAATTGACTATATCCATGGATTAAATAAGAATATTGATTTTATCGGGACATTGAATGGTAGCTGGATTGATTATTTATTACCTGGTAATACACTTTATGGTAGTAGTAATTTTTTTATGGATCTTAGCACTGGCGCTCATCTTAAGATGCTAAGTGACAACCATATTTTTAGTCCATTCTTAATTGCAAAAGCTAACTATTCATCCTATCAAAATATACATGGATTTAGTTTTGCGCCAGGAGCAGGATTACAGGTTAATCTGTTTAAGGAGGTATTTGTAATCGCAACCGTTGAATACAGGGCTGCTTTAAGTCACCATTTAAGCAATCAGCTTTATTACAGCGTAGGTATTGCTACGAGTATAGGAAAAAAGAGGGTTTCACCAGCGAAGCTCATCATTCCTTTGGTGTCAGAACCAGTTAAAAAAGAAGCTGTTAAGCTCGCAAAGGATTTTGTCGTTTCGGTAATGGATGAGGCATCAGGGCAGCCGCTTCCTTTTGTAGCCGTGAGTATCAGTGGTACCGATGGTAAAATGCGTTACGGCTCGACTGATGAGTATGGAAGAGTAACATTTATTGCGTTAAATCCTGAAGAATATACCGTTAGTGGATCTCTTAATCAGATTAATTCAACGGTGAAAAATATAAAACCAGAGAATTTTGCAGGTGTTGAAAATCAAATAGAAATTAGCCTAACCCATAATGATCCTCGTTTTACCCTTTCTGGACTTGTTATAAATAAAACTGAGAATATGCCTGAGGGTGGTGCTGAAGTAAATGTTACTAATCAAAATGATAATGTGATTACATCAATTCAAAGTCATCCAGGTGATGGACTATTTCGCACTCAGCTCAAAGCTGATTGTGACTTTATCCTGGTAGGGAAAAAGGCTAATTTTATTTCCAATATAGAGAAAGTAACCACTAAAGGATTGAATAGAAGTACAACGCTATATGTAAAACTAGAATTGGCAATCGAAGAAGCAAAAAAGGGCCAAAGCATTCAATTAAATAATATATATTTTGAAGTTGGTAAGGCCAATTTAAATACTGCTGTATCTTCTGATCTTGATAAGTTAATCCGCTTTCTCCGTGATAATCTTGAGGTACATCTGGAAATCCAGGGGCATACAGACAGCAAGGGAAGTGTGAATTTGAATAACAGACTTAGTCAGTTAAGGGCATCCAGCGTTGTTGCCTATTTGTCTAAAAATGGAATTGATGTCAACCGCCTGGTTGCTAAAGGGTATGGTTCATCGTTGCCTGTGGCAGAAAATTCTTCTGCCGAAGGCCGAGCTAAAAACCGTCGTGTTGTAATGAAGGTATTGAAATAACAAAATCGTCTGCGATGACAAGACCTGAGCCGTTTTTAAAACTATTCTACACTTATTTTAAAAGCATTTGAATTAACGATTAAAAACGATTAGTTTTGTACTTGCAAAAAATAATGAAGACTGGCATTTCTGGTCTTGATCTTTAATTACTTAGATAAAATGATAGAACGCGATTACAATACCCAACGTAAAAAGATGAGACTTCCTGAATATGGGAGAAGTATCCATAAAATGGTTGATCATATTATGGAGATTGAAAACCGGGAGGATAGAATTTTAGCTGTTAAAGGGGTTATTGATGTTATGGGAATGATGTATCCTTACCTACGGGATATTAACGAGTTCAAACATAAGCTCTGGGACCATATTGCGATAATGTCTGACTTTAAACTCGATATCGATTATCCTTATGATCCGCCAAAACCGGAGACTTTTATTGAAAAGCCTAAGTTAATTCCATATAGTCAGAGTGATATTAAATTTCGTCACTATGGCAAGATTATGGAGAAATATATAAATGCTACTGCGCAATTGGATGATGATAATCCAGCGAAGGTTGTAAATACGGAGTTGCTAGCGAATCAAATGAAAAAGACTTATCTGGTATGGAATAAAGATGCGGTTGAGGATTCAAAAATCCTTAATGACATGGCTTTTCTTTCACATGGTAAGCTTAAACCTGATCCGAATATGCGGTTGCAGGAGGTGAATGAGATTTTTAAGCAACAGGCTAAAAAAGCGAAGCTCACCGCTGTTTCCAATCAATCGCGTAAACATAAATAGCTACTTACTACCATGGCCAGGTTTATTATAGAAGGCGGCATTCCGCTCCATGGCGAATTATCCCCGCAAGGTGCTAAAAATGAGGCGTTACAGGTTATCTGTGCCACACTCCTTAGCTCATCTAAAATTACCATATCGAATATACCAGAGATAAGCGATGTACTTAAACTCATTGAGATTCTGCGCCATCTGGGAACTTCAATTGAACGATTGTCTAAAGGTGTGTATGAATTTCAAACTGAATCGATTCAAATCGAAAATTTGAAATCTGCTCAATTCTTTTCTCAGGCAGGAAGTTTACGCGGATCGTTAATGATCGTTGGACCTCTGTTGGCTAGATTTGGAATTGGAATAATTCCTCAGCCGGGCGGTGATAAAATAGGAAGACGTAGATTGGATACCCATTTTCGGGGTTTTGAATTATTAGGTGCCAATTTTACCTACGACTCCGACAAATCTTCTTATATGGTAGAAGCAAAGCAACTGAAGGGTTGCTATATGCTACTGGATGAAGCATCGGTAACCGGAACAGCAAATCTTGTGATGGCTGCTACCTTGGCATCCGGAATAACAACAATCTACAATGCTGCATGTGAACCCTATCTCCAGCAGTTGTGTAAAATGCTCAATGCTATGGGGGCAAAAATTAGTGGTATTGGCTCTAATCTGCTTACCATACAGGGTGTTACAACTTTAGGTGGGTGTAACCATGTTTTACTACCTGATATGATTGAAGTGGGTAGTTTTATTGGCCTTGCTGCTATGACCGCCTCTGATATTACAATTAAAAACGTGGGATTTAATCAATTGGGAATAATCCCTGAATCTTTTCGACGTTTTGGCATTCAGATGAGTCTTATTGGCGATGACCTTCATATCCCTGCTCAGGAACATTATGAAATTGAGTCCTTTATAGACGGCTCAATTCTTACTGTAGCAGATGCTCCCTGGCCTGGATTAACGCCCGATTTACTGAGTATTTTTCTGGTTATCGCAACCCAAGCAAGAGGTAGTGTTTTAATTCATCAGAAGATGTTCGAGAGCCGACTCTTTTTTGTTGATCGACTGATCGATATGGGAGCCAAAATTATTTTGTGCGATCCCCATCGTGCTACAGTAATCGGACTCGACCGGTCTCAGGCTCTGCGCGGAATTCGTATGAGTTCTCCAGATATCAGAGCCGGGGTTGCACTCTTAATTGCCGCACTCTCAGCTACAGGAAAATCGACTATTGATTATATTGAGCAGATAGACCGGGGGTATGAAAATATTGATGACCGCTTAAACCTTCTTGGAGCTAAGATTACTCGGGAATAAGCTGTTAGGTAATAGTTGGCAAAATAACATGTTGTAATTTACACGCTATGAAATTTTTAAATATTCTTTTAATAATCTCTTTATTGTTTATAACTGCAATTTTGGCCCAAGGTCAATCGAACGCTGTTATAGGTATTGAAATTGGAAATAGAGCCCCCGAAATAGTTGAAAACTCAGTAAATGGTCATTCATTGAAGCTCTCTTCCTTAAAAGGAAAAATTGTGTTGATTGATTTTTGGGCATCTTGGTGCAGACCATGTAGAAACGAAAATCCGTTCTTAGTTGCTTCCTATACCAAGTTTAAAGATTCAAAATTTAAAGGTGGTTCTGGATTTACCGTCTTCAGTGTCTCTCTCGATAAAGATGAAATAGCCTGGAAGAATGCTATTAAAAAAGATATGTTAAGCTGGGACAATCATGTTTGCGTATTGAATAGTAATGCGTTGTATATTCAAGACTATAATATCTCAATGATCCCTACTAATTTTTTAATTGATGGGAACGGAGTAATTCTCGCCACAAATCTAAGAGGAGAAGAACTGGCACAAAAACTTGCCGCATTGAAGCAATAGGATTTGCGTTGACACACTCGCTTGTTCACCTAAAATAGCTGCAACCTGTCCGCTTTATAGTCTTAGTGTGTCATTTTGTCTAGAAATTTGCAATTGGCAGAATATTTGTATCCGAATAAAGTAAGTATATAAAGGTTACTAAAAATTAGTTGCATAGAATTTATACCCGGATATTATTCCGGTTGTATGAAATTTAATAATGATGATATTCAATATTTTTAAAGATAAGAATTCAGGAATGAAAAAGAAAGAACACAAAGAAAACATTAAAGATAAAGCAAGTCAGTTAATTACGGATAGTAAAGAACAATTAGCCGACACTACTGCATCAACGGCTGACACTGTAGATACAGCTGCTTCGGATGAAGTTTTAGTCATTCCGGATGAGAATGAATTACTTAAGATTAAAGTATCTGAATTAGAGAGTGCTCAAAAGGAACTGAATGATAAATATTTACGTCTGTCAGCTGAATTTGATAATTACCGAAAGAGGACCCTTAGAGAACGGATGGAGCTGACTAAAACAGCTGCGGAATCTGTCCTTATTGATATTTTACCTGTTATTGATGATTTTGAGCGAGCGATGCATTCGATAGACGAAGGGATGGATTTCGAAGCAACAAAAGAAGGTATTTTGCTGATATATACTAAATTCAATGACTTTAGTAAGCAGAACGGAATTACAGAAATTAATGCGAATGGGCAGCCTTTTGATACTGACTTACACGAAGCATTAACAAAAGTACCCGCTCCTTCCGATGAAATGAAGGGTAAAATTGTTCAGGTAATTCAAAAAGGATATTATTTGAACGATAAGGTTATACGATTTGCCAAAGTTGTGGTGGGCGAATAACAATAAACTGGTTCAAACCTCACAATAAACGTAACATGGCTAAGAGAGATTACTACGAAGTTCTGGGAGTAAGCAAAGATGCGAGTGCCGAAGAGATAAAAAAGGCTTTCCGAAAAAAGGCAATCCAATACCATCCGGATAAGAATCCTGGGGACAAGCAATCGGAAGAGAAATTTAAGGAGGCCGCTGAGGCTTATGAAATTCTTAGCAGTGCCGAGAAAAAACAACGCTACGACCAATATGGACATGCCGGTTTAGGCGGACAAGGTGGTTTTAGTGGCGGAGGAGGCCGTTCAATGGACGATATCTTCTCTATGTTTGGAGATATTTTTGGTGGTGGTGGTTTCGGTGGATTTGGTGGATTTAGCTCTGGCGGAAGATCTCAACGTGTAAATCGTGGATCTAATCTTCGGGTTAAAGTGAGCCTCGATCTTACAGAGATTGCTCATGGTGCCGAGAAAAAACTGAAAGTAAAAAAATACATTACTTGCGGAACTTGCCACGGAAGTGGTGCCAAAGGGAGCGGCGGTTTTACAACTTGTTCGAGTTGCCGTGGTTCAGGACAGGTAACCCGAATAAGCAATACATTTTTAGGACAGATGCAGACAACATCTGCATGCCCTACATGTGGTGGTGATGGGAAAATAATTTCCCAAAAATGTGATTCGTGCTATGGCGAAGGGATTGTTCAAGGAGAAGAGGTTATAACAGTAAAAATTCCTGCCGGCGTTGCTGAAGGAATGCAACTGTCACTCGAAGGAAAAGGAAACGGTGCTCGTCGTGGAGGAATACCTGGTGATCTTTTAATTCTAATTGCAGAAGAGGAACATCCTGAACTTATTCGTGATGAAAATGACTTGATCTATAACCTATATCTCTCTTTTCCAGATATTGCCTTGGGAGTAACGACAGAAATTCCTACTATAGATGGGAAAGTAAAAGTAAAAATCGAATCTGGTACTCAACCGGAAAAAATATTGCGTTTGCGCGGCAAGGGTTTACCCGATGTTAACGGCTATGGAAAAGGTGACTTAATGGTGAAAATTCATGCCTGGGTTCCTCAGAAACTAAGTGCAGAAGAGCGTAAGACACTCGAAAAACTTCAGATCGCCCCAAATTTTGTCTCTCCACAAAGTGCCGAAGGCAAAGGATTCTTTGATAAAGTAAAAGATATGTTCGAATAACCTTTTAATTGGGTGCAAACCCCAATTAAAAGGTTATAACCCTATGTTCGGCTGCCTTTAGAGTGACTTTTTCTCTCTTGGATTTATAGATTAATTCAAAGTCTCCACCCATTAGGGAATAGAAATTTGCACGAACCAGCTTATTTTCCTCCCATCGCATTCCCACCACTATTCCACCACGGGCACATAGCCCTTTTACATCACCATTCGACCAGCTTTGTGGAAGTGCTGGCAGTAGTGAGATAATTCCGTTATGAGATTGTAAAAGCATCTCTGCTATTCCCGCAGTACCTCCAAAATTTCCGTCGATCTGAAATGGAGGACCATCATCAAATAGGTTTGGTAAGGTATATTCAGTGAAGAGTCTTGTAAGATGTTTATTGGCATCATCTCCATTGCCTAGTCTTGCAAATAGAGAGACTAGCCATGCGCGGCTCCATCCTGTACTGCCACTCCCATTTTCAACCCTGAATTCGAGACTTTTTTTTGCTGCCAATGCGAGCTCTGGCGAAAAATCTGGAGTTAATAGAGAGGCTGGGTATAAGCCATAAAGATGCGAAAGATGCCGATGTCCTAATTCATGTTCTTTATAATCTCCAATCCATTCCTGTAGTCTACCAGTGTTGGGATTGATTTGCAGGGGTGCCAGTTTTGCCAAAGCAATGTCGATCTCCCTTCTGAAATTGGAATCATATGCCTGATTATTTTTTCCAAGTGCATCTAGCGCAGCAAGGCAATTGCCGAATAGATCCTGAATAATCTCCAGATCCATTGTAGCTCCATAGGTTAGTCCAACCATGTTGCCATCTGTTAAATCATAGGCGTTTTCAGGTGAATTTGACGGGCAGGTTAGTAATTTACCTGCCATTGGAGTTCCTGCAGGAGCCTCAATGAGAAAATCTAAGATAAACCGTGCTGCTCCTTTCATTTGTGGCCATGCACGCGATTCAAGAAATTGTCTATCCTTTGTATACAGATAATGCTCCCACGAATGTCTTACAAGCCAAGCTGCTCCCATTGGCCAGATCCCCCATGCACCGTCAACAGGTGCTGCTCCCCGCCAAATATCGGTATTGTGGTGTAAGACCCATCCTCTGCAACGGTAATAATCATTTGCCACAACTGCTCCTGTTTTCATCAAATCGTCTATCAGATTATAAACCGGCATACTACATTCTGACAAGTTTGTAACTTCTGCCGGCCAATAATTCATCTCGAGATTTATGTTGGTCGTATATTTACTTCCCCATCCCGGTGAGGTCTCCTTATTCCATATCCCTTGCAGATTGGCCGGCTGTGAACCCGGTCTTGAACATGAGGCCAGTAAATATCTTCCATATTGAAAATATAGAGAAGCAAACCCTGGGTCAATAGCCCCATTTTTTATCGCTGATAGTCGTTTGTCAGTTGGAATTTCAACCATCTGTTTTGAATCTTCAATACGAAGATTTACCCGTTCCATTAATTTGGAGAAATCCTTTATGTGGTTTTTCCGAATCGTCGCAAATTGTTTACTTATAGCTGCATCTAATACCCTAGGCCACTCTGATGAGGGATCTCCTGATATATCTTCATAATTTTTATAACTGGTTCCTGCTGTGAGAAAAACAGTTACTTCATCAGCTTTGATTACTTGAATATAACCTGGTTCTTCTTTAATAATTCCACCTTTATTTTGAAGCTCTACAGCAGTAGCAAATCTGATTCCTGGTTCTGTCCACGAAGCCGTGTACTTTTTCTTTATCCCATTGTCCTGCCATCTTCCTTCCATAATTAGGCGATGTGAAGATTCAATTTTTACACTGTTTGGAAATTCACATCCCAGACTTAAATCAAAGGTTATTTGTCCCGGTTTATCTGCCGTAAGATGGATCGCCATTACATGATCCGGATTGGATATCAAACACTCCCGTTTAAAGGTTACCCCATGATTTCGGAATAAGAGTGTCGAGATTCCCTTAACAAGATCTAGTGATCGTTTGTAATATTCGTTATTTGGATTGAGCGGGAAACTTAATCGTAATTCACCTAAAGGCTGATAGGCTGCCTGGTATCTGGGATTACCCATAAAATGTTCACCTGCAAATATAGTTGCAGCCATTTCATCCCCTTTAAAGAGTAAGCTGCGAAGTTGAATTAAACTTTTATATGCTTCAGGATTTGAATAATTATGCGGTATTCCTGCCCATAAGGTATTAATATTTAAAGGTATAGTCTCATTTTCGATTGTTCCAAAAATCATTGCACCAAGTTCTCCATTTCCAAGTGGTAATGCTTCATTCCAGTTCTTTGCCTCCTGACTATACCACAAGGTTTGTTTTTGTGCAATAACTTTATTTTCAGAAATCACAAGTATTAAAAAACAAAAAATAAATAGATTTTTCATTGACTGGATTTAAGATGTATCGAGTGAAAAATAGGTTGACCCATGTAATTTTTTTGGTATATAATCCTTAGGGTTAATTATAAGTTGTTTTTCTAACCGCTGGCCGTTTTATTAACAATTAAAATTTGGATTTTTTATCCTATAAACTCTAAACCGGATACGTATTCAACTGATAAATACACATCCGGTCTATTGGTTGGAATAAAAGCAATTTTACAATATGCTCTTGAACTTCGAAATTATTTTATCTCCTTATCAAATGCTGTTTCCAGTTGAGGCGATAGATCGGTATGATGATGAACCATTTTATATTCTCCATTAATCCGTTTGAATATATTGGTTGCCCGGTGACTAACCTTGACTATTTTACCCTCTGCGTTTATGTTTTCGCCCTCTTCAACACAAACGGTATAGGCTATCTCTTTTCCTGGATAGAGATAAAGATCTTTACAAACTATTTTTCCTCCCAATTTCATGGCGGCATTTTTTTTGAATTCTTCTCCAATGGCCTCCCATCCGGTCATATACCCACCAAAAGGTCCTAAATAAGTGATATTGTTTTCATGTGCCCAGATGGCGTCAATAGGTCCTCCATCACCAGTAAACATTATGTTTAGAGCACTATAAAACTGATTATTGGCTTTTTGTAGATCCTGTTCTGAATTTTTATTCATACATGAGGAAAATAGGAAAGATAAAATTGCACTACAAATTATTCCTGTTTTTTTCATTGCAAGGTCTTTTTAAATTTCTATTTTTCTTTGATTATTACTTTATTTTATCTTCACTTCAACAGCCTCTTCTAGCTGTGGAGATAAATCGGTGTGGTGATGAATCATTTTCCAATGCCCATTTTTTAACTCAAAGATGTTAGTGGCTCTATGGCTTACTCTCACGGGCTTGCCTTCGGCGGTCATATTTTCACCTACTTCAACACAAACAGAATAACCCATATTTTCACCTGCGTAAATATGTAAGTTTTCGCAAATAACTTTTCCCCCGAGCTTCATGTCTGCTTCTTTTTTAAATTCTGCCCTTACTGCATCCCAACCTACTAAACAGCTTCCAAAAGGTCCCATATTGGTAATAGCATCATCATGTGCCCAAATTGTATTTAATGGCTCCAAATCTCCAGTAAACATTGCGTTTAGTGCTGCGTAAAACTGGTCATTGGCTTTGCGAATGTCTTGTTCTGTATTTTTTGGAGCACAGGCAGACATTGTTGAAAAAAATGCAATTACTACTGTTGCGAATAGGATAGATTTTTTCATCATAATTTAAATTTAATGGTAAATATACATCTTAAATGGTATTTAGATATCGACAAAGTGAAAAGAGGGAGTCAAATTCTTCCTCATGCGATAAGGTGCAAACGGACCAAGTTGGATAATTTACGGTAATATGTATTAACGCATTTTCAGCGTTTTCTGCCTGTGTAAAACCATTTCGTGCGAGTGCCTTTATGGTCCAAGCTAATGCCAACCCTTCACCAACAAGAAAAGCCTCTTTCCCCTTTATTCTGGGAATTCTGAAATCCCCAAGTTGTTGGTCAAAATAAAGGGTATTGTTTTGAAATAGACGGTTTAAATTTTTATTCAGGATCAAATCCTCGGGTGCTCCTTGTTCAACACTATCGTTGAGCATTAACCATAACTTATCGGACTCTGCAATAGCTGTAGTTAGGTCGTGTGTCGAGAATAAGATCGTTTTTCCTTTTTCGTGAGCTAATCGATGCAGCAGATGTACAATTTCATATTTATTCGAGAGATCGAGATATGCAGTGGGTTCATCGAGTATGATAAGCTGGGTGTCTTGGGCTAATGTTCTGGCAATCATTACTTTTTGTCGCTCCCCATCAGAGAGGTGATCGATCATTCGATATTCAAATCCGCTAAGACCAACAGCTTTTATCGCCTCTTCAATTAGCGTACGGTCTTGGTCAACTAATTTCCCAAACCAATTGGTATGTGGAAATCGCCCTAACGATACCAGATCAAAAACGGTAAGGTTAGAAACCCGGATTATTTCTGTTGAGACAAAACTCATCAATAAGGCAAGTTCTTTTTCTGTGTAACTAACAATTTGTTTTCCACAGATTCGTAATTCACCTTGTATGGGTTGCTGAAATCCGGCAATTGTTTTTAACAAGGTACTCTTACCAATTCCATTTTCTCCTATTAATGCAACAAGTTCACCCGAATGTGCCGAAGCTGATATTTCAGATTTTACTATTTTACTTGTTTTTCTATCCGATCGATATCCAATCGAAAGATTATCTAACGAGATTATTTTTGTTGGTTCTCCGGGTTTCATAATCTGTTGTTATTTTTATTTTTGATTATAATCCAGATTACAATAGGAATTCCCAGCAAGGCGGTAACGGAGTTTATTGGAAGTGTTTTTTCACTCCCTGGTAGTTGTGAGAAAATATCACTGATTAGCATCATCAAAGCACCTATTAGGATTGAGCAGGGGATCAGAAGGCTGTGCTTTGCTGTTCTTAGTGACATTCTTGCGATGTGAGGCACTGCAATCCCAATAAACCCAATGGGTCCGCAAAAGGCTGTTATGCTTCCGGCTAGAATTGCAGTGGAGAGAAATACCAGCATACGGGCAAATCTAATATTCATCCCCATGGTTTGGGCATAATTCTCACCTAATAAAAAAGCATCAAGAAACTTAGACGATAGAAAGGCAATGAGAATTCCGATGAGGACTGAAGGGAGCAATACGGCCAACTGAAGATTTGTA
This sequence comes from uncultured Bacteroidia bacterium, assembly GCA_903907075.1. Taxonomy (GTDB): domain Bacteria; phylum Bacteroidota; class Bacteroidia; order Bacteroidales; family Prolixibacteraceae; genus JAAFHB01. The sequence goes on from CAIVMQ010000028.1 coordinate 20,479, forward strand.
ACACTCCCCAAGCTTCCCATTGTCCAGATAACAAAAGATTTTAAGGTCGATTCATCACTGAAATATTGCAGGATATTAACTATTGAGAAGATTCCACTAGAGATAAGGATTCCCAGGATCAGGATCGTCATAATCTCTTTAACTTTAGTCGCTATTAACATTATTAAAAGGAGTATTAATCCTGATCCGACCCATGCTGCTGCGACGATACCCCACGAGCTGGCGTAGGTGACCATTGTTCCGCCGAGTAATCCCCCTGTACCAAGAACCAGCAGTGCCACTCCGAGGCTGGCACCTGAACTAACACCCAGTATATCTGGCCCTGCTAAAGGATTTCGGAACACTGTCTGCATTTGCAGTCCTGCCACAGATAATGCAGCCCCAGTAAGAATAGCCGTTATGGCTTTGGGTATTCTGAAGTTATTAATAATTAATAAAACCTGACTGTCCGAATTTTCAGATCTGAAAATTGCTTTTAGAATTTCAGCAGCTGAAATGTAATAGGAGCCGATCAGTAAGTCTAGGAGAAAAAATAGCGGAACAAGCAGTGAAAAAAGGAGAAGTACCCGAAATTCCCGGGTGGCATATGTGTTCGTATTTAATTCAATTTTTCCCACTAATTGTTTAATCTTTTATAAAAGTTAAAATGTTGCACGCTATTACATTCAGGATGAATTATTTTTATTAAATCTGATAAAATAAGATCAGGTCTGACAACGCCCAATTCCCAATAGTCGTTTCCCCCTTCGGGTCCAAGGCGTAAATTGTTGTTAAATATAGCTTTTTTTTGTAGCTGAGGAAAGGCGGTAAAACGGCTGTCAGTGGCGATAATATCCTGAATACTATTGGCGGACCCGCAATTTAGCCAGTAATCAGCTTTTGCTGACCGCACAACAACTTCTTCTAGTGATACAACAAATGCTTCGCGTGATGAATTTTCCTTCCATAGATATTCTCCTCCTGCATCACTTATCAATGCTGCTAAATTTGAATGGCCCCCTGCCATCCACCAGGCATCTTTAAATGGGAGTCCAGTTAAAATAACTGGATGTGTTGTTACCGTTGATACTCTTTGAGTAAGTGCATTATAACTTTTTGCTGTCTTTTCAAAATAGGCAGCTGCTTGTTGATCTTTATTATAAAATGTTCCAATAAACTTAATCCATTCGGCTTTGGCTAAGGGTGTCTCTTCGAGGTATTCCCCATTTAGGATAACGGGTAATCCCAAATCCTTGAGTTTATTCATAAATCCGGTTACATCACCACTTACCCCATAAGCGATAATCAAATCGGGTTTCAAGCTCAGAATTAACTCGTAATTAATCCCCTGATCATAACCAATGTCAACGATTTGTTTCGTGCTTACTCTTTGTCTGACTGTGGAGTCGGAAGCATAGCCGGAGCCAGATAATGCTACAACTGAAGGTATTTCCTGTAATGCGCTAATAAAACCAATATGCGATGTAGAGAGGCAAATTACTCGTGAAACTGGTGTCCTGATTATTTTTTTCCCCACTAATTCAATTGGGATATCCTTTTTTCGATCAACCAGATAATAATCAAAGCTAACGCCGTAGGATTTTTGCCAAGGATCTATAACGGTAACCTTTAGGTAGGTGTCATATTTAGTAATTTTAAATCCTTTTGCATATTCAATAAGTAAAGCTGTTTGAGCGACTAATTTTTCCTTTCTCTTTGTAGGAGGTGTCGCACAGCTTATTAGACTAATACTTAAAATTAAGATTAAATAAATAGGTAATTTGAAGATCATTTCTGTTAGTCTTGATAGGTATTAAACCGAAAGTTTACCTGGGGTAATTTACCTGAAACTTGATAACTTGCCTGGTGTTGATTGTTTCAACTGTTAGGAAATAGAGGCCGGTAGCTAAATGTCCCGGAGACACATTGATTGGAGAGTCTTTAGGAAGATCTTTTTGAGTCTCATACAATTTTCGACCAATAATATCGTAAAGATTTATTGTGGCAGCTTTTACCTCTTCCCCTGTATTTTCTAACAGTAAATAGTCATTAAAACCCAAATTTTGCTTAATTCTTATATTATTCTTAGTATAGATTACCGCATTGTCAGGAACAGTAGGGTCAGTATTCGCTGCTAATGTGTTTTCACAGCTTGTTGTATTAATGAGCAACGAAGTGGATACTCCCAGTTCAGGAATTGAATAAAAGGGTTTCCAACTATTGCTTTCTTTGGCAAAAGCAAAGTTTTTGCTTGATAGTGTTCGATTAGGTGTGGTATAAAGAGCAAAGGTATCTGCAGGGTTTGAATAGTTAATATCAAAACCAATAAAGTAATGGTTTTGAAGTATAAGTGGAGTAGGGAGTTCGATGTAATTCATTTTCTTACTGCTCATTAAACTGAAGGGTACATCCATGGCAATAAGTTCATTTCCGGGTAGCCCTGTAGCAGTAACTTCGTCGTACACTTTAACAACTATTTTGCTGTATTTATTCGATACAGTTGAAGATACTTTAGCCACTCCCAAAGCTATAGCCGATAAGGTATTCTGAGTTGTCTTGGTGAATTTTTCGGCATAACTAGATAGTTTAATAGTGTTATGACCTGAGATGTATCCACCTAATTTATTGGGTATTCGATAAAGTGTATCTTTCTCTCCAACCGAGGTATTGGTAAATAGGGCACAAGAATTTGTCTCGTCAAAAGGGGCAAGTCCTTGGATTTCTGGTACATTTGAATTAATCGGATCAAGCCAAAATTTTAATTGTTTGCTGCTTGTTTTTTCAAAATCCCATTGCTTGTTAAACATGGCAAAGATATCGTTCGTTGGATCCGCGCAGGTTGATGATCCTCCTGTAAGAGTTCCGATAACTAATCTATTTTGATTAAATAATGGACCACCAGAAGATCCCCCTTCTGTAGATCCAATTTCCCATTTTCCAATAATCCAGAAGCTATTTAGTGCAAAATCACTTGTGAAACTTCCTATCGTTGGAGCGTTAAGATCACGGGTGAGCTTCTTTACATCACCACTAGGATGGGTTATCGAGGTTGATGCAGTAGGAATAACCGAGGAGTGGTTCCATCCGGCATAATATGGTCTGAAGGTTGCCGGAGGTGTAGACTCTAGTTGCACCAATGAAAAATCGAGTGAGTCTGATCGTGCCTTTAGAAAACCACCTGTGAGTGTCTGATCGACATAACCGTTGATACTGCTTTTTCCATTTTTACCATCTCCACATGCCGGACTCTCATAATTAAAACAAAATACCGTATGCTGAGCATCTAATTGATTCGTGATACAGTGCCCTGCTGTTAAAAGATAGGGTGTTTTATCCTGGCTCGTATTGTTGAGTAAGGTGCCTGTACAAAGGGTTTCACCATTGATTAACAAACAAACAACTGCCTGCTTCTCATTAAGAAAGTCCTTCGCATCAGGACAATATACATCTAAATTACAAAGGCCCGATTCTCCCAAAGGCCGACTTCCAAAAGCGTTCTTATAATCGTGATTAATTTTCTGTATATGTAGTTGCCCGGTTACAGAAGCAGATAGAGGCTCATTATATTCCACAATGAGTTTATCTCCTGAAATAGGATAAGTAGCAAAGTGCCCCGATGACTGCTCGCTACCCGAAGTAAAGGCTCCAAGGACTTTTGAATGGTCTATACTGTAAATAAAAAGCGATGCCCCTTGCGGTATAATCATCTTATCGAAAATAAGGTTGAGTGACCAGGCCCCTCTGGAACGTAAGCCAACTCTCCAGATTCTCATCTCATTCTCTGTTATCCACACTCCTGATTGTTCCGGCGAGATATCGACAACGAAACTTTTAGCAAAATGATAATTCTTAAGATGTCTTGGATCTATCTGTTCCTCCTTTAAGAGTTGGTTGTTATCCACTGGTTCCATATCGATTACCGGAATCTGAATGGCTGCTTTTTTGATTAAATCAAATGAAGCAGGTGAGCCTCCAAAAGATAATTGTCCAGTGCTTGGCAGAACCATTAATAATAACCCGATGATAAGGAGGAGATAGCGCAACATATTGGTTTTTAAATTTCGCGTAAAGATAGCTTATCCCTTTATTTTTTGGCACTAATTACTCCACAATTGAAACCTGATAGTATCAGAATTTGTTAAAAGTGAGAATAATTTCGCTGGTAAAATAGTAGGGACTCATTATTTTAACCCGACTTTATTTAGTCTAATCTTTTATACTAAAAGTTTTAGCGTGAAAATAATTAGAGATAATTATTCAAATGACTACTTTCTTAATTTAAAATATCGAGTCGCATCATCCATATAACAATTCCAATCATAGAGTGTTACATCATGTTTTCCCGGTCTGATATGGTATGAAATATCGCCATTAACGGGTGTGCTAAGTTCAGGTATTTTAGTTGCTCCGAATTTAGTGGACCCTAGAAGTTCATATACCGGTGATGCATAGACACAGGCTAAAAATTCTCCCAGCGGATCTGCCCAATTATCTTCTACTGCACTGGCAACATATATTGGTCTAGGTGCAATCAATGCGAGTAGTTCATGAGAATCAACAGGTAAAGCCTGCTCATTATTCACATATTTTTTAAAATTACTACAAAACCAGTGTGGATAAGATGTCGTAATTCGTTCTACCGTCTCTCCATAGATCCGTTTCGACAATGCAGCTCCTCCGCATCCCGAGTTATTTGAAACTACCATGGCAAATCTTTTATCAGAAGCGCCTGCCCAAAGTGCTGCTTTCCCCAATCGAGAATGGCCCATGACAATAATTTTTTTGGAATCAATATCGTTGTCTTTTTCAAGGTAATCCATTATTCGTGAATAGCCCCAAGCCCATGCAGCAATTGATCCCCATGACTTACTATCCCTTTGTGAATCAAATAACTGATGAACACCATTTTTAAATCCGTCATCAAAATCAGGATCGACATCACCGTAATAGACTGTAGCAACTCCAAAACCACGAGCGACTATCTCCTTTATTGGCCATCTTGATAGTTGTTTACCTCTGCCACTTTCTGTTGCATGATGGTCAGTTATGCCTAGTTCTTTTTTGTTTGCAACCCATGATTCAGGAATTAAAACATCGTTCTCAAGAGTTGTTGAATGATTCCCATCAAAATTATAAGAAAGAAAAACGGGGGCGTTCTTACTATTTTTGGGTAGATAGATCAACAGGGTTAGCACACATTTCTTTTCACCATTGATCAATTCAAGTCGAACCTCTTTCCTTCTTGCTAAATCCTGAAGTGCATCCGATTTTTGTGAAATCAACGTGGCCTTAACCTTCCCTTTCCATTTTGGGGTAACTCCGAATTGTTCACTTTCAAAAGTTGCATAAATTTCAGCTCTCCTTCTATTCCAATCTTTTGGGGTCTTAACTTCCCTGCCATTATTAAAGATTAGTGGATTGCCTAAGGTATAAAAGGGGATTTTTGAATCATCGTAATTTGGCTCTAATTTCTGACCATAGCTAAAATAGTGAACCGATGCAATGAATAAAATGAAGACAAGTTTTTTCATGAGACTCTTTTTCGATTAAAAACCAAAATTAACCGAACAAAATTTATATCCAAGATATTAAGTGTCTAATTTCCTGTTTTATCATAAATACTTACTGTAATTTCAACTCTGGCTTCCTTTAAAGCATTTAACGATAAAACTTCTTGTAGTTGATTAATGCTAACACAAATGTAATTTAGTGCCTTTGCTTTAATTTTTTAATCTAAAAGTTCTACGATTTAATTCCCGTGAATCTTGTTTTGAACGTTTATTTTTTAGCCAAACAAAAAAACAGGTGCCAAAGGGATTAATTCCTCAGGTATCTGCCTTGTAGATTTCAAATAGGGTGAATTATTGGTTAATTACGTTGTTCCATCTTTTTTTTACGCTCTTCAGCTTGTTTTTTTCGGAATGCGTCAAGCTTAACGGCTTGTTCAGCAGAGATAATACCTTTTAGTTTCTGGTCTGTTTCAGTAATCATTTTCAATCTCATTTCACGCATTTTATCGCGATCAAAGTTTCCTCCTGCTTCACGCATCTTTGCAATAGCTAAACCTTGTTTATTCTGAGCTTCGACAACAAGGGGTGTAATCTTGTTAACCTGATCTTTTGATAACCCAAGTTCAGTAGTAAGATTATCTATTTCCCGTTGATTTCGTTCAGCAGGATTACGCTGGTCAGGTTGTGAAAAAGCTGAACCCATAGACAACACAGCTATAAACAAAACTAGTACTAATCTTTTCATCGCTTTATTGTTTTAAATGTTTTGTTTAGATGTCATTAGTCTAAAATGGTTTAATCAGTTAGCCAATTTAATCGTTTTAATTTTTTGCCTGTAACGTTATTTTTTGAGTAGGCAACCTAAACAGGAAATAATTCGTTTGTTTTAAAATATCATGGATTTAGTTTAATCCCGTCAGGTGATATAGTGATCTGCCTTCTTTTGTATAGTGCACCCAGAGCTTGTTTAAAGGATTTCTTACTTATTCCAAAAACCCGATATACCTCCTCTGCATCACTTTTATCAGACACCGCGATAAATCCACCCTCTTTCTTTAGTTCATCCAAAATCATTTGAGTTAAAGGATCAACTTTCTCGTAACCCAATGGGTGAAGTGATAGATCTATTTTATTATCGGTCCGTATTTTCTTTACATACCCTTTAATTTTAAGTCCCTTCGCAAGTTGTTCAAACACTTCATTTTCATAAAGTATGCCCCAATGTTTGTTATTGATAATTGCTTTATATCCAAGATCTGTTTCGCTCTCAATAATTAACTCAACTTCTTGTCCAATAGTATAGTCCGGCTCTGTTTTATCTAGAAATTTTCCTAGTTTAGCAGAGGCCACAATGCGTTGAGTATCTTGGTCAACATAGATATAAACTAGATAGGAACGCCCTTCCACCATTGTTGCTTTCTGCTCGCGGAAAGGAACTAATAGGTCTTTCATAACACCCCAATCCAGGAAAGTGCCTATTTTATTTACGGAATTCACCCGAAGCATAGCAAATTCATCCACCTGAGCATATGGTTTTTCTGTCGTAGCAACAAGTCTATCCTCTGAATCCAGGTACAAGAATATCTCAACATAATCGCCCACCTGACAATTAGCCGGGACATACCTAATAGGCATTAATATCTCACCCTCATTGCCACCATCGAGGTATACCCCAAAATCGACCTCTTTTATAACCCTTAGGTTATTGTATTTACCAATATCAGCCACTTGTTTATTTGTTTTAGCAAGAAAATTGTTGAATGTTTTAGTGCGATCACCGATCTTATATATCTAGTCTTGCTCAGTTTTACACCCATGGATATTTAGTAGCATTAGAACTTCTCAAAACGATTACCAATAATCAGGATGAGATTTTTTTGCCGTTGCTGAGGCTGACGTGAAATATTTATCAAGATAAGTAAGTAAAAACTCGATAAAATAGGCATGATATGCACTGTAAAGTGAAGATGTCATGCCTACATCTTTAGTTCCCAGAATACCTAAAAGTAACTCTCCTTCGCCAATTTCAGGACGTAACCATGCTCTGTTAATCCATTTTTCAGGTGTAAGGGAAAAGTCGCCCGAGGAATCATAAGACCATAAGCCATTTTCATTTTCGTCAATTACCCGTTTAATTTCATTTAATAACCCTTCAGGATTTTCGGATTTAATAAGTAATGCCATAATGTTTTACTTTTTTTAATTAATTCATGGATAAGTCATAACCTAAATAGCTAAGGATAAGGATAAGCATACCTACTGCGATCCGGTAATATCCAAAAGCTTTAAACCCATGTTTCGTAAGAAAATTAATAAAGAATTTAATAGCCGCCATGGCGACAAAAAATGCAACAATATTTCCAATCAATAAGGTGATTAAATTATCGGATAAGAAGGAGGCACTTTTAGGATCTAAAACTAATTTAAGTAACTTATAACCTGCTGCTGCTGCCATTGTTGGCACAGCTAGAAAAAAGGAGAATTCAGCAGCGTTTTTTCGCGTTAGCTTTGTTGTCATGCCTCCTACAATAGAAGCCATCGATCGCGAAACTCCAGGAATCATTGCAATACATTGAAAAAAACCAATTCGTAGCGCTTGCTTCCAGGTAATTGTTTGATCATCTTGTGGATGATTAAACCATTGGTCAACAAATAACATAAACACACCACCAATGACTAACATTGAAGCTACAACATTTACATCTCCAAGCAAAAGATCAATCTTTTCACTCAATAAAAATCCCAATATCAAAGCTGGAAGTACTGCAATAAATAATTTATAGTAAAAGTCCCAGCTTTGGAAAAAACGGGGCCAATAAAGGACAACTACCGAAAGTATGGCACCAAACTGAATGTTAACAGTGAAATCTTTTACAAAATCAGAATTTGGTATATTCAATAACTTTTCGGCAATAATCATATGGCCCGTTGAGGAAACAGGGAGAAATTCAGTGATGCCTTCAACTATGGCAATTATAATACCTTGTAAATTAGTCATTTGTACTTTATTTCCGAATTAAAATTCATCCAATTACTATGTTACAAACTTAATAACCTTTTTGGCTCACTAAAATATAAGCCAAAGAGATATTTAATTTACATCAAATAACAGCAATTTGTTTTATTTTTAAACGGGATTAATCAGCTTAGTAATTAAATATATCGTTAAGAGTTAATTCATTAACAGGACCAATTCCTTTTAGTTGTTCAAATTTCGCATCCTTTTTATTCCCGATAATGATGTAGGTATATTTTTTATCTTTTAGTCGTTGATCAAAAAATTGCTGGATATCTGTTATTGATACCTTCTTAGCTTCATCGTAGTAATCCTTTCGGATATCGTAATCAATACCTAGTTTTTTATCTTGAAGCCAGGTCCAGTAAATTGATGACTTTATAATCCGTTCTGATTGAATACTTTTTATTACGCTCTCCTTTGCTATCCCAAAGGCTTTTTCGTCGACAACCATTTTGGAGAGAAGCCCATTCATTGCACTAATCGCATCCATCATTTTATTTGACTGGGTATAAACAACCCCATAAATATAGAAGGAGCTCTCTTTCTTTTGTGGTCGCAGGTAGTTGGCCCAGGCGGCATAGGCCAATGCCCTGGCTTCACGAATCTCCTGAAATACTACCGAGTTCATTGAGTTGCCATAGTATTCATTAAAAACGCGCGATCTAACTAATGTCTGGGTGTCGAATGGAATATCGCGTGATAGCATCACTACATTAATTTGTGATTTATCATAGTCAACAAAGAAAACCTGATTTTTTTCTGTGCTTTTTTCTGTGAAGTTTTTCTCAGGAGGAATTGGTAATACACTCTGAGGGAGGATATGTTGCGCTTTGATCATCGCTAAGGCTTTAGAATTTTCAGTGGGGCCATAATAGAAGACGCGATGTGGATAGTTTGTAAAGTTATGGATTATATCGGTTAGCTCTTTAGGATCAATAGATTTTAATGCTTCAGCTGACAATATATTTGTAAATGGTGATTCTTTTCCAAATTTGCCATATTCACGTAGGGCATTTAAAATGGTCCCTTGACCTTTTTTCTGATCTTCACGCTCTTTTAACAACCCTTCAACCATTTTTTGATAGGCTTCAGCATCTGGCTTTGCGTTTGCAAGAAGTTGTTCCAGTAATTTGATACCTGCCACATTAGATTGATCTAAACCACTGATTGTAACATCTGATCTGTCCAGACCCACATTAACCCACAGCGATATTCCAAGTTTGTAAAGCTCTTTCTTAAACTCCTCAGCCGTATATTTATCAGTTCCAAGGAAAGGAAGGTATTTCACTGCCAGAGCAAGCTTAAGGTCATGGTTATTTCCGATATCGGCAGTATAGGTAAGAGAGAAAATATCGTTGGTGGTATTTTGAATATAATTAAAATTGATATTTTCGTTTAGTTTATCCTCTTTAATGGAGTTTTTATAATTCACATATACAGGTTCAAGAGAACTTGTTTGCTGGTCCTTAATCGACTTGAGAAATGAAGATTGGTCAGCTCTGTTAATTGCTATTGGAGTAATTGCTGGTTTTTCAACCTTTACAAGGTTCGTAGCTACTCCGTTTCGTTTAAATACCGCAACATAGTTGTCTTTATAATTAGCTTTGGCAAATTCGACTAATTGAGCTTTCGTAATTTTGGCCAACTCACCATTAAACCTTAGTTCTGACTCCCATTCTGATTTTTCAACAAATGATACCAGCAGTGTAAAAGCACGTTGGTTGCTCTCATTGCGCTTGGTCCACTCTAATTTAAGATTGTTAATAGAGGCTTGAAGCATATAATCTTCGAATTCTCCCCTTTTTACCTTCTCGATTTCTTGAAGCAGAAGATCTTTGACCTCCTCAAGTTTCTGTCCTTGACGCGGTTTTCCAGAGAAAAGATGGTATCCATATTCTTTCTCAAAATTACTGGTACTACCTGCTTTGAGCACTTTCTGTTGCTGATTAAGATCAAGATCAATAAGACCGGCTACAGAATTAGTGAGGATATAATCAATCATAGTTACATAAGCACGATCGGAAGTGTTGTATCCATTAAAACGATAGGCCAATTGAACCTGTTCGCCTTCCGGACCAACCACCTCTTTAATGACAGGTTTTAAGATAGCAGCCTCCTTGGGAAATTCAATCTTAGGTAACTCCCGTGACTCGAAGGAACCAAAATTATGATCAATAAGCTGTATCGTTTTCTCAGGGTCAATATCTCCACTAAGAACAAAAACCATATTATTGGGTACATACCACGTGTGGTAGAACTTCATAATATTTACCATCGAAGGGTTTTTAAGATGTTCCGGATATCCAATGATATCACGACCTAATGGATTTGTTGGAAATAAGCCACTCATTATGGCATTATTCAAGCGCATCTCATCCATGTCCTGATACATATTAAACTCTTCATATACAGCTTCTAACTCAGTATGGAATAGTCGTAAGACCGGATTACGAAACCGCTCTGCCTCCATTTCTATCCACTTCTTTAGTTCATTTACCGGTACATCATTGAGATATGCTGTAGTCTCATAATTTGTAAAGGCATTGGTCCCCTTTGCCCCAATTAACGAACACATTTTATCAAACTCATTGGCAATAGCAAATTTTGAGGCTGCTTGAGAGATGCGGTCGATCTCTTTATAGATCTCCTTTTTCTTCGCTACTACTGGTTCGTCCTTGTACTGCTCGAAAAGATTAGAGATGGAGTCTAGTAACACTTTTTCAGCACTCCAATTTGTGGTTCCATATTTATCAGTCCCTTTAAACATCATATGCTCAAGATAATGAGCTAATCCTGTTGTCTGTGCAGGATCATTGACCGATCCTGCTCTTACACCAATTAGTCCTGTGGCTCGGGGTTCGTCCTTATTTTGAGAGAGATAAACTGTAAAGCCGTTTTTTAGCGTGTATATCCGTGTCTTTAAAGGGTCATTCGTAACTTGAGAATAAGAATAACCATTCTTATCGGTTTTTAATTCCTTCTTGAAAGTTTCATGGGTGCATGAACTTGCCAAAACGACGATCATTATGGCAAATACTAAAAGACTCTGGATTTTCATATTAAAATAATTTTAATTTAATTTCTTACTTAAATTTAGAGAACTCTAAAATTAGTTTTTTGTTGTGAATTAATACTATAATGCCTAAAATCTTATAATCTAAAATTTTAGGCGTTGTTCGATCTTTTCGGAAAGTGCTCTTCCGGGAAAATATAGAAGTAAGTATATCCGTAATTCATCGGTGTTAATTTCCAGATGTGTTTTTATACTATTGGCACCTACATACTGAAAAATTCTTCTACTTTTGTGCCACGAATAAAATGACGGGTTTGCCAAAGCCTATCGCAAGACCAAGGAGAGATGTCCGAGTGGTCGAAGGAGCACGCCTGGAAAGTGTGTGTACTCCAAAAGGGTACCGTGGGTTCGAATCCCACTCTCTCCGCTGATAATAAGGCTATTGGATTTTTTCAGTAGCCTTATTTATTTCAGAAATAACTGTTTTGGAATAATTTATAACCATGAATCGAAAGATTTTAACAGGATATCTTTACATTATCTTGGCTACTGTTGCCTTTAGTAATGTATATGTTTTTAGTAAAGCCGCACTGAATGAAATTTCATTGCCCCTATTTCTATTTTTGATCTGTTTAATTGGATTTGTTTTTAACCTTTTCATACTCATTAAAAGCGGCGGGATTAAAAAAATCCGCACTCTACCGCAAAAGATGTATTGGATCTTTCCGACCTTGGGCCTTTTAGAGATATTGGCTGTTTTTGCATTTTATGCTGGCGTTAATGCTATTGCTGAACCTGCTGTAAATGGATTTTTAGGAAACCTATTTCCTTTATTTACAACAATCTTAGGAATTATTTTTTTAAGCGAGCGCTTTTCCAGGATTGAATCGATTGGTATCGTGATCGTATTTTGTGGCGCATTACTAACCAGTTACTCGGGAAATATCTCTTTTGAAAATTTCTTTATACCCGGAGTTGGTTTTGTTGCCTTAAATTGCCTTGCTGCTGCTATAGCAACCGTAATTGTGCGCGCCAAAGTGAACAATCTCACCCCCGAAATTCTGAGCTTTAACAGGATATTTTGGCTGTTGTTGTTTTTTTCTTGCTGGATACTATTTGCCCAGACACCTTTTATCGTTACTTCTAAAGGGCTATGGAATACTTTTGTGGCTGCAATTCTTGATCCAGTTCTTGCCATATTATTGGTTTACAAGGCTTACCGTTATATTGAAGCTTCGCGGGGCACTATTATCCAATCGGCAAAGGGAATCCTGATAATTCCAATTGCGTTTCTTTTTTTTGGAACCCTGCCCATGCTTCATCAATTGTTTGGTGGCATTCTAACAATGATTGGGGTAGTCATTATTGGAATAGGACAGTCAGTTATTAATGCAAGAAAGTGGAGCAACCGAAATAACAGTTTAACTGGCGATGTTGCCGCTGAAAGTGGAGAAGTGATTTAAGTTGCTGTAATTTAAATTAAAGTGGAAATTTTTCAGTTTCCTTTTGAAGGCTTTCTCCTCGGTATTCTGAAATTGACATTCTGATGCGCCACTCTTTAGGAAATGCACTGTTATACCTATTGCCGAGATTCTTTACCCATCCTAATGCGATATTTCTGTATGTGATAAGATTCCAACCTTTATTTGTTGAAATCGGTGATATCTCATCTCGCTTTAAATAGGTTAGCGCCTGTTCTAGATCAAGTTTAATCTCAGAAAAAGCTCCTCGGTTAAGAATATTCGACAATGCAAGCTCATGGGCAGGTAAGAGATCTTTTTGCTTGATCTCTCCAACTTTGATGCCAGCGTGAACGATTCGAAGATTATTCTTAATGTGTAATAATTCATTGATACCATTCACAGGAAAGGCGAGAAGTGAATCTTCAAATTTTAATATTTCAAGATTCTGATCATTAATTAACTTGTGCCCCATCTCTTTTTCAACTTTAGTAGCCCAAAGTGGATTATCTTTTATTTTACGGCTTGTTGCAGCTTCTTTATCCCCAGATTTTCGAACCACAGCCATAAAGAACCCTTCCCCGAATACTTTATGTGGATAAAAACGATAACAAGGAAAATTTCCTGCCTGGGTTTGTGTTACTCCCCATTCAGGCAATATTTCTAGTTCAACAGGGATGATATCGGCAAAATCATTAAGCCATTCGATATTTTTCTCGTTTTCTTCGGGATTAAACGTGCAGGTGCTATAGATTAATATTCCACCTTCTTTAAGTGATGGCCAAACATCAGCAAGGATACGCTGTTGCCTTTTGGTACATAATTGTGCATTCTCAGGCGACCACTCTTGCATAGCACCTGGATCACGTCTAAATAAACCTTCTCCGGAACATGGGGCATCAATAACTATAATGTCAAAAAAATGGGGTAAACGTTGAAAATCGTATGGGTCATTATTGGTCACTATAACTGATGAATCTCCCCATTTTTTGAGATTTTCAGATAATATCTGACTGCGTGATCTTATTACATCATTACTCACTAATAAACTATTTTCTGGAAGTAACGACGATAGATGGGTTGATTTGCCCCCTGGTGAAGCGCATAAATCTAGAACCTTAATACCACCTTTGAGATTCAGTTGATTGATAGCTTGTTCTAAAAACATAGAGCTGCACTCCTGGACATAATAGACACCCGAATGGATAAAAGGATCAAGAGTAAAGAGTGGTCTTTGAGGCAGGAAAAAGCCAGTATCGCAAAATGGGACTTTTGCTAATCGATTTTTTTCTGAATATTTTGAACTGTTTATTCTAATGGTAGTGACAATATCCTGATCAAAAGAGTGTTCAAATTTAGCATATTCCTCTCCTAGGATAGCCTTCATTCGAGCGGAAAATATTTCGGGCAAGTTCATTATTAAATTTTATTCATCGAATTTCAAAATTAGACTTTTTCACCGTCAATCTTAATTTAACTTTTAAAATAGGTCAACTATCTGCTTTTTTATTAAAAATAGTTTAATATTTCGCTAGTTTTATCTCCAAATTAGGGCATTATAGTTATTTTTGTATGGTGCAGATTAAAAATATATTATATGTCATTATCTTTTCAGTTACGCTATTTTCTTGGATTAATTCCTAAGGCTCATGTCATTGACACTGCTTGGACCCAACTTTTTGAAATGCGTGATGAGTTAGTCCGGATAGAAGCATCACAAGAACTTGCACGATATCGTGAGCTAAAATTACAAGTTCAATCTGATGATTTTCAACGCAACAAACTTGAGATCATTAACCTTCGCTTTAAAGATAGTGATCAATTTCATTTATTAAATGAATTGGTGACTTTGGAAAAATTAAAGCCAATTAGGGATTATTTTAAATTTTCGGACTCTATAATTTGTCAAAAGGTTAATTCCATCTCTGAGAGTAATGAACTTGCAAGGTTCTATGAATTGGAGAAGTTTGTTACTGACCCTTCCTTTATGCAACGCAGAAAAGAGACTCTTGCCCTGCGCTATAAAGGTTCACCAGAGTATAAGCTGAGAGAACAATTGCAGTCGCTTCAGAAAAATTCTCGTTTAAAAAAATATTATTTAACGCTTGAATCTGATGAATATCACCAATTTCTTAAGCTAGATGAGGCACACAAAGGTGATCCGTTAAATCTTGAACAGGAAGATTTAAAGGTTGAAAGCTACCGCCATTTTTTGAAATCATCGGCTTATAAAAACTTGCTAATTGTTGAACAGAACGAGTGGCAGTTAAAATTCGAACAGTTAAAATTCGAAATTTCGACACCAATATTCTTAGAACGTGAAGCCTTCTTAATTAATCGTGATCGGTATTCTTTAAGTGCGGATTTCCCTATTTACGCCGAATATACTGAACTTGCTAAATCTTCAGATATTCAGTTTTACCTAAAGTGTGTAAATTCTTCAAGTTATGCTAATTATAAGGAGATAAATGGTTCGGCTGCACTGGAACGACTGCTTGAATTGCGAATAGTGGTTCAAGATGCCGATTTTATCAAACAAGTTGATTATTTAAAAAATAAAAACAGGTTTGAACTTACCCCTGAATTTGAATTGGAACGAACTCTTTTTGAATTAGAAAAGAGTGAATTAATCACTACCTATCACAATCTAAAAAAACGAACAGAACTCTCCTTCTTTGATCAATGGGAGATTGTCGTGGATGAAAATTTTTTAAATCCAAAACTTTCTACCTCACTCTGGGAGGCTGAAAATTATTGGGGATCAAAAATTGCCGGATTTAGTTTTTCGCAGGCGACTGAATTACAAGCTTATCAAGGGGATAAAAATATTGAAATCAATAATCAAGTCCTCTCTATCGTTACTAGAGCAGAAAAGACAGCCGGAAAAATATGGGATCCTTCTATTGGCTTGATTCCTAGGAATTTCGAATATAGCTCTGCGGTTTTAAATACCGGTAATGGTTTTAAATTTACAGAAGGTGTTATTGAGGCAAAAGTTAAATTTAGAGCTGATAAGGCTTTAACTAGCGCTTTTTCTCTTACTGGCAGTACTCCTTTTCCTCAAATTGATGTCTTTCGAAGTGGCCCTGGGAAAGTGGGATTGGGAATAATTGATAAGCCAGGAAATGGGGGAGTGAAAAATTTAATCCAGATCAGAGGTTTGAATTTTACTGATTTTCATGTGTTCAGACTAGAAGTGTTAGGAGAACAAGTGGTTTGGAAAATTAATAATCATGAGGTTCATCGTGACCAACTACCTCAGAATATGGGAGAACTTTTCCTTAATTTTATTGGAAGTATTCATAAACCACTAAATGACGATTCTCTTCCTCATCATTTCGAGATCGATTGGGTGCGCTGTTTGAAAAGAAAAACTGTTTAGATTTAAGCCATTTATTTTATTCTAGTCTGCGAGTTCAAAGATCGCTTCAATTTCGACTGGTACATTTTCTGGTAGACTTCCTACGCCAAATGCACTTCGAACGCCTATGCCTTGTTCACGACCAAATATTTCTACAAAAAGCTCACTGCATCCATTGATAATATAAGGCTGTTTCTCAAAATCAGTCGTTGCATTTACCATCCCAAATACCTTAATCACCCGCTTTATTCGGTTAAGAGACCCAAGATTTGCAATTAGAGTTGATATTATCGTAAGCCCCACTTGCCTTGCAGCCAGCTTGCCTTCTTCCTGGTCCATATCCTTACCAATCTTTCCGCGTTGCAGTGTGCCATCACTATTTATTGGTAAATGACCTGAAATATAAATATGATTACCGTCTATCAGAAATGGGGTATAAACGCCCAATGATTTTGGTGCTGGAGGTAACTCTAGGTTTAATACGGTGAATCTTGTTTGATGCTCCATCTGATAATTTGATAATTAATTGAATTAATTTAAAATACTACTGTTTTATCAGTAATACGAGAACTATTTTTGCCTCTTTCGATAATATCTGAATGGTGACTATTTAATTATTTTTCCGTGATAAAGTTACTATTTTTGATTGTTTTCTTATCCTTAAATTCAAACTCCGAATAATCAAAGGAATTATAAGACAAATCGGTTACACCAATAATTTGCTGAATTGTATCCTTTAGCAAAAGATTAAAAGATATTTCAACGTGTTTTTTAAGATTTATTAAAAATAATAAAAAGAGTATACATGTTTAAAACATTGAATATTAATTATATACGATATAATTAATTTGGTTTGTTGATTTTTTTGAATTTTTCACTATTGATTTGTTTTGTTTAATACCTCAAAGGTTCAGAATCAATAAAAAAAATTCCATATTTGCACTATCAAATAATCAATATTGTATAAAAGATGAAAAAATTAATTCTTTTGTTCGTTTTACCATTGTTTGCTGCTTTGCAAATGAATGCACAAACAAATCAGGCTGCACCTGCACCTCCAGTAAATCCTAATGCACCGGTTGCTAAATGGGATAAATTGGTAAATGATTTTGGAAGTATTGCTTTTAATGTTCCCAAAACAGCTGAATTTACACTGTCAAATGCAGGGAAAGAGCCATTAATTATTAGTTCTGCTAGAGCTTCATGCGGATGTACTAACCTGAAATATTCTCAGGAACCAATACTTCCGGGTAAAAGCGCTACCGTTTCGGCTACTTACAACGCTGCAACACAAGGTGTATTCACTAAGACTATTACTGTAGTTACGAATGCGGATGCAAATCCTGTAGTACTTCAGATCAAAGGAACAGTATTACCAAATCCAAATCCGCCAGCTCCACCGGCACCAGCTCCAGCAGCGGCACCGGTATCTGCTCCTGCTTCAAAATAAATTGGATTTAGATGGTTAAAAAGGGTGAAATCTTTCTAAAGGATTTCACCCTTTTTTTGCGTGTGGCGATTCTACATTAAATCACTATTTTGCTTGCCTACACCCTAAATTACAGCTTGTAACATCAAAATGTTAAATTCTTTTATTAATGGCATTAAACATTTTTTCATTGCATTGAAAAAGGCTATTTTTGCCCCGATTTTTAACTCGTTAATTCAAAAACACAAATATGTCAGCTATTAAAAAAACAATGCTTATGATTCTTGATGGATGGGGCATTGGAGACAAAACTATTTCAGATGCAATCTCTTGTTCGTCAACTCCGTTTATTGATTCACTTTATCAAAAGTATCCACACAGTACATTATTGACATATGGTGAGAATGTTGGGTTACCCGATGGCCAAATGGGAAATTCGGAAGTGGGCCATCTTAATATTGGAGCTGGACGTGTTCTTTATCAGGATCTTGTTAAGATCAACAAAGCTGTCAGAGAGAAGACATTATGGGATAATCCTCAAATTATTAAAGCTTATCAGTATGCCAAAGAAAATGATAAACAAGTTCACCTTGTAGGCTTAATTGGTCCTGGTGGAGTTCATGCATTAAGTTTGCATATGATTGCTTTGGCTCAGATGGCTACTGATATGGGCCTTGAAAAAATATTTGTTCATGGGATGACCGATGGTCGGGATACCGATCCGCGTTCTGCGTATGATTTTGTTAAGGAAGATCTTGCCGGATTAGAAAAAACAAATGGTCGTTTTGCTACATTAATTGGTCGTTATTATGGAATGGACCGAGATACCAATTGGAATCGGGTTAAGCTAGCCTATGACTTACTAACAAAAGGTGCAGGAAAAAAATCAAGAGACGTTCTTGCCTCTATACAAGAGTCATATGATGAGGGCATTACTGACGAATTTATTAATCCTATTGTCCTTACTGATGATCATAATCAACCATTGACTACTGTTCGGGAGGGTGATGTGGTGATATGTTACAATTATAGAACCGATCGTTTGCGCGAATTAACGATTGTATTCACCCAAGAGAATCATCCGGATCAAGAGATGAAAACGATTCCTCTTGAATGGTACACAATGACAAATTACAAGTCTAGCTTTAAAGGTATAAACGTTATCTTTAATAAGGATAATGTTGAGAATACGATGGGAGAGACTGTCTCGAAAGCCGGATTAAAACAGATTAGAATTGCAGAAACTGAAAAATATCCTCATGTGACCTTCTTTTTTTCCGGAGGTCGTGAAGTTGAATTTCCTGGAGAAAAACGTATTGTGATCCCTTCGCCCAAAGTTGCTACCTATGATCTGAAACCTGAAATGTCGGCTCCCTTAATTAAAGATGCTATAATTGCGGAGATTAATGCAAAAAGTGCCGATTTTATCTGTCTTAATTTTGCTAACGGCGATATGGTTGGCCATACGGGAGTATATTCGGCTATTCAAACAGCGATTACTGCTGTTGATCAATGTGCTAACGAGGTGGTTACAGCTGCTCAAGCTAACGGATATGATGTTGTTGTTATTGCAGATCATGGGAATGCAGATTTTGCTCTGAATGAGGATGGAAGTGCCAATACTGCTCACTCTCTAAATTTAGTCCCTTTTATTTGGGTTACGAATCACCAAGGCGGTAAAGCTTTAGATGGAATTTTGGCCGATGTAGCTCCAACGTTACTCTCTATCATGGGTGTTGCTATACCATCGGATATGACAGGTAAAGTACTGATTGAGAGATAGTATGTTGCAGATAGGAAAGGCAGTAGTAAGCCTCGATGTAATTCAAAAAGAGTTCTGTTGCGATATTGTAAAATGTAAGGGTGCATGCTGCGTGGCAGGCGATAGCGGTGCTCCCGTTACAACTGAAGAAGCTCAACTAATAGAGCTTCTCTACCCTCAGTTTGAAGGCTATCTATCGGACGAGAATAAAGAGGAGATTGTTAGGCAGGGTTTTTCTGTTATCGATTCTGACGGTGACCTAGTAACTCCCATTGTAGGAAATAACGAATGTGTATATACCTTTGTAGACGAGCGAGGAATTACCAAGTGCGCAATAGAACGGGCTTATCTTGAAAAGAAAACAACTTTTCGCAAGCCTGTTTCTTGTCATCTTTTCCCAATCCGAATAACCTCTTATAAACGCTTCGACGCAGTTAACTACCAACAATTAGATATTTGTCAGCCGGGAAGAATTTGCGGTAAAAGCCAGGCCTTACCACTATATAAATACCTACAGGAACCATTGATCCGGGCTTATGGTCCTGAATGGTACGATGAACTTACCTATGCGGCTGAAAATTTAACGGAAGATCAGCTTAGATAAATTAAATTGAATACTATTTTTGTTTAGTTTCCCTCTGCAATTACAGTCATCTCAACATTCCCTTCATGCACAGCTACTGCATCAACAAGATATGATGGGACTAGTCGTTCTCCATTACTAATTGTAGATAAATAAGGATCAATAGGCTCACGTTTAGCCAAATGTATGGCAATTTCAGCTGCT
Organism: uncultured Bacteroidia bacterium; assembly: GCA_903907075.1. Classification (GTDB taxonomy): domain Bacteria; phylum Bacteroidota; class Bacteroidia; order Bacteroidales; family Prolixibacteraceae; genus JAAFHB01. The sequence continues at coordinate 40,799 of CAIVMQ010000028.1, forward strand.
GTAGTGGCCATTGTCTTGATCCTCTTAAATACTGTAACAGATTGATTACCGGCAATTATCTCTTGAATATTTTTCATGTCAGCATCTTGCCCTGCAATTACAACACTCTTTAATAATCCTCGCTCTTTTAATGCTTTTATGGCACCAATTGCCATGGCATCGTTTCCACAGATTATAGCATCTAATTTATTCTTCGTCTCTTCAAGGCAGGCAACGGCTAAACGATAACCCTCCTCGGGAGTCCATGAGTTTGCAAATTGCCTAAAAACAATATTAATCTCCTCTCGTTCGACATACGGTTGCAAGATATTCATCTGTCCGATATAGAGCATCCGACTATTATTATCGTTTGGAGGCCCTCCAAGTATGGCATAGCTCCCCTTAGGTTTTATTTTTGTAAGGTACTGTGCTTGTATTTCCCCAACTCTGATATTGTCGGTAGATACATAATAGTCAAGTCTGCAATTGTTTATGAGTCTGTCGTAGGCAATAACCCGAATATCCTTTTTATGTGCCAGAGTTACAATCTGGGCTGCAGTAGACTGATCTACCGGGATTACAACCAGCACCATCGCTCCTCTTTTAATTAACTCTTTGGCTTGAGAAAGTTGTTTTTCAGCATTGTTATCGGCTACTCTTACCATTGGAATCCCTTCCAGGGTTTTAACAGCTTCTGTAAAGTAACGCTCATCATTTTGCCAGCGTGGTGCATCGTAACTGTGAATGAGCAGACCGACTTTGGGGTGCTTGGGAGCACATCCGGCAAGGGATAGCCCCACCAGAAGTACGAATGAAAAAATCGTTGTTTTCATTGAGATTCAGATTTTTAGATTAAAAATTACAGCAAGAAGAATCAATAAAGATTATGCTATAACAGCAAGAAGCAGATCCAGAATAGGAATTATGAAGTTATCTAACTATTCAAAGTTACGTAACAATTTAGACAAAAAATAGATTCGTGCTATAATTTTTAAATTAAAGACCATTCCACTCCATGAAAAACTGTTCAAGGTAGTTGACCATAAATTGATGCCGCTGTTCTGCAAGTGATTTTCCGGATTTTGTTTGCATCTGATCTTTTAGAAGCAAGAGCTTCTCGTAGAAATGATTTATTGTGTGGGTATTATTTTTTTTGTAATCTTCAAAATCGATATGCATCACCGGCGGGATATTGGGATCGTATATTACCCGACTTCTGCTACCACCGTAGGCAAAGGTTCGCGCAATCCCAATTGCTCCAATAGCATCAAGCCTGTCGGCATCTTGAACTACCCTGCATTCCAAATCATCGGTGGAGGTACTCACCTGCGCCCCCTTGAAACTCACCCCCTCAATTACCCGACAAATCTTTTCAGTTAGATCTTTATCTAAAGCGCAGTCTTCAAGCCATTTTTTAGATCTTTGTGATTCGGTATTATCATCCGATAATTTCCAGTCGTCCATATCGTGGAGTAATGCAGCCATTTCAACGACAAAAAGATCAACATCTTCATCTTTTCCAATAGACATAGCCATTGTTCTGACACGTTCAATATGCCACCAATCGTGTCCCGACGACTCATGTTCAAGAAATGATTTTACAAATAACTGTGTATCTGCAATCAGCTTTTTTTTATTCACAACCAGAAGATGTAAAGGTTAGTAGTGCTTTCGAATCTTAATTTATTTTAAAGCGACTTTTACCTAATTTTTTATTTTTTAATTTGGGATGAAAATAGTAAAATATATAATTGTTTTGTTTATTAAAAGAACATGTTTGAATCGGAATATTAACGAACAATTAGCTTTTGAAATAGTTATCTTTACGATATAGAGATTAAACTCCATGGAAACAGATCGCTACATCACCAATTGGGTTAAGGGTGTTATTGTCAAAAGAGAGATTGACAAATACCTTATTGATGGAAAGGATTTTATCGATGAGCAAGATATTGGTAAACGATTAATTGAGAATAGGAATCCTCCTTCAGCGCATATCAAAGATATTCTCGAGAAATCATTAGCTATTCAAACTCTTAATTCAGATGAGACGGCCGCTCTTCTGAATGTCACATCACAAGATGATTGGGAAAGGATCTTTGAAACAGCCTTGGTTGTGAAGAAGAAAGTTTACGATAATCGAATCGTATTTTTTGCACCGCTTTACTGTTCAAATCTTTGTGTAAATAATTGTGCCTATTGTGGTTTTCGAATTCAAAATCGAAATGAGATCAGAAGGCTTCTCACACTCGAAGAGATACGTAATGAGACTTCTGTTGTTTTAAAGGAAGGTCATAAACGCCTAATACTAGTCTTTGGCGAACATTATCGCTCTGATGTCGATTATATTGCTGCAGCTGTGAAGAGTGTTTATGACGTTACCGAAATCTCAAGTCAATCTGGTCAATCCTCATCAATTAGACGTGTAAATATAAATGCGGCTCCGATGGAGATTGAAAAACTTCAAATTTTAAAAAAATCAGGAATAGGAACTTACCAAGTTTTTCAGGAGACCTACCATCATCAAACCTATCACTCCGTTCATCCTGCAAATACCATAAAAGGGGATTACCGGTGGCGTCTTTATGCCTTGCATCGAGCTATGGATGCTGGAATAGAGGATGTTGGAATTGGCTCACTGTTTGGTCTTTATGATTGGCGTTTTGAAGCGATGGGTCTTCTTGCTCATGCATTAGATCTAGAACGACAATTCGGAGTTGGACCTCATACAATCTCATTTCCACGCATGACACCTGCTTCAGGATCTTTTCTCTCAGCCGATTCTCCCTGGAGGGTATCGGATGATGATTTTAAAAAACTTGTAGCAGTATTGCGACTTTCTATGCCAACAGCCGGAATGATTGTTACTGCACGTGAGAAGGCTGAAATTAAAAAAAGTGCTATTCTATTAGGCTGTACTCAAACTGATGCTTCAACACGTATTGGCATTGGTGCTTATAGTGATCAGAAAAAGGAGGAGAATCTGAATAATAAACAGTTTTCAATTGGCGACTCACGTAATCTGGAAGAAGTTATTCAGGAGGTGGTTGGGTTAGGATTTATCCCCTCTTTTTGCACAGCCGGTTATCGCTGTGGCAGGACAGGCTCAACTATTATGGGTATGCTCAGTCATTGTGACGAGGGGAAATTTTGTAAATTAAATGCTGTTCTAACATTTCGTGAATACCTTTCGGATTACGCCACAGCACTTACTCGCACAGATGGAGAGGCTTTAATAACTAAGGAGATAAACGAAATTGAGTCGATGAAATACTTCCGCACAAAACCCCATTTATTGGAAAAATTTCGTAACGATTATAGAGAAATTCTAGTTGGCAAAAGGGATTTGTATGTGTGAATCTATATCAATTATAAATAGTAATTTTCGAGGGAGATTTGGATTCACCAAATAGTATATCCTGCAGTGACAAAACTAATTTTATGAAGCTCAGAAAAATCCATCTAACTACGCTGATTCTTTTTTTATCCGTGTTCTCATATGCCCAAACTTATGTGGTTTCTTCTCCAGATAATAGGGTTGTAGTTAAGATCAGCAATACTGACAAACTTAATTATTCAGTGCTTTTTAATAATAATCAGATTATTACAGAGTCGCAACTAGGTTTTGAATTTAAAAAGGAGCTACCCTTGAATGGTGGTTTTATCGTTACAGATTATCAGAAACGTGAAATTAATGAATTATGGAACCCGGTTGTTCGATCGAAACACGCTGAAATAGTAAATAATTACAATGAATCGCTGTTAAGCTTTAAGGAGAACAAATTATCAAGACGTGAGATGGAACTCACTTTTAGAGTCTTTAATGATGGCGTAGCTTTTCGCATGAGGCTCTTTCGGTCCGAAATGAATGGGAATCGCCAGCTAATTAAAGAGTCTACCTCTTTTAATATCCCCGGAAATCCTAAAGCCTGGGTCGTTGAGTATGGCAAATATTCAACTTCTCAGGAATCTGAATTTATTGAAAGATCATTAAGTTATGTTTCCCAACATACCATTGCTGGTTTACCCTTTTTAATGAACTACAACGATCGTTGTTGGGTTGCCATTACAGAGGCCAAAATAGATAATTATCCCGCCTTTTATTTAGGCACAAATGGAAAGAAGAATCATCTTGTAACTAAATTATCACCACTTCTTTATGAACCTGAAAATGGTGTAAAAGCAAGGTTTAGTGACGATATTTATACGCCATGGCGAGTGATTATGATTGCTGAAACACCCGGTAAACTTATTGAATCTGAGATTATTCAGAATCTCAATGAGCCTTGTGCCATAAAAGATCCTTCGTGGATTAAGCCGGGTATTAGTGCTTGGGATCATTGGTGGAGCGGTGACGTTTTAATGGAGATGCCTGTTATTAAGCAATATATTGATTTTTCAGCCCAGATGGGTTGGAGTTATATGCTTGTCGATTGGCAATGGTATGGTAAGTATTCATCTGCCGACGCCGATATTACCAAAGCGGCACCTCAGATCGATATGCCTGAAATTATTCGATATGCGAAATCAAAAAACATTAAAATTATAGTATGGCTTTATAATAGTGATGTGAATCGAAATTCGGCCTATAAGAAGGCATTTCCAATTTATCAGCAGTGGGGTATAGGGGGTGTTAAAATCGATTTTATGGACCGCGATGATCAGGATATGGTAAATTGGTATCATGATATTATTAAATGTGCTGCAGAATATCATCTGCTGGTTGACTTTCATGGGGCTTATAAACCGGATGGAATTATCCGGACCTACCCTAATATGATCACACGTGAAGGGGTTATGGGAAATGAATATTATAAAGGATCAAAAAAAATGAGCCCTGAGCATAATATAAAAATCGCTTTTACCAGAATGCTAGCGGGTCAAATGGATTACACTCCTGGGGCTTTCTTAAATGTAACAAAGGAACAATTTAAAAATCAATCACCTACTCTGGTCTGGAATACGCGCGCTGCTGAACTCTCGAAATTTATAATCTATGAAAGTCCACTTACAGTCGTTTGTGATCATCCTGATAATATTCTCAATCAACCCGGTTCAGAATTCCTTAAGATCGTTCCAACTACCTGGGATGATATTCATGTTATCGGCGGTTATCCTGGTGATTTTATTGCGATTGCCAAAAAAACTGGAAAGGATTGGTTTATTGGTGTCATGAATAACAGCAAAATGAAGGAGGTAATACTTAAATTAGATTTTATACCACCTGGGACTTCGAATATAGAGATTTGGGCAGATGGTGATAATGCAAATGATTCACCAAAAGAGCTTAATATATTTTCTCGAAAAGTCACCTTTGGAGAATCCTTAAAAGTTATAATGGCAAATAATGGTGGTTTTGTAGCACGTATTAAAGGAAATTAAATTTATGAACCCAATACGTATTAATTCTAATTCCTCTTTTTTAGCTGTTAGCGATGCGGTTCGTTAAAATCGATCAGTATCGGTTCTTACAAAACTGAGAAAATAATTATTCTTACATGAATAAATTCTTAAGATCTTTATCAGCAGCCCTTCTGTTTGTAGTTATTTTTCAAGATTCTAATGCTCAGAGTCTTGTTGATCAAATTAAAAGTATGCCTGATATTATCTCTGTTGAAAAGATGGAGGCCAATCCTTTTTTTACTGAAGCATTGATGATTTTAGTCAGGCAGCCATTCGATTATCTGCACCCTGAAAATGGCACATTTGCTCAGCGAGTATTTCTTTCTAATCTTGCATTTGATAAGCCAATGGTATTTATTACCGAAGGATATGGTGGCGATTATGGTGCAAGTTCCAGTTACCTAAACGAACTTTGTCCGTTGTTAAACGCGAACCAACTTTTTGTTGAACACCGGTTTTTTGGTAAATCAAGACCTGATTCTATCGATTGGAAATTTCTTACAGTTGAAAATGCTGCCGCTGACGATCATCATATTGTTGAGTTATTCAAAAGGTTATATAGGAATAAATGGATTAGTACCGGAATCAGCAAGGGTGGCGAAACCACACTATATCATCGGGCACTCTACCCTGATGATGTGGATATCTCTGTTGCATACGTGGCGCCCCTGAATTTTTCAACAGCAGAAAAACGGCATGATTATTTTATACGCCATAAAGCAGGCCACTACTCTGATCGAAAAAAAGTCATGACTTGCCAACTCGAATTTCTAAAAAGGAAGAACGAATTAATTCCATTATTGACAAAGTATATCGAGGATAAGAATTATAAATATCGGGTAGGGATAAGTGAGCTATTTGACTATTGTGTACTTGAGTTTGCATTTTCTTTCTGGCAATGGGGTTATTCGGTGTCAGATATCCCTGCGAAAACACAATCAGATCAGTTCTTTTTTGATTACCTGGTGAAAATTTGCACCCTGGATTATTTTGATATTGAAGCTGGTAAGCCTACATTCCCGTTTTTTGTGCAGGCTCTAAAACAATTAGGATATTATGGATATAATACAAAACCATTTAAAGATCTTATGGATCTGCATGATACTAGAAATTATATTAACCGCCTATTTATGCCTCTAAATACTTATTTTGACTATGATCCGTCAATGAGTCTTTTGGTGAAAAATTACCTAAAAAAAGATGCTCGTAATATATTACTGATTTACGGTGAGAATGATCCATGGAGTGCCTCTGCTGCATCAATCTGTGGAAACCAAAAACTAAAAAAGATTGTTCAACCTCGTGGAAACCATAGAACACGTATTGGTACACTTCCTGATTCACAACGAAAAAAAGTAATGTCTATCCTTGATAAATGGATCACCGACAACTAAATTGATTTAAAATTATCATCGCAAACTCTATTTGGGTTATTTAAAATCACATGCTAAAATATTTTAAAAATATAAGCCTTAATTTGAATAATTCAAAGCTGTTTGAATTAAGTTTGCGGAAGAATTAAATATGAATTTTCACTAATGATTTTCTCTATTAAACCGTTTGATATTTCAAATCGGATTAAATATCTTCTTGTAGGTGTTACGGTTATTTTTGCACTAATCGGATTTTTTCTTACCGTCTCTTTCTTTGCGATAAAATTGCATATCACTAACGATTCCGGCGCCGCAGATGTCAATGATCGTTATTTTCAGGATATTAAAGATAAATATAGTAATTCTGATTCGAAAAATATTTTTCAGGTAACTAATCGGGAAGCGTTGTTTTTTCATCAGGTGCTTGTCTTGAATAAATATTATCCCGAAAATTCGCATTCTATTCTCAATGCATATCTAAAGGGTCATAATTTAGAGGATGGTGAACGGATGGTTGAGGCGGTTAATTTGCATATGCAGAATAACACAAGTTACACCTCCGAGATTCTTGAATTCGAGAATCAGAAATTTATTGATGGCTTTCAGCGAAATAGTGGTAGCGTTTTTGGGTGGATGAATATTTCCGAATGGGCCGATTTAAAAATTGCAGTATCAAAAGATAAACATCTTATCGATTCTGTTGCAAATTTAACGAATGTTGAACCTAGACTTATTGTTGCAGTACTTATAGGCGAGCAAATCAGACTTTTTAACTCAGATCGGGAAGCTTACAAAAGGTGGATAGCTCCTTTAAAAATGTTATCTGTTGAATCTGTCTACTCCTTAGGAGTTACTGGAATTAAGGCTGCTACTGCCCAAACAATTGAGCGAAATTTGAAAGATCGTAATTCAGTTTTTTACCTAGGAAGTAAATATGAAAACTTGCTGGATTTAAGCACTCAATATATTGATAATGAGAGATATAAAAGACTTACGGATTTCAATAATCATTTTTACTCCTATCTTTATGCCGCTCTTAATCTTAAGCAGTTAAAGGTTCAGTGGGAGAGGGCTGGCTTTCCTATCGACAATCGTCCCGAGATTTTGGCAACTTTATATAATATCGGGTTTGAAAGTTCTTTTCCCAAAGCTAATCCTGTAGTTGGTGGCTCTACCATGTTTATCCACGAGACGCCTTATTCTTTTGGTGCTGTGGCATTTGAATATTATTACTCTGGTGAATTATTCGATTTGTTTCCATTCAAAAAAGTTAAATTTGACTGGAGTAATGGTTCGATTTAAGTTATCTCTAAGCGCGATTACATGCTATGTTACCATTGGATTGTGGTTCATTTCTCTAACCGGAACCGGTGAAAATCGACAACATTGTCCATTATGGAAGCAGCTTCAGAGTGGAATCTATTTCATCGATACGCTAGCACCCGAAAAGTCAATACTTAATGACTCCAAACTTTTTATCCTTAAAATTGACCCCAAAAAATGCACCTTTAGTTTACATTGCTCCTCTGAAAATAAGGGTATTAATCAAACTGCACCACAATGGGCATCTAATTTTAATGAGACAGTGGTTGTGAATGCAGGTATGTTTAATATGGCCAACCATCTTGTAAATAAAGGTTATCTTAAAAATTATAAGCACTTTAATAATCCGCGACTGAACAGGAGTTATAATGTAATGATGGGGATGAATCCGATTCATGATTCCGCTAACTCAATGATTATTGCGGATATGACTTTGGGTAATTGGGAGACTATTCTGAAAAACTACAACTCTTTATGTCAAGGAGTAAGGATGATAGATGGAAAGGGAGTCCCTTTGAATTGGGATAAAAGACCTGGACAATCATGCAGTATGGTCATTGGGGCTACCGATCTTTCGGAAAATATCTACTTCGCCTTTACCCGTTCACCATTTACGCATCAACAGATGATAAATTTTATGCTTTTAATTATACCTAATATAAGAACAACAGTCTATCTGGAAGGTGGCCCGGAAGCAAGTCTTTATATTTCTACACCAGATACCATAATCTCTAAATATGGTAGTTTTGTCTCCAAAACATATGCGAATGATGCAAATGATCATTTCTGGAAGATACCTAATGTCATCGGAATACATTTAAAATAGTAGCTCTGTTAACTGGTTCTTCTGTTAAAAGCTGCCCCATACTTAGAACTTCTCTCAACTGATAGATTAATAAATAGTTAGGTTTATTGTATTGCTTTCTTATAGAGGTCGATCTCATTTGGAGTGTGCGAATTTAACGTGGATAATAATTATCTCTCTCTTAATTCAAAATTAAGAACTGCTTGATTTTAACTTAAGTTTGTCTTCAATTAAAAATTTTATAATGAATTTTTGTTTTGTATATTTTATTTGCAAAAATTTGGTTAAACAGTTTGGCTATAAAATTTAAAATTACCTATTGTGAAAATG
>CAIVMQ010000029.1 GCA_903907075.1 uncultured Bacteroidia bacterium
ACTTTTGCACCGTCCTGAAGAAACTTTTCGGCATGTTTTAATTTGAAATTGTAGTCGTGTTCGTCTGTATTCGGACCGAACCGAATCTCCTTGACAATAATCTTAACGGCCTTCGCCTTCAGTTCTTTCTGCTTCTTTTTCTGAGCATAAATAAACTTCTGATAATCAACTATCCTACATACGGGCGGTTCCGCGTTAGGCGAAATAAATATAGTCATTCTCTTTCCTTCGAGTTTTGGCAGCTGTTCAACTTTACCCACCTCTTCCAACGCATTGGCGAAGCGGAGAAGTAAAATTTCCCCTTGCTCGTTGTATAATATCGACCTTCCCTTAAAAAACACGTAAGCTTTTACTTTAGCGCCCTCCTGAAGAAACTTCTCGGCGTGTTTTAACTTAAAGTTATAATCGTGATCATCCGTATTAGGTCCAAAGCGAATCTCCTTAACAATAATCTTGGAGGCTCTGGATTTTAACTCTTTCTGCTTTTTTTTCTGTTCGTAAAGAAACTTCTGAAAATCGGTAATCCGACAAACAGGGGGTTCGGCATTCGGCGAAATCTCCACCAAATCAAGCTCGAGCTCATCCGCACGACGCAAGGCATCCTGAATTCTAAACACCCCAGGGGTCTCTATATTCTCTCCTACCAACCGTACTTCGGGAACACGAATCTGATGATTAACCCGAAATGGTGACTTCTCTTCTTCTTTGGGACCCCTTGGCCCATTGCCTCTAATAACTGCTATGGCTATATCCTCCTATTAATTAATTAATTACGACTATTTCCAGGCGTCTGCCAATTGTTCTGAGACCTCTTTGCCGATAAATGCACTAAACTCATCTATCGTCATCGATCCCTGATCACCTTCTCCCTGACGTCGTACCGCAACCGTATCACTCTCGAACTCTTTCTCACCAACAATAAGAAGGTATGGAATACGCTTCATCTCATTATCTCTGATTTTTCTGCCGATTTTTTCGTTGCGGTCGTCAATTATGGCGCGAATATCGGAAATATTTAATTGATTTGAAACTTTTTGCGCATATTCGTTATACTTTTCACTGATAGGCAACACAACAACCTGCTCTGGAGTGAGCCATAACGGAAATTTTCCTGCCGTATGTTCGATCAAAACAGCACAAAAACGCTCCATCGATCCAAAGGGTGCACGGTGTATCATCACCGGACGATGACGGTTGTCGTCAGCCCCAATATATTCAAGACCAAAACGTTCCGGAAGATTGTAGTCAACCTGTATCGTCCCTAACTGCCAGCTTCGACCCAACGCATCCTTGATCATAAAATCGAGCTTGGGACCGTAAAACGCCGCTTCACCTAATTCAGTTTTTGTTTTCAACCCTTTTTCGGCACAAGCCTCAATAATTGCATTTTCAGCTTTTTCCCAGTTTTCGTCCGAACCGATATATTTCTCCTTGTTATTCGGATCACGTAACGAGATCTGTGCCGCATAATCGGTAAAGTCAAGCGCCTTGAAAATTATAAAGATAATATCGATAACTTTCAGAAACTCCTCCTTAAGTTGATCTGGACGACAAAAGATATGGGCATCATCCTGCGTAAAACTACGCACACGTGTAAGTCCATGTAATTCACCGCTCTGCTCATAGCGATAAACAGTACCGAACTCTGCCATGCGCACCGGAAGATCTTTGTAAGAGCGAGGTTTAAACTTATAGATCTCGCAGTGATGCGGGCAGTTCATCGGTTTCAACATATACTCTTCACCCTCGTTGGGGGTATGGATAGGTTGAAACGAATCTTTTCCGTATTTTGCCAAATGGCCCGATGTTTTGTACAGCGCTACGTCACCGATATGTGGCGTAATCACCTGCTCATAGCCAAATTTTTTCTGTACTTTCTTAAGGAATTTCTCGAGGTTGTCGCGCAGGGTAGCCCCTTTAGGTAACCACAGCGGAAGTCCCATCCCTACATTAGGTGAGAAATGAAACAGCTCCATCTCCTTTCCAATCTTACGATGGTCGCGTTTCTTAGCCTCTTCAAGAAGGACTAAATACTCCTCCAGTAATTTTTGTTTTGGGAATGTGATCCCATAAACACGGGTAAGCATTTTATTCTTCTCGCTCCCGCGCCAGTAAGCACCGGCGATATTGGTAAGCTTCACGGCCTTAATAAATCCCATGTTAGGCAAGTGAGGACCGCGGCAGAGATCGGTAAAATTACCTTGATTATAGAGGGTTATGGTACCATCAAGCAGATCGGTTATCAGTTCGATTTTATAGGGATCGCCCTTTTCGGTAAACAGCGCAAGCGCATCGACTTTTGAAATTTCGCTCCGTACAATATCCGACTTTAAGCGTGCTAGTTCGAGAATCTTCTGCTCGATACCTGGCAAATCCTTGTCGCTCAATACTTTTCCTTCGGGAAGATCAATATCGTAATAGAATCCATTATCTACGGTAGGTCCGATACCAAATTTTGTCCCGGGATAAAAAAACTCAATAGCCTCAGCCATAAGATGTGCCGACGAGTGCCAAAAGGTCTCTTGCCCTTCGCGGTCATCCCATAAATGGAGCTTAATCGACGCATCGGCATCAATAGAACGGGCTAAATCTCTTACTTCACCATTTACAGAGATCGAAAGGACTTCTCTGGCAAGCCTGCTGCTAATGGCCTCCGCTATTTCCATACCCGTAATTGCCTGATCAAATTCCCTGATCGAGTTATCCGGAAGTGTAATTTTTATCATCACTATATTTTTTTTCGAAGGTGCAAAATTAACGATTATCCGCTTGTTCTTCAAAAATATCTGCAAGTTTAATTGCCCTATTTTTAGAATGTTGTGATTAATTTTCGAAACACTCCCCAAAATTTAATATTTTTGACCATTAAAACAGCATTAATATCACCCACTATGCGTAAAATAATCCTCTTTTTATCCTGTATTTTAGCCTGTTACAACACTATTCAGGCACAACAACTAACACTCGATGAGCTGCTCGTAAAGGGTGGCCTTAAAGAATCCTCTTTAACCGGATTAGCTTCGACTAAAGATGGATTAAATTACACATTGATTGAAAATAGCGGTCGTGAGATTGTTAAGTACAGCTATAAAATTGGTGGAAAGCCGACTGTAATTCTTGATATACCTTCACTAAAGAACGATTCACTTACCGCTATCAGTGATTATGTTTTCAGTGGTGATGAAACGAAGGTGTTACTGATGACCAAGCGTAAGCAACTGTTTCGCAGGTCATTTACTGGCGTCTATTTCGTTTACAATTTTGTTACCAAGGAGTTGATACGCTTATCTACCGGAAGTCAGCAGGTAGCCACTTTTTCGCCTGATGGAGAGCGAGTTGCCTATGTAAAGAATAGCAATTTATATGTGAAAAGCCTCCGTTTTGGAACTGAGCGTCAGATAACCACCGATGGCGAGGAGGGAAAGATTGTCAATGGTGTTCCTAACTGGGTCTATGAGGAGGAATTTGAATTTATCCGCTCGTACGAATGGTCACCCGATAGCAAGCAAATTGCCTATGTTAAGCTTGATGAGGAGCAGGTGTCTGCTTATGGATTTCCCATGTATAAGGGGCTTAATCCTGAACATAAAGAAAACACACTCTATCCCGGTGTCGCGCAATTGAAATACCCCAAGGCAGGAGAGAAAAATCCCGCAGTAAGCGTTTTGGTTTATGATATCAAAGCAGGACAGAGCATCGAAATGGATCTGGGACAACAAACAGATATTTATGTACCTAAGATCCACTGGACCTATGGGGGTAAGAACCTGGGGATTTTTAAGATGAACCGTCTGCAAAACAGAGTGGAATTACTTTTTGGAAATTCGTTTAGTGGCGACACCCGATTGATCTATACCGAGAAAAACAAGCGATACATCGAGACCGATTACTTCGATAATTTCCAATTCCTTTCGGATGACAAAAGCTTCGTAATCCTAAGTGAGCAAGATGGTTACAAGCATCTCTATCTCTATGATACCGGAGGTGTTAAGGTTATTCAGCTTACTTCGGGAAAGTTTGATGTGCTTAAATTTTATGGTTGTGATCCCCTTATTAAGACCTTTTACTACCAGGCAGCCGCTGTATCGCCCATGCAGCGTGAAGTGTATAGCGTAATGATGGAGCTTAAGAAGAAAAAATTAACCCTTCAAACACAGAAGCTTTCGAGTGAACCGGGAGTAAATGATGCGGTATTTGGCAGCGACTATAAATATTTCATTAATACCTTTTCGAATAGTTCGACACCAACTGTATTAACGCTACACGAAATCACCGGAAAATTTGTTCGTGTTTTGAAGGATAATAGTGAGCTAAAATCAACCATCGCTCAGCGAAAAATACCTTTAAAGGAGTTTTTTACTGTTAAAAACAGTGAAGGCACAACGCTTAACGGATGGATGATTAAACCCTCAATGTTCAGTCAGGGCACAAAATACCCGGTTTTGATGGTTCAATATTGTGGTCCGAACTCACAGCATGTCGTTGATAATTTCGAAATAGGATGGGATAACTACATCGCCGAAACGGGATATCTTGTTGTCTGTATCGATCCGCGGGGTACCGGAGCGCGAGGTGAGGATTTCCGCAAATGCACCTATGGTCAACTGGGCAAGTATGAGTCTGATGATCAGATTGACGCAGCTAAATATCTGTCCACACTTCCCTATGTAGATGGTCGAAATATTGCGATCTGGGGATGGAGCTATGGCGGATTTATCTCGGCGTTGTCCCTTGCCAAAGGGGGCGATGTTTTTAAAGCTGCCATTGCAGTAGGTGCTGTAACGAATTTCCGCTTTTACGACACCATTTATTCGGAGCGTTATTTAGGTCTTCCGAGCCAGAATCCCGAAGGGTATGACGAAAACTCACCCATCACCCTTGCTTCGGGGATAAAGGGAAAATTGCTTCTTGTTTATGGCACCTCAGATGAGAATGTCCATGCTCAAAACTCGATTGAATTTTCGGAAGCCATGGTGCAGGCAGGGGTTCAATTTCAGATGATGGCCTATGCCAATCGCAGTCATGGCCTTAGAGGAGGCAACACTTCGATGCACCTCTATACCATGTTTGATGATTTTCTTAAAGAGAATCTCAAGTAAAACGAAAGGGGAAAATGGAGAGGGATAGAGAAAAAAGGGGATTTGTTTTTCCTATCCCCCATCGGAAAAGGGGACCAAGGGGGATTTGGGATAAAGATTAAACATTGAATAATTTTCGATTAGAATGTAAAGAAATTCCCCCTTTTCCGATGGGGGAAAGAAAGAGAGGATTTGAAATATAGATTAAAGTTGAACATTTTTTTGATTAGGAGGTAAAAAAATCCCCCCTGCCCCCCTTTTACTAAGGGGGAAAGAAAGAGAGGATTTAAGAATAAAAAATTAAAAATTTGAAAATTAAAAAAGTTATTCTTGAGGCACTAATCTTTTCGATACTTTTTTGGGTTCCGATAAACACTCAAGCTCAGGTCGGGATCGGAATTTTTACCGCAGACCCTTCGGCGCAGCTCGATGTCACCTCAACAAAGAAAGGGTTTTTGCCACCGCGTATGAACGGAGCAGAACGCGACTCAATAGTCGTAACTTCTGCATCTGCCGGCTTAACTATATGGTGTACCAATTGCGGCGCGAGAGGCGAAATGCAGGTTTACGATGGTGTGAGCTGGACTAATATCTGTGGTTCTGCTGTAGCTGTAGCTGTTCCCCAAGTTACTATTGGCTTACAACGATGGGCAACTCAAAACCTCAATGTATCTAATTACCGTAATGGAGAACCAATACCGAAGGTAACTGACAATGCTACCTGGGCCTCATTAACAACCGGAGCGTATTGTTATTACAACAATGACAGTGCAACCTATGCTGCAGTATATGGTAAGTTGTACAACTGGTATGCAGTGATTGATAGTAGAGGCCTTGCGCCCCTAGGTTATTATATACCTACAGATGAGGAGTGGGCGACCTTAGAAACAACATTAGGGGCTAATGCTGGAACGCAACTAAAATCAACAAGTGGTTGGAATAATAACGGAAATGGAACAAATAGCAGTGGTTTTACAGCCCTTCCGGCAGGCCTCCGTAACAGTAGTGGATTATTCGAAGAAATTAACCGTTACGCACAGTGGTGGAGTGTTACCGAATACGATACGTTGAACGCCTGGTTCCACATGCTGTCATACACCAACGGAACCTGCTACAAGCTCTACTTCCCTAAAGCAGCTGGGTTCTCTGTGCGTTGCCTCCGGGATTAGAATGGTGTTCGAAATACCTTTGGGATTAAGGGCCTTTGAAAGATAATTGGTTGTATTGATGGTCTAACTAAAAGTAAGAGAGTGCGGAATATAAAAATAGAAGTGTCGTTATAAATTAATAAAACAAATAAACATGAAAACAAAAATGATCATCATCGCCGCAGCCGGCTTTTTGGCTTTGGCCTCGTTAACTGCCGAAAAGATTTATACGCTAAAGTTTTCGGAAGCAAATCTGAACCTGCATTACAAAAACCTAAGTATCATCCGTGATATTGCTTCGAAAAGCAATCTGCCACATCAGGAGGTATTATTTATTACCTCCAGCATCGACAGCCTGCAGAAGGAGATGACCACACAGGTGAGAGGACAGCTTGAGCCGCCAGTAAAGAAGTAGCCAAAGTTATCGGGTGACTCTTCAGGTCATGAATAGTCATCCGGTAACTCAGCAATTGTTGAGACCAATCCTTAATTAAATGTGAAAGGGGATCTAATTCAGGCGTTATTTCTCCTCTTCCTTATCAAAAATATTGGAAGCAAGCAGGATTGTATTTCCTCTCTCCCTTCGGAAAAGTAGCTTGAAAGGAGATTTGTTTTTCTTCTCCCCCATCGGAAAAGGGGACCAAGGGGGATTTGGAATAAAAATTAAGTATTGAAAAAAATTTGATTTGGAGGTAAAGAAATCCCCCCTAACCCCCCTTTTCCGATGGGGGAAAGAAAGAGAAAAAGAAGATCGAAGTTAAAGATTTAATATAGAAGGATTCCATTTGAGGAATCTGAAATTCCAGCTATCTTTGTAACACTTTTTTACTGCCCAGATGGTGAAATTGGTAGACACGCTAGTTTCAGGGACTAGTGCTCGCAAGGGTGTGCAAGTTCGAGTCTTGTTCTGGGCACCATAAGATTAATAGATACCTTTAGTAGGATTGAAAGGTTTTATTTCGTTGTGTCCACGCCAACGCAGAAATAGTCAAAACCATTGCGCTTCATCTCCGCTATCTCATAGATATTTCTTCCATCAAAAACCACAGGCTTACTCATTAATTTCTTAACAATATCGAAGTTGGGAAACTTAAATTCGGGCCACTCCGTAACCAGCACTAAGCAATCGGCATCAACAAGTGCACCATATTGTTCGTCGGAATAGGCAATTGTATCGCCGAGAATTCGCTGAGCCTCTTTCATCGCTACAGGATCATACGCTTTGACCTTTGCCCCAGACTCAATTAATTTTTTAATGATCACCAGCGAGGGGGCTTCACGCATATCATCTGTTTGTGGTTTAAACGACAACCCCCATAGCGCAATTGTCTTACCTTTTAAATCACCCTTGAAATACTTCGAAATCTTATGAAAAAGGAGTGATTTCTGATCCTGATTGACCTCCTCAACAGCTTTAAGGACGCGCAATTTGTAGTTAAAACCTTCGGCCGTATGAATCAATGCCTTCACATCTTTTGGAAAGCATGATCCTCCATATCCTATGCCGGGGTAGATAAATTTATTTCCAATCCGGGAGTCTGATCCGATCCCTTTTCGAACCATATTAATATCAGCACCTACAATTTCGGACAGGTTAGCCATATCATTCATAAAGCTGATTTTGGTTGCCAGCATAGCATTCGCGGCATATTTTGTCAATTCAGCCGATACGATATCCATAAAAATAATCGGATGCCCATTAAGGGTAAATGGTTTATAAAGCCGTTTCATCCGCTCCTCGGCTTCGGGGGAATCGAGCCCCACCACAATTCTGTCAGGCTTAAGAAAATCATCAATTGCGGCACCCTCCTTTAAGAATTCGGGGTTTGAGGCGATATCAAACGGAATGTTTACACCCCGAATCTCCAGCTCCTCTTGAACAGCCTGTCTCACCTTTTGAGCGGTACCAACAGGGACGGTACTTTTTGTTACGATCAACAAATAATCTTTGATGTTTTTGCCACACTCACGCGCAACACTCAAGACATACCGCAGATCGGCACTTCCATCCTTATCGGACGGGGTGCCAACGGCAATAAACAATACTTCGCAATTTTGGAGGGCCTCATGCAGGCTTGTAGTAAATTGCAACCTCCCTTTAGCACTATTCCGCCGAACCATCTCCTCGAGACCGGGCTCGAAGATCGGGATGATACCGTTTTGTAAATTCTCAATTTTCTTTTTATCCACATCAACACACATCACCTCGATACCAACTTCTGCAAAACAAGCTCCGGTAACCAGACCGACATATCCACTCCCTACAATTGCGACTTTCATAATCGTGTTGAATTTGAAAAAAGAAAAACAAATATACGCATTGTTAAATGAAGTATAGGACCAAAGCAAATTTCTCCGATTACTTTTACCTCCCTATCCGAAGAGCAACGTGAGACTTCGGTCCCGGTTAATCCCAAATTAGTTTAGGGAAACAGCTAATTGCCGAATAGTGGCGCTCTTGGCCATTAGCTTTTCATTGCTGAAAATCTGCAACCCTTTTCCTTTGTTGTATTTTGTGCCCTTTCTATCCCACAAAATGGTGATCAGATGACCCTTGTATAAAACATGATCAAGACAGAACCAATCCCAGGAGTCAGGAATCAGTGGATTTATGATCAGGATATTATCTAACGAGGGGCGCAGTCCGAGCAATCCGGTTATGATAATGTCGTTATACGTTGAGTGGTTGTAGTAAATCCCACGCTCCGTAAAACCATGATTATGCTTCTGAACCTCCATGCGTGTTCGGGCAAGCCAGTCCCCATTGAAGGGATTTAGGTTCTCATCGATCCACAGTTGATCGGTAACGATCGGTTCGCCCCCGGGAGGAATCTGACGAAACCGGTGTGATTTTGTAAATATTTTAAGGGTTTCGAAGAAATCTTTTTTCGTGAGTATATCTTGTGGATAATCATTGAGAACATTGGCAACTGCGGTTAAAGTCTGAGCCGTGGCAAACGGCCAGCTGGGACCATTCCACTGACATTCGTGACCGTCGTAGCTCACCTTGAATCCCGGGTGGCGCTGCTCTGCCGTCGTTGGACCAAAAGGTGCAAAAAAACCGCTGGGATCCATCAATTGTGCCCAGGCTATTTCATAACCCCTGTTTTTGGGCACTAATTCCAGATACCAGGGGATGTAACCGAGCAATTCGCGAGCAGAGCATAACGAATCTGTCCCTTTAGGAATCACCTTAAAGAAAAGATCTTTCTTATCCCAGAGTTTTTCCAGTGTTAACTGCCGTATTTTTTCGGCTGCGGCGGTATAGATTTCCGAGAGATTAAGATCCCCTTTCATGCGTGCAATAGTGGCAATAGCCTGAGCATTGGCAAACATATAGGTATTAATCGTAGGGCGCTTTCCTGTTCCGCCAATTGCCACCTCCATACCATCCTGACCATCCTCCTGCCAGAAGAGTCCGTCAGGATCACGCCGCCTTTTTTCCCACTCTTTAAAATTAGCCACCAGATCAGGAAGAATGTTTATCAGCAATGAGTCGTCGGGATGAACCATCTGAAGTTGCAGGTAACTATCTGCAATCCAAAAGCTGTAATGGTAGGGATCGCCCCCTTTATGTAGCCAGAAATCGCCATAATCCCATAGGATATTAGAATCATGCAGCCACCTCCCCTCGCGGAAATGATGACCGGCGGGACAAGGGATGCTGTTGTATTTACCTGCCCAGGAAACATTGGGCATAAATTCGGTAATAATATATCCTTCAGGTGTTTTCTTAATGTGTTTCCGAAAAGTCCACCAGCGGTAATAATAAACCTCTTCGATATCCCGATCAGGGCATTCGAAAAACGGGATATTCGCTTCGAGAAAATTCCAGGTATCTTCATTCGAGATCATCGTTGTCCCCTCAACGGCATTAAAATGAAGATCGAGGGTATCCTGAAAGTTAAATTTATCGATATAGTGTTTAAAATCCGATTTATTCAAGAACAAATTAGGTTGAGAAAATGAATCCAACGTAACGGTTACGAATAAAGCCAAAACGAGAACATACGGTACGACGTGCCTACTTACCATCTATTTATTTTTTTCTTTTCCCGTTATTACCGGAAAAGCCGAGATTCGCAGTCGTGCAGCACCCATTGGGATTAAGATAATATCCTCAACCTTCTGATCCGTCAGGGCATCCGCGTCGGGCAACACACCACATAATCCGTATTTATCTATTTGCCAGGAGGGTACACGTTGACCTTTCGCGTGAACTTCCATGGGAACAGATGCAGTAGTGAACGGAAAGTTATCTGCGGACCAACTTTTTTTAACAACCTTCAACTTCTGAAGCGGATTGTTTCCGTTTAATTGGAGGGCATAATTCCATGGCGAGTCGGGAAATATCTCAAAGCTCGGCCATTTTGAGGCATCAGCCCCCTCCTGCCATTTCGAATCACCAATGGCGGTAGCCTTGCTATCCAGCTTCTCGTATCGTTCTTTAATCTTAAGTGATAATGTGAGCGGTCCATAGTTAACAGAAACGCTATTTTTATTCAACTGCCACACCTTAAGCGAAAGTTCCATCGGGAGATCGAGCGTAACCACATCACCGTTGTGCCATCTGCGTTGGATTATCGCATACTTGCCGGCTTCGAGTTTTGCGGATAGTACCACTCCGTTAATTTTCACATTTCCATTCTTACACCAGGTGGGAATGCGAAGATAGAGCGGAAATTGAACCTCACCGGAGGTATTTAAAACAAATTGAACAGACTCTTCAAACGGGTAGTTCGTTATCTCCTTAATTGTAAGAGACTTATTATCTGCAACTTTCAGAGTCGCGGTACATGCGCCATAGAGTGCTATCGCTACACCGTTATCGGGAGTAGCCAATGCCAGATGCTCCACATAATAGGGCCATCCCTGCGAATGGTTATGCTGGCAACAACGGCTGCTGAACGGATTCATCGCTAAAAATGGACCTGAATTTTGAATCCCCGGGCTATGATCTTTTGAGTCGCTGATCACTTCGTTAGGAGAGGTGATATAACGAAGCCCTTTGAAGTCGGGCATCATAGCCGCAGGATAGGAGTTAAATGCAACATCTTCGGCATTTTCGGCCCAAAAGGGATCTCCCGAAATACGGAGCATAATCTCATCAGAAGACATTTGCTCGACAAAGCCACATGTTTCAGTCCCTTGTCGCGGATCGATATAGCCCATTCGGGCATTCTCATCAGCACCAAACATGCCACCGGGGACTTGTCCAAAGATCCGGCGGATTAAATTAAATCCCGTATAGGAAGCTTGCAACATTTTAGGATCACCTGTTTGCATCGAATAGATGGCAGGTTCCCTGAAACATTGTGCCACATTTACATTGTGCCAATTGGGAAGGGCTGATTCGTCCATCCAGTTGGCGGTATTGCGGTGAATCTTATTCCCAAGTTCAAGAAGGAACGGATCACCGGTGATATTATAAAGCCAGTAAACACTGAGTAAATTATCGCCTCCGCGACTATTCTCCCAATAATCTTTCAAGAAATCGTCATCCGGAACTGTAAGCTGCCACTTAAAATAGTTCGTCATCAACGAAATCACACGCTGATCTGCTGAGTATTCGTAATATGATTGAAGTGCCCAGAGCATTATCATATTTGCCCAAAGATCTTTTTTACCATTACGGATTGTTGTCGGGCCAAAGTAACCATTAGGCTGCGCACTCTTAAATACAGCCTCAATCCATATTTTCGTCTCTGCAATCATGGATAAGTCGTTGAGGATATAGGCCAGGTTACCATACCCTTTGAGCCAGTATGGGAGCTCTTCCCATCCATTCTGACCGCCGGTATTCAACCACGCATTATCCTTTTTAGTAAGCCAGGCACTAATCTCGCCAAGATGTCCGGTAAGGCCATCGCGCTGCAACTCGAGGTATCGCTTTAACCATCCCTGAGGCTTAATTGCAGTAACGGGAAGTTTTATAAAGTGGAGCGGCTCAAGCGGTTTTCGGTTACTCAGGTAATTAACGTTGGATGAACCAACGGCAGGGCGATCCACAAATTTAATTTCAGTGGTCTGCGCAATGATCGACGAAGTGGAACCAAGGACGACTAAAAGTCCCGCTATCCCAAGGATTTGAATGAACAGTGTATTTCTTCTCATTGCTTATTTCCCCATACCGACTTAAGTTGGTACGATTTTAATTTTACATCTGCGAAATCCTTGAGACCTGAAATGATCATATTGGCCGGAACCTTATCCTTGTTCACAAAACATTTAGCAATCTGAACAATGCCATCATTGGCAAAAAGCTCAATAGAAGTCCTATCGGTGATTATGCGCAGTTTGATTTTATGATCTATCGGATTAAGTGGGGCTTTCACGCCACCTAAATCAATTTTCCGGTTACCTAAGTTATAGGAAATTTTCTGTCCAAAGATTTCGGTGTTGATCACCACGGTGGTGTCTGAAGTTTCGGGCATATTGATGTCAAGCACCATCTCAATATCCAGCAGATCGCCATTGAGTGCTGGCACTTTGAGTGGGTTCTCCATCCCCTGAAGCTTTGCACTGAAGCTGTTTGCTTTGGTAATTCGCAGTAATTCGAGCTCCTTGGCTGGCTCGATAAAAAGGCGAATGCCATCTGTGGTTGTGCGCAGGGTCATATTCCGTGGAACAGTAAACTGCTGATTAAATGGCATTTTGGGATATTCACCACCGGCCATCCACGAAAATTGAATCCTTCGGCCATCAGCAGCCGGAATATCACTGTACGATTGAGCGGCATAATCATTTCCACCGTATTTGGTGGTGAAAGGGCCACTCTCTTTTGTAAACTCCTTACCATTAAAACTTCCGATTAAATATTTTCCGTCGCCGCCCCAGAATACCCAGCGGGAGTTTTGTTTATTCCCATCCACAGGCAATTCAAACATATCTGGACATTCGCTGCACCCCACATTTTTGATATCGCAAACTTTATCCCAATTGATCAGATTCGCGGAGGAGAACAATGCATAATCCTGACCATCAAGATACAATGCCATCACCCAATGGCCGTTCTTCGGGTTGGAATCCTTCTGTTTCTCACTAAACCAGAATACTTTCGGATCGCGGTTTCCTCCAATCAGGTGAGGGACAACCGGATTTCCGGGATAATTAATCCATGTTTTTCCTTCATCGATAGAATAGTTCATCGACTGACATGCTTCTCCTTTTCCGCGATCAGCACCTATTGAAGTATGAAATAAGACGATTGGCGGATTGGTGATTTTTCCTGCTTTATCCTTAACCGGTTTAGTTTGTAATCCCGAGGTATTATTCCAGTCGACCACTGCGGAGCCGGAAAATACAACACCGTTTTTATCGGGTAGTACAGCGTCCGGCCCTTCGTTCCAATGCAACAAATCTTTGCTGACAGCATGTCCCCAGGTCATATTTCCCCATGCGGTACCCCACGGGTTATGCTGAAAAAACAGGTGATAGGTACCTTTAAAGAAAACAAGACCATTGGGGTCGTTGGTCCACCCACGCCGCGGTGCAAAATGGAATTGCGGTCTGAGCTCCTCCTTATAAACACTAGGCCCGTCAGCTAATTCATTTGATGTTTGGGTCAGCGTAAGCCACTTTGAATCGGGGGTCACCTTCTCTGCTGTGAGGGAAAGCTTTTTACCCATCCATTGTCCAACTTCGAGAGTCGCATAAAAATCGGGGTTCTCAGCGGCCAGCTCCACCTCAAATTCATGTTGCATTACCCCATCAATATTAACAGTAATATAGGTTTTGGGGGCTCCGGTCTTTACGGGTACAAGGACAAATTTCTTACTGATCATAGAGATCTCAAAAGATTGAGAGGTGGTTTGGGCAGAAAGATCTGCACTTAAGATTCCAAGCATAAACAGAACCAGAATTAAACGAACTGGAAATTTTCTCATGGATAGTTTAAGTTTTAATTGGTTGTATATTTATACAAAGCTAAAAAAAGTTGATTACAGATGTTCAATTTCAACTTAACAGTAATTTATAAGGTTTTAAATCTTAGATTTTCGACAGCATAAATTGGGTATACTTCAATGTTATCATAGCTGGAGAAATTCTCATTTGAAATTCGAATACCTCTTTTCAGCTTCTTTTCATTTAAAAATAAAAGAAGACTTTGCATCGTCCCTTTTGTTCCTGATTTCACTTCCACGGGGACAATCTTCTGCGATAATGGCACGATATAATCCACCTCTGCATTACTACTTTTAGCCTCCCTATGCCAATAATATAACGATGGATTTTGGTAAGATGATTCAGACTTTATTAATTCAATACCGACAAATTGCTCAGCAAGATTTCCTTTATTTATTGCATCAAATTTTTTGGAGAGTAGAAAATCTGTCAAGTCAAGCCCCATCAAGCGCTGAAAAATTCCCGTATCATACACCAACATTTTTTGTTTTTGAGGATTTGCTTCGGCGCCAAGAGGTAGTCCATTCGATGAACTATGCACAACCGGTATCACAAGACCCACTTTGATAAGCAATTGCAAAGCTTCTTTAACTTGAGTATGGTTTGCCTGGGTAGTGACTTTTGAAATAACAAATTTATGTCCTGCCTGAAAAACAACGGATTGGAAAACCTCATTTAATCGGGTAAACGGAATTCTACTCCTGTATTTTGTAAAATCGGTTTGTAGTGATAGGATTAAATCACTCAGGATCTGTTGACATTTATTGAATTGACCTGTTTCAATATACGTCGCCACAACTTCAGGCATTCCACCAAGGCAAAGAAATTTTTGCACCAGCTCAAGTAATCTGGCATGAAGTAATTCATTGATTGGATTGTGAGGATCTGCGAGCCTTACTTTCTCCAATAGTCTTTTCTCCCCTGCTCCCAAAAGAAATTCGGAAAAACTAAGTGGGTACATAAAAATTGATCTTATTCTTCCTACGCCGAATGTTGGCATTTCCAACAATGCGAACTCAAGTAACGAACCAGCTGCAATAACATGTAAATCAGGCATTTTCTCGTAAAAAAAGCGCAGCGAGGCAAGAGCCTCCTGGCATTCCTGTATTTCATCAAAAAAAAGTAAAGTTGTACCAGGAAAAATATCTGTCTTATAAATGGCAGAAAGATTTTCGCAGATATTTGTAGGCGAAAGATTATCTAAAAACAATTCTTTTAGTCGTGGACTTTCTTCAAAATTTATTTCGATAAAATTATCAAACTTGCGCCCTAATTCCCTAATTGTCTTAGTTTTACCAACCTGCCTTGCCCCTCGAACCAAGAGGGTTTTGCGATTAGTTTCGCTTTTCCACTTTTCGAGTTCACGATCTAATTTTCTTTCGATATACATTTTCTAATTTCAAAAATACAAGGCAATATTATAAATTAAATAACAAAAATACAAGGCAATTACATATTTAATATTAAAGAATACAAGGCCAATCAAAATTATTGTTCATTACATAATTGCAATAAATTAACTATTTTAGTCAAGAATTCCAGCAAATGAAATATTTAAAATGAAGTATTTAAAGAGTCTCTACCTTCAGGTAATTATTGCAATTCTGACAGGTATATTCATAGGGTCCATTTTCCCTGAATTTGCGATCCAACTCAAACCGCTTGGGGATGGATTTATCAAGCTGATCAAGATGATGATTGGCCCGGTTATTTTTTGCACAATCGTGAACGGGATAGCCGGAATGGAGAGCACTAAGAAAGTAGGCCGGGTTGGGGTAAAAACCATTATCTATTTTGAGATCGTTTCGACCTTTGCTTTAATGATTGGATTGGTAGTTATCAATATTTTCAAACCGGGCGCAGGAATGAATATCGACCCCGCCTCGCTAGATATGAAGGCTGTAGAGAGCTATATGAGTCAAAGTAAAACTGTTGGTGTACAAGATTTTATCCTTAATATCATACCCGACAACATCATTAACGCCTTATCGAACGGAAATATTCTACAGGTTTTATTCTTTGCCATCCTGCTCGGCTTTGCGATGTCTAAGATTGGAGCTAAAGCGAAACCGTTATTAAGTGCCATCAAGTCTATCGAAGAGACCTTATTCGCAATAATCCGAATGATTATGCGTGTCGCACCTCTGGGTGCCCTGGGTGCTATGAGTTTTACAATTGGGAAATATGGATTAGGATCATTAGTCTCACTGGGGCAGCTCATGGGTTCCTTTTACCTTACGTGCCTTCTGTTTATCATTTTTATCCTTGGCGGAATTCTCCGATATACCGGCTTTAGCCTTTGGCAACTACTTAAATATATTCGTGAGGAGCTGCTTATCGTTCTGGGCACTTCATCTTCGGAGGCGGCACTGCCAAGTTTAATGGATAAGTTGCGCAAACTGGGATGTTCAGAGCCTGTTGTTGGGTTAGTGGTCCCAACCGGCTATTCATTTAATCTTGATGGGACCTCAATCTATCTCACCATGGCGGCAGTATTTCTGGCCCAGGCAACCAATACTCCGCTGGAGTTTTCGCATCAAGTATCGCTGCTGCTGATTTTAATGTTAGCCTCCAAAGGGGCTGCCGGAGTAACCGGAAGCGGATTTATCACCCTGGCCGCCGTGCTACCTATTGTTGGGAATATTCCCGTTGCGGCTATCGCACTAATCCTGGGTATCGATCGGTTTATGAGTGAAGCCAGAGCACTTACAAATCTCATTGGAAATACCGTTGCAACACTGGTGATCGCGAAATCAGAAAATGAGATCGATCTAAATAAAGCGAAGGAGCTTATAGGCTGATTTTCAGTTTATTCATAAGGTTCGCGCCAAATGACATTTGCTGCATTGAATGTTTTTAGGTTTTTAAATTAAACAACGCAAGGGCCTGAGCCGGACTCGAAACTGGTAGATTGCAAACCTGATCTTTACACACATATATTACTGTTGAATCTTTGACGAGTCGTTGTTTAAGCAGTGGTAAATCTTCTGAGATTCCACCGGCAAAAAGAGAGGTTGGCAAAAAGTTCTGTTGCATCTCATGAGCCATCGCTACTGCCTGATCACCCAAAACCGCTACTTCATAGGTGGGGTATGCCAAGCGGCCAATGAGCATAGCCCAATTGGCATAATAGGCTCCGTGCTGGATAATCTCGTCTCTGAAATTAAGGCTCATCTGCCTGGCCATCTGGGAATATTCAGTATTATCGGTGAGGATTCCCAATTTATATAAGACATGGGCCAGCACTGAATTAGAAGCCGGAATTACATTATCAGAAGTCTCGTGTTTTCGAGCAATTAACTGCTCCGACAGATCTGAGGTATAGTAAAACAGATGGTGCTTGGGGTCCTGAAAATGATTCCACATATACTCGGTAAGCATCTTGCTTAACGATAGCCAGTGCAATTCGAAAGTTACCTCATAAAGTGTTAGTAAAGCGTCAGCCAGCAAGGCATAATCATCGAGGAAAGCGGCGATAGTTACCCGTCCATCTTTGAACACGCGAAATAGCAATCCATTATCTTTGAGCATCGTACTTTCCAAAAATGTGGCAAGACGAACGGCACTGTCAAGGTAGCTCTTTACCCCGAATGCTTTATAGGCATTAACATAACCCGAGAGCATCAATGCATTCCAGGAAGTGAGAATTTTATCGTCAGTACCCGGACGAATGCGCAGGTTTCGATGCTCAAGGAGTATCTCATTTGCGCTCTTAAGCAGCTGATTAAATTCGGAGATCGACAACTTATGATCTGAAGCAAAACGCTCCTTGTCAATCTTATAATGGAGAATATTTTTGCCTGATTCCCAATTTCCGTTACTCCTAATTTGATAGAATTCGAGTATCAGATCGGTGGTTTTGGGATCGAGAACTGACAATAGCTCCTTATGCGTCCACACATAAAATTTCCCCTCTTCATGTTCACTATCTGCATCGATAGAGGCAAAAAAGCCTCCATTGGGATGCATCAATTCTCGTTCTGAAAATGCGATGGTTTGCGCTACTACCTCTGCGTACAGCGGTTTCTTTGTAATCTGATAGGCATGAGCATAGAGGGTTATGAGCTGAGCATTATCATAAAGCATTTTTTCAAAATGGGGGACAAGCCAAAATTCGTCTGTCGAATAGCGGGCAAAACCGCCCCCTATTTGATCATAAATTCCCCCTTTAGCCATTTCATCAAGTGCGATAACAGCCCCATTTAAGCCCCGTACATCGCCCGTCTGATAAAAATATTGGAGCAGGAACTCCAGCCCTGTTGGCATCATAAATTTTGGGGCTCCGGTGTACCCACCAAGCCTAAAGTCGATCCTGGCAATATGGTTTTCAAAGGAAGCCTGATAATCCGTTTGATCCAATGGGGCAGCGTTCGGCGTCTGAGTAAACGTATCATGCCTTATCCCATCGGTAAGCCCTTCGGCAGCCTTCTGAATTCGGGTATAATCATTCGTATACAGGCTACTGAGCTGACTCAGAACATCACTCCACTGATCCGAAGGGAAATAGGTCCCGGCATAAAATGGCTGTCCATCGGGTAATGCGAAGGCATTGAGCGGCCACCCTCCGCGGCCCGATAATAGCTGCGCAGCCTCCATATAAATACGGTCGATATCGGGGCGCTCCTCCCGATCAATTTTAATACAGACAAAATGGGCATTCATAAATTCGGCGATAGACTCATCCTCGAACGATTCATGCGCCATAACGTGGCACCAATGACATGCGGCATAACCAATACTGATAAGCAGTGGCATATTCTCTTCACGAGCTTTCGTTAACGCCTCTTCGCCCCACTCGTACCAGTCGACCGGATTGTTGGCATGCTGTTTTAGATAAGGGCTGCTTGCGTGAGCTAATCTGTTTTGTCTGTTCATACCTTAAGAACAAACCAAAGTGAAAATGGTTTGACAACTACCAAACATAAGGGATTAAACGGTAATGTACTCTTTGGCAATATTCTTTGTAGCCGGGCAACTCCTTTCGCAGTAATTCCTCTTCATTAAATATTCTCAGAATAAGTACCAAAGGGGTAAAAGCGAAAACCAGAAGCCCCCACCACGAACCTAATGCTATGGGGGTAAACAGATACATTAAAATAATCCCGGTGTACATCGGATGGCGAATGACCGAGTAGGGTCCTGTTGAGATTACCCTTTGCCCTTTTTCAACCTCAACAATACGGGAGGTGTAACTATTTTCGCGAAACACAAGAAAGACAATCCACTGACCCACAAAAACAATGATGTTCGCAATTATTACAATCTCCGGAGAGATATCGGACCAATTAAATCGAAAGTCAAATCCCGGATCAAAAACCCAAGGATAAAAGGAATTCGTGAAAGGGCGATAATTCGTTGCTGTTTTATCTCCTTTTCCTTTAATCTCAGTCGCCGTTGCAAAAGCTCAGGATCATATTTGACCAGATAAATTAATGTGGTTATCAATGGGATAAAGAGAACCACCGTATAAATCCAACCTTCCCAAAATCTCAATGAACCGGCGGGAAGAAAAATGAATAGTCCAATAAAAATTGGGAATAAAATGACAACATTTAGTATGAAAAACATGTGCATTGCCATTTTTCTAATGAAATTATTTGTCAACCTATTTTTCCAAATTACATCTAAATATACGAAATACCGTTCGTATATTTACTATCTTTGCCTATAAGAATCTAAATTACCATGCGGAAAAAGGTAAGAGAGATGATCGAGATTTTAGAGGCAGACGGATGGTTCTTAAGTCGTCAGAAAGGTACTTATAAGCAATACAAATATTCCAAAAAAAAGAATTGTGACCATTCCAGATCATGGTAAAAATGATGATTTGGAAAGTTTTCTGGTAAAATCAATTTTAAAACAACCAGGGCTAAAATAAGGCCTTATAAATTATGAAAAGAATGGGAAAAGTACTCGTTGATATTTATTATACAGGTAATAATTTTTGTGCTGAGGCTATAATTCTGCAAGGCTGCATCAGCACCGCGACTACACTTGGGGAGATGAAAAGAAATATAAAAGAAGCTATTGCATTTCATGTTGAATCGAGCCTTGAGAATAATGATTTTATTCCTGAAGTATTTAAAGGAGATTATCAGTTGGAATTTAAATTATCCATAGAAGCACTTTTAAATGCATACAGTGACATTTTTACAAAATCGGCCTTATCGCGGATAACAGGAATAAATGAGCGCCAGCTTTGGCATTATGCATCTGGAATGCGTAAACCCCGGCCTGCACAGCGCAAACGGATTGAAGAAGGACTGCATAAACTCGGATCTGAACTTTTAACAATCGGAGTATAAGAAGGAAAATTAAAAACACTATTTATTTGATTATTCACGAAAAGCAAGGGTAATATTATCGGGAGATTTTGTAAATTTAGGTGACATTTCAACATCTTGAATGAGCTCTCTCGGCGATAAGCTGCACAGTGCCCCTTTTATCCGTCTTCTTGTCCCACTTATTGCAGGAATAGTTTTGGGAGAACACCTTTCACCAGAACTCAAGTGGCTATTTCTACTATTCGCCGTTGTCTTTTCAGTACCACTCCCCTTTTTGGTCGTCACCACATTCCGGAAAGTCTCCTATTATGGGGTCTTTCTTATTCCGGCATTACTCTGCCTGGGTGTATTTATCACATTGGATCTTAGGTATATTCCGCAGCCATTAACCAAGGGGGACTACTTCGGGGTGATTGACGAATATCCGCTTGAGAAGGAGCGGTCCTATCGTGCCGTGGTCAGGCTTTTGGATCCGAAGATCAAGGTACTCGCCTATTTTGAAAAAACAGATACTCCATTAACTGTTGAACCAGGAGCAGTATTTTGGTTTAGAGGCAAGCCGGAACAGCTGCAGAAGACAGGTAATCCCTTTGAATTTGATTATCAAGCATATGCAATCCGTAATAAGATTGGCCATCGAATATTCTTAAAGCAGGGCAATTTCTATTTTATCCCTGGGGAGCATCGGCCCAACCTCGTAGAAGAATCGTTGATTATTCGCGATCGGCTGCTTGCAATCCTTGAGAAGTGCGGCCTTAAAGGGGAAGTGCTGCATCTTGTTTCTGCCGTATCGTTAGGAGCGAGGGAGGAGCTTGAGCCGGAGACGACCCAGAGCTTTTCAAAGACAGGGGTAACGCATGTGCTTGCCGTATCGGGAATGAATGTTGCAATCATCTATGTCGTGCTTGAGATGTTATTGCGATTTCTGAATCGGAGGAAATGGGGTATTATTATTCAAACCTTGTTGATAATAACCTGCGTTTGGGGGTATGCCTTGATTACGGGAATGTCGGCTTCAGTCATCAGGGCAGCAGCAATGTTCTCGTTTATCGTGATCGGGAAAAGCATGAGCCGTAATGCTAATATTTACAACTCTCTTGCCACATCTGCATTTGTATTACTCTGTTTTAATCCCTCACTTATCTATGATGTCGGATTTCAACTTTCGTATGCGGCAGTATTTTCAATTGTCTACTTTCATCCGTTTATCTATCATCTGCGCTATTTTAAGTATTGGATTGCCGATCAGATTTGGATCATGATAACCGTTTCGTTGGCTGCCCAAATTGGTACCCTTCCCTTTCTTTTACATTACTTCCATCAGTTTCCAACATGGTTTTTACTAGCCAACTTAATGGTTATTCCTTTAGTTACAGTTATCTTATATCTCTCCTTTATCGTTTTTGCCGTTGCTCCAGTAGTCCCATTTCTGGGAGTTCTGATTACCCACATCCTTAATTTAGCCGGCAAAGGGATGCTATTTTCGGTCCATTTTGTTGAGAAACTACCCTATTCCATTCTCGAAGGGATCTATCCTTCAGATACCATCTTGTTTTTAACCGTTGTATTTGCAGTACTTTTCACAGTATATATTGCCTATAAAATACGACTCGCTATATTTGGAGCACTAATAACCTTGGTTATCATACTTTTATTGTATGATAAAAGAATTCAAGATAGGTTGTTACAGCGCGAGATCATTGTTTTCAATCTTCCTGGAAAAGCGTTGCTCGCCCTTACATCCGGACGCGAGACAATTTGGATTACTTCAGATAAAAATAGCAGTGCAGAGAAACTCAAAACCTATACCAAGCCTTACGAAGGATTTCGGGGGATTGAAAAATCGTCGTTTGTTTGCCTCTCAGACACCATAAGATTAAAAACAAAACAATTAAAACACTATCAAAACTTTTTAAATTTCACAGGATTGGCAATCTATCTGCCAACTGATCGAAAAGGGAATAGTTCCGATTTAAAAAATCTCCCTCATGCTGATCTAATCATCATGGCCGGAAAAAACAAGGCGGAGTTATCGTTATTCAAAGAGAGATTCCCGGATGCTATTCTGGTTGAGAACCGATCATCCGGGAATGATTTTGAAAAAAATGACAATTCAATAGACGCTTCAAGCGAGTCGAAATATTTTAATACCACCACAGGTGGAGCAGTACGAATCGCTTTAGGACGTGCAGCTATCCAATCAAGTAAAATCGAACGATACGGATATTTCAGTTCTGAATAAGCTGCCAGGTATTGGGGAGGCGAAAAGTTTATTTTACGTTTTGAGAATTCCAGCCGAACTGTTATCTTTCTTTGTATTGATTGGGAGTATACCACCCATTTCCCCCATCACATTTACCAGATCAGAGCCCGCAGGCACGACAATTTTTGAATTATCTTTCAGGGAAGTCTCCATCGCCTGAATTCTTCGCAACAATTGGGCATTACCCACAAAGAATTTCTCAGCAGCTTCGTTTACCAATTGGATTGCCTGAGCTTCACCCTCTGCACGTAAAATAGCCCCCTGTTTGATCCCTTCGGCACGACGAATCTCTGCTCGCTTCTCTCCATCAGCTTTGGTCTCGGTAGCAGTAGCAAAATCAATAGCTGCAATCTTCTCATTCTCAGCTTTTACAATCTTATTCATGGTCTCCTGTACATCCTTAGGTGGATCAATCTCCTTAAGTTCCGTTCGAACAATCTCAATCCCCCAGTTCATCGTCTCTTCTAAAAGGGTGCCATGTAACTCCTTGTTTATCTTTCCCCGTTCACTATTGGCAGACTTAAGTGTCATTGTTCCAATAATATTTCGTAATGTCGTACGGGCAAGATTTACAATCTGATACTCTATACTATTGACGTTGTACTGCGAATTCTTTACACTCTGTTCATCCGACTTAATTTTAAAATAGACCTGAGCATCAACCTTCGCATTTAGGTTATCATTGGTGATAATCTCCTGAGGCTCTGCATTAATCATCTGCTCCGTAATATTAATCTTATACATCACATCAACAAAGGGTATAATCCAATTAAAACCGTATCCGGCAAAACGATAATACTTCCCAAACCGCTCTACAAGTGCACGATGCGTAGGACGTACAATACGTATTCCGGCAAAAAATAAGAGAACCACAAAAACAATTCCAGCAATAAAAATTGAATCCATAACTAATGTTTTAGGGTGAAAAGTTAAATCTCATTTATCTTAGAAAGATTCATAAATATAATCTTTTTTATGCACATTTTAATTACTGAATTAATTATCGAATTAGATTCGATAACTTCTTAATATCTTCCAGGCACGCTAAAATAACTTCCTCCGATTAACTATCCGGAAGATTCTTTTTCCGACCTACAAAGTGAAAAGAGTCGCCCCAATCTCCATAGCCGATCTCTGAGCCAGCCATTACAACACGCGCCTCTAGACAGCCTCTGCATTGAGCAGGCTCATCATCGGTGCACGGTTTATGTTCGTATAAGAGATAGTCATTCCGATAGAGCCCCGGAGTAATATTTGGCATAATCACGTTTGCCCCAGCCATGATTCCTTTCTCACGACCGAATGGATCAATAGCCTGAAGTGCAGTAGTGGCAGCGATATTGATATCTTTCATAAGAATTCGCAATGTTGCAATCATCTTAAGTGTCAGATTAAATCGCTGCTCAATAGGAAGCAGTTCATTCCGCAAAGCATAAAGAGGGGTTTGTGAGTGTTTGAGGTAAGGCCCCATTCCGACCATATCGATTCCAAATTGTTCAAAGAAAAGGAGGTCATGCGCAAGATCTTGAATAGTTTGAGAAGGAAGTCCGATCATCACCCCCGTTCCAGTTTGAAATCCGATGGCCCTTAGCGCATGTAAACAATCGAGCCGGCGGTAAAAGTCGTGAGCTCCATCTGATGGATGTATTTTTGAATATAGCTCAGGGTTAGTGGTTTCGATACGCAATAAATACCGGTGAGCACCGGCCTGGTACCATTGTTTATAAACCGATTCAGCTTGTTCTCCGAGCGACAGGGTAATTCGCAGTCGGCCATTGGTTTGGTGCTTAATCTGCGAGATCAGGTTTGTTATCCGATGGGTAAAAGAGCTGGAACTAATCTCGCCACTCTGAAGTACAATAGATCCAAAATTACATTCATCAGCAAAATGTGCGGCATCTAAGATCTCCTGATCGGTGAGATTAAATCTGTTAACGAGTCGATTTGAACGTCGAATGCCACAGTAATAGCAATCTTTATGACAAATATTTGAGAATTCAATTAATCCTCTGAAATAGATTTTATTGCCTATATAAATCTCTTTAATCTTTTTTCCTGTATCAAAAAGGAGTTGCATCTGATCGCCTTCACACGTAAGAAGTTGTTCCAGATCAGCCTCTGAAAAAGAAGATTGCGCGAGTATTGAAGATATAGTATTCATTATTAATAAAATAACAACGAACTAATTGCACATTTCTAAACCTTAAACGCATGTATAAAAAATAGCTGTCTAGGCTTTTCAAGCTATAAACAAAGAATGTTCTTTTTGGAGATAGTTGAAAGTCCTCAATCAAAGTTACAAAAATTTTAAGCTCGGGGTACTTTTATTCTGTAAGTTGTAGTTACCTGACCTTTTGAGATATCAGTGAGTTTCCCCTTTAAGATCCGTTTTTTTAGAGGGGAACAATAGTCTACAAACATTACCCCTTCAAGGTGGTCATATTCATGTTGGAGTACGCGAGCTGTAAATCCGGTAAACACCTCATCGTGTACTTGCCAGTTTGAATCGAGATATTTCATACGGATTGTATCATAGCGAAGAACATCTTCACGTAATCCTGGAAGGCTTAAGCACCCCTCCTCCATAAGCACTTTATCACCGCTTTTTTCAATAATATGTGGATTAATAAAAGCTTTAATAAAATCTTTTAAGAGTGGCTCCTCCTCACCCAGAGGTGACAGGTCGACAACGAAGACTCTGCAAGTAAGTCCAATCTGGGGGGCAGCCAATCCGATCCCTTCGGCATTGTACATCGTATCGAACATATCTTCGATTAATTTCTCAAACCCTTTATAATTCTGATCGATATCAGTAGTTACCTTTCGTAGAACAGGATCACCAAATACAGTAATCGGATAAATCATGCTTGTTACTTTAAATATTTCTTTCCCTCCAGATAGGATTGGAGGATAATTGTTGCACTAACACCATCAATAGTCTCTTTATTCTGCCTATCTTTTTTCTTTACGCCGGCATCAATCATAGCCTGAAAAGCAAGCTTCGAGGTAAATCGTTCATCCATTAGCTGAAGGTGCATATCGGGATATTTCAACTGAAACTTCTTCAGAAATGGATTTATATAACGTATTGCCTCAGAGGGTTGATTATTCATTTGTCTTGGGTAACCAACAAGTACCAGCTCCACCGATTCACGTTCAAAATAATCGGCCAGATAGCTCCATATCTCCTCTGCAGAAACCGTTGTTAGTCTGGTGGCGATTATTTGTAGTGGATCAGTCACAGCCAATCCGACTCTTTTTTTCCCGTAATCAATGGATAAAATCCTCCCCACGCCCCTTTAAATTATTGAAATGCAAAGATAAGTGATTTATTTGGATTGAAAATAGTCATAGAAAGAGCGTGCGATTAAAGGTGCCAAGTATATTAAATAAAAAATTACTACTTCATTTAAAGAAGGCATTCTGAAATTCCATTGACAGGAAATACAGGAATAGTACATTGTGACTATTGCATCAATTTTTTCCAAAACTTTAAATAATTATCCTTAAATTTAAGTTGCCAATTCATTGTAACTTAAATTTAAGATGGCTATTCCAACTTCACGCACTAACGAAAAGGGGAAAATTACCATTGATGAGTCTAAATGTAATGGGTGCGGTTTATGTGTTGAGGTGTGCAAGGATTTTAATTTTCAGATTCGGAACAAAAAAGTGACCTTGTCCGACAACCCATTATTTGGATGCTTAGCTTGTGGCCATTGTATGGCGATCTGCCCCACAGAAGCAATTGCGATTTCTGGTCGTGAGTTATCGCCTGACGATCTTTTCGCATTGGAACCAATCGAAAGAAGGTCCTCTTATGGTCAAATGCTCAATCTTTTAGAGTCAAGACGGAGCATTCGGGAGTTTTCGGACAAAGCCATCGAAAGGGATATCCTAGACAAAATAATTCAGGCCGCACAATCTGCTCCGATGGGAATTCCACCGTCAGATGTCCATCTCCTAGTGCTCGATTCACAAGTAAAAGTTCGCAAATTTGCTGAGGATTTTTGCACCTATCTGAATACAATCAAGTGGTTTTTCTCGGAATGGTTTTTAACTATTATGCGACCCTTCTGGGGAAAAACAAACGACAAACTGTTTCGGCAATTCATAAAGCCATTAGCACAAGAATACACTGAAAATATGAAAGCCGGAATTGATCTGGTAACCTATGATGCCCCACTAGCCCTCTATTTCTATGGCTCACCATATACCGATCCGGCAGATCCCTTGATTGCTGCCACCTATGCCATGATCGCGGGAGAGTCTCTCGGACTCGGCACTTGCATGATTGGCGGAATCCACCCGTTTATTCAGAATGGGAAAAAAGCGAAGAGATTCAGAGAGATGCAAGGTATTCGATTTAAAAGTCGCGAAGGATTATTTGTAGTATTCGGATTCCCTAAGGTGCATTACTCCAAGGGGATCAGGCGCACATTTGCAGCAATTGATTTTAGTTAAACAGACTTCGTCAGACTCTTTAATGCAGGTAATTTATTCAGCCCTATTAGGTAATTGCGAAAGCATTCACTTCACAAAAGTGATATTCCCCAAATAAATACTAAAACCTATTACCCATTGTGGAATTTTAGATTAGTTTTGTTAAATAAAAACAGGAATTAAAGAGAGTAATACCAGCAGAATATCAGATGATCGACTTTAAAAACATTCAAACGGAAATAGATGCCAGTTATCTTTATAAGATTCTGGCCGGTCAGGAGGAGGATAAAAATGTCGCTAATGTATTTCAGCAAATGTCTGAAATAGAATTGGGTCATGCTACTGCGTTTATGAAGAGCAACAATATGGATACCACCATTATGCCATCACCCTCCATACGGGCACGCATCCTCAATAAGATTGGCAAGCTTTTAGGTTACGACTATATCCTGGGAATACTTATGGATACAGAGAAAAGCGTCTCTATTTCGGTGATTAATTCCAAAAAAAACTTAAATGTGGCAGAGTCACTCTCAGATACTGCTCATGTTACGATACTTCAAAATATTTGTGCCAACTATCCCAATGTATCCGGTAGCTTTCTTGCCCGATTTGAGAAAAGGCACCGCTCGATCGGTGGGAATGCACTCAGGGCGGCTGTATTAGGTGGAAACGATGGGTTGGTCTCTAATTTTAGTCTCGTGATGGGTATTGCCGGGGCGGCGAGTGGACAAAGTACTGTTTTGCTTACTGGTCTTGCCGGTTTACTCGCCGGAGCTTTATCCATGGCATTGGGAGAGTGGATCTCTGTTACCAGCTCGAAGGAGCTTTTTGAAAACCAGATGCAGCTGGAGATGGATGAACTGGAAAATAATCCGGAAGGTGAAGAGTGGGAATTAGCATTAATCTACCAATCAAAAGGGATTCCCGAAGAGCAAGCAAAGAAGATGGCAAAAGAGATCATTTCAAATAAAGAGCTAGCGCACGAGGTGTTAATTAAAGAGGAATTAGGAATCAATAGAGAGGACCTCAAAGGATCTGCAATGGAAGCTGCTGTGGCTTCATTTATCTTATTTGCCTTTGGTGCTATTATTCCCGTAATCCCATTTTTCTTTATGGGAGGATTCAAGGCAATTGTTCTAAGTTCTATTTTAAGCGGTTTTGGATTATTCTTAATTGGTGCAGCAATAACATTATTTACAGGAAAGAGCATTTGGATATCAGGAACACGACAGGTAATTTTTGGTCTTGCAGCTGCTGCCGTTACATTTGGAATTGGTCGTTTGATTGGAGCCGCAGTACTAGGATAACTAAAAAATAAAAAAATGGAATTACTTGAAGGATATTTGAAGATTGCACTCAGTAGTCTGGCGGTTTATATTTTTATCATCGTTGCAATCCGACTGTTTGGAAAGAAGGAGTTAGCTCAGCTATCCATTATTGACCTGGTATTTATCTTACTGATTAGCAATGCGGTTCAAAATGCCATGGTGGGTTCGGACTCAACTCTTTCGGGAGGGCTGATTGCAGCCTCAACACTTTTTCTGGCCAACTACCTGTTTAAATTCTTGATTTATCGTTTTCCGAAATTAGGTGATTTTGTGCAAGGGACAGAGATGATTTTGATCTACAAGGGTCAGCTCAATAAGGCTAATATGGTTAAGGCGCGAATATCCCACGAAGAGATTATGGAGGCTATTCGGGAGCATGGCGTAGCAGAGACCAGAGAAGTCGATCTAGCTGTTCTCGAAATTGATGGCAATATCAGCATCATCTCGAACGAATACAAACACCGCACTATCCGTAAACGTAAAGGACGAAATAAGGTGATGAAGAATGAATAAAATAACAATTTAGTTGTTAGCTTTTTCATTATAAAAATCCGTCCAAATTACTGACCTCTCCCCATCCCTCCCCATAGGTGAGGGTGACTTAAGAACACATGTGACAAGAACCAGGTGTAATTCTTAAAAAAAATCCTCTGTGAAAAAAGAAAAATCCTCTAGAATAATCGGTGATTTACAAGGCAAATCTCATCGAATGACCAGCCAACTCCCCATAGGTGAGGGTGACTTTATTTTAAATTCCTCATTCTATTCTTTAATTTAGCTATTAACATTGCTGATTTATTTGTAAATTAATTACTTATAAATTCTGCATGAGAAGCAAGATCAATCTTAAATCTAAGCTTACTGAACACATCCCAATAGGTGAGGGTGACTTAAAAAAAACATGTGACAACAACCAGGTGTAATCCTAAAAAAAGAAAATCCAGTATAACTAAAAAGAAAATTCCTATAAAATAATCGTTGATTGATAAGACAAATTTAATCGGATCACCAGCCAACTCCCCTCCCCTGGAGGGGTTGGGGGAGGTCACAGGCACGAAATCCCAATTTTAGATTAAATAAAAAAAGGTACCGAAGCACCTTTTTTTATGAATATATGTGAGCAATTAAGCTTTTTGCTTCTTAAGGTTTGCCTGAGCAGCAGCCAAACGTGCAATTGGCACCCTGAATGGAGAGCAACTTACGTAGTCAAGGCCAACACCATCACAGAATTCTACAGAACTTGGTTCACCACCATGTTCTCCGCAGATTCCCAACTTAATACCCGGACGAGTAGAGCGTCCTTTAGCAACAGCCATCTCAATCAACTGACCAACACCATGTTGATCAAGAACCTGGAATGGATCTTGTTTAAGGATCCCTTTCTCGAGGTAAGCAGGTAAGAACTTACCGGCATCATCGCGTGAGAATCCCATTGTCATCTGAGTTAAATCATTTGTTCCAAAGGAGAAGAACTGCGCTTCTTTAGCAATTCCCTCAGCCGTTAGTGCAGCACGAGGCACTTCAATCATAGTACCTACAAGGTATTCGATTCTGTCACCACGTTCAGCAAATACAGCTTCAGCAGTTGTGTTAATAATATCTGCCTGGTTTTTATATTCTGCTACAGTACCGATCAATGGAACCATAATCTCAGGGCGAGCATCGATGCCTTTAGCCTTCAGATTCAGTGCAGCCTCAATGATTGCGCGAGCCTGCATCTCAGTGATCTCAGGATAAGTAATTCCCAAACGACAACCGCGGTGACCCAACATAGGGTTGAACTCTTCCAATTCAGATACCTTAATACGAATCTGATCGATAGAAATACCCATCTCAGTAGCAAGTTCCTTTTGAGTAGCTTGTTGGTGAGGTACAAACTCATGAAGTGGTGGATCTAATAGACGAACAGTTACGCCATATCCAGCCATAGCTTCAAAAATACCTTCAAAGTCGGCACGTTGGTAGGGCAATAATTTTGCAAGCGCTAATTTACGACCTTTTTCATCTGAAGAGAGGATCATTTCGCGCATTGCCTTGATACGTTCACCTTCAAAGAACATATGTTCTGTACGACAAAGACCAATACCTTTAGCACCAAACTCACGAGCAATAACTGCATCTTTCGGCGTATCAGCATTTGTACGAACAGTCATGCGAGAGAACTTATCAGAAAGTGTCATTAATTTAGCAAAGTCATCACTTAGAGCGGCCTCTTGTGTTTTAACTTTACCTTCGTATACTTCACCTGTTGATCCGTTTAAGGAGATCCAGTCGCCTTCGTTGTATATTTTACCCCCTGCTTCACAGGTTCTAGTTTTGTAGTCGATACGCATTGTCCCTGCACCAGAGACACAGCACTTACCCATTCCACGAGCCACAACAGCTGCGTGAGAAGTCATACCTCCTCTTGCGGTAAGAATACCACGAGCGATAACCATTCCTTCAAGATCTTCAGGAGAGGTTTCGATACGAACCAGGATAGAATTTTCATATTTCGCTGCTTCATCGGCAAAGAAAACAATCTGACCAGTTGCTGCTCCTGGAGAAGCTGGCAATCCCTTACCTATAACCTTCGCGGTTAAAAGTGCTTCAGTATGGAATACTGGGTGAAGTAATTCGTCGAGTTTATTTGGCTCAACACGCATAAGAGCGGTTTTCTCATCAATAAATCCTTCCGCTAACATATCAACGGCCATTTTCACCATTGCGGCTCCAGTACGTTTACCATTACGAGTCTGCAATAACCAAAGTTTGCCATCCTGAATGGTAAACTCAATATCTTGCATATCCTTATAATGATTCTCGAGTTTCTGCTGAGTTTCCATTAGCTCTGCGTATGCTTTAGGCATTGCCTCTTCGAAAGAGGGATATTGTGATGCACGTACCTCTTCAGTAACATTTTGCAGCGTAGCCCATCGGCGTGAACCTTCAAGGGTGATCTCCTGAGGCGTACGAATACCGGCTACCACATCTTCACCTTGCGCATTAATAAGGTATTCACCGTTAAAAATATCTTCACCTGTCGAAGCGTCACGGGTAAAAGCAACACCAGTAGCTGAATTATTTCCCATATTCCCAAATACCATGGCTTGCACGTTAACTGCAGTTCCCCATTCAACTGGAATATTATTAAGTCTTCTGTAATAGATTGCTCTGTCGTTCATCCAGCTTTCAAAAACTGCACCTACTGAGCCCCAAAGTTGCTCCCATGGATCTGAAGGAAATTCTTTTCCTGTTTTAGACAAAACCGCCTGTTTAAAGCGCAGAACCAACATTTTAAGGTCAGCAACAGTAAAATCAGTATCTTGGTGAATTCCTCGTTCCTCTTTTAGCGCTTCAATAATTTCTTCAAATGGATCAATGTCTTCTTTACTTTGAGGTTTTAATCCCATTACTACGTCACCATACATCTGCACAAAACGACGATAAGAGTCCCATGCAAAGCGCTCGTTACCCGATTTTTTTGCAATTCCTTCGACTGCTAGATCGTTCAAACCAAGATTAAGAATGGTATCCATCATACCAGGCATAGATGCTCTAGCTCCAGAACGAACAGATAATAGACATGGATTTTCTTTTGATCCAAAGCTGGTGTTGGTAATTTTTTCAACATAAGCTACTGCATCTTGAACTTCTTTCTTGATCATTTCAAAAGCGGCAGACCTGCCATGTTCAACAAAAGCGGTACAAACTTCGGTGGTAATGGTGAATCCCGGAGGAACCGGAACACCAATCAGGTTCATCTCAGCAAGGTTGGCACCTTTTCCTCCGAGCAGATTTTTCATCCCTGCTCCGCCTTCTGCCTGTCCATTTCCGAATGTGTAAACGTACTTGGTCATAATGTAAAGTATTAATTTAAAAGTAATATTAGATTCTTATTTCGGGCAGCAAATTTAAGGTTATTTTTTAAATCTTCGGGTGCTCAATGACAGATGTTTCTATTTTGTAACTTTTAAAAGATAATTTTACAAAAAATTTATTGCCAGTTATGAGAATTTGTATGATTGGAGCAGGAAATCTTGCCACGCAACTCAGCCTTGCTCTTTCACAAAAGGGGCATGAGATTGTACAGGTATGGTCGCAAACAGCGCATCATGCTTCTGATTTAGCACTAAAACTAAACTGCCCCTCGACTAACGAAAGCGAAAAAATTACCGATGATGCTCAAGTATACCTGATTGCAATCAAAGATGAGGCAATAGTCCCATTTCTGAACCGGCATCAGTGGGACAACAAGCTTGTTGTGCATACTGCCGGAAGCATCCCTATGAGTACGCTGGAAACGAAATGTTTAAACTTCGGAGTTTTTTACCCCTTCCAAACCTTCTCGAAAAATAAAAAAGTCGACTTTGATCAAATACCGATCTGTATCGAAGCCAGTTCGCCTCAAAATTTAGAGATACTCAATCAGCTGGCGTGCTCACTATCTGAGAATATCAATTTCTATAACTCTGATCAACGCAAACAAATCCATCTAGCTGCCGTATTTGTGAACAACTTCGTAAACCATTTCTATACGATAGGAGAAGAGATCTTAGCCGAAAAAGGGATTGGATTTGAAATCCTTAAACCGCTGATTCTCGAAACTGCTCAAAAAATAATCACTCAAGATCCACAATCATCGCAAACAGGACCCGCAATACGAAATGATCAAATCATACTAAACAAACAGCTGGAGATGTTAACTAACCGGCCCGACCTAAAGAAAATCTATTCCCTGATAAGTGAGCGAATAATTCAAACAATAAAATAATAGCATGCCATTTTTCAAAGAAGAACTAGTTAAAGTAAAAGCCTTTGTATTTGATATTGACGGTGTAATATCGGCAGCGACACAGCTCCTTACCCCCGATGGGGAGACGATTCGGACATCGAATCTCAAAGACGGCTTTGCACTGATGTATGCCATTCGTATTGGATTCCCTGTTTGTGTAATTACAGGTGGAAAAACCATTGAAGTGATAAAACGTTGTGAAAAAATTGGGATAAAAGACCTTTATACGGGCTCGCTAAAGAAGTTACCTTGCCTAATCGATTTTATAGAAAAGCATAAAATTCAGTTAGACGAAGTGATGTATATGGGTGATGATCTGCCTGACTATCCGGTGATGATGGCCGTTGGTATTCCGGTATGTCCCAAAGATGCTGCACCCGAAATCAAAGCAATATCTCACTATATTTCTGATAAGGATGGCGGTCAGGGATGCGTTCGTGATGTGGTCGAGCAGGTCCTCAAGGCTCAGGGACGATGGATCGATTGTGAAAAAATGAACTGGGAAATGTTTTAGAAAAATTAAACACATTAGGCACATTCGGTCACATTAGAAATAAATATGGATGCCAACTACTTTGTTTTATTTAATATTGCCACCAATCTTTCAAACTCTTAAACCTATTGTATTCTATTGTGCCTATTGTGTGTTTTTTAACCGGATACTATGCTAAAAGATTATAAGATAATACTTGCTTCGAAATCACCGCGTCGTCGGCAATTGCTCGAGGGGCTTAATATCCCATTTGAGGTAGTTATCCATGAGGTTGATGAAATTTTCCCCGACGGATTGACCATGGAGGAGATCCCTGTATATCTGGCAAAACTAAAGGCAGAACCCTTTGCCGAAGAACTAGCCCATGATGCCTTGGTCATTACGGCAGATACCATCGTCTGGATCGAAGACAAAGTGCTGGGTAAACCGAATGATTACGAACATGCAGTAGAGATGCTTCGACAATTATCAGGAAAAAAACATGTCGTGGTAACAGGAGTATGCCTTACCTCGCGTGAGAAACAAGTCAGTTTTTCAGCTACAACAGATGTCTATTTTAAAGCGTTGTCAGAGAGCGAGATCAATTATTATCTCGACAACTACCATCCCTATGACAAGGCCGGATCGTATGGTGTTCAGGAATGGATTGGCTATATTGCAATCACCCATATTGAGGGGTCATATTTCAATGTTATGGGACTTCCTGTGCAGCGGCTTTATGAAGAATTACACTTGTTCTAATAGATAAATTCGATATTAATTTAGATGAAACGGATCCTTTTAATCGTAATTACGTGTATTTCTTCACTTGACTATTTGCAAGCCAAAGAGGGGATGTGGATCCCCACGCTGCTTGAGAAATACAACATTGAGGAGATGACCCAAATGGGTTTTAAACTCACTACTGAAGATATTTACAGTGTTAACCATGCGAGCATGAAAGATGCTGTTCTGCTATTCGGCTCTGGCTGCACAGGAGAGGTCATATCTGATGACGGGCTGGTGATTACGAATCACCATTGTGGCTTTGATCAGATTCAAAAGCACAGTTCCGTACAAGATGATTACCTGCAGAACGGTTTTTGGGCAATGAACCGCTCCGAAGAACTTACCAATCCGGGTTTAACAGTAAGGTTCTTGGTAAAAATGGAGGATATCACAGATAAAATTGTAAAACGGGGCTCCGATAGCTCCAATCGGGTTGCAGTATTAGATACCACGAAGCAAAATTACGAGCAGATAAAGAAAAGCTACCTCCTTGGAACGAACTACGTAGCAGAGATCAAACCGCTATTTAATGAAAATCAATATTTTATTTATATCTACGAAATTTTTAGAGATATTCGCTTAGTGGGTGCTCCTCCTGTTTCGATTGGCAAATTTGGTGGCGATACCGACAACTGGATGTGGCCTCGTCATACGGGTGATTTCTCGATGTTCAGAATCTATGCGGACAAGGACAATAAACCGGCAGCCTATTCCCCTCAGAATGTGCCCTATAAACCGAAGAAGTTCTTTCCAATTAATACGAAGGGGTACAAAGAGGGTGATTTCACTATGGTCTTTGGAAATCCAGGGTCAACGCAACGTTATATCCCATCGCAAGGAATCGATCTAATCATGAACCAGAGTGACCCTGCTAAAATTGAAGTTCGAACAGTCAAGCTCACCCTTTGGGCTCAGCAGATGCGAACTGATCCAAAGATTCGAATTCAATATGCGAGCAAATATGTATCCGCATCAAACGGATGGAAAAAATGGCAGGGTGAAATAAAAGGGTTAAAACGACTCGATCTTATTACGAAAAAGAGAAAGGAGGAGGTTGAATTTGAAAAATGGGTTTCATTGGCTCCAGATC
This sequence comes from uncultured Bacteroidia bacterium, assembly GCA_903907075.1. Classification (GTDB taxonomy): domain Bacteria; phylum Bacteroidota; class Bacteroidia; order Bacteroidales; family Prolixibacteraceae; genus JAAFHB01. Next base: position 35,578 of record CAIVMQ010000029.1, read on the forward strand.
GTCAAGAAAAATATGGAACCGTGATGGCAGAATTCAATCATGAATACGAACTCTTTAAACCGTATCAGCTTGCATTTGATTATTACACCGAATGTATCCAGCGCGGATCGGATATCTTTGCTTTAGCTTCAAAACTGGAATCTCTAGAATCAAATGCTGACCCCGAAAAATTGAAGAAAAACATCACATCTTTAAAAGAATACCTTGTTGGCTACTTTAAAGATTACGATTTTTCAACAGATAAGATGATTTGGTCGAAGCTACTAAAAATTTATGTGGCACACGTAGAGCCAAAATTTTTGCCCGAAAAATTAATAAAACAAATTCCTGAAATCGGGTCAGAAAGATTTGCAATCAAGACCTATAGCAAATCCATTTTAACTGACAGTATCAAACTTAATGCATTAATCAAGAATGTTAACCAAAAGACGATTAGTCAGTTGCAAAAGGACCCCATTTATGCGATTTATAAGATGATTAGAACGAATTATCTTATAACTATCGAATCAGATTACAAATCAACGTTAAGCACAATCAATAAGACCCAGCATAACTATACAGCAGCTCTGCTGGAGATGAACTCAGGAAAAAGAATAATCGCCGATGCAAACCTTACGCTGCGGATCTCCTATGGAAAAATCGAAGGCTATAAACCTGCTGATGGATTGACCTATAACTATTTCACAACATTAAAAGGAATTTTTGAAAAAGCGAATCCGAATATTCTGGATTACACTATTCCTGAGCAACTGCGTAAACTTTATCGCACCAAAGATTTTGGCCCCTATACCAACGAGTCAGGAGAAGTTCCTGTGGCCTTTTGCGCCTCAAATCACACAACGGGTGGAAACTCGGGAAGTCCGGTGTTAAACGCAAATGGTGAACTGATCGGAGTAAATTTTGACCGCTGCTGGGAAGGGACCATGAGCGACCTGGTGTATGATCCCGATAAATGCAGAAATATCGCATTAGATATCAGATATGCCCTGTTTATTATCGATAAATTTGCGGGAGCAGGTTACCTGTTGAATGAGATGAAACTGGTTAAATAAAAATCAAAGTGGCATTTATTTACTTGCTGCTGCCTAATCTTTGCCCATTAAACATCAAATCCAATAGTTAATTTCGAAGGAAAAGAACTGCTGAATATCCTAAATAAAAGTTCAAAATATCAATCTAAAGTAATAAGAAGGATTTAATAATACAACCAAAGAATGCCTTTGATATCAATTTCGTATTTTCGTGTTTTGGTGGCTCTTTTTTTAATTTTAACTTAAAGGTTTATTACTAAATAAGACACCTTATTATTCTCATAACTTAATGATTATTAAAATGTTAGTTCTTAACCTAAAAGAAATAAATTATGAATGACCAAATCTCTTTTTACAAGGCCAAATTAGACTTTGAGATTGACTCCTGGGATTTAAATGACTCTTTAAACCGGGGAGAAGATATTAAGGTGATAGATGCTCGTTCACCTGAAGCATACCAAGCAGAGCATATTCCCAATTCAATTAATATTCCACACCGGTCAATGTCAGTTGAAAGCACTTCCATACTGGATAAGAATACAATCTATGTGACTTATTGTGATGGCATTGGTTGTAATGCTTCAACCAAAGGAGCCTATAATTTGGCCAAACTTGGATTTAAGGTCAAAGAGTTAATGGGCGGTATTGACTGGTGGAAACGGGATGGATACGGCACAAAAGGAATCAGTATATCGGGAGAATCAAAGATTAGTTGTGGTTGCTAAAACGATAGGTTTGGATAAAATTTGATTGGTTTTAAAACATTTTATGTAAATATAAAGCGCTCCGTCGTTCATTCTCTCATATGCTTATTCTTTCTCTTTTATCCTAGTTCGACAATCGTAATCCCAGAACCACCAAACTGAACATGCTCATCTCTGCATTTTTTCACGGCTGGTTCCGTTCTGAGATAGTTCTGAATTAATTCACGTAAGATACCATTCCCTTTGCCGTGTAAAATCCGAAGTTCGCTAGCATCAACCATAATGGCCTCATCTACAAAATCTCTGATTTTCTGCAATGCCTCGTCAGCACGCATTCCCCGCACATCTATATTGGGCTTAAAAGACAGCATTCGCTCGCCAATCTCCTGATTAATAATCCCAATTGTATTATTTACAACTCGGGTCTTTTTAACCTCACCCGCTGAGACGGGTTCGAGTTGAGTGCGATTCACCACAGAGCGGAGGTGACCAAACGCGACAGTAATTTTTGTCGACTTTATCTCAAGCACCTCACCCAAAGTATCCTGTCCAATAAGGCGTACCCATCCTCCTACAGTGATCTCCGTAGGGGCCTTGCGGGGAACAACAACCTCCTTTTTCCGTTCTTCAACTTTTGGAGGCTGCTCACTGCGGAGAATTTTCTTTTGTTTTAATTTCTCCATCTTACGAAGAATCTTGTCTTCCTCCTCATCATTACGGGCAATTTCTGCCTTGAACTCCTCAAGACGCTGCCTTGCCTCCTGTGTACGCTCTTTCTCGGCATCTGCCTCCTTTATATCGCGAATCGTTCGCTCGATAATCTTATTCGCACCCGAGACAATCTCTTCTGCTTCACGCTTGGCTCTATCTAGAATCTCCTTGCGCAATTTCTTCGTCTCGGCAACACCTGTTTCATAATTCACAGAAAGCTCCTCAATGCGCTTCTCTTCTTGTCTGATTTTCTGACGCTTGCCCTCCCAGTACCGTTTATCCCTCACGATATCGCGAAGATGTTTATCAAAATCGATATGATCGACACCAATTTTATTGGTGGCATCCTGAAGAATCTCCTCCGGAAGACCAATCTTACGTGCAATCTCAAAGGCAAAAGAACTACCTGGCTTGCCGCTCTGAAGCTGGAACAGTGGTTCCATACGGTGTGAATCATACATCATAGCCCCATTTGCAATTCCGGGAGCAGAAGAGGCAAAATGTTTCAAATTTGTATAGTGGGTGGTAATCACCCCGAACGATCCCAGCTGATTGATCTTATTCAGTATAGATTCGGCGATAGCACCCCCGAGCATTGGTTCCGTTCCAGTGCCAAATTCATCGATCAGGACAAGTGAATCGGGAGAACAATTCTTTACAAAAAATTTCATATTGTAAAGATGCGAACTGTAGGTGCTTAAATCATTATCAAGCGATTGATCGTCGCCAATATCCATAAATAATGCACGAAATAAACCTGTCCGGCTGTCTGCCTGTACGGGAATGGGAATTCCGCATTGAACCATATATTGTAGAAGTCCAACCGTTTTTAAGCAGACCGATTTCCCTCCGGCATTTGGGCCTGAGATTAATAGAATACGGTCATTTTTATCGAGTTGAATATTAAGCGGTACTATTTTACGCTGTTCACGGGCAAGATTAATCTCGAGCAATGGGTGCCGAGCTGCGATCCAATCGAGTTCTATCTCACGTGATAATACTGGTTTTAACGATTTACTTTCAATCGACCAAATCGCCTTAGCGCGAATAAAATCGAGTATTGCCATTACCTGGTATGAATAAGCAATATCGTCGGCATAGGGGCGAATATCATCTGTAAATCGAGTTAGAATCTTCACGATCTCGCGCCGTTCAGCCGATTCCAGTTCCCTGATACGGTTATTGGTCTCTACAATCTCTTCGGGTTCCACAAAAGCGGTTTTTCCCGTAGCCGATTCGTCGTGTATAATACCTTTAATCTTCCGTTTATTTGCCGAACCTACAGGAATCACGGCACGGCCATCACGAATCGAAACGGAGATATCTTTCTCCACAACACCTTCAGCCTGCATCTTACGCAAGATAGTGCTCATAATTTTCGAGACACTCGACTGTAACGAAAATATATCCTTACGAATTTGCGCTAGTTCAGGTGAAGCATTATCTTTTATCTGGCCATGTTTATTTAAAATTTGATCGATGCGTTCATAGATAAATGGGAAGACCCTGACATGAAGAATTACATCACGCAGCCGGGGGAAACTCCCCTCTTCTGTATTGCGAAAAAAAGCCACGATAGCCCTAACAGTCTCCAGCGAACGGCGCAAATCAAATATCTCAAATACATCCAAGAAAGTCCCTTCAATTTTTGACCGTTGCAGCGCAGGACGCATATCGATAAAGTAGCCGCTGGGAAAGTTCATCCCTTCGCCAATGATCTTCATAAACTCAATCGTCTCATCTAAACGACGATCAATATCCTCACGTCGGTTAGAGAACTGACATTCGTCGACCTGCTCCTTGCCAAGGGTGCTCAGACAACGCCCTTGTAAGATCTCACGTACTTTGTCAAACCCAATCTTATGCTCAAAATTCGAAGGATAAATAACCATACCTGTTTTAGATTACGGTGCAAAAATAGCCAAGAATTTCGGGATGTGAATCCGAAAAATCAGGATTCGCTTTTCAATAGAACAGAATTGCTAATAACTGTTCAAATCCGAACACTTGATTGTACGCAATTCATACAATCTTAGCGATCAAAGGAACATCGAAAATAAAGTTAAAGCACTGTTTTACTGAAAGATGTATTCTTTGGCACAATAAATGAGATGATGAAAATAGAAACAAGAACATTTTAAAAATCAACGCGATGAAAACAAGTACATTCAAAACAGGGAAAGTGGTCAGAACAATCGTTGTAACTTTAATCGTTCTGATATCGCTAACAGGAAGTTCAAAAGGGGTCAATTCAGGCAAAGAGTCTGTTGAAATGAATTCAACCCTTTTAACTAATCAGGTTAAATTTTGGATGAGTGATAACTCGAACTGGAATAATGTGGAAAATCTAAATGATAAAGATTCAGTTGAAAAAGATTCATTAGAGAATGTAAATAGTATAAATCAGCAGGAGGAGCTTTTGGATATGATGAAAACATGGATCAGCAATTCCAGTATTTGGGTCGATCAAACAGAGGCGATAGAACAGGAGCTGTCTGAAAAGCTCAAAGAGTTCATAAAAAATTGTACTTATTGGAGCAACGAAACGGAAAGTAACGAATAGGCCTATCGGAGAGAGACTAAAATGTTCCGTAGAGTGCGTATTCATCGGTATTACAAAATACCTGACTATAGATGCTAAATCCGGGACGGTTGGTCTCAATTTTACGGTTTAATTGCAAAACCGGATGACCTGAACCCACTTTAAAATAATCTTTTAACCGCTCATCGGCAACGATTGCCAAGAGCTTTTGCTCCCCTCCTCTAACCTCAATATGATAGTACTTTCTTAGAATATCGAACAGTGACTTATTCTCAAAATTCCGGGACGTAAATCGAGAGAGATTAATATTGGGTATCATGGTAATATCGTAAAAAACTGGTTTACTATTAACCAGACGAAGCCTCTCCATATAAATACATCCCGATTCGACCTCAAGCTTGTTAAGCGGAAATGTAAACGCCTCACTCCAGTTTCTTATTTCTGGCTTGATAATAATATGAGTAGTCAGATTATCCTGCCCAATTGCAGAGGTGGTGCCGGTAAGCGATAAAATTCCTGCCCCTTTAGGAATTCCCATTACAATACTCCCCTTCCCCTGATGTCTTACAATATAACCCTCATTTGCCAAACGGTCGAGAGCTTTTCGAATCGTTGGGCGTGTTACCAGGTGAACAGTACAAAGCTCATTCTCAGAAGGCAACAAATCTCCTTCCACAAATACTCCCGAAGTAATATGGGACCTTAAGATCTCATATACTTTGCGATGCTGTGGGATATTTGTATCTTGTTCCATGAACTAAGTCTTAAAATTAGTAGGTTTATTGAATGGCAAAAATAATAAATATATCGACAAAACAAATAGTTGTAATTACAGGATACAATAAAATAAAAATCATATACTATTAAAATTAAATTACTTACAAAAATAAATTACTTAATAAAAAATTAATATTAAAATTACTTGTAAATACAAGTGAAATAAATACCTTTGTCAAAAATATTTAGATTATGGCGATTGTCGTTATCATGCCTAAACAGGGGCAATCTGTTGAAAGTTGTATAATTACAGAGTGGAATAAGAAAAAAGGGGACCTGGTAAAAAAAGGGGAGATCCTTTTTGCCTACGAAACTGACAAAGCCTCATTTGAAGAAGAGGCCGCGGCAGATGGGGTACTTCTAGAGCTATTCTACGAAGCGGGTGACGAAGTCCCGGTTCTTACAAATGTCTGTGTGATAGGTGCTCCCGGAGAACCTACCGAAAATTTCCGCCCTGGAGGAGCTCCACCGAAGAAAGAAGAGCAGTCGGAGTCAGTGGTTACAAAGGAAGAGACAAAACAGCTCGCTACCCCTGAAGTAAAAATTACAGCCTCAAATACCGTTTCCGGATCAATTTCTCCAAGAGCTAAAAATCTTGCCGAAAAAGAGGGTATTCAGCCCGGTGGCATTCTTGGAACAGGCCCCATGGGACGTATTATAGAAAAGGATATCCTTTCAATAATGGCAACCCATCCAAAAACAACACCTCTTGCCAGGAAGAAAGCGGACCAGGAACAATTGCATGGCGCCGCATCAGGCAGTGGCTTAGGAGGCTCGATTACGGCTAAAGATCTAACCGCATCAACGAGCGCCTCAAGCAATACCTTTGAAATCAAAAAACTTTCGAATATCCGTAAGTTGATTGCCAAAGCAATGCATCAATCGTTGCAGAACTCGGCTCAGCTAACACACCATCTTGGAGCTGATGCGCGCCGATTGCTTGAATTGCGCCGAAAAGTAAAAAAAGCTACCGATAGTGGATACCCTGTTAACATCACCATAAACGATATGGTGTGTTTTGCGGTTATTAAAGCCTTAAAAAAATTCCCGCAGGCTAATGCCCACTTCCTGGGAGACAGCGTAAAATATTTCAATAAAATCAATTTAGGAATCGCCGTAGATACCGACCGAGGACTCATGGTTCCGGCAGTTCGCAATGCCGATGACCTATCGATACAGGGGTTATCAAATCAGATGCGCGAAATCGCAATTTCATGCCGTAAAGGGGCTATAGATCCAGAATTACTCTCTTCAGAGGCTGCCTCATTCACCGTATCAAATCTTGGAAATTATGGTGTAGAGATGTTTACTCCGGTAATTAACCTTCCTCAGGTGGGTATACTGGGTGTAAATACAATCCTTCCTCGTCCTAAAGATCTGGGTGACGGGGTTTACGGCTTTGTCCCTCACATAGGACTTAGTTTAACTTATGATCACCAGGCGCTCGATGGAGGAGAAGCAACACGATTCCTCAAACAGATCGCCAACGAGATAGAAAACCTTGAATTTGAACTTTAAAATAGGAGATAATCAAATGAGTACAACTTATGATTTAGCAATTATTGGCGGTGGACCTGCCGGTTATGTCGCAGCTGAAAGAGCTGGTAAAAAAGGACTTAAAGTCGTATTAATTGAAAAAAGCGAGCTTGGTGGTGTTTGCCTTAATGAAGGATGTATTCCCACTAAGACATTACTTTACAGCGCTAAACTTTATGACAATGCCGTAGGTGCAGGGAAATACGGAGTTGAGGCCAAAGAGGTCACCTTCGATTTCACCAAAATGATGGACCGCAAGGAAAAAGTTGTCAAAAAATTGGTCGGTGGTGTTGGAATGAAGATGAAAGAGCATCATGTAGAAGTGATCAAAGAATGGGCAACCATTACTGGTCGTTCGGCTGCCGGAATTGCAATCGCTGTAGGGCCCAAAGAGATTATTGCCACTAACCTTTTGATATGCACCGGTTCCGAAGCATTTATGCCTCCAATTCCAGGACTCGGAGCACCCGGTGATCTGATCCTTACAAACAGGGAGATCCTTCAGCTTAAGGAGCGTCCAGAATCATTAGTAATTATTGGAGGTGGTGTTATCGGCCTCGAATTTGCAAGTTTCTATAACAGCCTTGGCACCAAAGTAACAATCATCGAGATGCTTGATGAAATCCTTACCGGGATGGATCGTGAGATGAGTGAGATGCTTAGAAAGGATTATACAAAAAGAGGAATCACCTTTAACCTCTCGGCTAAAGTTACCAAAGTAAAAGGTAATGAGGTATTTTTTGAGAAAGATGGCAAGACAACCTCTATAACGGGTGAGAAAATCCTTGTTAGCGTAGGACGCAAGCCAAACACAACAGGTTTTGGCCTCGAAAACATCGGTGTAGAACTAAATCGTGGCGGTATTAAGGTTGACGAAAAGATGCGCACCAATGTGCCTAATGTGTATGCGGCTGGTGATGTTACCGGATTCTCCCTCCTTGCTCATACCGCGAGTCGCGAAGGTGAAGTGGTTGTGAACAACCTTACCGGACGTTCAGACCAGATGCGTTACAATGCTATCCCAGGTGTGGTCTATACAAATCCTGAATTCTCAGGGGTTGGATTGACAGAAGAGAGTGCAAAAGCACAAAATATAGAATACAAAGTCTCTAAACTACCGCTGGCGTTTGCAGGTCGTTTTATTGCTGAAAACGAAGGTGGAGTAGGGCTTTGCAAAGTACTTATTGGCGCAAAATACGGCGAAGTACTTGGTGTTCACATCCTTGGTAACCCATCTGGCGAAATTATCTATGGAGCTTCAATGGCAATCGAAATGGAGATGACCATCAAAGAGATGGAAGAGGTGATTTTCCCTCATCCAACAATTTCTGAAATATTTAAAGAGACTATATTCTCATTTTAATAAGGCGATTAGTTATCCCCTCCACATCAATTAAAAGCAGTTATGCCTAAAGTTCAGTTTATTGACCCTAGCTTGGCCCGAAAAGGCGGTGAGATTACATTTAAACCAATTCCGGTTAATCAATATTCAAAAACAATCGCAGAAGAGAAGAAAAACTTTTCAAACGACGATTTTGTGCGCATCTACCACGATATGGTAGTGATCCGGGAGTTCGAAACAATGCTAAACCTGATTAAAACAACAGGCGAATATAGTGGCGTACCTTATGATCATCCAGGTCCTGCGCATCTCTCTGCAGGACAGGAAGCGGCAGCTGTCGGAATGGCTTATCTTCTTACCGTAGACGATTTTATATTTGGATCCCATCGAAGCCATGGCGAGATTTTAGCAAAAGGGTTAAGCGCCATAGCTAAATTAAGCGATGCCGATCTGACACAGATCATGGAATCGTTCTTCGATGGCGTTGTCTTAAAAGTGGTAAAGAAAGATTTCAAAGGAACAACCAAAGAGCTGGGGCGCAGATTCTTAATCTATGGAACCTTAGCCGAAATCTTTGCACGGGAGACAGGGTTCAACAAAGGACTTGGAGGCAGTATGCATGCCTTCTTCACCCCATTTGGTGTATATCCGAACAATGCCATCGTTGGTGGTAGCGGAGATATCTCTGTTGGTGCGGCATTATATAAAAAGGTGAATCGTAAACCAGGAATGGTTGTTGCCAATATTGGCGATGCTTCAATGGCTTGCGGACCTGTATGGGAAGGATTATCCTTTGCTTCAATGGATCAGTTCAATGAACTATGGGAAGGTGATATGAAGGGTGGTCTACCGGTTATTTTCAATGTGATGAATAATCAATACGGTATGGGTGGACAAACCTGTGGCGAGACCATGGGCTTTGGTAAAGTTGCTCGAATCGGTGCAGGAGTAAACCCAGCACAGATGCATTCTGAGAGTGTCGATGGCTATAATCCATTGGCAGTCATCGATGCTTATCGCCGCAAGCGTCAACTTATTGAAGAGAAAAAAGGGCCTATCCTCCTCGAGGTTCTCACCTATCGCTATAGTGGCCACTCCCCTTCCGATGCTTCATCGTACCGCTCAAAAGAGGAGATCGAAGCGTGGCAGGCACAAGACAGTATCCACTCGTTTGGCAAGAGCCTGATCGAAGCAAAGGTGACGTCTCAAAATAATCTCGATTCGATCTGGACAGATATCAAGCAGATCATGGTAGAGATCCTTAAACTGTCGATTAATGATGAGATCTCACCACGGATGGATATCCAAAAACGTCCGGAACAAATTGGAGAAATGATTTTTTCTAACCAATCGGTAGATAAAATGGACGACCGTGCTCCAGAGGTTAACCATCCAATGGAGGAAAACCCGCGGGTTATTCAGATATCCAAAAAAGAGCGTTTTGCCTTCGATGCCGATGGTAAACCATTCTCGAAAATGAAACAATACCAATTGCGTGACGGAATATTTGACGCTATTGTAGATCGTTTTTACAAAGACCCGACCTTAGTGGCCTACGGTGAAGAGAACCGTGACTGGGGTGGAGCATTCGCTGTTTACCGCGGACTTACTGAAGCGCTACCTTATCACCGGCTCTTTAATTCACCCATCTCCGAAGCCTCAATCGTGGGAACAGCAATCGGCTATGCGATGTGCGGAGGACGAGTAATTCCGGAGATCATGTATTGCGATTTCCTTGGACGATGTGGCGACGAAGTGTTTAACCAACTTCCAAAATGGCAGGCAATGAGTGGGAATATGCTCAAGATGCCTGTAGTGATGCGTGTATCTGTAGGTTCAAAATACGGTGCTCAGCACTCACAAGACTGGACCTCGTTGGTTGCCCATATCCCCGGATTAAAAGTTGTTTTTCCGGTAACCCCATACGACGCAAAAGGGCTTATGAACAGTGCCTTACAAGGTACAGACCCTGTTATTTTCTTCGAGAGCCAACGTGTTTATGATATTGGTGAGCAATTCCATCAAGGTGGAGTTCCGGAAGGGTATTACGAGATCCCTTTCGGTGAACCGGATATTAAACGCGAAGGGAAAGATATTACAATCCTGACCATCGGTGCAACCCTTTATCGTGCCCTTGATGCAGCTAAGATCCTACAAGAGAAATATGATTTGTCGGCCGAAGTTATCGACGCAAGATCATTAGTTCCATTTAACTATGAAGCTGTTTTGGCATCGGTTAAAAAGACAGGACGGATAATTATTTCGGGAGATGCCACTTCGCGTGGTTCGTTTCTTAATGAGTTGGCCCGAAACGTTACTGAACTCGCTTTCGATCACCTTGATGCTCCACCGGTTGTTGTAGGCTCAAGAAACTGGATCACTCCTGCCTACGAGCTTGAGGAGGCATTCTTTCCACAACCAGAATGGTTTATTGATGCCATTCACGAAAAGATTATGCCATTGAAGGGGCATGTTTCCAGTCAAAACTTTAGCGATCTGGAACAGATACGCAGAGCAAAACTAGGAGTTTAATCAAAGCAAGCTGAATTAAATAAATAAAAATGCCACAAAGACTCTAAGACTCAAAGTTACACTAAGATTATCCTTTAAAATCAGGCTTTGGTGAAACTTAGTGCCTTGGCGGCAAAAAGATATACAGTCTACAAATTCTCTTTTATTGACGATTAAATAAGACATTATGGATTTTTGGAAAGGTTTTCCCGAAAAGAGTGAATTGTTAGCTTGGGCTCAGAAAAAACGTGACGGAAATATCCGCCTTGTAAATGCACATATGCATACCCCCTATTCATTTAGTGCATTCACGGATATCACTCAGCCACTGAATATGGCGGTAAAAGAGGGCGTCAGCGTTGTAGGGATAAACGACTTCTATACTACTGAAGGTTATAAAGAATGGGCATCAGGTTGCAGTGAACGAAAATTATTCCCCCTCTTTAATATTGAATACATTAGTCTAAATAGTGATGATCAGGCTGCTGGAATTAAGGTGAACGATCCGAATAATCCGGGACGAACCTATCTTAGTGGCAAGGGCCTTGCTTATCCGGCACACCTTCCTGCCCCTTACGATACAAAACTTAAGTCGGTACTCAAGGAATCAAATATTCAGGTTCAAAAGATGTGTGACCGGCTAAATGAAGTCTTAAAAAAATGCAATGCCGGTTTCCAGCTTGACTATACTGAGATTAAAGCAACAATGACCAAAGGAATGGTCAGAGAGAGGCATCTGGCAAAAGCACTTCGAAAAAAAATCAACGACAATTGCATTACAATCTTTGACAAACAGCTAATTTATAAAAATATATTTGGAGGGAAAGCACTCCAGTCAGACTATGACAATGCTGCGGCAATCGAAAATGAGATTCGGGGGAATTTGCTCAAGGCTGGTGGAGCAGCCTTTATAGCTGAAAGTCCTAAGGCATTTTTAGATATGGAGACCGTATGCCAGATGATCCTCAAAGCGGGAGGAATACCTACTTATCCTTTCCTTGCTGACGATAACAATGGGAATTTCACAGAATTCGAAGGATCTAAGGAAAAGGCGTTAAAAACGCTTAAAAAACGGAATATCTGTTCCGTAGAGTTTATCACCACGCGAAATAGTCTTGCAACTTTAGAAGAATACGCCATTTTTTTCAATGCAAACGGATTCGTAGTAACTTTTGGTTCCGAGCATAACACCCCTGCAATGGAACCTATTGAACTCTTTGCCAGAGGAAACACTCCTTTAAGTGAGATGTTGCTTGAGATCAATTATCAAGGGGCTTGCATAACCGCAGCACATCAATATCTTGTTGCAAAAGAGGGATCGGGATATCTCAATTCAGAGGGGAAACCCAAACTGAATGAGAGGGAAAAATTCGTAGCTCTAGGTAAAGCATTAATTGAATATCAGATAAAAAACTAACTATGAATAGCCAAATTATTAGCCGTGTAATTCCAGCTATTCGAATGCTGACATCCCAACATCAAGTAATGGTTGCGAGATTCGATGATCGCAGCGAACTAGTGAATGCAGAGAATCACACAGATCTTATTAAACTCGAATTTATAAAAAAAGAATCCGAGATATTAATCGTTGATGAGACATCAGAACCAGAAGAGATTATTGATGATTTACAAGTAAAATTATCAGCCTGGTTTGACTCTAAAGCGAAGCAGCCCGACTATATCCTCCTCAAAGGGATTGGGATAATCGCGATTGCACAGAGTGCTTCAGAGCTAGATCTTCTATTGGGTTCTTCAAATCAAAATACAAAGGCACAGAATGGTCGGGTTCAAAACAAGATAATCATTGTTACCGGTGGTGCGCAGGGATTTGGCGGAGGAATTGCTGAATTACTTTATGCTCAAGGGGCTAATGTTGTTATTGCAGACTTAAACCAAGAGACTGGAGAGCAAATGGTTGCAACATTAAATGCTCACAATCAGACCAACCAGGCATACTTTGTAAAAGTTAACGTAGCCAATGCAGAGTCTGTTGAAGCTATGGTTGCAGAGACGGTGAAACATTTTGGTGGATTAGATGCCATCATTAGTAATGCAGGCATACTGCGCGCCGGGGGCCTGGATGAAATGAGCGCCGAAACCTTCTCCTTAATGACTGACGTTAATTACACGGGTTATTTTCTCTGTGCCAAATATGGCTCAGCAGTGATGAAAACTCAGTCACACTATAAGTCTGATTATTTTACCGATATCATTCAGATAAATTCAAAATCAGGATTAAAAGGGAGCAACCGAAATTTCGCCTATGCAGGTGGTAAATTTGGAGGAATTGGACTGACTCAGTCATTCGCAATGGAACTTATGCCCTACCGGATAAAAGTAAATTCAATATGTCCGGGCAATTTCTTCGAAGGTCCACTTTGGAGCGATCCGCAAAAAGGGTTGTTTGTTCAATATCTTAAGGCGGGTAAAGTGCCTGGTGCTAAAGAGATTAAAGATGTGAAAGCCTTTTATGAGGCTCAGGTTCCTGCCGGACGAGGATGCCGTGTTATTGATGTGATACGTGCAATATTCTATGTAATGGAACAAGAGTATGAAACCGGACAGGCAGTGCCAGTGACAGGAGGTCAGAATATGCTAAACTAACGGCTAGCAAAAAACGAGAAACATAACTAAAAACATAATAGATTATCATGAAAACACGTGCTGTAAGACTATACGGAAAAAAAGATTTACGACTCGAAGAGTTTGAATTACCGGCCATAAAGGATAACGAAATACTTGCTAAAGTAATATGCGACAGCTTATGCATGTCATCGTATAAAGCGGCAAGCCAAGGGTCAGACCACAAAAGAATCCCTAATGATTGCACCATTAAACCTGTGATTATTGGCCATGAATTTGCCGGAACATTAATTGAGATTGGCTCCAAATGGAAAGATAAATTTAAAGTTGGCGATAAGTTCTCGATCCAACCCGCACTCAACTATCCGGACAGTCCTGCTGGTGTTATGGGTGCTCCCGGATACTCTTACCAATTTATCGGAGGAGATGCCACCTACGTGATAATCCCGAATGAGGTGATGGAACTCGATTGCCTTCTCCCTTTTACCGGCGAAGGATTTTACCCGGCCTCATTATCCGAACCGCTCTCATGCGTTATTGGAGCTATTCACGCCAATTACCATACTACACCCGGATCATATGTCCATAAAATGGAGATTGTCGATGGAGGAAAGATGGCACTATTAGCCGGTGTTGGACCTATGGGTCTTGCAGCAATCAATTATGTACTGCATCGCGAAGATCGCAAACCATCGTTGCTTGTAATCACCGATATTGATCAGACACGGCTTGATCGGGCAGCCAGTCTCTATACTGTTGAATTTGCAGCCTCACGTGGCATTGATCTGAGATATGTAAACACCTCTACTTTCACCAATGCCGTTGAAGCGTTAAAAGCGATTTCAGGAGGAGAAGGGTATAACGATGTATTTGTCTTTGCTCCTGTTGCTCCTGTGGTGGAACAGGCCGATGCACTGCTGGCATTTGATGGATGTTTGAATTTCTTCGCCGGACCATCAGACCCTAATTTCAAGGCCACCCTTAATTTCTACAATGTTCATTACGAATATACCCATATCGTTGGGACTAGCGGAGGCAATACCAACGATATGAGAGAGGCAATTAAGCTGATGTCTGCAGGTTTAGATCCCGCAGGATTAGTAACCCATATAGGTGGTCTCAATTCAGTTATTGATGCAACCTTGCATCTTCCTGAAATTCCAGGTGGGAAAAAATTGATCTACAACCATATCGAAATGCCTCTTACGCCCATTGCAGATTTTGCAGCCAAAGGACAAACAAATTCTACCTATGCTGAACTCGCAAAGATTTGTGATAATCACAAAGGACTTTGGAGTACAGAGGCAGAAGCTTATCTGCTCGAAAACGCAGAGAACTTATAGAAATTCATCTCATTTTAAAAGAAGAACCCGTTTCATCGATATGAAATGGGTTTTTCTTTTATGGTCCATAAAGTTTCTCGTATTTTAATTTACATTTAGGCTTACATCTTCTTAAACCACATATAGGAACCTACATTATAATAGGATAATTTAAGATCAGGATTGGCAGCAATCTCCTTCGCGGTGTAAGGAAACTGTGGGATCAAAACATCATCACCCTGATGCCAATTTGCAGGCATTAGATAGCGATCTTTTCCTGAACCTGCGGTCTGGAGCGCAAGGAGTGTTCGTTGAATCTCATCCATATTCCGGCCAATATTCATAGGATAAAAATAGATTGCCGCAATTTTATTCTCCGGATTAATGATAAAAACACCACGGACATCTTTTGAGGTACTTATGTTGGAATGAAGCATCCCATAACTTCTTGAAATTAAAAATTTACTATCGTCAATGATAGGAAAATTAATTTTCGTAGGTTCCATATTCTTATAGGTAGTCTCTTCCAACGATTTCTTCCACATAAAATGTTTTTCAAGATCATCAGTTGAAATAATCAACAATTTAGTATTCAGTTTTTCAAAATTATCCTGCAAATGAGCCAATGTCAAAATCTCGGTAGTGCAAACGGGGGTAAAATCACGCGGATGACTAAAAATTATTTTCCATTTATTCCCATAATCGAGAGGGAAATTAAGAACTCCCGAGGTAGTTTCGGCAGTAAATGAGGGTGCATCGTCACCAATCATCGGAATACTGGTATTGACTTTGTCCTGCGACCAAAGATGGCCAGCGACAAATAAAAGCATTGCAACTAAAATCAAACGTGTTTTCATAATACAAAGTTTTTAATTTATTAAAAAAAGCGTTTAAACTATTCGCGAATCAAATTAAACTATCAAAAAACTTTCTGTTGTGTTGCACTAGGTACATGAGAAGAGGATTTAGTAAAGAATGAATTCTATTCCCATCTTTATTTTCGTGTTTTAAAAAAGTGAACTTCTTTGGAGAAAAACTCCTTACCTCGAATTTCGACTAAAATTACTATGCTTATTTAGACTGAATCCATACAATAATACAATCACAGAAAGATGAAAACAAGAAAATTTTGATTTTTTAAATTCTAAATTGAAATCAACACCTATCTATCTGTTATATTGACAGATAAAAACAAACAGACAGATTTTATTTAGAATCAAGGGGGAATAGATCAAAAGCCAGCTGTAAAAAATCATAATAATAACTATATCAATAGCTTATGAATTAAAATCTCGCTAATAAAACAGTTATTTTACACTTTAAATAAATTATTTACAACTCCTAAATAGTTAATTCAGGAAACTAAATTTTGATAAATAAATATTCTGCACTGGCAAAGACGTAAAATATACTTACACTATTTTGGCAGATAATAAAATAATAGGTATGGAGAAAAATAGATTCTTAGGCTATAACACCAGAGCCGATAAGTTCATCATTTTGGTACCATGCGGCGAACTGTCCGGAGGTAATTCCGCGCTGATCTTCCTGAAAAAGGATATAAGCCCCTTCGGGTGACATCGAAATTTGTCCCTTTTCAAGTGGTTGACGATACCTTATTCTGAACTCAAAATGACGCTCTTCTCCATCTGCCATTTCAAAATCGGGGCGAATCCAATGCAAATCTTCTCTGGGAATAAACAGCCCCTTACGGTAAAGACCGGGGTGATCCTTACCTTCTCCCACATATACTATATTCCTTTTAATATCGGTTGCCAAAATAAACAGTGGTTCCTCATAGCCTCCGATATTCAGTCCCTTGCGCTGTCCGATGGTATAAAAATGAGCCCCATTATGTTCTCCGACCACTTTGCCATTCCATGGTTTATAGGGAAATTGGGAACAAAGCTTTTGAATATTCTCTTGTGAGGGAATCAGTTGTTTTTTCTCCATAAATGATGCTGGGATCTCTATCACATTCCCTTTCTTTGCTTCAAGCTTCTGCTGAAGAAAGAGCGGAAGATCAACTTTTCCTACAAAACATATCCCTTGAGAGTCCTTGCGTTCAGCGGTTATCAGCCCTTGCTGGCGAGCAATTTCGCGTACTTCTGGCTTCTGCAGATCTCCTATGGGAAATAATGATTTAGAGAGTTGCTCCTGATTTAGCTGACATAGAAAATAACTCTGATCTTTATTCTGATCTTTTCCTGCCAGTAATTGATACATAGGCTCCCCTCCCACCTCAAGGACACCCTTACGGCAGTAGTGGCCAGTGGCCACATAGGCAGCACCTAATTCAACTGACTTTTGCATAAAAAGATCAAATTTTATCTCCCGATTACACAATACATCGGGGTTGGGGGTTCTCCCTTTTTCGTATTCGGCAAACATGTAATCGACAACTCGTTTTCGGTAATAATCGGAGAGATCGACAATATGAAACGGAATATCTAGTTTTTTTGCAATCATCTCGGCAAAGACAACGTCGTCTTCCCAGGCACATCCGGCAGTAATTGATCCGGTGCGCTCCTTCCAATTGATCATAAACACACCGATCACCTCATACCCCTCTTTTTTAAGAAGATATGCGGCAACGCTTGAATCAACGCCACCCGAGAGTCCAATTACAACTTTTTCCTTTGTCATCAGGGTGCAAATTTACCGCTTTTGGAGCAGAAAGACAGTATCCTCTATTCATTAACCTCCTAAAGAATTCAAAATCGGTGTTTATGCAATAGCGATCTCCGGGTATTCGAACTCTTGAGCGCCCATGGGATAAAATAAATGAAAGAAATCACCCCCCTTAAAATTTACAAATCTGGGATAAATTAAACGAAAAACTCAATTTTAAAAGACCCATTAGAACCAAAAAAAGTTAGCTTTGCATTATGTTCAAGCGCTTTTCTCAGTACATACGGAATATAGACCGGAAAGATTATCGGCCTAAATTTGGAGGTCTTGAGATCCTCAAATATCTTGGGCCCGGATTATTGGTTACGGTAGGCTTCATAGATCCCGGGAACTGGGCATCGAACCTGGGGGCTGGAGCTCAGTTTGGGTATGCATTGCTTTGGATGGTCACCTTATCCACCATAATGCTCATTCTACTCCAACATAATGTGGCTCATTTGGGTATTGCAACAGGCTTATGCCTCTCGGAAGCTGCAACCAAATATCTCAAACCAGTCTATTCAATCACAATTTTAATTACGGCAATTATTGCATCGATCTCTACTTCGCTCGCCGAAATTCTTGGCGGTGCCATAGCCTTAAATATGCTGCTCAATATTCCAATTCGAGCGGGAGCAATACTGGTAGTCCTATTTGTTTTGATCATGCTTTTTACCAATGGGTATCGCATGATTGAGAAATGGATCATTGCCTTTGTTTCGGTTATTGGCCTCTCCTTTATATATGAACTATCATTGGTAAATATTGACTGGAACTCTGCCATTCACGCCTGGGTAACGCCCTGCTTTCCGAAAGGATCGATGGTGATTATTATGAGTGTACTCGGAGCTGTTGTGATGCCTCATAATCTCTTTCTGCATTCAGAGATTATTCAGAGTCGCCAATGGAACCTACAAGACGAAAAAACAATCAAGAAGAGACTTAATTATGAATTTCTGGACACTATCATCTCAATGATCATTGGGTGGGCAATCAATAGTGCTATGATATTATTGGCTGCAGCCACATTTTATAAGGTAGGCGTAGAGGTGACAGAGTTACAGCAGGCAAAAAGCTTGTTAGGTCCGTTATTAGGAATTCATGCCGGAGTAGTCTTCGCAGTTGCCCTTCTTTTTTCTGGTATTGCCTCAACGATAACCTCAGGGATGGCTGCCGGATCGATCTTTTCCGGCATGTTCAGCGAACCCTACGACATCAAAGATAACCATTCGAGACTTGGAATTGCAATTTCTTTTGTAATCGCGCTGCTGATAATTTTTGCGATCTCCAATCCTTTTAATGGCTTAATCTATTCTCAGATGATTCTGAGCATTCAACTTCCGATAACGATATTTGTTCAGGTTTGGCTAACCTCTTCTGAGAAAGTGATGGGTAAATATAAGAACAGCCGTTTCTATGCCATATCTTTATATTTAGTTGGAGGAATTGTTACCGCATTAAATATTGCCCTATTTATAAGTTTTCTGCACTAATATTTAACAGATCATATGGCGACTCTAAGTAAAAGTCACGATCCTATTGGTCACGCTGTTTGGGATTATTCCAATGGCAAACGGGGTGAATCAATTATCATTACCACCGATATTGCTGAGGACGAAGAACTTTTACCCTCCTATTTTTTCAGAAGTTTCGATCAGATGCCTCTACAGGAACAGGAGGCGCTGCAAAGATGCGAGGGTCGAATCCTAGATGTGGGAGCTGGCGCTGGAACTCACTCCTTGTGGCTACAGGATCAGGGATTCGAAGTAGATGCTCTCGAGATATCTCCTTTATCTTGTGAGACGATGCGAAAACGAGGAGTAAAAAACATCCTACCAGAAGATATTTTTGAACTCACGGATCGCAAATACGATACCATCCTGCTTCTTATGAATGGTGCAGGAATTGCTCAAACCTTACCTGGATTAAGAAACCTTTTGCTTCACCTAAAGACACTGCTTAATCCGGGTGGTAAGTTATTAGCCGACTCTTCCGATCTACTTTACCTCTTCACCGATGAGAATGGTGAGACCTGGGTTGATATTGCCTCTGACACCTATTATGGGGAGATGAACTACCAGCTAACCTATAAAAATATCATAGGAAAACCCTTCTCGTGGCTTTTTGTCGACCCTGAAACCTTTTGTGATTATGCCCATTTTTGTGGATATACTGTAAAAGAGAAATTTACCGGGGCCCATTTCGACTATATGGTCGAGCTGCACCTTTCAGCGATTTAACGCACCTTAAACTCAGTCCGGCGGTTCTCTTTACGCCCCTCCTCGGTAGCGTTGTTACTCAGAGGAACGGAGAAACCATACCCCTTACTTTGAAGCCTTTTCGCAGCGATACCGTTGAAAATTAAGTAGTCAACAACAGCCTGTGCCCGTTTTGAAGAGAGCGTTTCGTTATAACTCTTAGATCCCTGATTATCGGTATGTCCCCCTATTTCAACATCTAATCCCGTATTATCATTTAAAAATCGGACTAAATCTTCAAGTTCCCCTTTTGATTCGACCTTTAGATTAAACGAATCGGTATCGAAAAAGATATTTTTTAGGATTGTAGTTTTTCCCTTTTCTACAGGATCGAGCTTTATATCCAGGAACTTCGGATTGTATTGGGAAGCACCCTCTAAAAGGTCAAAGTTTTCGCTATGAAACAGATAACCCGGTTTTGAAATCAAAATCCCATAATTGTGCCCTGCAGGGAGGCAGAAAAGAAAGGCCCCCTCATTTTCAAAAGGGTACAAATGTTCAACTAACCGATTATCAAGCAAATCGGACAATGTTAAATCGGCAGAGAGTAATTCACCTGTCTTATGGCTGGTGATCCTCCCCTTTACCCATGAAACCTGTTTGGGTTTAAAGGATTCAGGGGTTAAAAACCAATAAATATCACGGCCGCATGAATCTTTTTTATCCACGGTATACCACGATTTATTGCCTGAAACCTCAACAACAAGCCCCTCTTCATCACCTGCAGAATTCAATGGGTAACCCAAATTCCGGGGAGCTGTAGTTTGTGAACTGTCAAGATTAAAATAAAAGAGGTCCTTCCCTCCCATTCCGGGCCAAAAATCTGAGGCGAAATAGAGTGATTCTCCATCGGGGTGAATAAAGGGTGAATTTTCATTCCCTGAAGTATTGATCGACTCCATATTGACAACCTTCCCATAGACAGGTAATCCTTCGGGTGAAACACCAAGTTTTTCGCTCCTCCAGATATCCATACCCCCTTTCCCTGCTGCACGGTTACTGGTAAAATAGAGCCATTTACCGTCAGCCGAGACCGATGGTTGCGACTCCCACGATTTTGAATTAACGGGAGCCCCCAGGTTAACAGGATCAGACCAGGAGCCATTCTTTTGAATAGACATATAAAGATCACAACTACCTATTCCATCTGAGCGTCCGCAACCAGTAAAAAATAAGAGCCTTCCATCGGCAGATATACATTGAGCCCCCTCGTTGTCTGGCGTATTTATAGGTTTTCCCAGAGCAATAGCCCTACTCCATCCTGAAGAATCAGCTTGAGAAACAAAGAAATCCTCTTGTGGAAACGTTAGTTTATTCCCTTCATTATCGACTTTCAACAATCTGGTAAAAACCAATTCATTCGCTTCACCATTTAAACTTGGCCAATATTCATCCGATGTTGAATTTATTGAGGGGCCGGCATTTACCGGTTTAAAAAGGAGTGGTACTCTTATTGCCTCTTTTGCAAAGCGGCATGACTCAAGCAACCGCTCTTCTTGTACGGAAAGGGTGATCTTGAGCCTTTTAAACTGCTCTATATTCTTTAATGCCTCTGCATAATCAGCCTCCTTGTAAGTGAGTACCGCAAGAAACTTATACCCATTCGGATAATGATCATTCCCCAAGTTAAGTCCCATCACAAGAGACTCTTTCTCCCGCTGCAGATCCCCTTTTTCGTGATACATATCGGCTAAGCCGAAATAGGCCATGTAATAATTAGAATCAATGTCTAATACATGATGCAACAACTTAATTGCCTTTTCAGATTCCCCATTCTGAGCACAACGCTTCGCTTCATTATATACTGACTCCACCTTTTTACGCACGGCATAACTTGTCTGAGCAAAGCTATCAGAGGTAATAAGAGCAAGCAGAAGCAAAATGAATCTCATAGCGAATAGTTAAAATGGTTCAGAAATATTCGTAAATACCTCTCAAAGTTAATCTTAAATACTAAGTCTAATCTGATGAATGTAAAAATAGAAGCAAAAAAAAACCGCTTCGGAATTACCCGAAGCGGAAGTTGAAGATGATTTTTTATCTTAAATGCTATTGATCGCGTTTAAATCTTCGAATGCTTGTTTTAAACGGGCAATAAGGGTCTCTTCACCTTTACGCAACCATACGCGAGGATCGTAGAATTTTTTATTCGGTTTTTCTGCACCCTCCGGATTTCCGATCTGTGCCTGAAGATAACCGCGATTGGCAGCTTCAAAAGCACGAACGCCATCCCAATAAGCCCATTGGGTATCGGTATCGATATTCATTTTAATAACGCCATAACCAATTGCTTCGCGGATCTCAGCATGAGATGATCCTGAACCACCATGGAATACGAAATTCACAGGATGAGAATCGGCCAAGCCAAGTTTTGCTTTAATATAATCCTGCGAATTTTTAAGAATTATCGGCATTAGCTTAACATTCCCCGGTTTGTATACTCCGTGAACATTTCCAAAAGATGCTGCAACAGTAAAGTTTGGCGACACCTTGCTTAACTCTTCGTATGCATAACACACATGCTCAGGTTGGGTGTACAAGAGACTGTTGTCCAAATTACTATTGTCAACACCATCCTCTTCACCACCAGTGATACCTAATTCTATTTCGAGGGTCATACCCATTTTTGACATTCTTTCAAGATAGCGTTTGCTGATCTCGATATTCTCTTCAATTGGCTCCTCAGAAAGATCTAACATATGAGAGCTAAAAAGTGGTTTACCTGTTTGTGCAAAATGTTTTTCACTTGCATCAAGAAGACCATCTATCCAAGGGAGTAATTTTTTTGCGGCATGGTCAGTATGAAGAATCACACGAACGCCATAAGCCTCAGCAAGTTCATGAATATGTTTTGCACCTGCAATGGCACCTAAGACAGCAGCCTTTTGTCCATCAAGTTTTAATCCTTTTCCTGCATTAAATGCAGCACCACCGTTAGAAAATTGAATCATTACTGGTGCATTAACCGCTACCGCGGCCTCCATAACAGCATTCACAGTAGAAGATCCAACAACATTCACAGCTGGAATGGCAAACCCATTGGCTTTGGCAACTTTAAAGATATACTGAAGATCAGTACCTGTTACAACGCCAGGTTTAACAACATCTGATATTTTATTCATATTTCAATGATTAATTTGTAATTCACAAATTTACGCCATTATTATAACAATACAAGTAGTGAAAGATTAAAATTTGGTTAACGAAACATTTTGTGTTTCAACTATCAACCATAAAAAAGGGTTGTGAGATTGAATTACAGAATTAAATCGCCTTTCCCATAACGGGTAATGAGTGGCTCACTGCCAATGCAGTCGATAACTGTAGACGGGATATTTCCGCCAAAACCGCCATCCACAACCATGTCAACAAGATCCCCGAATTTTTCGTGAATAAGCTCGGGATCGGTAGTATATTCAACTATATCGTCGTCATCGTGCACCGATGTTGAGAGAATTGGATTCCCCAATTCTTTTACGATCTCACGGATCAACTTATTTCCGGGGATACGAATACCGATGGAACTCTTCGTACTTCGAAAGAGCTTAGGAATTTGATTATTGGCATTCAGAATAAATGTAAACGGACCAGGCAGATTTTTCTTCATCAATTTAAAAATAGTGTTGGAAATGGGTCTGCAATAGTCTGAAATATTGCTTAAATCGTAGAAAATAAATGAGAATGGGGCTTTTTCGGCCTTTACATTTTTAATTTTGGCAATCCGCTCTATGGCTTTTGGTTTTGTGATATCGCAACAAATGCCATAGATCGTATCGGTAGGAACGATTACGACCCCACCGTTTCGCAAAAGTTCCACGACCTTGAGTAACTCTTTTGGGTTTGTATTATCATCATATAAGCGAAGCAGCATATCAAGAACAAGAATTAGCAATTATTAACGTCAGGAAAAAGAGAATAAAGAACCACTTTCTAAGCATTTACCGTAATACTTAACGTCTAAAAATAAACTCTCAAGATACCGATTTCCAGTTCAGACGAAAGTATGGATATTTCAGGTTATTTTTGCATACTTTAAATAAGATTATATCAGTGCATTATTTGCCCACAATGATAAAACCAGAAAGAATACAAACTGATGATGGATCAGACACTCTATATCTTGCAGGTATTTCAGAGCATTATCATTCCACGTTTGGGGCTATCCAAGAGTCGAGGCATGTATTTATCGAGTCTGGATTAAAGAATTGTCCTAAATCAACGCTAACGATTTTTGAAGTTGGATTTGGCACCGGTTTAAATGCGTACCTCACCCTTCTAGAGGCGCTGTCGTCAAAACAAAAAATTAACTATATTACGGTTGAGAAATACCCTTTGGATGCTGAAATATGGGAATCGCTTAATTACCCTTCGCTAATCTCAGAGGGATCTGTAGATCTCTTTCAAGCGATTCATCGAAGTGCCTGGAATGAGAAGGTTCGAATTAATGACTATTTAACAATCATGAAGTTATCATCCGATATCGCCGACCTTGACTATTCCAAACTACCCGCTTTTGATTTAATCTATTTCGATGCTTTCTCCCCTGATAAGCAGCCTGAGCTCTGGGCCAAACCCATTTTGAATCAGATCAAGAGACATTGTAATCAGAATGGAATATTTGTAACCTATTGCGCCAAGGGGGAGGTCCGAAGGAACTTAGTAGCTGTTGGATTTATTGTGGAGCGTTTACCCGGTCCACCGGGTAAACGGGAGATGCTCAGAGCTACAAAGCGAATCTGAACCATACTTCGATTGAATAACGTTCCATAATTGCAATTTAGCAGACACCCTTAAATATCAATAAATTCTTATTCCTCTAACCCTTAGCAGGAATAATTTTTGTTAAGGTGTTATAAATGGGGTAATCCGCGAAGGAAATCTTAATATATTTTCTATCTTCGCACCTTTTAGAATAAACAATTAAAAATTTATAAGAAAAACGGTTATGAAAATTAAATCTCTCATTGTTACCTTAGTTGCGGGTACTTTCTTTTTAGGATCATGCAACAACCTTAAAAGTTCGAAAGTTCAGCTGAAGACTCTTGCTGATTCAGCAGCCTATGCCATTGGAATTGATATAGGCAACAACATCAAGAAAAATCTTCCAACAGCACCGGGAGGAAAAGACCTTGACCAAAAAATTATTTTAGCTGCATTCACTAGTGCACTTAATGGTGATTCTTCACAAATTGCTGCGGCTAAGGTTGCAGCATGTACACAGAGCTACTTTATGAAAGCTCAGCAGTTAGACGCTGGAAAGGCTTCAGAAGCTGGAAAAAAATTCCTTGATGACAATGCTAAACGCTCTGGTGTTAAAACTACTGCCAGCGGACTTCAATACGAGATTCTTAAAGAAGGTAATGGTCCAAAACCAGCTGCTACTGATACAGTTGTTGTTCATTATCATGGAACTACTGTTGAAGGCAAAGTATTTGATAGCTCAGTAGATCGCAAGAAACCTGCAACATTCCCTGTAAACCAGGTTATTCCGGGTTGGACAGAAGCGCTTCAGCTTATGCCTGTGGGTTCTAAATGGAAATTAGTTATCCCTGCTGCTCTTGCTTATGGTGAGCGTGGTGCAGGTGCAGATATTAAACCTAATTCTGTATTGGTTTTTGAAGTTGAACTTCTTGAAATCAAGAAATAATTTAATTTTTTAGATTACTTTTGGGGAGTAACCCCGCATGAAGGATCCGGGATTAATGATTCCGGATCCTTTTTTATTAAGTAACTTAATTAAAAACGAATATGAGCTTTAAAACGACCGGTAAGGTAATGCAGGTGCTTCCAGAAATTACGGGAACAAGTGCACGAGGAGAGTGGAAAAAACAAGATTTTATTATTGAAACAGCTGAAGAGCAATATCCAAAAAAAATCTGTTTTACCCTTTTTAATGACAAGAATGGAACATTCGAAAAAGTGAAACCAGGGATGGATGTGGAAGTTTCGTTTAGCATCGAATCGCGTGAATACAATGAGAAATGGTTTAGCAACATCAATGCTTTCCGTGTTGATTTAGTATCACAAGGGGGAAATACAGATCATACACCACCATCATTCGCTGCTTCCGATATCCCTCCAATGGGCGATCCGGACGACAAAGACGACCTCCCATTCTAATTCAAATCATAGGTTTAAACGACAAAGCCTTCGGAATCCGAAGGCTTTGTCGTTTAAAAAACAGAATGAAGATCTATCTAATTGGAATTTGTCTCTTAAAATCCTCCTCGAGAGAGATGAATGTTTCAGTTCTTGCAATCCCATCAATAGCCTGAAGATCGGTATCGATGATCTTCATGAGATGCTTATTGGTTTTGGTTTGAATCTTAATAAAGATCGCATATTGTCCCGTAGTATGATGACACTCGACAACTTCAGAGATCTCACGCAACTGCTTTAAAACCTTCTTGTCAAAGTTAACCTTCTCAAGATATATACCCATATAGGCAGTGGTATTATAGCCTAGTTTCTGAGGACTCACAATAAATTCAGAACCAATAATTACACCAACGGATACCAACCGTTGAACACGTTGATGAATCGCGGCTCCTGAAACCCCACATTCGCGTGCAACTTCTAGAAACGGTATCCGTGCATTGGCGGTTATCAACTTGAGGATCTTACGATCAAGATCATCAATATGAACACTTTGCTCCTTAAAATCGTCGTCTGATTCAATAGTGCTTTTCTTCACGATACTTTCAATTTGATACAAAAATCGCTATTTATTTTCACTTTTCGAACTTTTTAGCCAAAAAAATGAGAGAATTGGCTAAAATAGAACCAATCTATCCTTATCATATCGTGTAAAAAAAGGGTGTTTTATATCCCGGTAAAGTTGTCTGCGTATCTATTTCGGCCTTCGATTAATTCGGTACATCAGATCCGGAAGGATTCTGAAATACCCGAAGTCCAAACTGTGGAAGCAGTGTAAATATATGATCAAAGAGCTCAGACTGAAGAGCCTCAAACTGTAAACCCTGCTGCGCCTTACTAAAAACAATAATCTCAATAGGGAGTCCTTTATCAGTTGATTGAAGAAGCCGAACTATGCGGGTCATATGGTTGTGAATTCCTGGATGCATTCTACAATACCCTTCAAAATATTTTTTAAACAAGGAGAGATTGCTTGGGTTTTCGAATAAATCCATCTTTAAAGCGCCCCTATTCTCGTGATCCTGAAATTCATCGTCACCCGAAGAATAGCCTGTGATAAATTCATTAAACATGGGTAGATTAGAGATCCGTGCAAGCATATCCTGATCGCAAAGGCAAATTGAGTTAATATCTATGGCTACAGAGCGTTGGATTCTGCGCCCCCCTGACTCAAGCATCCCTGACCAATTGATTACAGATTCTGTGACCAGTGCATAGGTTGGAATAGTGGTGATTGTTTTATCAAAATTCTGCACCTTAACAGTTGTAAGCGAGATATCATGAACGATACCATCCACATTAAAACGTGTTACCGTAATCCAATCGCCAGGCTTTATCATATCATTGGCAGCCAGCTGAATACTTGCTACAAATCCGAGTATAGCATCGCGGAATACCAACATCAGAACAGCAGCCATGGCTCCAAGTCCTGCAAAAAGGGTTGCAGGATTCTTATTTACCAATACTGCTATAATAAATATGGAACCAAAGAAGTAGACCAGGATTTTCATCAATTGTATATAGCCCTTAATTGGCCGATCTTTTGAATAAGGATATGTATTATAGATCTCTTGTGCAGCATCGAGAAACCGCAGAAACGAGCTCATCACCGCCACTGCCAGGTAGATATGGGCAAAACCCTTCATCACGGTGGGAAACCACATGATATCCTCTCCGGCAAATCCGGAAGAGATATAGATAAGAACAGCCGGGATTATATGAATTAAAACATGAAAAACCTTATGTTCATAAAGAGTGTCATCCCAAATCCCTTTGGTACGCAAAATTATTTTGCCAAAAACCTTTACGAAGATCAGTCTGAAAATAAAATATACGATCAGCGAAAAGACCATTAGTGCCAGGAAAGAGATCAGAGTAGACCCATAGATGGCCATCTGGTTTATCAAACCATTACTAAGTAAAAATTCTTTGATGTAATCGTAAAATACAGACATAACTGGGAAATTTAGTAATCAAAAAATCGGTAGTTTTGAAACGTTGTTACAAAAGTAACCAAAGATACGTATGATGAAGGAAATTTTAATCTGGATTATTCTCCTTTTAGGACCTTATTCTAGTTTTGGGGGTTCTGCCTATGATTCTTTTTTTACAGATGAAGTATTACGCTTCGACTATTTTATAACCGGAACCCATTCTGATATAGCCATTATTCCGGGTCAATTAAAGAAAGAGAAGCTCTGGGGAGGATCTCATAATTCACTGATTGATAATTTAAATCTGGGAACCTACCGGTTTCAGATTTACGATAAACAAAGTGGAGAGCTCATCTTTTCCAAAGGTTTTTCTCCTCTGTTCCAGGAGTGGCAATCGACGCCAGAGGCTAAGGTTAGCAGCCGTGCATTTTATCAGGTAATAAGATTCCCTTTCCCAAAAAAAGAGATCCAACTTTCCATTGAACAGCGCGCAGCTGATGGAATCTTCAGCTCGATTTACTCACAAAGTATAAATCCGGATAACTATTTTATCGCTGCTGAAAATTCCAATCAGGTCCCCTCTGAAACCATATTATATTCGGGTGAACCCTCCCATAAAATTGATATTGCGATTCTGGCTGAAGGCTACACGGAGTCGGAAATGTCAAAATTTTTATCTGATGCCAAAAGACTTACCGATTCCCTTTTTGCTGTTGCGCCTTTTAGCCAGTCAAAAGGCGATTTTAACGTTTATGCGGTAAAAAGTGGCTCCATGGAATCCGGAACCGATATCCCGGGAGAGCATGTGTATCGGAATACTGTTTTAAATTCAACATTTTATACGTTTGACATCTCGAGATACCTCACAACCACAGACATGAAAATGGTTCACGATATGGCGGCAGATGTGCCATACGATCAACTTATTTTATTGGTAAACACCTCGCGCTATGGAGGTGGTGGATTTTACAACTTCATCAATGTGTGTGCCTCCGATCATCCTCTCTCGCCGAATGTTTTTGTCCATGAATTTGGTCATGGATTTGCAGGATTAGCCGATGAATATTACACCTCTGAAGTAACCTTCGATAACTATTACAATCTAAAGGCAGAGCCTTGGGAACCAAACCTCACCACATTGGTTAATTTCGATCTCAAATGGAAATCATTCTTGGATCTGGATACTCCAGTTCCAACCCCTCGAAACGAAAAATACGAATCGACCCTTGGAGCATTTGAAGGGGGAGGATATCGCGCCAAAGGGATCTATAGCCCCATGGAGGATTGCCGCATGAAATCGAATAAAACCCATAACTTCTGTCCGGTGTGCATTCGGGCAATCCAAGCAGTGATCTCAGAAAACACGAAATAATGGTCTTAATCAAGAAGGGTTAACCTCTAAGAAGTGTCTAAACGGATTAGCTCATCGTTGTTTCATCCTCCTTTTGGTTTTTCCGCTGCCACACATAGGAAAGAATCAATGTCAGACCACCAAAAAGAAAAATCATAGCTGGATAAGCGGCTTCCTCTTTCATCCCAATTGAAACAAGGAAATAAGCCACTACAATACCTGCTCCAACACCCATAAAGAATAATCCAATTTTCATTACTCCTCCCATATTTCCATTTTTTCGGCTCTCAAAAAGAGTTGGATCTGCTCCTCTTTCGATCAGTGCCATCCGTTCACGGTTGCGTGAAGAATAGACTAAATAGACGATACCAAAAATCATGACAAAAAATACAATAGGTACTAATACACCTGATAGGTCTTCCATACTAATAGTTTTTAAGATGTTTAACATTTATCCATTTGACGCAGTTTCCAGATAGCCGGTTACAGATTAAATAAAAGAATAGTTACCACTACTATTTATAGCTTCTTTGTTGTAATTTTAAACAAAATGGTTTGTAACCGAACCAAGGTAACCATCGTCTAATTGAACAATGGAGAAGAAAACTGATGAGTACTATATCCGGGAAGTTCTGAAAGGGGATTCCGGGTCCTTTTCAAAGCTGGTTGAAAAATATACGAATCTGGCGTTTTCGCTCTCAATGAAGCTGCTAAATCAGCGGGAAGACGCTGAAGAGGCAGCTCAGGATGCGTTTATAAAAGCATATAACTCATTAGGTACATTTCAAAACGGATCAACCTTTAAGACCTGTTTTTTCGCATTGTTTACAACACTGCCATCTCACGGTTAAGAGCCCGAAGAGGCAGGGAAGTCAGTATGACAGACTTGAAAATTACGGAATGGGACATCCAGGTAACAGAAAATACCATTGATCAATTAAATGGTGAGGAAAGAAAACGATATCTCCGAATAGGCCTTGAAAGATTAGACCCTGAGGAAAAAGCGTTGCTGGAGATGTATTATTACAATGATTTTTCTATGGAGGAAATAAGTTCCATTACCTCCTTGACTGTATCGAATGTTAAAGTAAAAATCCATCGAACACGACGCAGGCTCCTTGAAGAGCTCCGATATATTTTAAAAGACGAATTATCAGCTATATTATGAATCAGAAAGAGCATTTAAAATACTGGATAAAGGAGCTTGCTCAAGAGCAACCCTCACCTGACTTCTCTAGTAAGGTAATGCAACGTGTGATGACCGAGTGGAGACATAATCCGACAAAATACCAACCTATAATCAGCCGAAAAGGATGGTTCTTGATCGCATTAATTACAATCCTTTCAACAGCTTTACTACTATTCTTGCATACCTCTGCTTCTATAGGTTTAGAACTGGTCGGAAAGGCAAAAAGCAGCTACTTAATAGATGCCACTAAGTTTTTCACCCCGATAAATCACTTGTTTGTAAGCCTTACGAAGATCTCTCCTACCGTCGCTATAGGTATCTTTGCTATTCTGGCACTCTGGTTCTTTGACCAGCTTTTCTCAAAAACTGAGCGGCGCTAAAAACTGTGCTGCCTTCCCTTTGCCAATAACTAGCTTGAGTTGATAAATTTTGTCATAATTGCAGGATCTTTCCCAATGGAGCATTCCAATCGTGAGTCCAACCATGGGCAGTAAATATACATTCTGACAGTTTATACCCCGTTAGAAAGGCTCGAAAATGAAATAACAATTACTTCTTTAACAAAATGGTTAAAATATACACGATATATTGATAAAGAAAACTATTTTTGATAGTGTAAACTACAACGCATATGACACTTAGAAATCAACTCGACGATACAGATCTTCACATTCTTGACATTATCACTAAGAATGCCCGGATTCCGTTTAAAGATGTGGCGACTGATTGTGGTATATCCAGAGCTGCTGTCCACCAACGCGTAAACCGGATGATTGAAATGGGGGTAATTACAGGATCGGGATATTACATCGATCCTAAAAAGATTGATTATCGCACCTGTACGTATGTGGGGATTTTCCTAGAGAAAGGTGGGCTATTTCATGATGTAGCCGAGCACCTCAGAGCAATCAATGAAGTTGTTGAGTGCCATTATACCACAGGAGAATATGCGATATTTATCAAGGTTTATGCACGAGACAACGAACACCTCAAAGAGATTCTGAGTGAAAAAATACAGCAGATATCAGGAATTTCAAGTACTGAAACATTTATTTCACTCGAGGAAACCTTTAACCGAGAAGTTCCAATCTTCTCATAAATTAGCCAATGAGCGCTGGCGTATTGCTTCAAAGACCATAATCCCGGCAGCTACAGAGACGTTAAGAGATTGAATCTGACCGAGCTGCGGAATCTTAGCCCACTCATCGGAAATTTTCAATAACCCAGCCTCAATACCTAAGTCTTCAGAACCCAGAATAATGGCTACAGGATCTTTCATGTCAATATCGTAGTAATATTTCTCCCCCTTATCGGTAGCTGAGATTATTTTCAATCCGCTATTTTTCAAATATTTCACCACTCCTGCCAGGCTCTTTGTGCGGCATACCGGAATAAGGTGTAACGCACCGGCTGATGTCTTAATTGCATCAGCATTGATCTGTGCAGACCCTTTCTCCGGAATTAGTATGGCGTGCACTCCTGCAACCTCTGCTGATCGCGCAATAGCGCCGAAATTACGAACATCGGTTAACTCATCAAGGATCAAGATTAATGCTGTTTTCCCCTCTTCATACAATCGCGGGATAATCTCCTCGATATTCTGATAAAAAATCGGAGAGATAAATGCCAGAATACCCTGGTGATTTTTACGTGTTACACGGTCAAGCTTCTCGATTGGGACCAATTGAATAGGGATCTGCATCTGATGAACTAAATCCATAAGCTCATGATATAAATCTCCTTGCAACCCCTTTTTAATCAATATCTTCTCAATCTCCTTGCCTGAATTTATTGCTTCGATAATAGTTCGCATTCCGAAGATATAATCTGTCTTTTCCATCGTTTTAATTTTTAAACATTCAAAATTCTGATCTCTTGTTTTATCTTATTGGAAGTTAGCGAATTTATTTTTCCCGATTTAATCCTTTTACTCAACCTAAAAATTCCTGGCAAAAACTTCTGCTTACCAGGTTCGCTTGTTCTCCCAGATTTTCAGCTCATCATTGAGTGACTCCCAATTTTTCATCTCCTTCTCTACCTCTTTTTTACTTGTGCCATATTTTTCAAAGAGTGAGCTAATATCCAATGTCGATGGATCTGCAAGTTTTTTATCCATATCTGCGATCTGCTCCTCGAGCTTTGAGATCTGCCACTCGGACTCACTGATCTGTTTCTCAATACGGCTAATCATCCGATTAATCTCCTTTCGGTCCTCAAAACTAACGGTTACGATCTCTTTTACAACCTCTTTTTTAACTTTCTTCTCCGGTGTAGCGAGTTCTAATTCACGCAACGACTCCATTTTCCGTTTCTGCAAGAATTCATAAACCCCACCCAGATGTTGTCTGATTTTTTTATGTTTAAATTCATAAACCACATCAACCAGACCATCCATAAATTCACGGTCGTGAGAAACAACCAGCAATGTACCGTCAAAATTAATCAACGCTTGTTTGAGTAATCCTTTTGAATGAATATCCAGGTGATTAGTAGGCTCATCAAGAACAAGAAAATTTACCGGTTCTAACAGCAGTCGTATCATTGCCAAACGAGCCCGCTCGCCTCCTGAAAGAACTTTTACTTTTTTGTCAGCATCTTGTCCAGAGAACATAAATGCGCCAAGAATATCTCGTATTTTAGTTCGGATATCCCCCACCGCAATCTTATCAATCGTCTCGAAAGCTGTTAACTCCTCATCCATCTCGGAGGCCATATTCTGAGCAAAATAACCGATCTTAACATTATGACCCAGTTTTTGCTCCCCGGTGCATGACAGATCCTGCATGATAATGCGGGCCATTGTACTCTTTCCCTCTCCATTCTTACCTACAAAGGCGATCCTGCTTCCCCTCTCCAGCGTTAGATCGACCTTATCAAGGACCAATAAATCACCATACCGCTTGCTCACCTCTAGAGCTTCAAAAACTACCGTTCCTGATCGCGGTGAAGGAGGGAATTTTATATTTAACGAACGGGTATCCTCTTCGTCAATCTCTATCCGATCAACTTTATCGAGTTGTTTAATCCGCGACTGCACCTGAACGGACTTAGTCGCTTTATATCTGAACCTGGAAATAAAATCTTCGGTATCCTGGATCATCTTTTGCTGGTTACGAAAAGCAGCCATTTGCTGTTCACGCCGCTCAACACGCAGCTCCAAATATTTCGTGTAGTTCACTTTATAATCATAGATCTTACCCAGGCTAATCTCTACTGTTCTATTGGTGACATTATCGAGAAATGCCCTGTCATGCGAGACCAAAACGACTGCACCGGCATACTCCTTCAAAAAGGTCTCAAGCCATTCAATAGACTCAATATCAAGGTGATTAGTAGGCTCATCGAGCAAGAAAACGTTAGGCTTTTTGAGTAGTATTTTAGCCAGCTCGATACGCATACGCCAACCGCCTGAAAACTCTGAGGTCTGACGGATAAAGTCAGAACGCTCGAATCCAAGCCCCATTAACGTCTGTTCGATGTCGACATGAAAATTAGTCCCACCCATCAACTGAAACCGTTCATTCGCTTCGTGCATATCGTCAATGACCTGATGATAGCTTGCCGATTCGTAATCCTCGCGGGTACTCAGTTCATTATTTAAAAAATCGATCCGTTTTTCAAGTTCCAGAATTTCAGCAAAAGCAGTTATGGCCTCTTCCATTACAGTTCTTGAATCGGAGAGTTCCATATGCTGGGGCAAATAACCCACTTTAATATCTTTAGGAATTACGACTCTTCCGGAAGTTGGAGTTTGCTTTCCGGCAAGGATTTTAAGCAATGTTGATTTCCCTGCGCCATTTCGACCTGCCAATCCGATTCGATCACGTGGATTAACAATGAAATTCACATGTTTAAAAAGCTCAAAACCGCCAAATTCGACGTACAATTCTTCAACAGAAACACTCATGATTCACAAACAGATACAAGGATGAATGCACTTTGTGATCAGCCATCGGAACCTCCAATCAGAATAAATCACAAAGCACTTTAAAAGTTGGCGCAAAGATACCAAAATTTGCAGGGGATGAGGAATTATTTTTATCCCAGGATCAGAACTTATAAAAGAGATTAATTCACCACCCAGTATTCGAAAACTCAACTTAAAACCTGGTTAATCACAGGTAGATATTTGAAAATTTCACATCCCAAAACTCTTTGTAAAATAATTCCTATTGAGTGGAGAAACCATCTATCTTTGCACAAATTTTAAATTGACTGTTTTGGGAAGAGGAAATAAGCCACTGCCACTTTATCAGGGGGTAGAAATTAGTGATATTGGAGCAGAAGGGAAAGCTATTGGTCGTGTGGAAGGGATTGTTGTATTTACGACAGGGGTTATCCCCGGTGACGTTGTAGATCTTCAGGTTACCAAAAAAAGAGAAAAATACCACGAAGCACGAGTGATCGCTATAAAAACAGAGTCAGCAGACCGAATTTCCCCTTTTTGCGAACATTTTGAGGCTTGTGGCGGCTGTAAATGGCAATACCTCTCCTATGAAAAACAGCTTTTTTATAAGCAAAAGCAAGTTGCTGACCAACTCACACGAATTGGAAGGGTTACTATTCCTGAATGTATGCCAATAAAAGGGTCGGCAAACTCCACATTTTACCGCAATAAGCTTGAGTTTACCTTTTCAAATCGCAGGTGGCTGACCAGTGAAGAGGTCCGTTCAGGGGCAGAATTTAACGACATGGATGTTTTAGGATTCCATGTCCAGGGTATGTTCGACAAAGTGCTTAATGTCAAAAAATGCTGGTTACAAGGTGATCCCTCCAATCAGATACGAAATGCGGTAAGAGAATATGCCATTGCAAATCAGCTTGATTTCTATGACTTACGAAACAAAGAAGGATTTTTACGCAACTTGATTATCCGCACCAGCACAACCGGTGAATTAATGGTCATCGTAAATTTCTTCTCCGAGAATATTGAAAAAAGAGAAGCCTTATTGAATTCTCTGTATACTCAATTTCCTGAGATTACAGCGCTTCTTTATGTAATTAACCAAAAAGGGAACGATACCATTACAGACCAGGAGATCCATGTATTTAAAGGACGCGATCACATCTTTGAACAGATGGAGGGGCTTAAATTTATTATTGGACCTAAATCGTTCTATCAGACCAACTCCGAACAAGCTTATGAATTGTATAAAATCACCCGTGATTTTGCCGGATTAACTGGGAAAGAGGTGGTTTATGATCTCTATACAGGTACTGGAACAATCGCCTGCTTTGTGGCAGCACAAGCTCATAAAGTTATCGGAATTGAGTATGTACCCGAAGCAATAACCGATGCTAAAATCAATGCAGCAAATAATCAGATTGACAATACCCTGTTCTATTCGGGTGATATGAAAGAGATACTCACAAAGGATTTTATTACCCAGCATGGGCATCCCGATGTAATCATTACAGACCCTCCAAGAGCCGGGATGCACGAAGATGTGATCGAAGCGCTATTGTTTGCTTCCCCCGAACGGATCGTTTACGTAAGTTGTAATCCAGCTACTCAGGCACGGGATATTGGGATGTTAAGTCATGAATATCGGGTTACCAAGGTACAGCCCGTTGATATGTTTCCCCATACGCATCATGTAGAGAACGCAGTATTACTTGAGAAAATATCCTAGGTAAGCAAGTATTGCAATAACCGTTTAGTGCCGGCTACTCTTTCTTTTCCGTATTTATTCCCAAAAGGGGATAAAGAGGACAAACACTAAAAAAGCTTGTCAAAATAAACACGGCAGCAATTACAAGTAATACAATTGCGAGAGTTCCTTCAATTACCTTGGCAAAATAGAGTGCAGCGATGATTCCTGCGGCAAGAATCCGTAGTGCTTTGTCGATGGCCCCCATGTTTTTTTTCATCTTGAATCTGAATTTAAGTGATTAGAAAAGAACTTTATGTCTGAAGTATCGATATAAGGTCTGACATAGCGATAAAACCAACACACTAAATTACTAAAAATAAATCAATTAGAAACAAGATCTCAAGCAGGCAATTTATTTACCTGATTTAAGCTGAATAACCTTCCACTTTCCATCTTTCTTCACATGAGCAAGCCCTTTATAACAGCAGGCGCCGTGATAATTATACCCATTTTCGTAGCTTGGAGGAATTACCTCTCTCCCTTTCAGATCGATAAATCCATATTTATTTCCTGATTTAACAGCTGCAAATCCACCTATAAATCGCCAGGTCTGATCATATTTAGGAGAAACAATCTCCTTTCCCGACTGGTCGACATACCCATATTTACCATCTAATCTTACTGCCGCCATCCCTTCATCCAGGGTATAGGCAAGATCATATTTCGGCTCAACGATTACGACACCTTTGCTATCCTTATAACCATACTTATCGTTAGTGGCAGAATAGAAAGGGGCCACTTGAGCCTTGCAAACGACTGTAAAGGCAAAGAGAACGATCAAAAAAACTATTTTCATTTTTCCTTTTTTATTTCAATATTCATTGCCTTCCCGGCATATCATCAGGCAATATTCCCCATGTTGTGGATGGCTTATTGTCCATATAAAGAACCAGTTCTCCACCTTTTAGGATATCAGCATGGTTAATAAAAGAGCGGGTATAAGGAACCCCATTTAATGTTGCCTTTTGAATATAGATATTACTGTTATTCAAATTATTTGCTTTTACAACAAATTGATTTCCAGACGCCAAAGATATCGTTGATTGCTGTGCCAAAGGTGTGCCAAATACATATTCTCCACTAGATGGATTAACCGGATAAATGCCTATGGAACTCATGATATACCATGCGCTCATCTGACCGCAATCATCATTTCCGCATAACCCATTAGGCTGATTACTGTAGAATTCGGAGCGGATATAATTCACTTTATCGGCTGTTTTCCAAGGCTTTCCAATGTAGCTATATAAATACGGCACGTGATGACTTGGTTCATTTGAAAATTCCAAGAGGCCATAATATCCATTATTTATCAATTTGCTTTTCCGTCCATCAGTGGCATCATATAATGAATCAAGTTTTTGTTCAAAACGCCGGGGACCTCCCATTGCGCTAATTAGTCCATAAATATCTTGTGGGACATACCAGGTATAAATCCACGCATTTCCTTCCTGAAAACCTATTGATTCTTTTGGATTAAAAGGGAGCATCCATTTGCCTTGTGAATCCTTTGCTCTGACAAAACCGCTGGTTGAGTCAAATACATTTTTCCAATACCCACTCCGTTTCATAAATTCGGCGTAGTCCGTCTGGTTATTTCGTTTTTTTGCAACTTGAGCAATGCACCAATCATCAAAAGCATACTCTACGGTCTTGGTTACTCCGCGCTGTCGCGGATCAAGATCATCGGGTACATATCCATATTTACGGTAATGATCAGATTCGCGGATATCTTCATTGGCAGTAGCTTTCATCGCTTCATAAGCCAAATTAGCATCAAATCCGGTAATCCCTTTTAGCATAGCATCTGCAATGATTGGGACAGCATGATAGCCCGGCATGACATTCGCTTCGTTAAAGAATAGTTCCCATGAAGGGAGCAACCCATGTTGTTTATAGAATTGAAGAAAGGAGTTAATGATAGCCGGTTGGCGCTCAGTCTGCGTAAGAGTAAATAATGGAGCAGCTGCACGATAGGTATCCCATAATGAACTCAGGGTATAGATATTTTTTTCGGAATGGATATTTTTATCTGCTCCGGTATAGTTTCCCAAAGCATCGTCAAACCTGAACGGGGCAAAATAGCAATGGTATGCGGCTGTATAAAACGTCTCTTTAAAAGCTTTATCATCTGACTCAACCTTAATCTTACCTAGTTCTGCTTCCCAGGCATCCGAGGCACTCTTCTTAACCCTTTCGAAATCCCACTCTTTTATCTCATCAAGACCAGCCAATGCACCATCAGTGCCCGCAGAACTGATTGCCACCTTGACAAGGATCTGCTCACCGGCTTTTGTATCGGGGAAAAGCAGCGAGGAGACTAATCGAACAGCCCGAGCTTCAACCTTCGAGTTAACCTTCACGCTATCCGCAAAAATGACAATATCCTCTATTGGCTTGCTGGTTTGCGCTGCAAAGTAAACACATCGTTCACCCACAAAGCCTACCGAGCGACGAAATCCAACAATCGTATTTGAATTGATTTTTTTCAAATAACATTCCAAAGGTAAGTCTCCATTATGACCAACACGGGCTTCGATACCATTACCAACTCCCAGATCGAGTTTCAGTGTTGTCTTTGTGCTCTGCGGAAAAGTATACCGATGAAGTCCGCAATGAACAGTTGCCGTTAACTCAGCCTTAATATTAAATGTCTTGAGAAGCACAGCATAATACCCGGGTTTTGCAGTCTCATCCTGATGGGTAAACTCGCTCCTTATCGCTTTCGGCGATGGGTCGAGGTTAACCAATGGGAATATGGAAATATCGCATAAATCTTCGGCTCCTGTTCCACTATAATGGGTGTGACTAAATCCTCCGATATATTTACTTTGGTAGTAATAACCACTGCACCAGTTATAGCCTCGATCGCCGTTATCGGGACTTAGTTGCACCATACCAAAAGGGACCAGAGCGCCAGGAAAGGTATGGCCATCTTCATCGGTTCCAATAAAAGGATTTACATATTCGGTTAACCGCTCTGGCGTTCTCGGGTTACAAGCACAAAACAGCATAAAAGTAAAAGCTAGTACACCAAATTTCATCAAAACTAATTTCTGATTATAACGCATTTAAAAGAATTGTATAATGGGATTATCATTTAATTCAGCGGAGGCAAATATAGGAATATGAATTTATGTTTCACCTTCGCCTACTATATATTTAGCTATCTAATGCCAGCTTAGTTAGTAAATTAGTGAGACATTGTCGATCCAAAGTTTCGATTCGGGAGACCCTATAAAATCAATTCCCTGATAGCTCGAGTTGAAATACATCACTAGATGGGTCGGTTGTTCATCACCCACCCTACTTAACCAAAGGTTCAGGCTTACCACTGTCTAAAACCCTTGATTGACCATCTGGAACCGTGTATCGCTCGTGTGCATAACAACTAAATGAGATAAGTGAAAAACTAATAACCAGATAGTTCGCCTTAAAGCTCTCCATTATTTCATGCTTCATTTTGAATAAAATTTAATGCCAGATTATTAAATTGATCATATTTCTCAATACTACTTAGATGGCCGCAATTTTTCAAAACAACAATCTGAGCCGATTGGTGAAGATCGCAAAAACTTATGCAGTCGTTAAGAAATACATGATCCTGATCGCCTGAGACTAACAATACAGAATTGGAAAAGAATGGCTGATGAAATATTCGATCCATATGGTGC
The DNA here is from genome assembly GCA_903907075.1 of uncultured Bacteroidia bacterium. Lineage (GTDB taxonomy): Bacteria > Bacteroidota > Bacteroidia > Bacteroidales > Prolixibacteraceae > JAAFHB01. The sequence goes on from CAIVMQ010000029.1 coordinate 75,523, forward strand.
TTAACCTCTTCCAATATTCCAAGCCATGAGCGGTATTCATCCTTCTCAATCGTTTTAGAAACCTCGATAAAGACACGTCGTGATTCGCGATGGTTTCTATAGGGCATAATAATATAGGCCACTAAAGAATATAAAAAGTGGTTGTTGATATAAGGGGCAAGAAATTTACCCAATTTAAAAATCATATAAACAGATGTTTTAATCTTCAACACAGCCCCGGTCATCACGATCGACTTAAATCGATGTGGCTGAAAAGTCTCCATAACCCGGATTAAAGAGGCTCCAAAAGAACATCCAATAAAATTTGATTTTTCGATCTTATGATGATCCATAAGCAGAAAAATATCGTTAGAAATTAACTCAAGAGAATAATGTCCTTCTGCAGGCTTAGTAAGATTTTTTGAGAGACCATGCCCACGCAGATCCGGAATAAGAATATTAAAATGATCTTTAAATGCCTTTAGTTGAAGACTAAAGGTGCCTGAATCACCTCCGATTCCATGAATAAAGATTATCCAAGGATTTTTTTTTGACTTAAAATATAGGCGATGAGCCAAATGGTTTTTCATTCAGAAATTATATGGAGTGCCTAATTTTTAAAACATTAATTTTCTTATGAGGATCTACTTAAGGACGTTTCCTCTACTCCAAATTTTAGGAAACCGAATAAAATCTCCGGCAGTTATTACTCCGGCTATTGATTTGACCCTAAAACAGGACAGGCTACCTTTACGTAGCAACAAGGATTTTACCCCCAGCCTTATTTCGAGTGATTTTTTTTGATTTGTCAGTCCTATTTGTGTTGGTTATTCTTTGTCTCTACGATTTATATTTCGTAGAATCGAAATAGCTGCTACGCCAAATAACTTCCCATTTTAACCATTTATCAATACTCTGAATTTGCCTGGCTATTATCATGACGTGCAAACACCGACATAAATCTTCCCGGAACCGGTGTTTCAAAACGCACTTCATTTCCCGTTATCGGATGAATAAATGCGAGCACTCGGGCATGGAGGCAGGTTCGACCAATAAGATTCGTCTTAGCACCATATTTTTTATCTCCAACTACAGGGTGTCCCAGCTCTTTCATATGCACACGTATCTGGTTTTTGCGGCCAGTCTCCAACTTCACTTCAACCAGTGTGATCGCCTCTCCACGGCGCAGAACCTTATAATGGGTAATCGCCTCATCTCCTTCGCCAGCGACTTTTGTTGAATACATAATAAGAGCTTTATTCTCTTTCAAAAAGGAGCGGATCGTCCCTTGATCATCCGCTACAAGCCCCTCAACAACGGCCACATACGTCCGTTCGATAACGGCATCATGCCAGGCACGTTGCATAAGTGATTGAACATCTTCACTCTTGGCAAACATCATAATTCCCGAGGTATCCCGATCAAGTCGGTGAACCACGAAGATCCGATTAGTGGGATCTTCCTTCTTTACGTGACCACTCAATATGCTATATGTGGTAAGTAGTTTTTCCTTCGCGGTAGCAATCGAGAGCATGCCCGCCTCTTTTTCTATAACAATCAGATAGGGATCCTCAAAAAGGATTCGCAACCCTTTGTATTTAATCACTTCAGGAATCTTGCCCGTGGTGATGGTGACCCGTTCACCGGATAATACAGGATAATCAAACTGAGTAATAATATGCGAACCTACCGATACCTGTCGATGCGCCAGCAATGCCTTTACGGTGGTTCTGCTTTTACCTTTTAGTTGTTCGATTAAGAATTTCAGTAATTCTGAATTTTCTTTAACCTCTAAATAAAACTGCTTTGGTGATCCTTTATCCGGACCGGAAGATTTTTGTTCCATATAATTTAGATTACCCATTTTGGCTCCTGCTCTTATTTAGGATAGGAGAAATAACCGGTCAAAAGTACAATAATTCATTCGATGGGAACCCGGTAAACCTTTTCGAGTAAAAAAGAATCGATCTTATCGGAATAACTATAATCAGAACGCTTGAGTAAATCGAGATAATCAGTTACAATCTTGCCACTTTGGCTCCCCTGGTTTTTAAGACAAAACGATTCAAGAGAAACTTTTAGGCTATCATTAAACAGATTCGTACCCTGATCAAAGGCTCTTGAATTATCGAGACCGGCAAGGAGTGCACCCAGGTAATGGGAATATTTATCTTGCACCAATCTGGTTGAAATAAAACCGGGATATTGATTCAGGAAATGCTCCCAAGTTAAAATTCGTGCTATTAATGAGTCGGTAGGTATCGTAATCAATCCATCTTTAGAAAAGGGCGACTCTTGTTCTTTAGTTACCCGAGCAAGATATTCTCTATTAACCTTGGAAATTCGCGATCCGAAATGGGTTAACAAGAACCCCGTTTCGGGTTCGAGGGTATACGTTCCATCCGAAATATTCAGGTGGATCCCATGAGCCTCTAAATTTGAATTAATCGTTTTGAACGTTTGGTCAGAAGTTGAATGTTCAAGTTGATTCGTTATAGACTCATTGCTTTCGAGATAGATTCCTGTGAGCTGATTCAGAAAATCAGTGAAAACAACAAACATAGAATCACGGGAAAGGGTATCAGCAACACAATTTTCAAAAAGTAATTCTGCGGTCTCGAGCGATAAAAGATCTGCGGGATCAAACTTATCCACAATCCCGCGATACTGAGCTGCATTTACAACCTTAAGTTGTCGGATATTCTGCAAATCAATCGAGTCACTTGTGGTCATCGTATTAACGTAGACACTTTTAGGCTGATTGTAGCCACAAGAGAGCAACAGAATTGCAACCGTTAGGATAAGAATATCACGCATTTAGTGGAAAATTAGTTCACACATTCGAGACCGATAGGATTTCGGCACCTATAACCTTCTCTTAATTTCTGCCGTCTCCTTTTCGAAACCCGGTTTTTCGAGCAATGCAAACATATTCTTCTTGTAAGCCTCAACTCCCGGCTGATCAAATGGGTTAACATCAAGAATATATCCGCTAATACCGCAAGCGATCTCGAAGAAATAAATTAACTGCCCGAGGTAAAATTCATTTAGTTGGGGAATATTAATCCGGATATTGGGGACACCTCCGTCAACGTGAGCGATACTTGTTCCCAACTCAGCCATTTTATTGATGTAGTCAACCCGTTTGCCCGCGAGAAAATTAAGCTTGTCAAGATCTGCTTTATCCGAGGGAACCAATACTTCGTTGTTCACATTTTCGACCGAAAGGACAGTTTCAAATAATATGCGTTCTCCCTCCTGGATATACTGGCCCATCGAATGCAGATCACTTGAGAAGTCGACACTTGCAGGAAAAATCCCTTTAAACTCTTTTCCTTCGCTTTCACCATAGAGCTGTTTCCACCATTCGGCAAAGAAATGCAGTTTCGGATTGTAATTGACCATAATTTCAACCTTCTTACCACTCTTGTAAAGGGCATTTCGCACAGCAGCATATTGGGCTGCAATATTATCTTCAAACGGAACATCTGCACCACAAGCAACCTCCATTGATTTTGCTCCATTAACTAATTCGCGGACATTGAATCCCGCAATCGCAATGGCAATAAGGCCAACAGGAGTTAAGACAGAATAACGGCCACCCACGTCATCGGGGATTACAAATGTCTTATAACCCTCTTCTATGGCCAATGTTTTTAAGGCGCCACGTGATTCATCCGTAATGGCAATGATCCGTTTGCGGGCTTCATCGACACCATATTTATCCTCAAGATCTTGTTTTAGTAGTCGGAATGCCAGTGCAGGTTCAGTTGTTGTTCCTGATTTCGAAATGATTGCACACGCCCACTCTTTGTTATCAAGTAGATCACGCAATTCAAAAAGATAATCTTCACTGATATTCTGTCCGGCAAAAAGTACCAAAGGAGCTTCGAAGCTCCCCTTAATATGGGCAAATGAGTCGGAGAGGGCATCTATTATGGCTTTGCTTCCCAAATATGAACCACCGATACCGATCACCACAAAAACTTCAAGATGTTTGGACTGGAGCTTGAGGGCGACATTTTCAACGTCATCTAGAACTGATTCAGAGATCGACGAGGGAAGGTCAACCCATCCAAGGAAATCGTTCCCTTTTCCGGTTTTATTACGCAAGGCAATATTCTGAAGTTCGGCATTTTTCTTATAAGCTAAGATCTGATCAGCGGTAATAAAGTTGTAAACCTTATCAAGGTGTAAGGAGATATTCGTCATAAATAGTTGAATTAGCGCAAATGTTCTGTTAATAACCGGATTTCAATGGCCGGAGAGATATTTTCGTAAATAATATTATACACCGAATCGGTGATAGGCATATTTATATGGTGTTGTAGATTAAGCTCTTTAATACATTTTGTTGCATAATAGCCTTCGGCTATCATATCCATTTCGAGCATTGCTGATCGAACGGTATACCCTTTTCCGATCATCGTACCAAAAGCACGGTTACGCGAAAAATGGGAATAACCTGTAACGAGAAGATCACCCAGGTAAGCTGAGGATTTGATATCCCGTGTTATGGGATGCACAGTATCAACGAACCTTTTAATCTCCTGTATTGCATTAGACATAAGAACAGCCTGGAAATTATCGCCATAACGCAAACTGTGAGATATTCCTGCAGCAATAGCCATAATATTTTTTAATACCGCAGAATATTCTGTACCCCAGATATCATCCGAGATATGGGTTCGAATAGATGGGCTTTCCAAGAGCATTGCAAATTGTCTGGCACGCTTAACATCGGGACTTGCAATGGTAAGATACGAGAGTAAATCACGTGCAACTTCTTCAGCGTGGCATGGTCCGGCAATAACTGCAAATTGGTCAAAAGGGAGATCATAAAATTCGTGAAAGAATTCACCAACGACAAGGTTATCATCAGGAATAATACCTTTTATTGCAGAAACAACATACCTGTCGCCAATATCAACAGTCAAATGGCTCAGGGTATCTTTAAGGAATGCTGACGGGGTAACAAAGACCAGAATATCAGAGTTCTTAACGATCTCGTTAATATCGGTATAAAAATTGATCCTCGACATTTCGAATTCTACAGAGCGAAGGTAATTTGGATTGTGCCTGAACTTTTTGAATAGCTCAATATTTTCCTCCTTACGAATAAACCAATTCAGTTCGGGTAGATTATAAATTAGAATCTTGGCCAGTGCTGTTGCCCAGCTTCCACTTCCAATTATTGCGACCCTACTTTTTTCGTTAATTTCAGTCATTTTTACCGACGTATTAATTTAACCAATTTGACACATCGTTAGCTGCGGGGTTAGGTAACCCAAGCTGATTTTTCTTATTGAATCCACAGATATCATTGAATAATTTAGACGATTTTACCTCTTTAAGTTGAGCAATTTTTTTATAACCCATTTTCTTAAGAACCTCTATCCATTCGGCAGGGATTCCCAATTCAGTATATTTCTCATCCGAATCTTCTTCAGCCCTTTTTTCAGGCTTCATTTGTGGAAACAGAAGGACATCCTGTATTGATATTGAATTAGTCATAAGCATCGTCAACCGGTCTATACCGATCCCCATTCCCGAGGTGGGTGGCATTCCATACTCGAGGGCACGAACGAAGTCCAAATCAATAAACATCGCTTCATTATCCCCTTTTTCCGATAAACGGAGTTGTTCTTGAAAACGTTCCATCTGATCAATAGGATCGTTGAGCTCAGAGTAAGCATTACACAACTCTTTGCCATTAACCATAAGTTCGAAACGTTCTGTCAATTCCGGATTATCACGATGTTTCTTGCACAGTGGCGACATCTCAACAGGATAATCGGTGATAAATGTAGGCTGAATGTAATGACCTTCACATTTTTCACCAAATATCTCATCAATAAGTTTACCCTTGCCCATGGTGGTATCACATTCGACACCAATTTTTTTGCAAACCTCACGAAGAGCCTCTTCATCCATCCCCGAGATATCAAATCCGGTATGTTCATGAATCGATTCGAACATCGTGATTCTTTTGAAAGGCCTTTTAAAATCAATCGTTTTATCACCAACAGGAATCAAAGTCTTTCCATGCAATGAAAGGGCTACTCGCTCTATCATCTCTTCGGTAAAATCCATCATCCAGTTGTAATCCTTGTAAGCTACGTAGATCTCCATAACTGTAAATTCAGGATTATGCGTCCGGTCCATCCCTTCATTACGGAAGTCTTTCGAAAATTCGTAGACCCCTTCGAATCCACCAACAATAAGTCGCTTAAGATATAGTTCATTTGCCACTCGTAAATAGAGCGGCATATTTAGTGCATTGTGATGTGTGATAAAAGGACGAGCAGATGCGCCACCCGGAATAGGCTGGAGGATTGGTGTTTCAACCTCAATATAACCGCGATCGTTGAAGAACTCACGCATCTGGTTAATAATCTTAGTCCGTTTTAAGAACACCTCTTTTACATGGGGATTAACAATAAGATCTAAATAGCGCTGCCTGTAGCGTTGTTCAGGATCTGTAAAGGCATCAAAAGTCTTTCCATCCTTCTCTTTAACAACGGGTAATGGCTTAATAGACTTACTAAGTAGCACAAACTCCTTGACATGAATGGTGGTCTCTCCCATCTGAGTGATAAAAACATATCCTTTCACACCAATGATATCGCCAATATCCAATAATTTTTTAAACACCTCATTATACAGTGTCTTATCCTCATCGGGGCATATTTCATCGCGGCTTAGGTAGATCTGAATACGGCCAGTTTCATCCTGAAGTTCCCCAAAAGATACCTTCCCCATGATACGCTGATTCATTAACCTCCCTGCAAAAACTACCTCCTGAAGATTGGGTATCTCAGGATTAAATGTTGTGAGTATCTGGCTCGCGTTTGTATTTGTTTTGAACTCATTCGCCGGATAAGGATTGATACCCAGGTCACGCAGTTTCTGCAAAGAACCACGCCTGATCAACTCCTGTTCACTTAATTCAATATTGCTCATTTTAAATGTTTCCGTCAATTATTCGAAAAATATGGGCAAAGGTACAAAAAGTTATCCTTTTGGGTATAGCTACTTTTTAGTATATTTGAGGAAATTATTTTGATCAAAAGCCCCTATTAAGAAGTAAGTATGCAAAAATCGTGGAGAATTAAGAAACCTGCTGATAATAACGATATTAAGCATTTGTCAGCAGCGTTAAATATAGATATTGCAATTGCCAACTTACTTATTCAACGGGGAATAAAAACCTTTGCTGAGGCCCGCTCCTTTTTCCGCCCTAAGTTATCAGACCTTCACGATCCATTTCTCATGAAAGATATGGATAAAGCCGTTGCCCGGATAAAACAGGCAATTGATTCGAACGAGAAAGTGATGATTTATGGTGATTACGATGTAGATGGGACCACCTCTGTAGCTTTAATGTATTCCTTCTTAAAGAACCGGATTACTCAGCTTGACTATTATATTCCCGATCGTTATATGGAGGGGTACGGCATTTCAAAAATTAGTATCGATTATGCGGCCCAAAATAATTTTTCACTCGTAATTGTATTGGATTGCGGAATTAAGGCTAACGATAAAATAGCGTATGCCAAGGAGCTAGGGATTGATTTTATCATCTGCGACCACCATAACCCCGATGACATTGTTCCTGATGCGGTGGCGGTTCTGGATCCCAAACAAATTGATTGCAATTACCCCTTTAAAGAACTCTCGGGCTGTGGTGTGGGGTTCAAACTTATTCAAGGATTCTGCCTTAATCAAGGCATCCCTGAAGAGGTTGCTCTGGAGTATCTTGATTTAGTAGTCGTTAGCATTGCCTCTGATATTGTACCCCTCTCTGGCGAGAACCGGGTATTAGCTTTTTACGGTCTACAAAAACTTAATGCAAATCCTTCGATCGGACTAAAAACGCTTATTAAATATGCGGGTATGGCTGGCGAATTTAAGATTAGTGACATCGTTTTCAAGATTGGTCCACGACTAAATGCCTCAGGAAGAATTGAACATGGTAAAAAATCGGTAGCAATTTTACTTGCTAAAGATGCAAAAGAGCTTGAAGATCTTGGAATTGAGATCAACTCATATAACGAAATACGAAAAACCCTTGACCGTGAAATCACCCTTGAGGCACTTGATATTATTGAAAAAAGCGAATTTTATGAGGGGCGCGTAACTACCGTAATTTACAACCGCGATTGGCATAAAGGGGTTGTAGGTATTGTCGCTTCACGACTAACAGAGCATTATTACAGACCTACAGTCGTTTTAACCGAATCCAATGGCTTGGCTACAGGTTCTGCCAGATCGGTTGGAGAATTTGATCTTTACGAAGCGATCAATGCATGTTCCGACTTACTCGAATCATTCGGAGGACATATGTATGCCGCCGGCCTCTCGATGAAATTAGAGAATATAGCAGAATTTTCGCGTCGCTTCGAGCAAGTGGTGCGCGATACCATATCGGCAGAGCAACAAAAACAAACTATTGAGATTGACGCCAAAATATCATTGTCAGATCTATCACCCAAGTTTATTAAACTACTGAATCAATTCGAACCTTTCGGCCCGCACAATATGACCCCTGTTTTTGTGACTGAAAATGTTCTCGATTATGGCACCAGCAGAGTGGTTGGAAAGAATAATGAGCATCTCAAACTTGATCTTATGGAAGCCAACCGTTCCTCTGCAGTATTTCCTGCAATTGCATTTTCGCAATCAAGCCATCTGGATAATATAAAAAAATCACTCCCCTTTGACATCTGCTACTCTGTTTCAGAAAACGAATATCGCGGAAAAACATCTATGCAACTAATTATTAAAGATATACAATGCAGAGATGAGTATGGAGAGAGTTAAATAGTTCAAGATATTCGTCTTAGATCCGCTACTGAATTTCCAATTAGCGAATCGATAAGGTTTAGGTGCCATTTTCAAAATATAATCACGAATAACCTGAATATTTTCAACGTGGAACAATTTTCACCCATACGAAACCAACTCATAAAGGCTCTTAAGGGGAAATTACCCGGAGAAAATGCTCACAGGCTGATGCTTCCTGAAGGGAGGGAGCTAATTTCCACCAATGATCCTATAACCATCACACAAAGTAGTGTTCTGATGTTGATGTTTCCGCATGATGGAGAGATTCATACATGCCTGATACGACGACCTACCGGGATGCGTAACCATGGAGGGCAGGTTGCATTTCCGGGTGGTAAATTTGAACCCTCAGACCGTGATCTTAGTGAGACTGCGAAACGCGAATCGTTCGAGGAGGTTGGAATAACTCCCAATTCTTTCGAGATCATCGGAGCTTTATCGCCAGTATATGTGCAGGTGAGTAATTATAAAATAAATCCCTTTATTGGCTGGTGTAACGAATCTCCGGAGTTTAAGATCGACAATCGGGAGGTTGATCAGCTTCTAATCCTTCCCATAGCTAAATTGATCCATCCACATACAATTCAATCGCAAATCGTGTACACAACCCATGGTACATTTGATGTTCCGGGGTTCCTTGTTGAAAGCACCTTTATCTGGGGAGCCACCGCAATGATTATTTCAGAATTTAGTGCACTATTCAGGCTCCTCGAGGAGTGAAACTGCTAAGCTCTTCAATACTAAATCCGTAAAAGGATAACTTATTCTAATTGTAAAAGGTCCAGGAGAGTCCGAAAGCCAGGGAGGCAATCTGGGCGGCATAACCGGGCGTTGTATAATAACCTTTACGAATAAACTTAGTCCCCAGATTCGAATACTTCACATAGAATCGTGTCCTCTTGAGTTTAAGATTTACAAAGGTATCTAGCCAGGGGTAATTCCCAATTTTTTCAGTGTGCTGCACATAAAACATCCCCAGTGCAGGGCTATAATAATCGGCATAATAACTCGTATCGTAGTGCAGATCAAATCCAATCTGAACCGCCATTACCTTCGAGATAACCCCCGAAAGGAAGATTGCATTACGTGTTGAAATTTCAGGAATATGAAGATATTTATCTGTCGTAGATTTCTGATAGAGAATAGAATTCGCCAGGTTTAGCGGACCAAACTTAAAGTTCTTGCTTATAAAAGCCTGAGCGACAGAAAATTCAGAGTTCGCTTGTGCAGGAAGTGAAGCTTCATCCCAATACATAAATCTACTTACAATGGCATATTTAAGTCCAAACTTAAGCCTGCGGTATGGTTTATCGTACATTAAGCCAACTTTTAGCTCGTAAGTCTTATCAAAATTATTGTCCCATTTAAAATGGTTGGAATAATAATGGTTATAAAAATAATCAGGCGTGGTACTGGTCATATTACCGCTAAGACGAACAAAAGAGGTATCCTTAGATGTACGAAGTGGTTTTTCAATATTTCCGGCAAGATCGAAATCACCAAAACGATACCCTTGAATATAATATCTCCCGGAGGTACTCCAGTTTAAAAATTTTGCATTTGAGCGAAAAATTGATCCCCCGACAAAGCTATTAGAGAGGTTTTTTGCCTGTGTCAATCCGATAGGTGGCCTGTTAATACCAGGTGTATATATTAATTCCTGCTGAGGGAAATATACATTAATCAAATCATTCCCAATATAAGCCTGCTTACCAAAAGTATATTTCCTATCAGGGGCTTCAATGCCCTTAAGATAAAATAGATTTGTAACTCGTTTCATCCCAGTTTTATCTTGTGTTGCAGCAAATGAAGTACTCCCTTTTGTACCATTAATATAAGGTAGATGTTGGGTCCCATAAAAATAAACTTTACCTCTTAGATCGTCATAATCAAAGGATGGGTTAGGGTCTATTTCATGAAAAGAGCGTGAATTATCGGAAAATTCAAGAGTGTGCATTAAGGTAAAGCGGGGTATAAATTTTTGAAAAACCTCATCTTTCTCTTGTTGTTTGATCCATTTACCAAATTTATATTGATGGGCGATTACCGCGAAAGAATTATTTGTTTCGGATGTTGTACCATTAAACCAAACGGGGATATTCTCGGGTTTAAGATCAGGATTTTCAATATCTGTGGGTAAGAGTAACCCTCCATTTTCCTGATTTGCCGACTTATTCTTCCCGATAGTAAACCAGAGGTCGTACCTGTCAACATTGTAGCTTGCGAAAAGATTTAATGAATTGGCTTTCGCCTCTTGATTGAGGTATTTCCCTTGTGAAGCAATGGAATTAAATGAAAAGCCAAAGTTCAAGGATTGATTAATATTTTGTGTCTGGAAGACCTTTAACCATGATTCTCCTTTGGGTTTATTGTTAAACCATTGTCCATATTCGAGAAGCGTAAATGGCTTAGTGGTATTGTAAAAGTGAATATCCTTTGGTAACGTCTCGTAGTCTTGAAAATTACGTCGGAATAGGAACTCATTCGAATCAAAAGAACGTTGAAAGAAGTCGTTACTCTGATATGAACTGCCAAGATTTCCAAGTGTTTGTGCCGATATTGATTTTTTATTTACGGGGTTATAGTTCTGGAAATCGACAAATGCCGTATCTAGTTTAGTCTCCTTTAGTCTTGAATAGCCATCTTGAAACTGATAAACCTTCATGCGGAATACCACCGTATCCTTCTTTGCATCGCTTTTCTTATTGCCCGGGCCGCTCCCTCCTCCCCGGCTAGGTCCCGGCGAGCTGGATCGTGAACTGCTTCTCTGAGCATAGGTTAAACCGCAGGCAAATAAAAGCGCAAGAAGAGTTATAAATTTCAGCTGAATACTCATAGGTTGCAAAGATATGTATTTCCAACCATATGGTATAACGCCCAAGATTGAGAAATCAAATTTGACGTTTCAGCGATCTCAACCTCTTTAAATCGCACGCATCAACTAAACCCTCCACTTATATATTCTTTGGTAAGTTTATGCTTTGGATTATTAAACACCTGATCTGCTGTACCAAATTCGATCAGTTCGCCCAGATACATAAACGCAACATAATCGGCAATCCGTTTCGCCTGACGTAAGGTGTGCGTAACCAATACAATGGTATATCTATCCTTTATAGAGACAAATAGCTCTTCGATGGTTTTCGAGGAGATTGGATCGAGAGCAGATGTGGCTTCATCGCCAAGGATAATTTCGGGTTCCACAGCAAGCCCACGAGCAAGGCAGAGCCGCTGTTGCTGACCGATAGAGAGCTTAGAGGCTGGTGTTTTTAACCGATCTTTAACCTCATCCCATAATCCCACTGCCTCAAGTTGATGACGAGCTATGGCATAAAGGTTGCGTTTCCCTCTAATCCCATGCAAACGCGGGCCATACACAACGTTATCAATAATCGACATAGGAAGAGAGCACGGACGCTGAGCCAAGAGTCCCATCTTTTTCCGAATATGAGTTACCTCAGCATCTTTAGCATAAATGTCCTCGCAGTCAACAAATAGTTTTCCTGTGATACGCACATCTACAGAGTCGTCATGAAGACGATTAAACGTGCGTAAAAGGGTTGTTTTGCCACAACCTGAAGGGCCAATGATACATGTAATACTCTTATCCGGAATCGAAAGGTTGATATTTTTTAAAATATGATTATTCTGAATATACAGGTTTAGATTCTCAACCTCAATATGGGGTTTATCACAACCTGGCTTTCTGGTTCGAACGGTTTTCGGTTGTTCCGTAATCAAGGGCTCTGTTAAAAGTTCCATTTTACTTAAATTATATTTTTAGAGAGTCTTCGGCTGAAATATCGAGCCGAAAAACTAAGAATTAAAATGATTATAGTCAATACCAAGGCAGCTGCATAAGCTCTGTTCTGGACCTCTTCAATAGGGCTACTAAGTTGAAAGAAAATGGCCAACGGAAGTGATGCTGTTGGCTGCAATAAAGATGAAGGGATGCTATCAGTATAGCCGGCAGTAAACAAAACCGTTGCCGCGTCACCAATTCCCCGACCAATAGAGAGGAGAACAGCGGTAGATATACCAGGCAATAATTGTCGTGTAATAACTTTAATGGTCTCATAGTTGGTTGCACCTAATGACTTTGTAGCTTCAACAAGTTCATTAGGTATTAAAATGGCCACTTCATCAATCGACCGAATCATAACAGGAATTATCAGCAGACTAATGGCAATAATTCCACCTAACAGGGAAGCTTGTAAGCCAAAATAAATCATCAACGTAAATCCAAAAGCGCCATAAACGATCGATGGGATACCAAATAGGACGTCAAAAGTCAAACGTGCAATTGCGGCTAATTTACTCTTGCGCCGAAGGGTAAAGTTGAGGTACATCACAACAGGAACGCTAATGCAAAGGCTGATAATGACGGAGAAAAAGATCAGGTATAAGGAACCCATAATTGCATTCAAAATACCACCCTCCTTGCCCAGGTAAAAACCTCCACTAGGAATCTGAGAAATCATTTCCCACGATAGCGAAGGCAATCCTTTGTTGAGAATGACATATAAAATAAATAACAATATACTTATTATTAACAATGTAGATCCAATCATCAACACTTTAAAAATCTTCTCCTCTAATTTCTTCATAACTGGTATCTTTTATCAATTTGAATAAGGACGATTCGAGAGATAACATTAAAAACCACGATAATGAAAAAGAGGAGGAATGCTGCGAACATCAAGGCCGACTCATACTTAGGCACCGACATCATCTCCCCATAATTATTGGCGATTAAGGCAGGTATTGGATAGCACGCATCAAAAATTGATTTAGGAAGATCTGTGAAATTACCACAGACCATCAATACGGCTATAGTCTCACCAAATGCACGTGAAATGGCCAGAACAACGGCAGCCACAATACCCGGAATGGATTTCCGCACGACTACTTTCTTCACGGTTTGCCATTTGGTAGCCCCCAAAGACATTGAGGCTTCACGCATCTCCTTAGGGACAGCGCCAAAAACCTCCATCAGAATACTGATTATCAATGGGATTATCATGATTGCCAATACGATACCGCCAGCAAGGACGCTATAGCCGGTAGAAAATTCAACAAAATTAGGTGCCAATTTTTCTGAAATAAATGGGACAATGGTTAAAGTCCCCCAGACGCCATAGATTACAGGAGGAATACCTGATAACAAGTCAACACCCGAACTAAATGCTCGCTGAATCTTAGGAGAGGCGTATTCGACAATATAGATAGAGGTCAACAACGACAAAGGCAACGCTATAACAATAGCGATGCCTGTGACATATAATGTACTAATAATATAAGATGCAAATCCAAAATCACCTTTAAACGGTCGCCAATTCGATGTTGACAACAAGCTCCATAAACCTTTCTCTTGAATGATGGGCCACGATTTAAACAATAAGCCGCCACCAATAAGCAAGAGGACGAACATGGCCAGAATCGTTACCGTCAACATGTAATGCCTCGCAATTTTGTCTTTGCGCAATCTCCCTTTTAACATACTAATTCAAATTTTTAATCCCTGAGGCAATAATCTCTTTTGATAAATTAATATAACCTGTTTCATTTACATATTTTTGGCCATCAGCCAAGACCCATTTAAGGAATTCAATAACTAATAGATTCTTTGGTTTGCCATGTGTAACAAAATAAAGATCGCGAGCGGGAGGTGATGGGTACTTGCCTTTTGCGATAGCATCAATTAAATCATTCATCGAACCATAAAAATCTTCATCTGGATCAATCTTTCCATTGTTATTTAAATCAATTGGAATGACACGAATCCCTGGTGTCTGTTTTTTGGTATTAAAATCATACGCATAACCGATGTTATTGTAACCGATACCAAGCGGATCTTTTTTTACAGCCAACGCTAATCCTGGATCACCAAAAACGCCACTACCCAAAAGATCTTCCTGTTTCTTACCGAAATATTTAGCCCAAACTTCAGCAGCTCCACACGCATCAGAGCGAGTATAAACGTGTATTGGTACTTTAGACTTTGATCCAAATGCACTACCCCAGGTCTTATATTTTCCTGAAATCCAAACATCAACGCCAGCATCAGGTTTTAAACCTGATGCTAAGATATTTTTCAGATCAGGGTTTTGCTCGCTCACCACCGCCACTACAGCATCTTTAGTTACAGCAAATTCAAATGCACCCTTCTTAAACTCTTCCGGATTGATGTCCCGAGAGACCATTCCGATATCCACCATATTATTTAAAACATCGGTCATACCTTTACCGGCACCACCGGCAGAGACGTCAATTTTAACACCCGGATTTATTTTTTTAAACTCCTCAGCCCATTTCACAGCCATTGGATAGAGGGCAAATGCACCAGAAAAAGAGAGTCTACCTTCTAATTTTTTTTGACCAAATGCACTATTCCCTAACAGACTTGAGAGAACAAGTACTACGGCTAATCTTAAAGCAAGTTGATTTTTCATTTGAAATACAAAATTAAATAAATTAGAAACTGATTTGGTACTGAATAACACCAATATTATTTGTTTTAGTTGCCGATTCTTTTTTTACCACTGCAAATGAAGCTTGAATTCTTGACCAATTGTTAAAGTTGTAGGCTCCTCCAAAAACATAATTTGTTGTGATATTCTTAGTAATTGCTGTATTGGGATCATAGGTATCATATCTTAAGATAAACTGCAATTTTGTAGGAATTACAAAATATCCCACTTGCGAATACCATCCTTCTTTTTTTAACGCTCCATCCTTACCGGTAATATACTCAGATCGAACCAAAAAACGTTTTAACTCATAGTTTATCTCGGCCCCAACACGATTACGGTCATGATTTCCGGCCGTTGGAGTTCCATAAAAAGCTGTTCCTGAATAAAACGATCCTCCGATATTTAAACCAATCACAGGATGAGCAATTAATCGGCCTGCAATATCTTTATTGTTATTATTATCGTTGATATTAATACCTGCCCCATTAAAAAGTCCAAGTTTATAATCAAATAAATATCGATTTTTATATTTGACAAAATCTCCACCTACCTGTATCCCTAGATCTCTCCCATTTTGATTTCCTCCGATCACATCAGTTCTATGCGAAGATAATGCCTCTACAACCAGAGCGCGGTCAGCTAATTCTAATTTGCTGTCTGACATTAAATTCTCGTAGGAGAAAGGGATTTTTGATTCTCCAACGGTAATATTAAAATAATCTTTGATCTTTATTTCAGCATAAGCATCTATTAACTTAGGAGACCCCGCAAAATCTGCTTGTAATTTATAGGAGAAATAAGGATTAAGCTTACCTTGCAAATCAAGTCTGGCTCTACGGATATCAAACCCATCAATTTTACCAACTTGTTGTAAAAACTGATACCTCACTTGCGTATATCCAGCCAATTGAATTGGTCTTGTAGCTGAAATCGTAAATGACTTCTTATTCGCATCTTGCTCCTGTTGTTTAATAGCGGCATCCGCACGAACCTCATCGGCCTGCTCCTGAGTAACGGTTTTATTCTTGATATAGGTTAAGCACATCATTCGTTGTTTGTGCAAAATCACTTAAAGACAACGTCACCAATACGATAATTAAAGTTACTGCTTTCATAGGAAAAATAGTTTAAATTTAAGACTAAGATTAAAAAATTAATAGCCGTTGATCTGTAGCGGAGGCTAGTTGAATTCGCCATTTTAACTTTAATTATTTAAACAGTTAAAATTCCAACGTTCAGAAACAACCTTGCGATTAATTTTCAGACTTAAAAATCGGATTCCGGATAACCTTTAAAATCTTTTACAAAAATGGGGGTTCCATTAGAATAGGGCAATACCGTATATTATGTATTTTTTCTACCCGTAAGTAGGTATGCGATCTGAAGGGGTAAATTAGTGGTCTTGATTATTAATTAACGACTTCTCGTCATTGCGCGCATATTCAGGTTGAATATTAAAGTGGTGAATATTATACTGATCGAGCACTTCATCTACCTTTTCGAGAATAGACTCAAAATGAGATATTGTAAAATCGCTCTGCAGATCCAGATGTGCTTCAAACATCATCTCATGATCGTCGAGATTCCAAACATGAACATGGTGAATATTTTTCACCCCTTCGATAGCGGCCATCCGAACAGCAATCTCCTCAATATTGATCTCTGTGGGTGTGAATTGCATAAAAATCCGTAGTGAGTCGTAGAATATTGCCCAGCTACTATAAATAAGATAGATTGCAATTACAATTGTAAGTAGGCCGTCGACCCAGAACCAATCAAGATAGGTTATTGCAAACCCACCGAATAAAACCCCTATCGAAGTTAGCATATCGGTGAATAAATGGATATAGGCAGAGCGCATATTGAGATCGTTCTTAGCACCATTCTTAACAAGAAGTGCACTAATACCGTTTAAAATAATCCCCAGGGCCGCAAGCCAAATCACGATAACCCCTTCGATGGGCTTGGGATGAATAAGTCTGTCGATAGCTTCGTGAACTAAAAATGTTGCCACAATCATTAATGTTGCAGAGTTTATAAATGCAGCAAATATCCCCGCCCTCTTGTACCCAAATGTTTGTTTTAATGTACGATTACGCCCCGAAAGCCTTCGGGCGATGTAACTAAAAAGAAGGGCGAGCACATCACTGAAATTATGTGCCGCATCAGAGAGCAAGGCCACACTACCCGAAATCAATCCCCCAATAATCTGTGCAACAGTGATTCCCACATTGAGAATTATTGAAATAACAAGGCTCTTCCCATGTGCACCATGATTATGATCATGATGATGGTGGTTATGATAATGTTCGTTACTCATGCTTATAGCCAAATTTTCAGTTTGAAACTCTGCTTAATCTTTTTGGAACAATCAAGTTAAAGGAGGCAGGCGGCATATCTTATTCATTACATGCATCTTAAATTTGCCTTGGTCATTCCAGCCGATTCGACGAATATAAGAATTTTAAATAAGGATAAATAGAATAAATCCCAACAGCTTTATAAACTGTTATATTTGCATTTAAATCTCTTGGCATTATGACATCTAAATCTATCCGTAACATAATTTTTGACCTTGGTGGAGTCATCCTTAATATTGATCCCCAACTTACTGTCGAAGGGTTTCGTAAACTTGGCTGGACCAACTTTTACGAAGGTGACAACCAGGCATTAGCGAAGGAGCTTTTTTTTCGATTGGAGCAAGGAGATTCAACGCCAGAATCATTTCGGAACTCAGTGAGGGAAATGATTAATGTTCCTCTTGACGATGACTCCATTGATAAGGTATGGTCAGCAATGATCCTTGATATACCGGCCGAAAGGATCAAGTACCTTGAATCACTTAGAGCAAACTACCGAATTTTCATACTTAGTAATACCAATGAAATTCACCGGCTAAAATTTCATCGTGAATTTGAAACTAATTTCGGCTACCCCCTTTACGATCTGTTTGAACGAAACTTCTATTCTCATCTGATGGGGATGCGTAAACCAGACCCGCAAATTTATATCCAGGCATTAAATGAGGCAGGAATCCTGCCCCACGAGACCCTTTTTATTGATGATATGGAAGTGAATACAGAAGCGGCAAAGTCAATTGGAATGCAGGTATTGAATATTGAACCAGGGTCCCTGATGGAAGTCTTGCCGAACTACCTTAAAGAGCTAAAAAGGTAAAATTTAATTCTGATCATGCGTATTGCCAAGTAATGCATAAGCAACGGAGTTGCAAAATTGGTGAAGAAACTTCAAAGAAATGAAATCGAATTTGATGACAGGTACCTTTCTGAATGCTCTAATTAGGGGATCTCTTCGCAATGCTATTTTAATAGATATCACACTACGTGGTTTTGTTTCTTTTATCAAACTAAATCTACAAAGATACCGCTGCGATGCAGCTAGATAAATTACTTTAATTCAGATAATGCGTATTCCCCGGTAATACCAAAGCAACAGAGTTGCGAAATCTGTGTAGAAAAATACGGATTAAGAATTTATAAACCACGTAGTGGTGATATCTTAATCCTATTTTACCTCAGACGAATTAACGGTTAATAGCATGGATAAAGTAGTTCCATACAGGGTCATTGGGTGGTGGAGCAATAATGGAGACCTGCTCACCGGTCACAGGATGGGTAAATTCAATTTTACGGGCATGAAGGTGAATCCCTCCATCAGCGTTTGAACGCGGAAAACCATATTTCAGATCTCCCTTAATATGCAGTCCGATTGCAGTCAGCTGAGCCCTGATCTGATGGTGCCTACCGGTATGTAGTTCAATCTCGAGAAGGTGAAATTTATCAGACGAGCAGAGGTAGCGATAGGTAAGTCCTGCTTTCTTTGATTCCTTTCGTTCATTCGGGAATGCAAAGGATTTATTTTGTTTGGTATCGCGAATCATCCAGTGATTCAAATCGGCTATTAAAGGATCCGGTTTCTTATCCACAACAGCCCAATAGGTTTTACGGATTAACCGATCCTCTTTAAATAGTTCGTTAAGTCTGGTAAGTGCTTTTGAGGTTCGGGCAAAGAGTACTGCACCACTTGTCGGTCTATCGAGGCGATGAGTTACCCCCAGATAGACATTGCCTGGTTTATTATAGTGTTGTTTAATATACTCTTTTACCTCATCCCCCAAGGTCCGATCTCCGGTTTTATCACCTTGTACGATATCGCCACACCGTTTATTGATCGCAATAATATGATTATCTTCAAAAAGGACGGACAACTGAACCATGCAATTTATTTGAACTATTTTTATCTAACTATCAATCTATTTCTGCAGGGTTAAAGAGCCCGATTCTTAATCGTACTGCTCTTTCTCATTCGGAAAATCGCGTGATTTTACGTCTGCCACATAATGTTCGACAGCCCCTTTAATTTCGGAGGCCAGATTAAGATAGCGGCGTAAAAACCTAGGGGAGAACTCTTGAGTAAGCCCGAGCATATCGTGGATCACCAGCACCTGACCGTCAACGCCTCCACCGGCACCTATTCCAATTACAGGAATCTTTAATTTCTGAGCCACCTGTGTTCCCAATTTGGCAGGGATTTTTTCGAGCACGATAGCAAAGCAGCCCGCTTGTTCGAGCAATATAGCATCTTCGAGCAGTTTTTTTGCCTCTAATTCTTCTTTTGCACGTACGGTATAGGTTCCATATTTATGGATCGACTGAGGCATAAGACCCAGATGGCCCATTACAGGGATCCCAGCCATAACAATTCGTTCAACAGAATCGATCACCTCTTTACCTCCTTCGAGTTTTACGGCATCGGCATGGGTAATCTTCATAATGCGGATTGCAGAGCTAAGCGCCTCGAGGGGGTTTCCCTGATAGGTCCCAAATGGCATGTCCACAACGACCAATGCTCTGGAGACCCCTTTTACCACAGACTTTCCGTGATAAATCATTTGATCAAGGGTTATGGGAAGAGTCGTTTCATTTCCTGCCATAACATTCGAGGCGGAATCGCCCACTAGAATTACATCGATTCCGGCCTGATCGACAAGTTTCGCCATACTGTAATCGTATGATGTAAGCATGGAGATTTTCTCACCACGAAGTTTCATCTCCGCAAGAACATGGGTAGTTACCCTTTTTACCTCTTTCTGTACCGACATAATCTTAGTTTCAACAAGGAAATTATAGTGTCAAAAGTAAAAAAATCTCCGAAACAAACCCAATGGATAAGTTCCGGAGATTTTTCTCCAAATTTTCAGCCCCAGTTATACTCTGAGGAAGATCTTCTTTTGATACAAGTAAAACAAAACAATCCATTCAAGAGCAATAGAGCCAACAATTACTGCAAGCGCATTTCGTGGTTCCACACCTGCGGGAACCAACCAGCCCATAAAATAATTTGAAGCCTGATCAAAATCGATGATCGAATGGCCCAAATAAATTGTAATCGAATTCATTCCAATCACCTTAAAAAATAGTGTTGGATAAAACGAGATTCCCTTTGTCCACTCCTTAACGTCGATCGAAAAATAGAAGAGTGCCAATAAGATTGCACTAATCCCCGATGCTAGCATATTAAATGGGACTGTCCACGCCTTCTTGATAATTGGATAAACAGGTGAAAGAATTAGTGCGACAACAATCAATGCAGCACCCGCGATGGCGATGGTAACTGCTTTACGTTGAGTAGCCGGGTTTCCATCGCGCAAAACAGACCCTGCAAGTGCGCCCATCAAGGTAACTGTGATCGCAGAAACAATGCACAATAGCCCCTCTGGATCATAAACATCGCCATATAATCTACCTGGGAGTAACATTTGATCAATCCATGCGTTCATGCCAACTCCTTCTTGATTTAAAACCCCTGCTCCAACACCGGGAACAGGAACAACCAATTGTAAGATTGCAATTCCAGCCATAATCCCAATCAGCCAGATCGCCCGAGTTTTAAATGACTTGGTATAAAGTACGATGATCGCGGCAAATAAATACCCGAGACCAATTTGTCCAAGGACACTGGCAATGCGCATTTCAGAGATTCCCTCAAACGGATGCCTAAGTGCACCATTGTAGATCACACCTAAAAGAACCAACAGGAGTCCACGTTTAATAATTTTATTACGAAGAGTTTTACGCTCAACGCCTTGCTCAACTTTCGCAGTAACGGCATAAGGGATAGCTACTCCAGAAATAAACATAAACATTGGGAATATTAGGTCTTCAAAATGGAAGCCAACCCATGATGCATGATGCATCTGTTCGGCAATTGCATTTATCCAACCCCAATCTGTTGCCTTAGCTAAGGCAGCTATTAGACTTCCCCCACCTACAATCCACAACATGTCGAATCCTCGTAAAACATCGAGCGATTGCAGTCGTTCTGATTTCGTCACCTCAACCTTTTTTGTCATATTTTAAATTTTTATTGGGATTAATATAGTTTGTCCAAAGTTATATATTTTGAATTAAGGTGCAACTTTGTCGCTTATTGATTTCATTTTTTTTAATGCTACACCGTTTTAGTATATTGTTTTGGCATTTTTTAAAAACTACAATCGAAATTTATTAGTGCTCCGTTTCTCCTAACGGCAAATAAGGTAATGATAAACAGTAGTTGGAATTAGCGGAAACAAATAATCGAAGCTGATCGTCTTACAATACGCCTCATTTGCACGTGTCGGGCTTCACTGTCGTTTTGTCATAAAAGATGACAGTCTAAAAGATTTTACCCCTTATTAGTGTGTCAATATTACCAATTATTGGAATTTCTGAATCTTGGCACACCGATTGGTAGGATAAGGTTATCAGTATAAAACCAGTAAATCAACAATTAAAAATAAGTATACAAAATGGGAAAGATTATTGGAATAGATTTAGGAACAACCAATTCGTGTGTTGCCGTAATGGAAGGGAACGAACCAGTTGTTATTCCTAACAGCGAAGGCAAACGGACAACCCCATCGGTTGTTGCATTTGTTGAGAATAGCGAGCGTAAGGTTGGTGATCCTGCAAAACGTCAGGCGATTACAAATCCAAGCAAGACTATCTCATCGATTAAACGATTAATGGGCGAGCCATATACGAATCTATCGAAAGAAATAAAAAGGGTGCCATTCTCTGTTATTCAGGGAGATCATGATACTCCACGTGTAAAAATTGATGATCGTTTTTACTCTCCTCAGGAGATTTCGGCTATGATACTTCAGAAGATGAAAAAGACAGCCGAAGATTATCTTGGACAAGAGGTTACAGAAGCGGTTATTACAGTACCGGCATATTTCAACGATTCACAGCGCCAAGCGACTAAAGAAGCTGGTGAGATTGCAGGTCTAAAAGTACGTCGAATCATTAACGAGCCGACAGCTGCCTCACTTGCCTATGGTCTTGACAAGATGCACAAGGATATGAAGATTGCGGTTTTTGACCTTGGCGGTGGAACTTTTGATATCTCTATCTTGGAACTTGGAGATGGAGTATTCGAGGTGAAATCTACCGATGGAGACACTCACCTTGGTGGGGATGATTTCGATCAGGCTATTGTCGATTGGCTTACAGATGAATTTAAAAACGACGAAGGGGTAGATCTGCATAAAGATGCAATGGCATTACAACGTTTAAAAGAAGCCGCTGAAAAAGCGAAGATTGAACTCTCAAGCTCAACACAGACAGAGATTAATCTCCCTTATATTATGCCTGTAAACGGAGTGCCAAAACATCTTGTTAAGACACTTACCCGTGCAAAATTTGAACAGTTATGCGATAAATTGATCAATGCAACGATGGAACCTTGTCGTAAGGCTCTTAAAAATGCAGGGATGACCATTAAAGATATTGACGAAGTTATCCTGGTAGGAGGATCTACACGTATTCCAGCCATTCAGGAAAAAGTTCAGGCATTATTTGGCAGAACACCTTCAAAAGGGGTAAATCCTGACGAAGTTGTTGCTGTAGGTGCTGCAATTCAGGGAGGAGTCCTCTCAGGTGAAGTAACCGATGTTCTCTTACTAGACGTCACACCTCTTTCATTAGGTATTGAAACAATGGGTGGTGTAATGACCAAACTTATTGAGGCAAATACCACCATCCCAACAAAGAAAGCAGAAACTTTCACTACCGCTGCCGACAGTCAACCATCAGTTGAGATCCATGTATTACAGGGAGAACGGCCAATGGCTTCAGGGAATAAAACAATTGGACGATTCCACCTTGATGGACTTCCACCAGCACCACGTGGCATTCCTCAGGTCGAAGTTGCATTTGATATTGATGCCAACGGAATTCTTCATGTTACAGCTAAAGATAAAGCGACAAATAAAGAACAGTCTATCCGTATTGAAGCATCTACAGGCCTAACCGACGAAGAGATCAAAAGGATGAAAGATGAAGCAGCAGCAAATGCAGATTCTGACAAGCAGGCTGTAGAACGGGTTGAAAAACTTAATCATGCCGATACGTTGATTTTCCAAACAGAGAAACAACTAAAGGAATTTGGCGATAAACTACCTGCAGATAAGAAAGGTCCTATCGAAGAGGCCTTAAACAAACTTAAAGAGGCTCATAAAATCCAGGATCTTCCGGGAATAGATGCAGCAACGACCGAGCTAAATGCGGTATTCCAAGCGGCCTCGCAAGAGATGTATAATGCAGCAAGTGCACAAGGTCAGGAAGGCGCTTCCGGAAATCCTGGAAATGCCGGAGCATCTCATCAGAACCCTAAAGGAGACGGCGAAGTTACTGACGTTGATTTTGAGGAAGTAAAGTAAGACTATCAATCTGCATTGGAATCGAATAGATAAACATATTCAACTAATTATTTTTCAAAGATATTAGATTACTAAATTATATCAAAGGTCCGTTTCACATATGAAACGGACCTTTCTTTGTTTATCTCTTAACCGAATTTAGCGATCGGTATCCAATTAACTTATCGTACCTCGACGAAAAAGTGTGGTAATAGACAAAAATCTGATAGTCATTCTCCGTCTCGACATGACTGCCTTCGAGTAATGCATTGTCAATCTTATTTTCCCCATTTGGGATATAGACATATTGGTAATCATAGAATCCTTGTTTAATTGTGAGTGCGGCTTCATAGCGTTTTAGCTCAAAATTCCATTTCATTAGATTGGCGGCAAGGCATTTCCAGCCAGATATCCCACCGAAAACATAAATCTTACCTCCCGACAATGGCTCAGGCATCTCAAGCGAAAAATGGACCACGATATAATCAGACTCAAGATCAGGGTCATTGGCTCGATTATTTTTCACCAGATAATGGCCATTCAGATCATTCTCCGTTTGATAATCCTCCAGCCGTCGAACCTTATCCGGACGTAAGGCAACCTCAAAATAGGGATCCAAATACTCAATCTTTATTACCCCCAGCCCATTTATCCGAAGATCTTTTGTATCGAAATTACGAAATTCATTTCCTCCAGGGAAAATATTCTCCCGACTTAGATCATAAATCAATTGATTCTCTTTTACAAATAATGGCTTTAGATTTACGATGCAATTATCAATGCGCGTATTCTGCATCATTACAACCTTAACCTCTGTATGTGGATCTAAAATATGAATATGCGAATAATCAACCGTAAAATCAATCTCCTGATCACGCCCCCGATACCCTTCAAAGGTCGATTTCTTTACATCTCCAGAAATCTCAGTTAAAGACTCCAGGATATAAAAACGACGGGTTAAAACAGGAATCTCTTTATTCCCTTCATCATAAATGGAGAGCAGATAATTTCCCGATATCATAAATCGAACCTGCTCATTTGGAAGAATCAACTGATAATTTGTATACCGTATTGTGGTGTTTGCTGAGGCTGCAAAATCTGTTATTGGGTTCTCCACAAATCCTTCCATATACTCTTGGGGAACTATGCGCGATGGATACCAGTCAGCGTCACAATGGGTGATCGTATAATAAAAATTCGTTGTCTGGTCAGATAACTCATCAAACTTTAAGACCAACTCCTGCTCCTTCTCCAGCTCAATTACAGGCATTGAAAACTCCCATCCTTTACGAAAAAACTGAACGGTGCGAATACTCTCCTTATAAACGCCGTTCTCCATCGGCTTTACATTACTTTGAGGAAAAGCAAATCCATCAAAAACAGGGTAAAGCAAAAATATAAATAAGGCACTATAAATCTTATAAGATTTATGCAAAAGATTACGTGTCGCTGGCATTGTAGCTGTATTAATAAACATTTAACTTAATAGAATACTCGACTCAGGTTATTTACCTGAGAACTCTATCGTCCTCGTATTTGAAGGAATGACCAATTTCTCGTTGTTATACCAACTAATTACCAGTCCTACAACCTGATTGTAATTTTTGACTCCTTCCTCAATGCGGTTTGTTTTAAGGTAAGCATTGTTTGCCGCAGTCTGCACCTGATCAAGTGTTTTATTGCGTAGTCCGTTCCAATGACTGCGTTGAAAGCGCAAATCAAGGAGCACAGGAGCATCAATTTTTTTGATATAATCTTTAAGATTAGGCATTTCAGAAGCATCCGAGATAAAATAGGGAAGCAGATTTACATACCCTGAATATTGGAGCCGCCTATCGGGCGATGTTGTACAGACCATAAAAGCAGCCAGATTTGCCTCTGCCTCATTGGTGATTCCAAATTGATGAGCTTTCTCGTGAGCAAGAACAAATGGATATTCCATGGGGAGAAGGTAATAATTCAGATGCACCTCGTTGAAGAATGGACCAAAGTAGCCACTAACACCCGACTTAGCAAAAAAAGAACTGAAAAGCATAGTCTTAGGTCGTCTCGAACCATTCGGATAATGGATACCCAGAGTGGCTCTATTCTTTTGATACGACTCCTCTATTAAACGATCAATAGTTTCATAATCTTTATTTTGTATAGCAACTCTGCTTGAATTCGCATGAATTAATATGGAATCAAGAATAGATCGGAACACTGCTTCATCACCCTTAGGACTCTCCCACCCTATCCGGCTTTCAAGGTTTGGTCTGAAATAGTTAAATCCCCACGCAAGGTAAAAAAAAGCATAGATTAACGCACTAAATTGGCACAAACGCAGTAAGAACCATCTAAGTTTTAGCTTGCGAAATAGTGCTAAAGCGAATCCAATTACAAGTATAACAATGACCGATAACCAGAAGAGATCCCAAATGGAAAATGGGATTAGCGAACTTACACTGGAAAACAGAGAGGCAATTAATGGATAAAGAGCTTTGGAATAATAGAACTCTATAACATGCGATTCGCCACTGGAAAACACAACAACTATCAAGACCAAAGCGGCAACAATAAATGGCCAAGCGTTTTTAAGAACGCCCGCCATCCCTTTTTGCACACTATAAGATCTTAATCTATTCATCTATGATTTTCTAAATCCAACTAATTTGGCGACTATGATACAGATTCATTACACACTTATCAGCTATTGAGTAATTAAATTAGCCAACGCAGTAAACTATTCAATTGAAAATTCAATAAAAATTGCAGATAACAGCTAAAATAATTCGTTGTAAATCTACAAAATGATTACCAATGTTTAACTTTGGGGATGATCAACGAACAGCTAAAGTTATCGGAATTAAACGGGAGGGTAAAGAAAACCATTGGCGATAGCTTCACCGCGCCAATCTGGGTGATTGGTGAAATTTCCGAATTAAAAATTAACCGCAATGGCCATTGTTATCTTGTCCTAATCGAAAAAGAAGAGAATGGAGATTCTATCATTGCTCAGGCTAAAGCTACGATATGGTCGTATACATTTCGGATGCTTCAGCCCTATTTTGAGTCTACTACAGGACAGCAATTAACCGAGGGGCTAAAAGTTTTAGTTAGTGTTTCGGTAGAATTTCATGAATTGTATGGCTTTAGCCTCAACATACGCGATATTGACCCAACCTATTCCTTAGGCGATATGGCGCGGCGCCGCAGAGAAATAATCACCCGGCTCCAAACGGAAGGGGTAGCCGATATGAATAAAGAGTTAACCCTGCCCACGGTACCACAAAAGATTGCAATCATCTCATCATCAACTGCTGCTGGATATCAGGATTTTGTGGAGCAGCTGACCCATAATCCGAATAAATATAAGTTCCACATCAAATTATTCCCCGCTATCATGCAGGGGAATCAGGCTGAAACCTCAATTATTGAGGCTCTGGAAAGGATCTACCTTTATGAAAGTTTCTTTGATGCGGTAGTAATAATTCGAGGCGGAGGTTCACAGGCAGACTTAAGCTGTTTTGATAATTACAACCTGGCCTATTTTATTACCCAATTCCCCTTACCTATAATCACAGGAATAGGGCACGAAAAAGATGACTCAATTGTAGATATGGTGGCTCATACCCGATTAAAAACACCTACGGCAGTGGCAGAATTCCTAATCAGTGGTGTCGCACAATTTGATGGCTATCTTTCTGAATTAAAAACTCAGTTCTTCCAATCTACAGTAGAATTAATCACCGATGCAAAAAAGGAAATCGATCATTTTACAAGAACTATCATACCAAAGGCCAAAGAAAAGATAGCTTTAGTCGGCAATCGGTTAAATCAAACAATCTGGAAATTTGATACCCAGGTAAAGAAATTCGTTCAAAATCAAAACTATCAACTAGGGAGAACAGAAGAGTTATTACGACACGATTTTAAAAACTTCTCACAACTTCAACTTAGAGGACTGGAGAAGACCACAAGAACAGTATCGCTCAACTGCCGAAATATAATCCTATTAAACAGCGACTTACTCAAAAGAAAAATACAGAAATCTGAGAAATTAGTCCGTTCGGCACTATCGGAAAACCTCCATTATCTTGAACTATCAAGGCAAAAAGCATTGCTTACCGATCCAGCGAAAATACTTTCCAGAGGATACTCCATTACTACGTTTAATGGTCGTGCACTAAAAGATACAACTTTGATTACCGAAAAGTCGATTATAGAAACAAGACTCTTTAAAGGAAACATAATCAGTGAAATAAAAACTATAGTAAAAAATGATTGATATGAATAGTAACAAAAAAACAATGTCTTATAAGGAATCGATCTCCGAAATCGAAGAGATACTCAAACAACTGGAGAATAATGAGCTAGACGTAGATGAACTCTCTGAAAAAGTAAAACGAGTATCACTTCTAGTCACCTTATGCAAAGAGAAATTACATCATACAGAGAAAGAAGTAGATAAAATCTTAAAGGAAATGGATAATAATTTTCAGTAAGTTCACTAATTTTATGAAATTTATCATTTGGTAGATTCTAAAAGTATTCTAACTTTAAGCTTCATAATCTCTGAATCGTTATACCATGGCTGAATCAAAAATTGATTTTTCATTTGAGAACCTCCATTTCTCGTGTGAAGGCGATAAGGATTGGGTTGAAAATCAACTAAATCAGGTTCTTAATCGAATTCCAGGACTTAACAATCAGGAGTTCATTTCAAAGTTAGAGAAGGGAACTCTGAATTCCGGTAAAGATACAATTAGTAAGATTCCGGTAAAGGGTAGAAAAGAAAATCTTAGAAACAACAAAAAACGGAAGCTGCCTATTGCTCCAATAGTCGCTGATTCCTATGGAAATCCACTAATTGAATTTCTACGAGAAAAGAATGCGGAGAAGAATCAAGTTAAAAAATTCCTAGCAACTGCGGTCTATCTTCATTCTCAAGGAATAGAAAAATTCTCCACGCCAATGGTGTCTAAGTCTTTAAAGACGAGTCGAATACAAAAACTCATAAATGCGAGTGACTGTCTAAATAAGAACGAGAAAAAGGGATTCTGTATAAAGAATGAGAAAGAATTTATTTTAACTGATGCCGGAGTGCGTTCTATTATTGGGAGTCTAAGCTAATATCAGATAGTAAAAGGAACTAGTTTTCTAATTTCTAGTCTAGTTTAGATAGAATATAAATTAGAAAACTAGTTCCTTTACTTATTCTTTAAAATCCAACAGTTATACTTATTATAAAATTTGTTCCTGCCTGAGGGAAATAACCATCCATTTTGTTGCGCTTTCCATTATACAAATAAGAATAGACCCACGCATTGCTTTCGTACTTCCTATCGAAAATATTATTAACCAGCATTCTAATATTCAGATTCTTAAAGAGCCTTTGCGTACAACTATAATCAAATTTTAGATTACTAACCACGTATGGATTAAGTTTCCTATCGTTATTGGCTGTATTATCCACAAACTGCTTTCCTACGTAATTAGAGAGCAAACTAATCTCAAAGGGTTTACATGGCTTAAATGAAAGAATGCTGCTCGCAGTAAGATTCGGAGAAAAAGCCAGGTCTGTCTTCCCAATTTTGCTCTCTTTTAACCCCCCATTATCCCAATCCTCAACATATTCGGTAAAAGCCTCGATTTTATTTGAGCTGATTGTTGTGTTAATATTCCATTTAAAAAATTTCAAGAAACTGATCGCTCCTATTAATTCAATTCCTTGTCGGTAACTCTTATCAACATTAGTCATAATTGGAGCTCCGACACTGTTTATTTGTCCCGTATGAACTAACTGATTATTGTAATGCATATAATAGAGGTTGGTTCCCAACATTATTTCTGACCTGTTATACTTGTATCCGAACTCTACATCATTTAAAGTTTCGAAGGTGGGCTGTTTCCCTTGTGGATCAACATCTACAAAGTTTGACCTGTTAGGTTCACGATTCGCTCTACTATAACTAAGATAAGCTTCGCGATGAGCTTCAGGCGAGTAAACCAGACCAAACTTGGGATTAAGAAAATTATAATTATGTTGCTGAGAAACATCTCTAAACTTCTCATCAAATCCCCCAATTTCATAATTAATAGAACGCGTTTGCAAGTCTGCAGAACCAGTTAAAACCTCATTAATCAGAAGTGTATATCTGGCATAGAGATTAAAATCCTTCTTCACCCCTGTTCCTCGATACCATTCATAATCAGGGATTGCATCACCGGCATTTTTTGCCCAAATCACTCGTCCAAAGTGGTTTCCATCATATCTGTTTGCACCTCCCCCGAGGGTCAGTGCATGGCCCTCTTTTTTATAACTCAATGAAAATATAGTTCCATAGAAATTATTGTCTAGCCATTTACGGGTGATCATATCGGTCAATTCAACAGCAGCTCCATTAACAAAAGGAGTGGATAACTGATAATCTCCATAATTTTGATCATTCTCATACTCTTCGTAATATCCTCTTCCATAGACATAAAATGCCGATGCGTTTAAGTTTAGATACGGATTAAACTTATGAGAGAACTGAAGTTGGTAGTTATCTTGCTGATAATGATCGACCTGATTTTTATACGTATATAGATTATAGGTTCGGCTATTTGAATTGAGCATATTTTGGGTCTGTTCATGAGAATATAGCCCATCCGATTCATACTGGTTCATCCCGTCAATGTCGTTATTCAATCTTACGGAAGGGATGCCATTCCATGACTGATAAGTCTGTTCAAAGCCTGAGAAGATAGTTGCCTTTAGAATCGTTTTTGGGGTAAAATATCCACCAGAGACAAAGAAGGATTTTAAATCGGCTGAGGCACGGTCAATAAATCCGGCTGAATTAATCTTCGACATCGAAACGTCCATTGCAAACTTCCCATCCATAAGTCCGGTACTTGCGGTTAGGTTATTACGAAAGGTCTGAAACGAGCCTACTGATGAGCTGCAACTTGCTTTTGCTTCGCGATTCAGTTTACTGGTTTGCAGATCAATAGAGGCACCGAATGCACTTGCTCCATTTGTAGAATTCCCCACCCCTCTTTGAACCTGTATATTTTCTGTGGAGGCTGCGATATCAGGAATATCGACAAAATAGGTGCTTTGGGATTCCGCATCTGACATAGGAATGCCATTTATTGTCACATTAATACGCGTAGGATCACTTCCGCGGATTCTGAAATTGGAATAGCCCACCCCATTTCCTGCATCCGAAGTAGCAATAAAGGATGGAGTATAAGAGAGTAAAATAGGAATATCTTGCCCCTGATTAGCTGCCTGAATCTCATCTCTACCAATATTTGTATAGGCAAATGGCGAATTATCTCCGGCACGGGCAGCCGATACCAAAACTTCCTCCGTGAGAATTGAAAAAGGTTCTAAAATAATCTCAACCTGGGTAGAACGCTTTAATGATAGCTCCTGAATATAATTTTTATACCCAAGAAAAGTTACAGCGAGCTTATAATCTCCTGCAGGAATGTCCTCGAACCTAAATTCCCCCTTACTATTCGCAGTTGTCCTGGTAACGTTGTTCCCCAACATAAGGTTTGCACCACTGAGCAGCTCACCTTGTGAGTTTTTTACTATGCCGCTTATTGATAATTGCCCGAATACCATCGCGGCAATAAGCTGCAAGGAGAGGAATAATCCAAATCGTTTCATTAAATCGTACTTAAATTGGTTAAAAGACAACCAATGAGGAGGTGATTTTCCATTCGCCATCCCTACACCGGCATTATCCGGATCAGGTTCGGTGGGTGTGATCTCAGCCCGTATTTTAAGGCACCCCATTGCGTAATTAATTAATAATCAATCTAAACAGAACAATTAAGCCCATTTAAAAATAATTTTAAAATCTCAGAACTGATATAAAACGGTATGATTTTTCACTTTCCCTTTCCGGCATTATCCGGACAGGTTCAATGGGTTTGATCTCAGCCCGTATTATTAAGGCACCCCTGATATTTTATGTTGCAAAGTTAAGTGATAATTTGGAATTATTACCGTCTGCAAGATTTAATATCTAAATATTATGGCTTTGAGATATTCAACAATTCATGTTGATATACCCTTAAATAATTATAAAAAATACGTGCCTATCTTTTCACTGCACTTGAAAAGCACAAGATTGCAATGCTGACGTTATCCGTTTTCTACTATAGGCAAATTGGGCTAATGATCTTATGGAGGATCTATCTTTTTTTAATTTTATGGATATCAATCCACTTAGGGCATTTTATTTTTTGGGATAATTGCCAATCAAGGCTTACGTAAACTGGGAATGTTTCATGTTCCAAATCGATTTTAGAATCAGAAGGGAGGAGATCAAAATTGTAGGTTTGGTTATCGATCATGATTTGCCAGCCTCCGCAACAGATACACATACGAAGATCAGGTCCAGTAATCGTTCCAGTCGACTGATAATGATCACTAATGCCTTTTTTACAGCATAGGAGAATTAGTGAAAATCCGATAACTCCAATTACGCCCGCTCTCATAATAAGAGTACTTTAATTTGATTAACCAAAGAATATAAATGATGGTGCCTTTTGATCTTTGCGCAACAGCTAAAGCATGATCTCATCTATCTTTCCGGCCACCTCCAGTCCGGCGTTTCTTCCAGTATCAGCAAACAGTAATCTTTTTTGTTTTTTATCAAACAGGTTAACCTCAATCGTGGAGGTCATGCTCTCTTCGATTCGTCCGTCCATAAGACCTTGAATTGGAGAGGCCAACTCGGTAACTCTGTCGCGGTGAGCGAGCAATTCGATTTTGAAATTACGATTCTCAAGCACTATTTCTACCCGATTCTCGTCGATAAATGATTTTCGGAGTTTGGAGCCATTATAGGTGGTAAACTTATATAATGTATCATGAATCCAAAGTCCTGCGATAAAGCCCACAAAGGATTTAGTAATCCATGGGATTTTGGCAACTGAAGCTTTCACCGAGATTCCCGGCACGGAGAAGTGATTAGTTTGCATCCAGGTATAGGCACTAGGGAATGAGTGGCCCCAATCTTTCTCAATATATCCCCTTCCCTGATCAAAATTAATTTGCTCACCATTAATTTCCAATTGCCCAACAATTGAATGATCCATACTTACAATACCATGGTAGCACTCCATAAATGGGACGAACGAATAGGGGCCCATAATACCGGGTGAATACCAATGTTTTGGCCACCGGACGGCATCTAAGAAGCGCAATTCTCCCTTAATATCTGGTAATTGCAATGACATTCGATGTTCAGAGAAAAAATTTGGTCCTATATTCAGGTTGAAGATTCCGGGAGTTGGTATAAATTCTTTTTCTGTAAAAGTATGATTTACTGAGGTTTGTTTTTTCCCGTCCAGCACCTGAATAAATGGTTTCTTACGACCATTATCATCGATAGCTATACCGGGGATAAAAGCAAAAGCTTTGGTCTGCTCGGCATTTACAATTTTAAAATACCAACCTTCGAAATATTTGCGCCTTCTTCCCCACCCCTGAAACTGTTCAGGGTTAAAGAAGGCGTTAATTTTGGTCCCAATCATTGTATAAAAATAATAAAAATATCTGGTAGCAGAGGTGGTAAGCCTATTGATTCTCATTCCCTTGAAATTTAAAATAGCAATTAAGAAAAATAGGGTCCTAATTTATTTCGTTAAAAGTTAAGTCATTTCCTGACTCTTATTAACTTTGGAAAAATAAACTACTGGAATGTCTATCGATAATTTCCCATCAAAACTACTTGAAAACGCTGTAAATGAGTTTTCTAAACTCCCCGGCATAGGAAAGAAAACGGCTTTAAGGCTTGTGCTTCACTTGCTAAAAAAAGATGTCAATGAGGTTGTTCGGTTTAGCAGAGCCATAACTCAATTGCGCGAGGAGGTTAAGCATTGCCGTATTTGTAGGAATATTTCGGACCATGACATCTGTAATATCTGCAGTAATCCGGCACGTGACCACCGGATCGTATGTGTGGTAGAGAATATCCGCGATGTCATGTCGATAGAAAATACACAGCAATACCGTGGTGTCTATCATGTCTTAGGAGGCATAATCTCCCCAATGGATGGGATTGGCCCCGCAGATCTCGAGATAGAATCCTTATTGGGACGAGTAGAGAAAGGTGAGGCCGACGAAATTATTTTCGCCTTAAGCACCACAATGGAAGGAGACAGCACTAATTTCTTTATCTTTAAAAAACTAACAGGAAGTCCGGTCAAGATTACCACCCTTGCGCGCGGTGTCTCTATTGGAGATGAAATTGAATATACTGATGAGATAACACTGGGGCGATCAATCGTAAACAGAATGCTTTTCGAAAATTTTATGGGATAGCGCGATGACGAAATACCTTTCAAATGAATTAATCACGCTGCGGGCAATTGAGCCTGAAGATATTGACTTGCTCTATGCCTGGGAAAACGATCCTGAACTTTGGGAGGTTAGTCATACCTTGGTCCCCTATTCCAAATATATTCTCGCATTATATATCAAAAATGCAGATAGAGATATATACGAAACAAAGCAATTAAGGCTTATGATCGATACCCGAGAGGGAAAAACCGTGGGTGCCATCGATCTTTTTGATTTTGAACCCTACCATTCGAGAGTCGGAATTGGATTATTGATTCATGCACAAGAAGATCGGTCAAAAGGTTTTGCGTCAGCAGCATTGGAATTAATCGTCGGATATTGCTTTCAGAAGCTGAATGTGCATCAACTTTACGCAAATATTCAAACAACCAATCAAATCAGTCTCCAGCTCTTTAAAAAGCAGGGATTTAACCCTTGCGGAACAAAAAAAGATTGGCTTCGAACAGATTCCGGCTGGCAAGACGAAGTTATGCTGCAATTAATTGTGAATGATCAACTGTAAACAGTCAATACCGAGTCTCACTAACAATAAAATAAAACTAGCGAATTAACCTAGTCAATAATTTCAGTTATCTATCTCGGCATAATCTGGCATTTCGGACAAGAAGGTATAGGTTAACAGCGTCTGATCAAAGCGGCAGCAGTAATGACTCAATCCATTAGTAACTATCAGATAACTAACTCTTAAATCGAGATTATACCGAGCGATCTGATCAAATACCTGTTGAGAGATCTTTACATCGGCCGCTTTACATTCGACCACAACAAGGGGTGTTCCGGATCTTGAAAAAAGGACAATATCAGTTCTAAAGTCGTGCTGATTGATTCTTAATGAGCGTTCCAATGCCACCAGGGTTGCAGGAAAATGTTTAATCTCGGTAAGATAACGGGCCATATTCTGTCTTACCCACTCCTCGGGTGTAAGGGTTACCCATTTACGGCGAAAACTATCAAAGATCAGTTTTTTGCCATCATGGTCCTTTAACCGGAAAGAGAAATAGGGGAGATTAAGATCCATTGTTGATATTTATATTGTTCAAAACTAATTTTTATTTTCAATTGAACCAAGAATCTGCAAAATCCGGATAATTTTGCATAAAATACGGAGATGAAAACAAAAGAGGAGATCGTAAGCAACTGGCTTCCCCGATACACGGGTAGGGAGCTTAATGACTTTACCCCATATATTATTCTCACGAACTTTCAAAATTACGTAGAGAACTTCGCCGAGAAGTTTAATGTCCCTATTATTGGTGAAGATAAGACCATGCCCAATGCCAGTGCCAACGGAATTACGATTATCAACTTTGGAATGGGGAGTCCAAATGCCGCAACAATTATGGATCTGTTAAGTGCGATAATGCCTGAAGCTGTTTTGTTCTTAGGCAAATGCGGGGGATTAAAACGGAAGAGTGAACTAGGAAATTTAATTTTACCTATTGCAGCCATTCGTAGCGATGGCACCTCGAATGATTACCTCCCTATCGAAGTTCCTGCTCTTCCAGCCTTCAGTCTTCAAAGAGCTGTCTCTTCAACGATACGCGACCAAGGACTCGACTATTGGACAGGAACTGTTTTTACAACCAACAAACGGGTATGGGAATATGACGAACGTTTTAAAAAATATCTAAGTAAGACACGAGCGGTTGCTATAGATATGGAGACTGCGACAATATTTACTGTCGGATTTTACAACCAAATCCCAACAGGTGCTTTATTATTGGTCTCAGATCAACCGATGATCTCAGCCGGTATAAAAACAACAGAAAGTGATAAAGAGGTAACCCGAAAGTTTGTAATTCAACATCTTGAGATTGGAATCGGAGCGCTAACAGAGATTATTAATGATGGAAGATCGGTTAAACATCTGAAATTTTAAGGGATATGGATTACAATCAGATTATTGACGACCTCAAGAAGAAGAATTATTCCCCTGTATATTTTTTAGAGGGAGAAGAGCCGTATTACCTGGACCAAATAAGCCATTTTATCCTTGAAAATGTCCTTACGGAGGAGGAGAAGGGGTTTAATCAATCGATACTTTATGGAAAAGATCTCTCTATCGATGCGATATTGACTGCAGCCAAAAGATTTCCAATGATGGCTGAACGGCAGGTTGTAGTGATCAGAGAGGCGCAGAACATTAAAAATCTGGAGGATTTGGCTACCTATATCGAGAATCCAATGCGTTCGACAGTATTGGTAATCAACCATAAGTATAAATCGATTGACAAACGCAAGAGGCTATACAAAGCGCTACATAAAAACGGCGTCTACTTCGAATCTAAGCCTCTTTATGACAGCAATATACCTGGATGGATTACCAAATATCTCAAGGAGAAAAATCTTGGTATTGATCCACGAGCAGCGCAAATGATCACAGATTTTGTGGGCAGCGACCTTCAACGAATCGTTAATGAGCTGGAGAAAGTTATCCTATCAATGGTTCCCGGAACAACGATCCTCCCTGATGACATTGAAAAAAATATTGGAATCAGCAAAGAGTTTAATATGTTTGAGTTTCAAAAGGCATTAGGGAAAAAGGATATCTTAAAATCAAACCAGATCATCAATTATTTTATAGACAATGAGAAGAATAATCCTCTCCCTGTAATTCTGGGTATGCTGGTTGGTTATTTCAGGAAGATATTAATTTACCATGCACTGGAGAACAAATCAGACCGCTCCCAAGTTGCTCAAAAGCTAGGTGTTAATCCTTATTTTATGAATGACTATATCGACGCTGCCAGGAACTACAACTTGGATAAAGCGATCCAAATCATCTCGATGATGCGTGAGTATGATTTACGTTCAAAAGGTGCCCGTGGCGGAAGCACCGAAAACGGGGATCTTTTGCGTGAATTAACATTTAAAATTCTCCATATTTAAACCTATATTTTATGACTTTAGTATTAATTGCATTAATAACGCTAATCTCGGCGATTACCTTTTCGCAGGGGGAGATAATGTCTCACCTACAGTTTAATGCGTATAAAATAATTCACCGAAAACAGTACTATCGGATGGTTACCCACGCCTTTGTCCATGCCAATTGGGAACACCTGATTGTCAATATGATCGTATTGTATTCATTTGGCAATGCTGTGGAACGATTTTTTGGATTCTATTTTGGCAATAACGCAGCATCGTATTACCTGATTCTGATCTTTGGTTCGGTGATCTTCTCAACGCTCTATTCGTTGTTGCAGCAAAAAAATAACCCCTACTACAATGCTGTTGGGGCATCGGGAGCTGTATCGGCAGTACTCTTTACTGCGATCTTCTTTGATCCATGGAATAATATTTACTTCTTTGGAATACTACCTATTCCGGGAATTATCTTCGGAGGATTATACCTCTATTATTCATACTATATGAGTACAAAAAAAGCAGATAATATTGGGCATGATGCCCATTTCCTGGGTGCTATATTTGGATTTGCACTTCCAATAGTGTTAAAACCTGCGTTGCTAATCGGATTTCTTGATTTGCTTCTTGGGCGTATCGCCATGTAATTTCAATCTGCAAATAATCACGGAATAAAACATTAAACGTTTGAATAATTATACATACCAACGTAACAATTTAATTACACCCAATTTGTATGATTACGAAATTCAGCACATTTTATTTGAGCATTAACAACCAATATAATCTCTAATGAAAGGGGGGTTTAATCTCTTTAACGGCAAATTCTTTCGCGATAACGAGCCTCTATTTTCAGGGCAAGATCTTGCCCGTTTAAATAGTGGCATTAAAGAATCATTTAGAGCTGTTAATAACCTGGTTATGTTTGCCAGAAGTAATTATGATTTCCTTCAGGATTCACTTTCGGCGCTGGGACTGCCCATCCCAGCTGACTGGAACTTCGCTCGTTTCACGAGTGATTGCTCACGGTTTTTAAATAAAAATCATTTTTATCTGGCTGCTAGGATCGACATCTATTTTATTCCAGGAATCGATGGAACAGAATATCTTTTAACGGGCGAGGAGATACCGGGCGGCTATTTCACGCCTAAAGAGGGGAGCTTACTGATCGATATTTACACCGAAGAGACAAAGAATCGTTCTGTATATCAATCGTATGAACCGTCAAGCAGAACGTTATGGGATGCTGCTATGCGATATGCCGCCGAGTCATCAAAACAGAACCTTATCCTACTTAATCATAAAGGGTTTGCCTGTGAATCGATAAAAGGCTCTTTTGGCTATCTAACCGATCAAACTGCGATATTCCCCTCAAGTGATTCTCAAGGTTATTCACCACCGCTTGTCGAAGTTGTAAAAAGCTGTGCCAGAGCATGTGGATTTGAGACCCTGGAAAAGAAAGAGATTACAAAAGAAGAACTCCTTAACGCCGAGGAGCTTTTTCTTATCAATAATTTTAAAGGAGTAGAACCCGTATTAGGGCTTTATGCCAGAAGGTATTACACCACAGGGGGGATGACAATAGCCACAAAACTAACAGAAAAAGCTCAAAACGAACACCGGCAAGACTAAAAAGAAGTAATTACGCAAGCCAATCAGACGGTAAATAATTCGATAGTTGTCTGCATGTAAAAACTACCACGTTAAATTTTAACTTCGGCAATTCTAAATACAATTTAATGGACCCCTTTATAGCCCACTTAAATGCAATTTCTCCACTTACTGCTGAGGCACTTAAGGATTTATCGAGCCGATTTAAATATACATCTTTTAAAAGAGGTGAAATCATTAATCAGGAAGGGACAATTTGCCGGAGATTATTTTTTATAAATAAAGGTTTAGTAAAACATTACTACATCCATAAAGACAGGAAATTCATTGTGCGTTTCTTTTCAGAAAACAATGTATTCACTGTGCTGGATAGCTTTATACTGCAAACTCCGGCCGTATTTACCACCATCGCAATAGAAACAACTGAGATCACAATGCTCTCCTATGAGGACATTGAAGAATTATGTAAAAAGCACCATTGCTTTGAAACCATAATCCGAAAGATTTTTGGTATGGCTGCCACAATTAATTTAAAACGGATTAAAGAGATGTTTGATGGAGATGCCACAGAACTGTATGAAAGTTTTATAATCGAATACCATGATCTGCTTCAGCGAATTAGTTTAGGAGACATCGCAGGCTATCTGGGAATATCACAAGTAACGCTAAGCCGAATAAGAGCTAAGCCTTGATTTTTTAACATATGTAAAAAGAAAATCCATTTTACATAGGCAATTTTACATCCGTTTTTAATCAATTAAATATTTTCAAAATGGATGACAATAAAAATCTAATCAACAACCAACCAACAGTTGGCAAAATGGCAAAAGCAGGTGCCTTATTCTTAGCCCTATGGGGAATCTTACATGTTTGGGTAGGCTATGAGGGCATACACCGCTATTTGACAATGGATATTGGAGGTCTGTGGGACATGGTTGCAGGCGGTAGCAACGCACCTCATAATTTAATACAGGTTACAAATGATGCCATCACAGCCAATCTTCAAAAACATTTGTTGTTGAATTTCTGCATGGATGTTGGTGGATTTGGTGTTTTAGGACTTATACTTGCATGGGTAATTTACAATAGAGGATCTTGGATAGCATATTTTATTGCACTAATTGCAATTGGCATTTGTGATTTGTCATTCACGTTCTCATTAGTAACATCCGGCATTATTGAGCCTAATATACCAACAATCAGTGGGCCAATTATTTGGGTTATTGCCATGGGATTAATTCCATTTGGTCTATCATCACTAACAAAAAAATAAACATACTATGAGTAAATCAGTATTAGTAGTCGGAGGGACTGGCTACCTTGGTGGAAAGGTAATAAATCATTTATTTAACCACAGCGCTAATGTTTTTGCATTGGTTCGTGAAGGCTCCAACACCCAAGAATTGGAATCAAAAGGGGTTCAGATTATCAGAGGCGATTTATCAAAACCTGAAACACTGCTGCCTGCGTTAAAAAATATGGATGCCGTAATATCTACGGCCATTGGTTATTCAAATCGCAAGAAAGGCGACAACCTAAAAAATGTGGATGATTTAGGCAACCGAAATCTGGTGAATGCTGTAAAGCTGTCCAATACCCCTCGCTTTGTTTTTACCAGCGTGCTTAATGTTCATCAGGCTGAATCTGTTCCCCACTTTTGGCAAAAGAAACTAATAGAAGATTATATGGATCAAATGGAGGTCCCTTATGTGGCATTAAGACCAGGTGCGTTCCTGGACCAAACACCCAAAAATGATTTCTATGCCGGAGGATTAAAAAAAGGAAATCTAAAGGTTTTTGGCACTACCACAGTCAAATGGACTTATATTCTCTCGGACGATATAGCTAAGTATTTAGCCATTGCGGCAGTTGACGATACGATTCCCTTAGGCAGAATGGATATAGGAATGACCGAACCTATGAATATTCAGATGCTGGTAAAATATGCGACTGAATATTCGGGCATGCCAATTAAAGTTGGCGCACTCCCTTGGGCTGTTATAGGTTCTATTTTTTCATTTATCGGTCTTTTTAAATCACAAATGGCGGACCTGAAAAAAATGTTCGACTACATGTTTTC
This sequence comes from uncultured Bacteroidia bacterium, assembly GCA_903907075.1. Classification (GTDB taxonomy): domain Bacteria; phylum Bacteroidota; class Bacteroidia; order Bacteroidales; family Prolixibacteraceae; genus JAAFHB01. The sequence goes on from CAIVMQ010000029.1 coordinate 116,436, forward strand.
AGGCCAATATGTTGCTGACACTAGCTTACAGTTGAAGTATTTTGGTGAAGTGCCTTCAGTTAAAGATTCAGTATTCAGATATTGTGCGCAAATTGGATTACCCAAAAGATCGGCTTAAATTTGGACTTTAAACACCAAATGCCTTCTAGCGCATAACTACATTTTGGCAAAAATCGAAGCTTGAATGAAAAGATCTCATAAATTAAGAAGTGTGGGCTCTTTCTAATAGATGCTGGATAAAGCCACCATATTTGATCTGGTTTAAAGTGATATCCCCTTTGTGAAGATTAATCCTTCCTAAACTCAACAAAAGTTGAGTCTATTACAATTAACCAAAAATTTTATTTGTTATTAAACCATTAAATCATCAAAAGGATTAGTAAGAGCATTATGAGATAAAAACATTGACTTATATTTGCACAAAAAAAAATTGTAAATGAAAAGCGAATTAGAAAAAGAGCCAGAAGCACCTAAGAGTGTGTTACCTCGCATAATAATTTCGACTATTGTCGTTGTCGGTTTATTTTTCCTGGTTAAACAGGTCTGGTTTGCAATAAATCATGAAGAAACAGACAATGCGCAAGTTGAGATGAGGTTGGTTCCTATACTATCACGGGTATCTGGATTTGTTGCTAAGACCTACGCGGATGACTATTCGACAGTCTCCAAGGGGCAACTTTTAATGGTCATCGATTCCGCAGAACTTACCCTGCAGTTACAGGAGATGCAGGCCGATTTTGTACAATCCTTATCTGACATTGATAACGCCAAGGCCTCCTTGGTAAATGCTGAAGCCTCTCTTGCTGCCTCTAAGGGTAATCTTGAGGTAATGAAGCAAAAACTCTCCCAGGCAACCAATGATCTAAGTCGTAATAAAAACCTATTGGCAGGAAGTGCAATTACCACTAAACAATTTGATGAGAGCCAATCGACATTTGATATCACAACCAAGCAACTTGAAGCGAGCAGAATCGAGGTCAAGGTTGCATCAACGCGTCTTGCGATCTTAGGTTCGCTGGTAAAAAAATCTGAAGCTCAGTCAGATATTAAGAAAGCCCATATTGATCAACAGCGATTAAAACTCTCGTATTGCCGCGTCTATGCCATTGCAGATGGAAAACTTGGGAAAAGAAATATCGACGAAGGGGTGTTTATTCAGGCCGGCACACCTCTTTTTACGATTGTGAACACTCAGAGCCAATGGGTTGTGGCAAACTTCAAAGAGAGCCAGCTAAAGAATATCCATGAAGGACAGGTCGTAAATCTTAAAATTGATGGTGACCGCAAATTGGTTATCAAGGGGAAGATTATTTCGGTTTCAGATGCAACAGGGGCAAAGTTTTCGCTTCTCCCACCCGATAATGCTACAGGAAATTTTGTAAAAGTAACTCAGCGAGTTCCTGTTCGGATTGAAATAATAGATGGGGCAAAATACAAAGATGTACTTCGCGCCGGAATGAGTGTGGTCGTTTCTGTACCCCTTTAAAATTTAGCATGGAAGGTATAGGCAAGACAGCCAGGATCTTTATCGCGATTACAACGATCTCGGCTGCCATTATGGAGCTCATCGACACATCGATTGTGAATGTAGCGCTGAACCAGATGGCAGGCAACCTTGGTGCTTCAATTGAAGATATTGCATGGGTGATCACTTCCTATGCAATCGCCAATGTGATCATAATTCCGATGACCGGTTTTTTGGCCAACTATTTTGGAAGGAAGCAATACTACCTGGCTTCAATCGCTCTATTTACTGTAGCCTCGATTCTTTGTGGTACCTCAACATCACTTTGGGAGATCGTCTTGTGGCGATTTGTTCAGGGGCTTGGAGGTGGTGCACTTCTATCTACCTCACAAGCCATATTGTTTGAGTCTTTCCCGGGCAAACAACGCGGAATGGCTGCTGCCCTTTTTGGCATGGGAGTTGTGCTTGGTCCTACGCTGGGACCCACTGTAGGTGGGATTATTATCGACAGTTACTCGTGGCCTCTTATTTTCTTTATCAATGTTCCATTTGGAATTATTGCTACGCTGCTTACCCTGCGTTTTATCCCCGAAAGCCAGGCTCCAAAAAAGAAACCTCATATTGATTGGTCCGGTATTTTTCTCCTTACCATTGGGATAGCTTCATTGCAATATGTGTTAGAACGTGGAGAGGCAGAGGACTGGTATGACTCAAGATTGATTATCGGACTTACACTAGTCGCAGCTGTGGGATTAGCAACATTCATCTGGTGGGAACTCAAGCAAAAAGAACCTGTTGTAAACCTGCATATTATGAACGATCGTAATATGGCCATTACAACATTTCTAACTTTTATTGTAGGATTTATTCTGTTTACCTCGGTATTTATCTTCCCACTTATGTTGCAACGAGGATTAGGTTATACGGCCTATGAAACTGGACTAACCTTACTCCCTGCTTCTATATTATCTTTAATACTCATGCCTTTCATAGGCAAAAAACTTCAAAATGGCGCCAAACCACAGATATTTGTCAGTATTGGGTTTATAACATTGATGGGGTTTGGAATACTTATGTCACGGGCAGATCTAAATGTTGGTTCAAGTTTCTTTGCTCTCCCACTAATGATCCGTGGAGCAGCCTTGGCATGTCTGTTTGTCCCACTTAATGCAATGGCTGTATCAGGATTACAACCTAAAGATATCCCGCAAGGAATTGCTCTGAATAATATGATTCGGCAATTAGGGGGATCGTTCGGTATTGCGATCATAAATAACTACTTGGCACATCGAGTAGCTGCACATCGAATCGATTTAATTAGTAATATCTATACTGGAGGAGAACAATTTACGGAACGGTATAATCAGATATATCATGGGTTACAATCCAAATTACCAATTGCTGCAAATTTGCAGCAACAAACTTATCAGATTATGGATTTAGCTATACTCAAACAAACATTAATGCTTAGTTATTTAGATGCATTTCTGTATGCCACAGCATTCATCTTATTTGCCTTTCCATTTATTCTACTCACACGCAACATGCGTATTAACAGTAAAAAAGCTTTAATGGCTGCCGAAGAGGTATAGCAATAGATTAAATTACACTTTAATCTATTCTGATTAGCACGCTAATTATGTTCATAAATATCAATTAATAAACTTTTGGGAAGTTAAAATTCCAAAACCACTAAAATATCAAACATGAAATCAATACTTCTGATCATTGCCTTTGTCTATTCTGTTAATTTAGGGATCGCACAGGAGCTTATTGTCCCTAACGAACTCAAGCAATTTGTTGAACAGTCGTTTGTCAAATACCCTAAAGTAGCAGAGATGAAGGACCTGGTCTCGCTGAATGAGGTTAGGCTCAGGCTCGATAAAACGGCCTTATTACCTACGGCGATGGGTGATCTTTCCTATCGGCTACAATATCCAACACCTATTATCCAATTTCCCGGAGAAGGTGGCAAATTACAGGAGATCAAAATCCAGCCTAACGATAACTATAATGCCGGCATCACCTTGGCTCAGCCTTTAATTGACATGCGCCTTAATTCTGTTCTGAATAAGGCGAAGAGTGATATTAACCTCTCTAAAGATAACCTTGAAGGTTTCAAGCTAACACTGGCATATCAGGTTGCACAAATTTACTATTCGATAATTTTTTTAAATAAGAGTATTACTGTTCAACTGGAACAAATCAAGTTACTTCAATCAACGTTAGAACAGATTGCAGTAAAAGTGAAAAATGGCGATGCTCTGCAATACGACCTGGTATCAACAGAAGTAAAATATACCAATGCAGTAAATTTCAACACCGATTTAATTGGACAACTCAACAAGCAATACAACATGCTTGGGATGCTTACCGGTTTAAATGGAAAGGACTACCTGAATGAAACAAGTTTTAATTCTTCTGTATTTAATCTTATTACAGATTCAGTGTCCTCCTTTGCGTTACGCAACAATCCCGATATTCGGATAGCCGGCGATAAAATCAAATCTGCCAGTTGGGATATACTAACTGCAGAACGAAGCCGCATGCCTGCCGTTAATCTTCAGGCAGGAATGGGATATCGGAATGGATACATGCCCAATATTGATCTGGTTAACTTCAATTACTTCGTAGGACTAGGAATTACTATCCCGATCTTATCGGGCTCTCGACCCGGTTTTCAGCGAAAATTAGCGGTTATTAATCATGATGCCACTCAAATGGCTCTTGAAACACAAAAAGTAGTTTTGAATAAAGATCTCTTGAATGCGTTAGAAGATATTTACAGAAATAAAAAGAAGCTAGCCAGCGCTGACACCTTAATAAAGCAGGCACAAATGGCGAATAACATAGCTGGTGAGCGTTATAAATTCGGGGTAATCACGAATCTGGATTTATTAACTACCGTAACCAACTTCAAAGATGCTCAGCTAAGTCAACTTCAATTTGAATATAACCTGCTTGTCTCGCGGTTAGATCTTTGCCGATTGGCTGGAATACGTTGGTGGTAAATTTTAATCCTATCAGGAAGAAGGTGTAAAACCGTCGAAATACACTTACTAATTTGAATTAGGATCTTCGGGGAAGTTTTGCCAGGTCTCATAATGACCGCCGGCATTTTTAACACTCTCGAGCCAAAAATTACGATCGCTATTCAAAACCAATTTAGGATCTGCTTCGGCCACAAGCCACGAATTTTCTTTAATCTCGTTTTCAAGTTGCCCGGGACTCCATCCCGAATAACCTAGAAAGAACTTAATCTGAGCTGCATTGGCAATATCCAACTCAAGAGCCAATTTAATCGCGTCAAAGTCACCACCCCAGTATAGCTCATCCTTAATATGAATACTATCTTTTATTTTATGCCCAAGAGTATGAATATAAAAGAGGCTATCACTCCCCACAGGTCCACCAATATACAATTCAGGGGTATACCCCGATGGCAGCCGAAATAGCCTGTTAATTTTAGCCTTAACAGGTTTGTTTAAAATAAACCCTACTGCACCATTTTCTGAATATTCAGCTAAAAGGATTGCCGAACGGCAAAAAAAATTCCCTGCCATAAAAGGCTCTGAAATTATGATACGCCCTTGTCTTGGAGCAAGCTTTCGCTGTATCTTAAAAAAATCAAAATCGATCTTCATTGTTCAATTTTTTATTTCTTTTCGATAATCACGAAAATATCTTCATTCTTTTTCTTCATCAAGAACTGTTCTCGGGCAAATTTTTCGAGATTCTTAGAGCTTGTCTTGAGCTCTTTTAATCGCTCATTATCAGTCTCTATTTTCTCCTTATAGTAGTTGCTTTCAATTCTGTATCTCTTAAGTTTATTCAGATTTTGACGTAGGAAAAGGATATTATGATCATCCAGAAAGATCATCCAAATGCTAAAAACCATAAAAGCCAACAAATATTTGTTCTTTATGGTTTTTAAAAATGCCTTTAGGATAATCGGTTTCATGGAGACTATTAAAGTTAATGAAAAAACTAATTAATTGTTTAACAGACTGTTTATCTGATCGAAAATCTGTTGCGCATACAAATTAACTGAATCCTATTCACATTAGAAAGAAGATAATGCACTAAATTCTCAATGCATGGTGAATATTCAAGACTATAATTTGGAATACTAAGCTTTGAATAGTGCGAATCATACCTATAAGAATAAAGAATTTAACAAAAAACCGAACCATTGAACGGTATAAAGGGATATAATGCAGACCGCAATAAATTAAAGAATCGATTATCACCATGCGGATTATTCATCCTTCTCCGGCAGAAAATTCGAGTACATAAAATCTGTTGCCGGAACAAAAGTTTCTTTTAAAGTGCGGATAGAGACCCAACGAAGCAGGTTAAATACCGATCCTGCCTTATCGTTTGTTCCTGAACCCCGCGAACCACCAAACGGTTGCTGTCCGACTACGGCACCTGTAGGTTTATCGTTGATATAAAAATTACCTGCTGCATTACCTAACCGCCTAGTGATGTGCTGAATGGCATAGCGATCCTGCGCGAATACTGCTCCCGTAAGAGCATATGTTGAAGTAGTATCCACTAATGTTAAAGTCTCTTCAAGTTGATGATCGTCGTAAATAAATATGGTAACAATAGGACCAAACAACTCCTCTTTCATGGTGATATAGTCTGATTTACAAGCCAGAATAACAGTTGGCTCGATAAAATATCCTTTTGATTTATCGCAATTACCACCATAAAGTATTGTGGCATCGCTGTCGTCACGGGCTCTATCAATGAACCCTTTTAATTTATCAAACGAGGCCTCATCAATAACGGCATTGATAAAATTAGTAAAATCCTCAGGCGGTCCCATTTTCAACCTTTTTAATTGTAAAAGAGTATAACCCCAGGTCTCTTCCCATATTGATGATGGAACATAAACACGGGAGGCGGCAGAACATTTCTGTCCTTGATATTCAAATGATCCCCTTACGATGGCCGTTGCCAGCGCTTTGACATCAGCAGATGGATGGGCAAAAATAAAGTCTTTACCCCCCGTTTCACCAACTATTCGTGGGTATGATTTATAGTTGCAAAGATTGGCCCCAATAGTCTGCCAGATAGCTTGAAAGACCTCTGTGGAGCCGGTAAAGTGAATCCCAGCAAAGCTAGGATGGTTAAATATGACCTTTCCTGCGGCAGACCCTGAAACATAAACAAGGTTAATCACGCCATCGGGAAGGCCGGCTTCTTTGAGGATCTCCATGATTATTGCGGCGGAATAAACCGCAGCTTTTGACGGTTTCCAAACGCACACATTTCCCATCATTACAGGAGCCACAGGAAGGTTACCGGCGATCGAGGTAAAATTAAATGGAGTAAGGGCAAAAACAAAACCTTCGAGAGGTCTAAATTCATTATAATTCCACATCCCAGGATTCGAATCGGGCTGCATCTGATAGATCTGAGCCATACACTTCACACCAAACCGATAGAAATCGGCCAATTCACAGGCTGCATCAATCTCGGCCTGATAGGCATTTTTAGACTGCCCCAGCATAGTGGCCGCATTTATTTTAGCTCGGTATGGGCCGGCAAGCAGATCTGCAGCTTTTAAAAAGATGGAGGCCCTATGTTGCCAGCTTAAATCAGACCATGCAGTGCGTGCTTTTAACGCTTCTTCAATAGCCTGGCTAACATCGCCCTCATCGCCCTGATAATAATACCCAAGCAAATGACTTAATTCATGAGGTGGACGAATTTCAATTTTTGTTTTGCTTTTTACCTCCCGACCTCCAATAAGCATAGGCAATTCGACTACCGTTGATCGCATCTCAGCGATCATTGATTTTAACACCATTCGTTCTGAAGAACCTGGATGATAACTTTTTACCGGCTCATTTATTGGATCCGGAACATTGAAAAATCCTTTAGTCATGAGATTTAGCTTTAAATTTAAAACCTGATCTGATAATCCCAAATGGTAACTAAAGAACAAATCTAAAGGTTTGTGAACTTAAATTTGCTAATAAATATCATCTTTTACTTTTAACTTACCTCAAATTAAGTAACTATACGTAGATATACAACACAGAATCACAAACATCTTACTCAATAGCAGCTAGATTACGTTTAATTCGAAGGTTTTAATATGTACTTGCAAAAGTAAAAAACAGCTCATTCTAAAGATGTCGGTTAAACCTTTTGAATAAAACGGCATCTAAACCATTAATTCAAAATAACCCATCGGCAGCCTCAGAATCAAAGGAATGCCATAGTTGAAAAAACCTTTTGAATAGCACCAAAGGCACATTTATAAGTGATTCGATAAAGGCATTAGTATCCTTTTAATGAAATAAAAGATTTTCAAATGATCGGTTTTTTTGATAGTTTAATTAATGTTATATTTTTGCACTCCTCAACTTTGATCAAGTAGAGAAATGCAGTAATCTTTACCTGTTAACAATTCAATGAAGCAATTTATTTTTCTCTTTTTAATCGTTCTAATCGCGGTTGTACTCAATAATAAAAACACCTTTGCACAAGGATATCCGCATCCGGAAATAGGAAATAGCATCCCCAAAGAGGCACAAATTACCGGAGTAATAACGGATGGGACAAGTAATCAAATTATCCCATACGCTAGTGTAGCAGTCTATAAATCGAATGATTCCACCTTGGTTGCCGGGGTGTTAAGTAAAGATGATGGCAGCTTTAATGCAGAAAAACTTCCCTATGGCAAATATTTTCTAGTGGTCACCTTTGTGGGATATAAGAAGCATATGGTAAGTGATATCCTGATGAACCCCACAAAAAAGATTGCGGCCCTGGGCGCTGTGAAGGTAAATACCACCTCCACAGTTCTAAAGACAGTTGAGGTAGTTGGAAATGTTGCTCCCGTATCGTATCAAATAGACAAAAAGGTTATTAATATAGCACAAAGCATCACCGCTGCCGGGGGAACATTAGCTGAAGCCCTTCAAACAGCACCATCGGTACAAACAGATATTGAAGGGAATATTACCCTACGCGGAAGTTCTAATTTCACAGTACTTATCGATGGCAGGCCATCGCCGATTGCAGGTAGCGAGGCGCTACAGCAAATACCGGCTAATCTGGTTCAGAATGTGGAGATTATCACCAATCCTGGTGCTAAATATGAAGCTGAAGGGAATGCCGGAATCGTAAATGTTGTGATGAAGAAACAAAAAGTACAAGGATCGAGCGGGATCTTCAATCTCACAGGCGGGACAGGAAATAAATATACAGCTAATGCAAGTTTGAATTATAAAATTTCAAAATTTAATTTTACCCTTGGCAGCGACTACACCGACAACCACTCCACATTCAAAAATTTCACGAACTCACGCAGTGTGTTAAACAGCTCTCCTTCTTGGATAAAGAATCAGGAAGTGGATGGAACAGGTGATATGCATCGCACCGGTAAAGGATTAAATTTAGGAATTGATTATACCATTAATGATAAAAATTCGCTCATATTTACCGGAAGCATCGGTCGTCGATCATTTGGCCGATCGATATCCTCATTTTATCATGACGACTATTTCCTGGGAGATAATACGCCGACAACTTTTTATTACCTAGACAGCTCAACCCCCGAATTTGCAAAGAATTATGAGAGTCTAAATCTCGATTACGTGCTAAAATTGGATAATAACGGACAAAAACTTACTGCATCGGCCTATTTTAATGGTGGACCAAACAAAAATCATGGAGCACTGCATGTCGATACGACAAATGTAAATGGGTTATCTTTAAACAAAGAATTACTAGAGCAGAATTCGATCCAAAAATCACAGGAGAACGACCTGCGTACGAAAGCCGATTATGAAATTCCAATTGGGAAAACAGGGAAGTTTGGGGCAGGCTACCAAGGGCGATATATCAATAATGACGGGGAATATCATCTTCAAAATTATATCGGGACTAGCTGGATTGAGGATAATTCACAAAAAGACAAGCTTAACTTTAAGGATCAGTTTCATGCCGGCTATGTAACGCTAACAAATTCAATGCCACTATTCAACTATCAATTAGGTCTCCGAACGGAATATGAAGACCGTATTCTTAATCAGCAGATTCAAAAAAAGTCTTATAAAGTGAACCGGTTCGATCTTTTTCCTACGGTTCACCTTACCAAGCAGTTGCCGCAGAAATTTCAGGTCCAGGCAAGTTACACTCGACGCACCAGCAGGCCGCAGCAGTGGAATATCAACCCTTTCGTTGTCCATATTGATCCTCAATCAATCAGGAAGGGAAACCCGGGGTTACTTCCTGAGTTTACGAATTCGTTTGAGTTAAACATAGAGAAAAAGCTTTCGGAAGCTTCTCTGTTATCGCTCGAGGGTTTTATGAGACAAACCGATAATCTCATCGAGCAGGTCAGTTACTTTGATCAGCCGACACAGATAACCACAAATACATTTGACAATATAGATCATGATCGATCGGTAGGTGCCGAGTTTATGGCTAATTTAGAATTGTACAAATGGTTTAACCTCAACAGTTCTGTGAGTCTGTATAATTACGAGTTATTTGGAAGCACCTTAACTCCTGGAATTTCAGCAAGTACAACTAGCTGGGATTTGCATATCAATCCGACACTCCATGTGGGTAAGAAGACGACTATTCAGCTGATGTATATGTATAATTCCCCTTCGATCACCTCGCAGGGAACCCGTTCAGGATTTTACTTCACCTCATTGGGTATCAAGCAATCAATTCTTAAGAATAAAGGAACGCTGTCGTTGCAGGCTCGCAATTTAATTGGGAATATGAGCATGAGCTCTACGACAAAAAGTCCAAATCAATATAGGTCCGGCAGGTTTGAGCACGAATTAAACACGATGATGTTAACATTCAGCTACAGGATTAATAATTACCGGACAAAGCAGAGTGGTCGAGGACAGGATGATTCGGGTGGAGGAAGCAGAGAATCGGATATTGAAGGGGGTGGATTCTAAATCTTAGGATAATTTATCGATCTATGGCTCAACCAAGTGGGTGAGGTTAGCCGCCGAGTATAATAACCAGTAAGCCGAAAATAGGAGTTCGCAGTGGCAAAGAGACCATTTACGAAAAAAAGAGAAAGTCCTATTAATGCAGGAATGAATCCGAAAAGCAGGTTATTAATAACTAAGAAGAGGTGCATCATTGAGGCCTTAAATCCAACTTCATGCTTTGAGATATAAACGTGACGCGAGATATTCACTTCACTCTTGGTCAATGCAGTTACTTTCCTATTGATCCGGGATGAGCCTCCATGGTTATGCTCCACGCAGCATCTCTTAATTAAAACGATCTCACCTCCCAGCATTCCGGCACGTTTACATAGATCGACATCCTCAAAATACATCCAGTAATCTTCATCCCATCCTGCTAAAGCATTGAGACTATCCCGAAGGATCATTATTACTGAGCCTGATACCCATTCGGGATAAATAAAGTCGTCGGTCTCACTAACATTTTTAAGAGGTTTCCATAACCCAATTTTCCCCAAACCCCTGAGCCATCCGGTAAGAGTTAGTGGGGTAGGGAAATGGCCATACGGTCTCTCATGAGAACCATCTTCGCGAACCTGTCGACATGAGACAATAGAAAATAATTTTCGCCTACGTATCTCATCAAGGAGTACAAAGATAGCGTCTGCGGTGATCACCGTATCTGGGTTTAAAAATAACAAACAATCTCCAATGGTATACTTAACTCCAAGATTACACCCATTAGAGAACCCATTATTTCCACTGTTTTTCACAAATAAAAACGTAGGAAAGCGTTCTTGAAATAGATCTATTAAACCGTCGTTAGAGTTATTATCGACGATAACAACTTCGAAGGAGAAGCGGCTATCGTCGATATTAGCTAATGAATCAAGACATTGAGAGAGTCTGGTCCACCCTCTGAAGTTTACGATTATGATTGATAAGTCGGTCAATTTCTGATTTATTTTTGACTCCTTATTTCTTTTGTAACCATAGTTCTTCCATTGCTTCAAGAGTCATCCCATTGGTTTCGGGAACCAACTTCCAGATAAATACAAAGGAGAGAATACTCATGGCACTATAAAACCAATAGGTTATTCCACCACTAAACTCCATCATAGCCGGATAGGTTGAAGAGATAAAATAGTTAGCAGCCCATTGCGCTGCAACAGCAATTGCAATAGCACGGCCTCTGATCTTATTGGGAAAAATCTCAGATATAAGAACCCAGCATACAGGTCCCCACGACATCATAAACGAGGCGGTATAAATAATAATAAACACCAAGGTACTAATGCCAATGATCTTCATAAAGGCTAACACCCCGATAGCAAACATTCCTATAGCCATTCCTACCGAGCCGATCATCAACAATGGTTTGCGACCATGTTTGTCAACTAAGAATACAGCAAGAACTGAAAATAGGACATTAACAAAGCCCATTACCACGGTTTGAAGCATCGAGGCATCTTTACCTGAGCCCATACTCTCAAAAATACGAGGGGCATAGTAAAGGGCTACGTTAATCCCTACAAATTGCTGAAACACGCTTAATAATATACCAATAACGACAACTAACTTCCCATAAGCAAAAAGCTTGGCGGAGGAGGCCTCCACCGATTTCTTTATTTCGATTAGAATAATGGCGGCTTTTGCTTTACCATTAATCTTAGTCAGGATGGCCATCGCCTGATCATGATGATTATTGAGTGCCAGATACCGGGGTGTTTCTGGAACAAAAAATAATAAAGCTGCAAAAATTGCAGAAGGAACAGCTGCAGAGGTAAACATCCATCGCCATCCAATGCTATTTATCCACTCTATTGTTTGTCCATGGGCAATACCATAATTAACAAAATAGACGACCAGCATTCCGGCGACAATAGCAATCTGATTCAAAGAGACCAACCGACCCCTAATATTGGCCGGCGCAATTTCGCCGATATACATTGGACAAACAGCAGAAGCTATACCAACACCTATACCGCCAATGATCCGGTAGAAGTTAAACATAAATAATAGCCCCATCGTTGGAGCACCCTTGGTAAAGAAGAATGTTTCAGGCCACCCTGATCCTATGGATGAGAAGAAGAATAAGAATGCAGCAATCATCAATGAATTTTTTCTTCCAAGTTTGGAAGCCAATAATCCAGAGATCATCCCTCCAATAATACAACCAATCAAGGCGCTGGATATTGTAGCGCCATGGGCCAATGAGCCAAGTCCAAGTCCTGTAATCAGATAGGCTTGAATAGACTTTTCTGCACCTGAAATAACTGCAGTATCGTATCCAAATAAGAGTCCGCCCAGGGTTGCAACCAAAGTTATCCCAACAACGTAGAACGAGTTATGCTCCTTCATCTGATTAAATATAGAAATTAATCAGCTGTTCGAATTTCTCTTGTTTTCCACTTATTTGTAATGGTTCGCCAAGATCGGAAGCGATTTCGCGAAGATCTTCAAATTTAAGTTTTCCGGCTTCAAAATCGGCACCTTTACCTGAGTCATAAGAGCTGTAACGCTCTTTTCTTAGTTTGAGGTAATCCGATTCCTTGAGTACCTTATCAGCTACAACCAATGCCCGGGCAAAAACATCCATACCCGATACATGGGCAATAAAAATATCTTCCAGATCAGAAGATGTACGACGTGTTTTTGCGTCAAAATTAATCCCTCCATTAACGAATCCACCGGCCTGTATGATCTCTATCATCGCTTCAGTAACTTCATAGATACTTGTAGGGAACTCATCGGTATCCCATCCATTTTGATAGTCACCTTTATTGGCATCAATAGAACCGAAGACCCCTGCATCTGTTGCCATCCGTAGCTCATGAGAAAAGGTATGTCCAGCAAGAGTAGCATGATTGACCTCTATATTCATTCTAAAATCTTTCTCAAGACCAAAATGGCGAAGGAACCCAATAACCGTTTGGGTATCGTAATCGTATTGGTGTTTTGTAGGCTCCATAGGTTTAGGTTCGATTAGGAATGTACCATTAAACCCTTGTTTACGACCATAATCACGGGCCATCTGAAGAAATCGGCCAAGATGTTCGATCTCCCTTTTTGTATTGGTATTATGAAGGGTCATATATCCTTCGCGACCTCCCCAGAAAACATAATTGGTGCCACCCAGTGCAATGGTTGCATCGATGGCATTTTTCACCTGTACGGCAGCATTGGCTAAGGCAGTAAAATCAGGGTTTGTTGAGGCTCCATTCATATAGCGACGATTTGAGAATACATTAGCCGTTCCCCAAAGCAACTCAACGCCCGACACTTTTTGCATCTGCTGCATTACAGGGATGATTTGACTCATTCGCTTCTCAATCTGGAATACAGAACCATCACCAACGATATCGGTATCGTGAAAGCAATAGAATGAAGCACCGATCTTGGTAATAAATTCAAAGGCTGCATCCAGCTTGTTATATGCTGCTTCCATAGGATCAGGAGAACCTACCCATGGAAAGCTTTTTGTTCCTGGTCCAAATGGATCACCACCATCGCCGCAGAAAGTATGCCAGTAAGCTACTGCAAAACGCAAATGCTCCTTCATACTCTTTCCATTAATCATTCGGGTTTCGTCATACCATTTAAAGGCCAATGGGTTTCTTGATTCAACACCTTCAAATTTAATCTTCCCTATACCCGGAAAATATTCCTTATTTCCAATCAGTGCATCCATAACTATTTAATTTATTTTGTCTAAAATATTACAATTATCTGTATTTCAATATTATACTCGCCGAATAAAAAATCTTCTGCATCGCAATCAGCAGCTTAATGAAATCCCATGACAGTCAATTATTAAGCTGGCAGACCCATTAATTTAAATCTGATTGCGAAAAATAACAATAAAACCCCGTATACCAATCTACTGGTGTAAAAATCTAGTTAGATTACTCTCCCATCGTTGATATGCTTCGCGAATTGCAGGTATCGCCTTTGAATCAGGTTCAACAATGCCGAGTTTTTTTAATCCGGAAAATGCATCTGCAAACGAGGGATAATATCCTACGCCAACGCCAGCCCCACGAGCGGCTCCTGCTGCACCATCGGTATTGTATAATTCTATCGTTACGCCGGCGATATTGGCAAGGGTTTGACGAAAAACAGGACTTAAGAACATATTCGCTTTCCCGGCCCGGATAACCTTTGCTTCAATACCGATTTGGTTAAGTATATCCATCCCATATTTAAAGGAAAAGACAATCCCTTCCTGAGCGGCACGGAATAAATGGTTTTGCGTATGTCTATTAAAATCAAGTCCACAGATTTGAGCTCCGATATTACGATTTCCAAGTACACGTTCAGCACCATTTCCAAAAGGGAGCATTGAGATCCCTTCTGATCCTGCAGGAACAGTTTCGGCAAGATCATTCATCTGCTCATAAGAATAACTTTTATTGCCTGCATTTTTATTCATCCAGGAATTAAGAATTCCGGTACCGTTTATACAGAGCAAAACACCCAAACGGACGGCTCCTGCAGCGTGATTGACATGAGCAAAGGTATTAACCCGTGATTGAGGATCATATTTCACCTCTTCACTTACACCATAGACAACACCCGAGGTTCCGGCAGTGGCGGCTATTTCGCCAGGATTAAGAACATTAAGGGAGAGTGCATTATTGGGCTGGTCGCCTGCTCTGTAAGCTATTGGAGTTCCAGATTTTAATCCAAGTTCGGCAGCTATTTCTGCAGACACATGCCCCTGGATGCCAAAAGTATCAACCAGTTCTGGAATCAAAGTCGGATTAAATCCATAGTAATCAAGGATTAGATCCGATACCCCGTTTTTGTGAAAATCCCAGAATATTCCTTCCGACAATCCGGAAGCAGTGGTTCTCACCTCGCCAGTCAGGCGCATCGCGATATAGTCGCCAGGCAACATAATCTTATCAATCTTTTCGTAAAGCGCAGGTTCATTCTCTTTTACCCACCTGAGCTTAGAGGCTGTAAAATTTCCAGGTGAATTTAGTAAAGTACGAAGGCATGGTTCATTCCCAATATCTCGAAATGCTTTATTGCCGATCTCCGTAGCCCGACTATCGCACCAAATTATGGAAGGTCGCAAAACCTGTTGCGCTTTATCTACAATAACCAATCCATGCATCTGATACGATATTCCGATTGCTAATATCTCTTTTCCGGAGATATTAGATAGCGAGAGCGCCTCCCGGATCGCAAGTTTAAGATTATCCCACCAAAGCTCGGGATGCTGTTCGGCCCAACCTGAGTGGTTGGCAACAATGGTCATTTCACTCTTTGGAAAAAATGAAGATCCTGCAATTTCACCAGTCTCACCATTGAGGATAGAAGCTTTTACAGAAGAGCTTCCGATGTCAATTCCTAATAAATACATATCGCTTAAACGTTGAGTAATGATATAAAATAAATTCGGTGTTACCCGTGATATTAAAGTGAATCTCTAATTATTAACTCTGTTGGGACTAAGAAATCTAGCTTAGCACCTGATACCGCATATTCTGCAGCTTTCTGTCCCATCAACTTAAAATCGGTTGAAATTACAGAAATCCCGTCTGAAATAAACTTCTTCATTGGGGTATCGTTATAGGATAAAATTCCAAAATCTTTTCGAAGCTTAAATCTCTTAAGATTCGCTTGTTCCAATATTGCGGCAAGATCAATATCTTCAAATACCAGGTATACCTTTCCATGCTCAATATCAAGCTCCTCGATATTATAAATTATAGTAAATTTCAAATTATGATCATCACAGAATCTGCCTACATTCTCAACCGATTCAAATGGATGAAACGTATATTCGGGATAAACACAAACCAATTCAGAATAATTCTGTAGCAAGTTCGACCCTGACTCGAGACACCGATAAACCGACTCTCCAAAATCCTGATAGACCTTAGGTTGGTTTAACTCAGAATGAATCTGCCAATCAATAAGCAACAACTTATCCGGATCGATCTCCCGTATAATATTCGGAATATCGGGATGGTTAAAGTTCATAATAATATAAGAGTTAAATTTCCCTATACTATTGCGAATAATAGATTCAAAAAGATCAAAATTGTAATGGTGAAAATTAATTTCAACCATCACATTACGAGGCAGATTTTGCTTAAATGAATTGTATAAAACCTCTTTATAGGCCTTGAACGTATCAAGAAACAGAAAGACTTTTTTTTGAGATCTTGTCACAAAATAGCCTCTGTTTGGAATTGCCTCAACTACACCTCTGCGTTTGAGTTCAGCATAACTTTTAAATACCGTATCGCGCGATAATCCAGACTCTTTCATTAAATCATTCACCGATGGGAGCGCATCGCCTTCACGCAGCATCTTAATATTAATGGAACGAAGTATCGCATCAACAAGCTGATTAACTTTTGATATCCCAGAGTCTAGATTAGGCTTAAAACTGAACGTCTTCATAAACAAAGTGCAGATCATCTGTTCTGATCCGTTCTGCAAACTTAACCTTTTATTTAGGATGCCTCGATATTTTTTTGATGTTATTAAACATACATATTCAGGTAAAATCGAACTTGAGATTTACAACAACAAAGTTACAAAACAGCAAAAAATCAATTACCTTTATAGAGGTCAACCAGAATAAAACCAACTGCCATGAAAAGGATTTCTCTGATGCAGTTTGTGCTAATCCCCTTATTATTATGCACTCTGACTAATCGAATAACTGGTCAATCATTTCAAACCAAGAAAACAAAAGCTATTTTTATTACCGGGGTTACCTTTGACAGCAAGACTCGGGACCCTTTGTCGGGTGCAAATTTCACTCTAAATCATAGAATTAGTTTTTCAACTAATGAAAAGGGACGATTCTCATTCTTTGGGCAACCTAACGACACGGTAATTTTCACCTATTTAGGCTACCGACCTACCACTATAATTATTCCCGACACGTTGAGATCGGAGGAGTATGTTATGGGTGTTTTCTTACGTGAACAATCGGTAGCACTTGATGAGGTAATCATTCTTCGGCGGATTAGCCCCTCTTCAATAATTATAACTCCGGTTCCGACAGATCAAAAAACGATGACTATCGCGCAGAATAATGTTGACAAGGCTACGATTGAAGGATTAACACGTACCCTAAAAGTATACGATTCAGATTTGAATACACGAAAAGCGATGCGAGTAATTCAGATGCGTAGCGAATATAACGGCATGCTGGTAACTCCTGAAAATGGGTTTGGCTTATCTACAATAGGGTATAAAACGCATCAAATAATCTATGGAGCGCCCATATTAATGTCTAAAAAGATGTCTAAAGTGATGCTATCAAATCGGGAGAGTTTGCTACTCCTAAAATATTACGACCTTTCTCACAAACTAAATTACATTCCTCAAACCGATTCAAATTTACTGATTAACACTCAAAAATAAACTTTTTTGAGTGCCTGCTAATTTATTCGATTCTTACAAATCTATTGAAAATTTAATTGCTTAAAATTTATTTGCGAATAATCAATGCTTTAAGTATGTGCCAAATCATTGAAGGGTTCTCCTTTAGTCTGCGGGTCGAATAACCAAACCACTGCTTTCCAAAAGGGACATAAACCCTCACCTTATACCCCTTTTTGAGAATCGATTGGCGCAATTTAGGAGCTACTCCAAAAAGCATCTGAAATTCCACCATCTCATTGGGAATATTAAGGTCTTTGATCATCGTAAAAGCTTTCTCTATGAGGTAGCTATCATGTGTGGCAATACCCACATAAATTTGATTTTGAAACATAAGGCGCAGATCTTCACAATAATTGTCACGAATCTCTTGGTTCCTCTTATAGGCAATCTCTTGTCGTTCGATATAGATTCCTTTACATAGTCTGAAATTCAATGGATTCTCCTGATCATTTAAATCCAACAGACTTTGAATGTCATCAAATGTTCTGTGCATATAGGCCTGAATAGCAAGCCCTACCCTTGCAGGAAATTCTGTTTTTAATCGCCTGAAAAGTTCAACCTCGCTTGAGGTACATTGGGAGTCCTCCATATCTATCCGGATAAATGAATTACACCCATCGGCAACTTCCACAATGTCACGTAAGTTACGATAACACGCTTCGTGATCCAATAACAATCCAAACATCGATGGTTTAATTGAAAAATTCCCCGTGATAGATTCGGCTGTAAACCGTTCAATAAGATCGATATATTGTGTTTTATAGTGCTCTGCTTCTTCAAGGTGGTGAATATATTCGCCCAGTAGGTCTACTGAAACCAGGAATCCTTGTTTGTTTAATTTTCGAGAGGCGGCCAGGGCATCGCTGAGATATTTTCCGGAGATATATCTTTTAGAAAAAACCCAAACTAAAGGTTCCGGTAAATGAGGGAGCAGTTTTGCAATCAACTGATTAATCATTTTTCATCCTATTTATTTTTTTGTGGTGATCTGCAGAACATTAATTAAGCTATTGGTCAATCCAAATTGACAGGACATCGAAAGATAATTGGCACGAACCTCTGTCGGATTATCCAGAACGAATTATCACAACGGCTTTTCAATAGTGTAAAAATAGGCTGATAGATTCAGATGAACTATGATGTTTATCAATACCTGAGATCATTTTAATCGATTCTTTAGCGTTCTGGAATCCGTGTTCTGTAACAAAATTGTGCGAGGTAGTTTTCTGCATCATCTTTTCAATTATATTTGTAACTTCTAATTTCAAAGGATTATTAAAAATAAATGTCAAACATGAAGAGCTCGACAATTATCAATATCGTTTTGGCACTTGCAGTTGCAGGTCTTTACATACTTAATTTCACTGGAAATACGAAGGACAAATCAGCATTTCAGAGCAATAGCAAAGGGGCAAACAACTCCTTAACAATTGCCTATGTAAAGTTGGATTCAATGCTCTTCACCTATGAATTAGCGAAGAAACTAAACACTGAATTCGCAGATAAAAAAGAGACATTCAGAAAAGAATATACCGACAAACGGATTAAATTCGAACGTGATGCTGCTGCTTTTCAAGAAAAGGTTCAGCGTGGCGGATTCCTTACCGAAGATCGCGCTAAACAAGAACAGGAGAGACTTGTGGGGATTCAGCAGGAGATTCAAAAACTAGACTATGAACTAACCCAAAAGCTATCCGAAATCCAAGGACAGATCAACCAAGAGATTGTAGATAGTATCTCTTCCTATTTAAAAATCTACAATCAAATTAAAAAATACGACATTATCCTCAATAGTGCCAGCATGCTTGATGGTTCGCCTCAGCACAACATTACCAAAGAGGTTACCAAGGGTTTAAACGAGCGCTACCGATCGTTATTGAAATAGCAAACGTTGATTTTAAATGATTATCGTGTAATTCTAAATTTAAGCTTTGAGATAATCGATAAGACTTTAACAGTTCAGATATCTCGCATTATTACTACAATAGCTTAGAGAGAATAGGTCATTGATCTGTTCCTTTTTTTTGCATTTAGGTTTTACAATCAGCCCCGTAATCACTTTTTCTGGATTAACAAATGTGATAAAATCTGACCAATGAGCTTGTCATTACACTCATTTAGGATTATCATTAAATTCCAACTTAAGGAATAAAAGGATCGAATTACACATTTAGAGTCTATTTAAAAGGGAAGTTGAAAACCGATGCCTTTACACTCAAAAGCTCCTGATCCCTTCTTTTTAACTGATTTATGTGAAATAAACTAATATTTGATCCAATTGAATCAATTGTGAAATAATAGGATGTTATATTTGCGCCATATTTAAAATCAATGGATTTAAATTTTAGTAAGACATCTTTTTTGGGTTTGGTAATACGGGAGAATCGTGTATTTATCCTCCCGTTTTTACTCTTTGCAGCCCTATTTCTGATTTTATTGGGAATATACGGGAACCACCAACTGTTTCTTTATTTCAACAGCTATCATTCATCAGCATCTGATTTTATCTTTTTATGCTTAACCAACCTGGGTGATGGCCTAGTTGCGGCACTTCTTATTCTCTTTCTGCTATGGATATCCTATCGGGAAGCGCTAACGTTTTTAGTGATCACACTGATCATTACAATCCTGGTAAATCTATTTAAGGATTACCTTTTCCCAGAATTAAATCGTCCGGTTGCCTTTTTTGGCACCTCACAGGTTCTGCACCTGATACCCGGCTACAAGCCACCAATGTTAAGCACCTTTCCTTCCGGACATACTGCCACTGCATTTAGCGTCGGGCTTTATCTATCATTTTTGTTAAAAAACCGACTTGCAAAATTTTGCTTATTTGTACTCGCTTTTTTTGTTGGTTATTCAAGAATCTATTTATCTGCCCATTTCCCGGCTGATGTAGTTGCCGGCGCATTCTTTGCAGTAGCGATAACATTGATTTGTTATACGTTGAGCAGGGGAATTGCAAGTTCATGGCTCGACAAAAAAATAGAATATATTCCTCAACTATTTGTCAGAAGGCAAAAGGCATGATAAAAAATCTATCCATAGAATCCCAGATAAGGCTAATGATTGTGATCTCTGGCCTCCTACTCTTCCTACCCTTTAATGGGATGGTCCATTTGTTTGATTGGGATGAGATTAATTTTGCAGAATCGGCACGAGAGATGATTGTCACCGGGAATTATAGTACAGTAAGCATCAACTTTATTCCATTTTGGGAAAAACCGCCACTCTTTATCTGGATGCAGGTGATTAGTATGAAATGGTTTGGAATCAATGAATTTGCTGCTCGTTTTCCAAATGCTATTTGTGGTATCTTAACCCTATTGATCCTTTTTGAGATGGGGAAGAGTTTACGGAATTATAAGTTTGGACTAATCTGGGCTATGGCTTATGGCACCTCGATTCTCCCCTTTTTATATTTCAAATCCGGAATCATAGACCCTTGGTTTAACCTATTTATATTTAGTGCAATATATTTTATTTTTCAATATTTTAAAGCGCGAGAATTAACCCTAAAGGGGACTAGGAATCTCATCTTGTCTGCCTTTATCCTGGGCCTTGGTGTATTAACAAAAGGGCCAGTTGCAGTTATATTATTTAGTGCAACAGTATTGATTTTCATATTTACTGAACGAAAGATAAAACGCTTAAAATGGACAGATATCTTTCTTTTTTCAATTGTTCTATTTCTTTCTGGAGGAGCTTATCATATTTACCAAATACTTTGTGGTAACTGGCAATTAGTCTATGACTTTCTTACCTATCAGTTACGGCTCATGAAAACTGAGGATGCCGGTCATGGCGGAAGCATCTTTTATCATCCTATCGTATTGGTTGTCGGGGTCTTTCCAGCCTCTATATTAGCCATTAACCGATTTTTTAAAAAAGAGCGACTTAACAATGATTATCGACGACTGATGATCATCTTATTTTTAGTCGTATTGGTAATTTTCTCTTTGGTACAAACTAAGATCGTTCACTACAGTTCTCTCTGTTATTTTCCATTAAGCTATCTTGCCGCAATTACCATTTATGAAGTTTGTTTTAAAGGGGTTGTTTTAAACAGACTCAGCAAGGGATTGCTTATTTTTATTGGAATCATTTATGCGATAATACCTGCACTTCTGCAACTAATAGCAACGAAGATCTCACCTGAAGTATTAAAAGAATTTATCAACGATGATTTTGCCATAGCCTGTATTGATCGATCGATCCAGTGGGGCGGTTTTGAATACCTTATTGGAGTTGTATTTGGAGTTATTTTAGTTTTTGCCGTTATAAAATTGCGAGGTGTCAGGCAGATGGCCTCAATTCTTATAAGTTCCGTCTTATTTGTTTATTTACTAATGCTACTTGTTGTTCCCAAGATCGAGAAATATTCACAAGCTCCTGCGATATCGATGATCTCTGAATTCCAAGGCAAGCAGGTATGGATTTCAACTCTTGGTTATTATAGCTATGCCCCATTTTTTTATGGAAATAAGATGGAGCGGGCTTGTAAAGATTGTAAAGAAGAGGAGTTTCTCCTGCATGGAGAGACCACTCGTGAAGTCTATTTTGTGACAAAAATTACTGCATTAAAAACGATTATAGAACAAAATCCACAACTTGAGATTATCAAACAACAAGGTGGATTTGTATTACTTAAAAGAACAGATAAAAAATAAATTCGATGATACTAAATAAAACGATTGCCGTGGTTATGCCGGCCTACAATGCCGCCGAGACTTTAGAGATGACCCTTAATGAGGTTCCTCGTGATATTGTCGACTATGTGATTCTGGTTGATGACAATAGTAAAGATAGGACTACGGAATTGGCAAAAAACTTAAACATCCAGTATGTGATCCGCCATGACAAGAATAAAGGGTATGGAGGTAATCAAAAGACTTGTTATAATAAAGCTCTGGAAATTAACGCTGATATTGTAGTGATGCTCCACCCCGATTATCAGTATACGCCAAAGTTAATTCATTCGATGTGTTACCTGATTGCGAATGACGTTTACCCTGTAGTTTTTGGCAGTAGAATATTAGGCGTTGGGGCTGTAAAAGGGGGAATGCCAATCTATAAATATATCGCTAATAGGTTCCTAACCCTGTTTCAAAACCTAATATTATGGAAGAAACTCTCAGAATACCATACCGGATACCGGGCTTTTAGTACCGAAGTACTGCGAAAAATAAATTACGAAAATAATTCAGATGACTTTATTTTTGATAACGAGTTTATCGCTCAGGTCTTTAGTGCCGGATATGAAATTGCAGAAATCACCTGTCCGACAAAATATTTCGAGGAGGCATCATCAATAAGTTTTTTAAGGAGCGTAAAATATGGACTAGGAGTATTAAAAGTTACGCTTCGCTACCGTCTTCACAAATGGAAGATCATAAAATACAAACTATTAATGTCCTAGAAGAACAGTTCAGGAATAACTAAATAGGAACTAATTTTTTACATAAAAGGGGAATTCTCATTTGAGAATCCCCCTTTTATGTAAATTTTGCTTCTGCCCTCTATTCGATAAGCAGCATCACCGTATTTTTAGGAATTCTATCACCCTGGGAGATATGAATACTCTTAATAATGCCATCGTAAGGCATCTCAATTTTCGTATACATCTTCATGGAATCAAGGATCAGAAGTACTTCACCTGCTTTTACTTTCTGACCTACAGTAACCAATATCTCGATTACTGAGCCTGGAATAATAGACCGGATCTCTTTGGGATCTGACTTATGCCATTTCTTACGCAAATCATACTTTTTTGTTGACAAAGAGAGGTACATGCCACTATTGACAACAAAAACCTGATATTTCGAGTTATTCTCTTCCATTAGTTATCATTTTTAACCTGACTAGAATCAGAAAGGTGGAATACCATGTTTCCGTTCAGGTCGTGGATCAACCTTACTGGATGAAACTTCAAGTGAATGGATTAATCTGGCGCGTGTCTCTGATGGTTCTATCACCTCATCGATATAGCCTTTTGAGGCAGCAACAAACGGATTGGCAAACTTATCTTTATACTCCTGAATCTTTTGTTTTCGCATCTCAGCAGGATTTTCGGCCTCGTCAATCTCCTTCTTAAAGACAATATTTGCAGCCCCTTCAGGGCCCATTACCGCAATTTCGGCTGTTGGCCATGCGAAGACAAAATCGGCTCCCAAATGGCGTGAATTCATAGCGATATAACCACCGCCATATGCCTTACGGATTATAACAGTTACTTTTGGCACCGTTGCTTCACTGTAAGCATAAAGAAGTTTAGCCCCATGTCTGATCACACCGGCATGCTCCTGGTCTACGCCAGGTAAATATCCGGGCATATCTTCAAGTGTAACAAGCGGGATATTAAATGCGTCGCAATATCTGATAAAACGGGCTGCTTTATCTGAACTATCGCAATCGAGGACCCCAGCAAGATACATTGGTTGATTGGCAACAAATCCGATTGTATTTCCCTGGATCCGCCCAAATCCAATAACGATATTACGAGCAAAGTACTCCATGATTTCGAAAAAATCTGACCCATCTGTAACTGCTTTAATAATGTCGCGGATATCATACGGATGATGTGGATCTATAGGGACTATATCTTCTATATTTCGCTGAGGAAGTGGCTCTTGTGGCGGAAACTTAAGTGCCTTCTGGGCATTATTCCAAGGGATAAAAGTTATTAATTTTTTGATCTGCTCGAAACATTCATCTTCACTCTTGGCAAAGAAATGAGCATTCCCTGTGATCTCGCTGTGCACCATCGCACCCCCAAGTTCCTCCATTGAAATCTCTTCCCCAAGAACGGTTTTGATCACACCAGGGCCCGTAATAAACATCTTGGAGATATTCTCGACCACGAACACAAAATCTGTTAATGCCGGTGAATAGACGGCACCTCCGGCACAGGGGCCGAGGATAACAGATATCTGCGGTATTACACCCGAAGCATTTGTATTTCGATAAAATATCTCTCCATACCCGGCGAGTGAATTTACCCCCTCTTGAATACGTGCACCCCCGGAATCATTAATACCGATTAATGGGACACGCATCTTTAAGGCATGATCCATAATTTTAGTAATCTTACGGGCATGCATTAAACCCAATGATCCACCGGCAACAGTAAAATCCTGTGCATATATAGCAACCGGATGGTTATACATTGTTCCGGTTCCAATAATGACACCATCACCATGCAATACTTTTTTCTCCATGTCGAAATCACGACCTGTGTGTTCAACAAAAAGATCATACTCGTGAAAGGAGTTCTCGTCAAGAATGGCTTTAATTCTTTCGCGGGCAGTCTTCTTGCCCATCGCCACTTGCTTCTCAATGGCCTTTTCGCCACCCCCTTGCTGAGCCTCCTTTTTTCTTTTCCGAAGGTCAAGGATGTTTCTCTTAAATGACATACGTGAGTTTTAAATTACTAATTCATCAATAGTTATCAAAAATTAACCCTTAAGGGGTAAAACCTCAACAGCAAAAATACGTTTTTTATATGTTTAAGAGCCGGTATTTTTAATTTTAAGTTTACTAAATCTTTCAGAATCAAAGAATAGACCATAAAGTTGGAATAGTCAATTTATTTTGATGCCCAACGATAAAGGCCAATAGCGATCACTGCATAGATCAGATTGGGGAGCCACACCGCTAAAAGGGCATTAAATCCAACCTTTACAGCAAAGATGGTTGACACCTGCATAAACATGATATAGGTAAAACTTAAAAACAACCCCAGGCCCAGATGTATTCCGAGGCCTCCTCTCATCCGCCGGGAAGCCAAGGAGACTCCAATAACAGAAAGGATAAAGGTGCTAATAGGGCCGGCAGTTCGTTTATAGCTCTCCTGCTCATAACGGGCTACATTATCAACTCCTCTTAGTTTAAGATCTGAGATATAAGTATTAATTTCGCGAAAGCTCATCGTCTCTTCCTTCGCATTTTGCTGACCAAAATCTGCTGGTAGCATTCGTAGTGAGGTGTCCATAGCTGCACCGGTCTTTACAATCTCGGTTGGGCCACGCATATCACGGATATAATAATTTTGAATGACCCATTTTTTCTTCTCCCTATCCCACTTGATACTCTCAGCAATTAACTTCTTTACTAGTTTCTTCCCCTCAAACTTATCAATAGAGAAACGGTAACCCACATCAAGCTTATTATTATAGCTCTGCATGTAGACGTAAAGCCCAGGCTCTAATTGGCGATGAATGTTCTTTTCTACATTCACAAACTCATTATTGATATAGGTATTTCTAAAGTTTACACGTGCCTCTGTAGCCGAGGGGATAACAAAATTTCCTAAGACCCAAGACAGAAGGGCAATAACCCCAGAGGCAATCATATAGGGACGCATCAACCGTTTATAGGAAACGCCACTCGCAAGAATGGCGATTATTTCAGAGTTATAGGCCATCTTACTGGTGAAAAATATGACAGCAATAAAGGTGAAAAGGGCACTAAAAAGATTCGCGTAGTAGGGGATAAAATTGAGATAATAATCGAAAATAATGGCCTTAAGCGGCGCATTTTTTGTAATAAAATCATCTATATTCTCAGAGACATCAAATATAATAGATATGCTAATTATCAACGTAATAGCCAGGAAGAAAGTCCCCAGATATTTTTTGATAATATACTGGTCGATTCGCTTGATATACTTTGTGACCATTTCTCTTTATTTTTATACTATAATTAGCTAATAATTCTAAAGTCTTTTTCCTAGCTGCGCAACCATTTGCTCTTTCCATGTTTTGAATGTACCGGCAAGAATCTGATTGCGAGCTTCATTTACCAGCCAGATATAAAATGCCAGGTTATGCATGCTTCCAATTTGAGCTCCCAGCATCTCCTTTGCACTAAAGAGATGACGCAGGTAAGCCTTCGAATAGTGATGATCGACAAACGAGGTTCCCTCGGGATCGATTGGCGAAAAGTCGTCTCGCCATTTATTATTCTTAATATTTATTATCCCGTTTCGGGTAAAGAGCATTCCGTTTCGCCCATTTCTTGTTGGCATAACACAGTCGAACATGTCAACACCTCGATCGATAGCCTGAAGGATATTTACTGGAGTACCCACTCCCATAAGATAGCGAGGTTTATTCTCAGGCAGTATCTCATTTACGACCTCAATCATCTCATACATATCCTCTTCTTTCTCACCCACAGAAAGCCCTCCAATGGCATATCCGTCAAAATCAAATGAGGCGACATGCTCGGCAGCCTTTTGGCGTAATTCAGGATAGATACACCCCTGAACAATTGGGAATAAGGATTGCGGATAACCATATTTAGATTCTGTTTCAGCAAACCTATTGATGCATCTTTCGAGCCAACGCTGGGTTAATTCGAGCGATTTCTTAGCATAGTCATAATCAGCATCTCCTGGTGTACACTCATCAAAAGCCATTATGATATCAGCCCCTATCGAGCGTTGAATATCAATAACGCTCTCTGGAGTAAACAGGTGTCTTGAGCCATCGATATGGGACTGAAATTTAGCACCCTCCTCAGATAATTTCCGGATATCGCCTAGAGAAAAGACTTGAAATCCTCCGCTATCGGTTAAAATAGGTCTATCCCATCCATTAAAACGGTGAAGTCCTCCTGCTTTTTCTATTATATCGACACCGGGTCGCAAATAAAGATGGTACGTATTACCCAAAATAATTTGAGCCCCAATATCCTCTTTAAGATCTTTAAAATGAACACCCTTTACAGAACCCACAGTGCCCACAGGCATAAATATTGGCGTATCTATTTGTCCATGAGCAGTTTCTATCTTACCTGCCCGTGCCTTTGAATGCGGAGTTGTCCCTAGAAGTTCAAATTTCATTATAAAAATATTCGCCTCGCAAAGATAGTTATTAAAGAAGAATATTCAGGAAAGTGAAAAAAATGTAAAAAACAATGAATGTTAGAAACTCAATTTGTAATTTTGAGCCCTTTGGTAGTTTCCTATTATGATTGAAATAAGCGGGTTTACATTTGGAGTAGCAGAGTTTTTTTTACTGATCGGATTTGGGTTAGTATTTTTAATACAGTTTTTTTATCAACTGTTAATGGCTGCTTTTACCCTAAGTGGAAGAAAAAAGCATAAAAAAGAGGAGTATCCTTCAATATCAATAATAGTCCCATCACGTAATTATGAAGAGAATCTTCGGGAATTAATTCCTAGCTTATTAGAGCAGGACTATCCAAATTTCGAGGTGGTGGTTGTAGATGACTGTTCATCGGATGGCACCGAGTGGTACCTATCCGAGCTCAAGTTGCACTCTAATAAATTAAAAACCAGCCGTATCGTACAAGAGACAGATTTCCCCAATGCGCTGGTAATAACCATAGGAGTTAGAGCTGCCTCCAATGAGTGGTTGATTTTCCTTAACCCACTGTGCCGAATAAATGGGACCGATTGGTTAAAATCATTTGCAAGTAAAATTGGGACTAAAACAGAAGCTGTATTTGGGTTTGTAAAATATTCAAACCAGGAAGGATCGATGCAGAAATTCTTACGGTATGAGAATTTAAACTCCTATATTCTTTATGGATCAGCACGTTATATGGGTGCACCTATGCCAATAAGCGATATGAATATTGCCTATAAGAGGGAGAAATTTCTTAGTCTCAGAGGGTTTGCGGCTGTTTTAGATGCCAGATTCAGTGAAAATGAATTGTTTATAAATAAAATCTCGACTAAAAAGAACTCCGTATTTCTCTTGGACCGTTCCACGGTGATTAATTTTACCGGAGAAACGGAGTGGGAAGACGAGATCAACTACAAAAAGAAGCAGCTTTTACTGAAGAGGAAATTCTCATTCAAGCAAAAACTCTTTTTAGCTATTAATACCATAAGCCTTCTTTTATTTGACGCACTAATGATTGCACTGGTGATCATCTCTCCCTGGCGATTATACATTGCAGGAGTTTGGTTGTTTAAAATTGTCCATGAACTGATTTGGGGAGTCGTTGCGATGAAACGTTTAGGGGAGAAGAATTTATTCCCCGGATTATTGATTCTAAGATCAGTAGCACCTTTTTTCAATTTTGCACTATCTTTCAGACAACTTTTCAACCGAAGAAAACGGAAATGGAAATAGGGATAATTCAGATAACCCCATGTTGATTATTCAGAAATATTTTCCGCACTTAACGGCACATCAAGTGTTGCTTTTCGAGAAGATGGCTCCTATTTATAGCGAATGGAATGAAAAGATCAATGTTATTTCGCGAAAAGATATCGATTCCCTTTACGAGCGGCATATTCTTCACTCATTGGCGATTGCTAAAATAATCACCTTCAGACCCGGAACAAAGATTCTTGATGTTGGAACAGGTGGTGGATTTCCTGGCATTCCGTTGGCGATCCTTTTCCCGGAGTGTCATTTTACCTTAATTGACTCGATTGGAAAAAAGATTAAAGTGGTGCAGGCAGTTGTCGAAGAACTAGGCCTAACAAATGTAACTGCAATTCACACGCGAGTGCAAGAGGTGAAGGAGGAGTTTGATTTTGTAATCTCAAGGGCTGTAACGGCATTCCCCGATTTTGTTGGATGGGTAAAAAAGAATATTGCACGGCAGCCTAAAAACTCGCGTCCAAATGGAATTATCTATTTAAAAGGGGGTGATTTCGAGCAAGAGATTAAGAATTTCAAACAGAGTATCGAGATCGCCGATCTAACTGCATTTTATGAAGAGCCCTATTTTGAGACTAAAAAAGTGATCTATCTCCCGATAAATAGGTAATGCAATAAAATAAATTAATTCTAATTTGGCTTTTAGTTTGTCATCATTGAAAAAAGTCTTATTTTTGCACTCCAATTTAGACGGAAGTTTATTGCTATTTGTATTGAATTTCGCCTATTTTGCACTGAATCCTCAGTAATTAAACCTTTAATTCAGGTTACATTTATTGAGTTTCTTAGGACATCTAAAAAATAAATTATAGAGATATGAAAAGAACATTTCAACCATCGAATAGAAAAAGGAGAAACAAACATGGTTTCCGTGAAAGAATGTCGACAGCAAACGGACGTAAAGTGTTAAAAGCCCGCAGGGCAAAAGGTCGCAAGAAACTAAGTGTTTCTGATGAGCCTCAGCATAAGAGATAAATAGGTCTTAGCACCTTTAAATCATATAAAAATGTGTGGTAGAGACGTAGCTTGCTGCGTCTCTACCACACATTTTGTTTTTATTGGAATATTCTGATTAATTTTGATCCCATTGAAATATATTTGACTCTTTTCGTATGCGGCTAAAAGAATTTTTCACAAATAAAATAATTCTCCAGAATCTGGGGCTTGCCCTTATAATCACCATTGTTCTTATTTGGCTTAGCTTAATAATCCTCTCTTTCTATACGAATAAAGGGGAAAACCTCCCAGCACCGGAACTCAAAGGATTAACAATCAAACAGATGGAAACCCTTTCTCAAGAACGTAAATTTAGATTTGTGATTGAAGACTCGGTGTTCCGAAAAAATACGATTCCCGGTACGGTAATATTTCAGAATCCATCTGCCGGACATAAGATTAAACCCAACCGGTTAATAACGATTATCATCTCTTCGGTCAAGCCCGAACAGGTTGAAGTCCCAAAGCTCACAGACATCTCAATTCGCCAAGCCCGAGAGGTACTTGAATCAAAAGGATTTGCTATTGGCGACATCTTATTACGCCCCTCCGAATTTGACGACTTAGTGCTTGAACAACTATATGCCAATAAACCTATTGTACCGGGCTCGAAGTTGGCCAACGGCTCAGCCATAGACCTTGTGGTTGGGAAAAAGATGGCCGGCGGTGAGACAACGGTGCCAGCCTTAACTCTACTTACCCTTTCTGTTGCTGAAGAGGTATTAAAAAGCAGATCATTGACTGTAGGATCGGTTATTTATGATCCGGAAATTAAATCATCTGAAGATACATTAAATGCAGTTATCTGGAAACAGCAACCGCAAAATGATTCCCTAACAAGGGTAATGCCAGGATTATCGGTCGATTTATGGCTAAGGAGTAAAACCAAGAATTCCGATTCAACGGAGATAAAATCAACTGACAATTAATGAGCGTAAAAACGATAGATGAAGAGCCGGATGAATTAGACGAGAACGGTGAAGAGATTATTCAGTATGAGCATTACCGGTTTTTAGCAGATCAGGGACAAGGCTTAATGAGAATCGACAAGTTCCTTGTTAACAGAATGGAAGGCACATCACGCAACCGTATCCAGGCTGCGGCCGAAGCAGGCAGCATCTTCGTAAATGGGATAGTTGTCAAATCAAATCACCGTGTTAAGCCCGGAGAAGAGGTTACGGTAATGCTTGATTACCCGCGGCGCGAACTAAAGATTATCCCTGAAGATATCCCCCTAAATATTGTCTATGAGGACGATGAACTGATGATTGTCAATAAACAGGCTGGTCTTGTTGTCCATCCGGGACACGGAAATTATAGCGGCACATTGGTTAATGCATTGGTATATAAATATCAGAATCTAGAGCTATATGGAGGTAATGATCCTCGTCCGGGATTAGTCCATCGGATTGATAAGAACACCTCAGGGCTGCTTGTTGTGGCTAAAACAGAGCTTGCCAAGCTAAATTTAGCCCTTCAGTTTTTTAATCGTACTACAAAACGAAAATATGTCGCTTTAGTATGGGGAAACTTAGCCTCAGATGAAGGGACAATAGAAGGAAATATCGGAAGAAGCCTTAAAAACAGACAAGTATTTACGGTGTACCCCGATGGCGAAAGTGGTAAGCCAGCAATCACTCATTACCGGGTAATCGAAAGACTCGGATATGTAAACCTTGTCGAGTGCATTCTTGAGACTGGAAGAACTCATCAGATAAGGGTTCACATGAAGCATATCGGTCATCCTTTATTTAACGATGATGTCTACGGTGGAGATCGTATTTTAAAAGGTACTACATTTGCCAAATACAAACAATTTGTTGAAAATTGCTTTAAATTAATTCCTGGTCAGGCCCTGCATGCCAAAATACTTGGCTTTGTTCATCCCGTGACCAAAGAAGAGCTATTTTTTGATTCGGAGTTGCCTGATAATCTTGGGCAGTTAGTCGATAAATGGCGAAACTATATATCAAATAGAGACTTAGACTAAAGAGCTATCCTATGAACCTCAAAAACATTGCCGTTGTAGCTGGTGGAGACTCCTCGGAATATATCGTATCGGTAAAAAGTGGAGCGAATGTGTTAAAAGCGATAAATACGGATCTTTTCAATCCTTGGTTGGTTCGAATAAAAGGTGAAGAGTGGGTGGTATTAAATGACGATGAGTGTGTTGCAGAAATTGACAAGTCTGATTTCTCGTTTACGCTCAATGGGAAGCGCTATAAATTCGACTATGCCTATATCATTATTCACGGTACGCCTGGTGAAGATGGGATGCTTCAAGGTTACTTCGAGATGCTTAAGATCCCCTACTCTTCGTGCGACGTACAATCCTCGGCCTTGACCTTTAACAAGTTCTTTTGCAATAACTATCTGCGAAGCTTCGGCATTCCAATGGCTCAATCAGTAAGACTTTGTGCCGGAGAAAAATACAGTGGTACTCAGATCATTGAAAAATTAGGATTACCGCTTTTTGTAAAACCAAGTGCAGGAGGATCGAGCTTTGGGATCTCAAAAGTTAAGCAAAGCAGCGAACTTAGCGAGGCCATCAACAAAGCTCTTGACGAGAGTCCCGAGGTTATTATTGAACAATTTATTGATGGTGCTGAATTTACGTGCGGAGTAGTGCGCATCGGCGAACGAAAACTAGTCTTCCCCGTTACTGAAGTAATCCCTAAGAATGAGTTCTTCGATTATGAAGCCAAATATACTCCTGGCATGGCCGACGAGATTACTCCTGCCAGAATCTCAGATGAACTAACACTTAAAATACAACAGCAAACAGCCCAAATCTACGACCTCTGTAATTGCAAAGGGATCGTTCGAATTGATTTTATCCTAAGCGAAGACACCTTCAACTTCCTTGAAGTCAATACGGTACCCGGAATGACCGCAACCAGCTTTATCCCACAGCAAATCCAGGCGATGGGCTTAGATCTTTCCGAATTGCTCACAGATATAATTAATGAAGGATTAAAAACTGAATAAAAGCAGATGTTTAGGTCGCTTAAAAGCTGAATAAAATAGTTATTCACAAATTGGTGATAACTATGTTTATAACGGTGTTGAAATTTTAATGGAATAGTTTAATAAGCTGAATAGGGAAAAGATACCCGCCTTGGAAGCTCCGCTGCTGTTCTAAATCCAAAACTCAATCGGAATTTTTGCGGGAATAAGTGTACTTTCCATTTTTCAAGTTCCGTGAATTACAAATCCGGAACAGCTCGTTATCTAACTGTATAACATTTAAATATCCCAAAATAATTTCTATTATTTTGGCTTAAAATTATCACTATGGCTGCCGAATCAAATAATTTCCGCAACAAGAACAAACCCAAAATGACTGTTGAGCAACTGAATGCTCAATATGGAAAGATCCCGCCTCAGGCACCCGAAGTAGAAGAGGCTGTTTTAGGAGCTTTAATGCTTGAGAAGGATGCCTTTACTGAAGTTGCGGCTATCCTCAAAGCTGAAAGCTTCTATAAAGAGGAGCATCAGAAAATCTTTCAGGTTATTCAGCATTTAGTATCCAATGAAAAACCTGTCGACTTATTAATGGTTACCCAGGAATTAAAAAACCGACAGGAACTTGACGAAGTAGGAGGACCGGTATATATTACCCAATTGACCAGCAGAGTAGCCTCAGCAGCTCATATTGATTTTCATGCCCGAATCATTGCCCAGAAATATATTCAACGTGAATTAATTCGTATTTCATCCGAGATTCAGGTAAAATCATTCGATGACTCGATGGAGCTTGACGATCTGATTGATTTTGCTGAATCATCTTTATTCAAAGTTACAGAAGGAAATATATCTAAAGAGTCGCAGCCCATTAAGCCGCTATTACGCGATGCAATTACACGTATTGAAGAGAATGCAAAAAAGCCGGATGGATTATCTGGTATTGCTTCAGGCTTTGCGAAGCTTGACAAGATTACCTCGGGGTGGCAAAATACCGACCTAATGATTGTTGCGGCACGTCCCGCGATGGGTAAGACTGCCTTTGTATTGTCGATGGCACGCAATATGGCCGTATTAAAACAAGTTCCGGTAGCTGTATTTTCACTCGAGATGTCCTCCATGCAATTGGTTCTTCGACTAATCTCAGCAGAGACAGAGCTTGGATCAGATAAAATAAAGAGTGGAAAACTCGAAGATTGGGAGTGGGAACTTTTTAACCGTCGGATTAAAAATCTTGAGAATGCCCCACTATTCATTGATGACACTCCTGCCCTATCAATTTTTGAGTTCAGAGCTAAATGTCGCAGGTTAAAGATGCAGCATAACATCGGAATTGTTATTGTCGATTACCTTCAGCTAATGACTGCGGGGAACGATGTAAAAGGGAATAGGGAGCAAGAGGTGAGTGCGATTTCACGAAATCTCAAGGCTATCGCCAAAGAGATTGATGTTCCCATCATTGCGCTATCTCAGCTGAACCGTTCTGTAGAATCGCGCGATGGGAAGAGGCCGCAGCTC
Organism: uncultured Bacteroidia bacterium; assembly: GCA_903907075.1. Classification (GTDB taxonomy): domain Bacteria; phylum Bacteroidota; class Bacteroidia; order Bacteroidales; family Prolixibacteraceae; genus JAAFHB01. The sequence continues at coordinate 150,899 of CAIVMQ010000029.1, forward strand.
TCCGACTTACGTGAATCGGGTGCCATTGAGCAGGATGCCGATATGGTCATGTTTATCCACCGTCCTGAATATTATGGGATCACACAAGATGCCGATGGAAACTCACTACTTGGGGTGGCTGAGATTATTATCGCGAAACACCGTAACGGTTCTGTAGGTGATGTTCAGCTTGCCTTTAAGGCTTCGCTGGCCAAATTCAGCAA
>CAIVMQ010000030.1 GCA_903907075.1 uncultured Bacteroidia bacterium
CATCAGTCGTGATATCCGGATCTTCGAACTCAACGACAATCGCACACATCCAGCCAGCGAGATGAATCTCATTAAGCCACGAAATTCATCTACCGCCATAAAATTGCCAGAGCTAGATAATAAACCAACTGAGTATGCTTATTTAGTGGGTCGAGGACAAGGTGTTTCCGTGAATGTAACGCGTCGATTAGATGAAGGGGTACTGCCTATATTACATTCAACCCTATTGGATGAAGATATTGATTACCATTCAACGATGTTTGTCTCGCTGGAAAAATCACCGTTGAATAATCAAGCTGCTATTGGCACCGATTACTTAGTGGCTGATCAGTATAGCGGCGGACACATGCTCACTAAGCAACAGCAAGAGGTGGTAAAACCCAGAGTTGAAGAAGAAATAAATAAGAGTGAGACAACGGTACTTTATTATCGTTGTGAAGCCATTAACCGCTCGTCAGTACCGCGTTACGCCTGGTTTAAGACGGTAAGACCTGGAGCAGGATGGTGGATCAAAAATGCCTATTCGTTTGATAATTCGACTGGGTTTTCAACGTATGCTTCTGATCGGGTATTCGGAATTTCGAAACTCAATGGAGTTCCATTACATGATGAGGAGATCAGTGTTTTAATTAAACCAGGCGAAAAGGCCATCTTTGAATTTTACGTTCCCCATAGTCCAATCACAAAGGATCGGGCAGTCCAACTTTCAAGTCAATCGTTTGATTCTCGACTTGCTGAATGTAAAACATTTTGGAAAGAGAAGTTGGCCAATGCAGCACAGATCAGTGTCCCCGAGACCCGCATTAATGAGATGATACAAGCGGGATTATTGCACCTTAATTTAATTACCTACGGCAAGGATCCTGTGGGAACGTTGGCTCCTGCCATAGGCGTTTATACCCCTATTGGAACTGAAAGTGCGCCCATAATTCAATTTTATAATTCAATGGGACTTACTGACGTCGCTAAACGTTCGTTGACCTTTTTCTTGGATAAGCAGCACGATGATGGGATGATCCAGAACTTTGGTGGTTATATGGTCGAGACAGGTGCAGCGCTTTGGAGTATGGGCGAATATTTTAGATACACCAAGGACAAACAGTGGGTCCAGAAAGTCGAGCCTCAGCTGTTAAAAGCGACTGAATTCTTGCTTCAATGGCGAGCTAATAATAAGAAGGAGGAACTCAGAGGTAAAGGCTATGGGATGATAGCGGGCAAGGTTGCCGATCCAGAAGATCCATTTCATCAGTATATGTTAAATGCCTACGCCTACCTTGGTCTTAACCGAGTTGCGGAGATGCTTAAGGAGGTTGACGCTACGCAATCAAATCGTCTGGAACAAGAAGCTCTCGCCTGGAAAAATGACATTCGAATTTCATTGGAAAATAGTATTTCAAATTCCCCGGTTGTTCCGCTTGGAGATGGAAGTTGGTCACCCACAGTTCCCCCCTGGACCGAAGCAATTGGTCCCAGAGCCTTGCATATCATCCCAGAGAACTATGTTTCTCATGGTACTGTAACTGCTCCCGATGTGCTTCTAGGTCCGTTGTATCTCGTTTTTTGCGAGGTTTTGACGCCTGAAGATCCAATCTCGAAAATGATGCTTAATTACCACAGCGAGCTTTTTTATCAGCGTAATGCAGCATTTAGTCAGCCTTATTATAGTCGTCACAATTGGATTCAGCTTAAGCTTGGAATGATAAAGCCATTTCTAAAAACCTACTACAACACTTTTGCGGCTTTAGCTGATCGTGATACCTACACTTTTTGGGAACATCTCTATCAGGTGAGTTCTCATAAAACACATGAAGAGGGTTGGTTTTTAATGGAGACACGGTGGATGCTTTACCTTGAAGAGGGACAAACATTGAACCTACTGCCAGGAGTTCCGCGCCAATGGTTGGAAGATGGGAAGAAGATCACCTTGAATAAGGTGCAAAGTTATTTTGGGCCTCTCTCTTTGGACATAACTTCCCATGTGAATAGTGGATTAATTGAGGCTAATATTACGTGTAATTCAACCTCGAAACCCCAAGATGTGCGAATCCGTATTCCTCATCCAGCGGGTAAAAAAGCCGTAAAAGTTACCGGAGGAACCTATGATTCAACAACAGAATCTGTTTTGATCCAAGGTTTTCAAGGAACAGCAACCGTAAAACTGGAATACTAAGACTATGAAAAAGCTATTTGTCGTTGTTGGGATGATTGTTTGTTTGGGCCTTAACACGTTTGCTCAAATTCGCAAGGCGGATAATTCTACAGATATCCATTTTGAAATCCCGATCCCCAAACGTCTGATGCATAATTATACAGTGGCAAATAATTCAGGTAAGCCGACTGCGATTTTTCGTGATCAGGCTATTTTTAAACTGCCTAAATCTTATACGAAGGGAGGTAAGCCAACTCGACTGATCTATTGTGCTCATGGTGCTGGAGGCGGTGTGACAGCGAAAAATTGGTTTATCAATAATTTTGCAATAGTTGATTCTTTATTGAGTCATGGTTATGCCATTTTTGATGTCAATGGAGGTGAGTCAATGGAGAATATGGGTGGTCCGCTAGTGGTTTATTCCGCCTTTCAAGCTTATAAAACCATTCGAAAGAACTATAATATTGAACCAAAAATTTTCGTACTTGGCTTGTCAATGGGAGGGCTTTCGTCATCAAATTTTTGTTTGCAGCACCCAACGATTGTCTCAGCTCAAGGGTTATTCAGTGCGGTACTCGATTTAAAAGGACAAGCTTGGGATCATCCGTGGTTTTCTTCGACACCTAAAGTAATCTCCACCGTATTTAATTTCAAGGATAAGACAGGGAAAACTTGGGAGCCAGTTAAGGTAAAGGGATGGAATCCTCTTTATGCTAATAGCACTATTCAGGGTAAGGATACTTTATTGCATTACCCCGTTCCAGTAGCAATCTGGCATGGGAGTGGCGATGCTGTTGTTCCTATTTCAGCCTCCCGCGCCTTCCGGCGATATATTCAAAATGGTGGTGGCAACTGTCTCCTTAGGGAAATAGATTCTGCAGATCATGGACTGAGTTGTGGCAATCCAATCCTAAACCACGAGTTAATGCAGTTCTTAGGTGAATTTTAGAGGAGCTTAATTTTGTATATTTGTTAATGGAAGTAAGATGTAACCATTAAAGTATAGATATCAGATAGATTCTTATTCGGTCGTTATAATTCTATTAAATTTAAAGATCATGAGTTATAAAGGGAAGGTGGTTGTTGTGACAGGTGCCGGAAGAGGATTGGGAGGAAGTATTGCCCAGACCTATGCCTCCAAAGGTGCCAAAGTGGTAGTGGCCGAGAAGGTGACATCACTGGGATTAGAAACCCAAAAAGCAATCGTTTCAGCCGGAGGTATTTCAACGTTTATCCATACCGACGTGAGCAAGCCCGACGAGATTGAGAATTTAATTACCAGATGTGTCGAGCTTTATGGTTCTGTAGATATTTTAATTAATAATGCGGGGATCTCAAAATGGCGATCTCCCTACGATATTACTGTTGAGGAGTGGGACGAGATTATTAATACCAATTTGCGTAGCGTCTTTCTATGTTCGCGCGAGGCTGCAAAAGTTATGCGAGCTAATGGTGGCGGATCAATCGTGAATATAGCCTCTACACGAGCCTATATGTCTGAACCCGATTCGGAAGCTTATGCGGCCTCAAAGGGGGGCATAGTCTCGTTAACCCATGCGCTGGCCAACTCGTTCTCGCCCGATAACATTCAGGTTAACTGTATCAGCCCGGGATGGATCGAGACTGGCGATTACAATCACCTTAATGAGACCGATCATAATCAGCACCTCTCGGGCCGCGTGGGAAAACCGGAGGATATCGTTAATGCGTGCCTTTACCTCACCAGCGAAGGAAATAACTTCATAAATGGTACGAATATTACTGTCGATGGCGGTATGACGCGCAAGATGATTTATCAGTAGAGACAAGGCAATACTTTGTCTCTATAACAATCACTGATTATTCGACTACCACTAGTCTTATTTGCCATGGGTCTACCTCAGGAATCACAAATTTCTGATAGGACCCATCGGTTCCGGATGATTGAATAACAGTCTCTTTGCAAGCCATATCGTAGACTTTTATACTCTTATTTTCAGTGCGCAACATAAGGGTCACATTTTTAGCCGGATCGAAGGAGGAGTTTGTAAATGCAAGGGCTATTTTCCCGTCATGGGGCTTACGGATCCACAGATTGATTTTGTGGAATGAGGCGATATAACCGGGTAGCGTCTCATTGGAGAGCCATCGGAAGATCGATTTCATCTGTGATCCTTTGGAGCGGTTCTCCATAAAGCTCCAGGGGTAATAACCCGCCACACAGATCCGGCCACCCAGCTTATTCTCAAAAATCCCGGAAGTACATTCTGCGACACTCTTTCCGGAGTAGTCTATGAGTGAACTCAGCGGTTTTGCATTCACATTAGTTGGACGCAGGGTGAACGCAGATGATTTCCAGAATGACTGCCTATTGTCGCGCTGAGAACCGGCAAACTCACCGTTCAGCGGATGATTAGTGAACTGTTCAATCCTGTCAACGTTATCAGAACCAACAACATCAAATCCCGTGAACTCCCCAAAACCCATCTTATTAAGTTGTTGCAAGGCCTCTGCATCCATATAGATACCACCCGAAAGAAGCCTTGTGATCTCTTCCTTTGATAAAACCAGGATATTGTCTTTTCCCAATATCGTGACTTGTGCGTTATTATTCGAATAGTTAGTTGGAAGACCGATGTTGTAAAGGTCGTGACTAACCAGCGGATTTCCCGAGGTGAGCCAGTTTCCCTCATCAGGTTTGCCGGTAGCAAAACTGTTTTTGTTCCAAAAGGTCTGGACTCCGGTCAGTTCAGTACGGCCGAGCGTTTTGGCCATCAGATCCATGAATGGGCGAA